>NC_005125.1:665574-1331148 GCF_000011385.1 Gloeobacter violaceus PCC 7421
CGTCCTGCCATCGACATGACCACCAACAACGGACTACCCCCGGACGTCTCTGCCAGGCTCGATCGCATCGAGGTGCTCGTCGCGGCCAACAGTGAGCAGATCACCGCTAACTCGACAGCGATCGCCCGCCTCGAAGCCAATCAGGCGGCGATGAGCGAACGGGTCAACATCATCGCCGAACGGGTCGATACCCTGGCGGAGTCGATCCGCGTGTTGGTGCCAATTATCCAGTCGATCCAGTCGGACGTTCGCGGCCTACAGCTGGAGAATCGCCGCATCCTCGATATCCTGCAGCAGCGCGGGGGAAATGGGTAAATTTCTCCTGATAGACATTCTTGCCGGTCTTGAAAATCGAAGAGGCGAGAGCCCGCGTAGATTCGAATCCCAACCTCTGCACTCAAGCGAGAACACCGTTATTTATGGACAGGGTTTGCTGGGGACCAACCGCCGCACACCTGCGCAAAAAACAAAGAGCATCCCGCGCGTGGTGTTCAGTCTGTCCAAGTGATATGCATGTAGGAAACCGCCCTGCCATCGACATGACCACCAACAACGGCCAACCACCCGAATACTCCAGTAGGTTGGATCGCATCGAGGCTATCGTCGCGGCCACCAGCGAACAGATTGCCGCCAATGCCATCGCTCTTTCCCGCCTGGAGGAGTCGGTTGCCAGGCACGACTCGGTCCTGGAGCGCCTGGAGGAGTCGGTTGCCAGGCACGACTCGGTTATGGGTGCAATACAAACGTCAATTGCCGCCAATGCCGCTGCCATAGACCGACTTGAAGCTAACCAGGCCGCCGGCAGCGAGCGGCTGAATATTCTCACCGAGCGTGTAAACACAGTGTCGGAGTCTGTGAACCAGGTTTCCCGTATCGCCTTCGCTACGTTTCAACGCTTCGACGCGATGCAGGTGGAGATCCACGATCTGCGGACGGACGTGCGCGGGCTGCAACTGGAAAATCGCCGCATCCTCAATATTTTGGAGCAGCGCGGCAACAACGGGTAAAAGGGCGATCGCAGCATCGCGGCGCCCGCCGTCAAAACTTCAGTTGCATGCGGAGGTTGGCCACCAGAAACGCCCAGCGGTCCGCCGCTTCTTCGATCAGCTTGGTGGTCGGCTTGCCCGCTCCGTGGCCCGCCTTCGTCTCGATGCGGATCAACACCGGTCCTTCGCCCGCCTGCGCCGCCTGTAGCGCCGCTGTGAACTTGTAACTGTGTCCCGGCACCACCCGGTCGTCGGTGTCCGCCGTCGTCACCAGCGTCGCCGGGTAGCGTGTCCCTGCCTTCAAGTTGTGCAAAGGCGAGTAGGCATACAACGCCTGGAACTGCTCGGGGTCTTGCGAAGAGCCGTAATCGGACACCCACGCCCAGCCAATCGTGAACTGCTCAAAGCGCAGCATGTCCATCACCCCGACCGCGGGCAGCGCAGCAGCAAACAACTCCGGGCGCTGGGTCATGGCAGCTCCCACCAGCAAACCACCGTTGCTGCCGCCGCCGATCGCCAATTTCTCCGGCGAGGTGTATTTATTGGCGATCAGGTATTCGGCCGCGGCGAGAAAGTCATCGAAGACGTTTTGCTTGTTGAGCCTGGTGCCCGCCTGATGCCAATCCTCGCCGTACTCGCCGCCGCCGCGCAGGTTGGGGACGGCGTAGAGGCCGCCCATTTCCAACCACAGCAGGTTGCTGGGTGAAAAAGTGGGGGTAATAGAAACGTTGAAACCGCCGTAGCCATAGAGGTAGGTAGGGTTGAGGGCGTTGCGGGGGGTGCCTTTTTTATAGGTGATGAACATCGGGATGCGGGTGCCGTCCTTGCTGTTGAAGAAGACCTGCTCGGTGGTGTAGGCGGTGGGGTCGAAGTCGACTTTAGGCTGGAAGAGCACGGTGCTTTTGGCAGTGGGGATGTCGTAGCGGTAGATGGTGGTGGGGGTGGTGAAGCTGGTAAAGGCATAAAACGTCTCGGTGTCCGTGCGCTTGCCGCCGAAGCCCCCGGCGCTGCCGATGCCCAGCAATTCGACTTCTCCCACGTACTGCCCTTGCAGGTCGTAGATGCGCACCTGGGTATGGGCGTCTTTGAGATAATTGGCGAAAAATTTGTTGTCGAGAATGCTGACCCCTTGCAGCGTGTCTTCGCTTTCGGGGATCAACTCGTTTAGGTGTAGAGGTTGGGTGATGTCGATGGCCACCACCCGTCCGCGCGGCGCGTCCTTGTCGGTGGTGAACCAAAATAACGGGCCGTCGTTGTCGATAAATTCGTAGGCGGCGTCGGCCTCGGGCAACAGTTCGACCACCGCCGAAGCCGGGTCGGCCAGATCTTTGTAGAACACCCTGTTTTTGGGGTCGGTGCCCTGGCTGACGCTGATGACGAGGTAGCGTCCGTCCTCGCTCACCTCGCCGCCGAAGCCCCACTCTTTTTGATCTTTGCGTTCGTAGACCAGTACGTCTTGATCCTGCGGAGTGCCCAGGCGGTGGAAGTAAAGCTTTTGAAAGTAATTGACATCCTGAAACTGGCCGGCGGCGTTCGGCTCGTCGTAGCGGCTGTAGAAAAAGCCCTTGCCGTCCTTAAGCCAGGAAGCACCGGAAAACTTGACCCACTGCACCATATCCGGCAGATCCTCGCCCGTCTCGATATCCAGCACCCGCCACTGCTGCCAGTCGGAGCCGGAGGCGGAGGTGCCATAGGCCAGATACTTGCCGTCGTCGCTTACCGCTAGACCGGAAAGCGCCACCGTGCCGTCTGCAGATAGCGCATTCGGATCGAGCAGCAACCGCAACTCGCCTTCAAGATCCGGCACGGTGTAGAGTACGCTCTGGTTTTGCAGACCGGTGTTTTTGAACAGAAAGTAGCGTCCTCCCTCCCGAAAAGGGGTGCCGTAGCGCTCGTAATTCCAGATGTGGGTGAGCCGTTCCCGGATCGCTTCGCGCTCAGGGATCGTCTCCAGAAAGCCGAACGTCACCTGGTTTTGCGCTTCCACCCAGGCTTTGGTCCCGGGAGATTCGGCATCCTCCAGCCAGCGGTACGGATCGGCCACCGGCGTGCCGTGGTAGTCGTCCACTTGATCGTCGCGGCGCGATGGCGGGTAGGTAAACGGTGAAGTCACAGCAAAGTCCTGAATGCTAGAGACGGCCAGCCGATCGTAACTTGCTGGTCAGCCAAGCCAGTACGCTATTGAGCAGCACCGGGCCGACCGACAGCATTAGGGGATTGAACTTGGCCTTGTGTAGAGGGATTGGTGTGTAGAACAAAGACATTTGGATAGTCTATACGGTATGGTTCATTTCCACGGCTACCCTGCCCCACCCGCAGGAAAATGCGATGACCTGCACCCGCCGCGGCCTGTTTGCAGGAGCCGCCACCGCCGCGGCCTTTGCCGTCCCCTGGGCGGCGGCAAAGGCCGCACCTTCCGCTCCAGACGACTTAGCACCTTTTGCGGTAGTGCCTTCAAAGTGTTCGCGCTTAGCGAATTTTTGGCCGTAGACCCTACACAGGACTACGCCCTGCACCTTGCGGACGGCATGTATGTCGGCGGCCGCCGGGTCTACTTCGCCATGCTCTCGAACTCGTGCAGGCAGGGTTCGCGTAAGCAAGTCGGCGCCGGACGGTTTGCAGGGGCGACAGCCCAACCCAGCGACCGTTGGGCATGCCGCTCCGAAAGATTCATGCAATCCGCAGGAAATTACCCTTTACAATTTGGGTGGCTTCCAGTTTTTTCGCTTTGCGGCCGTCTCGCTTCCAGGGGGTGTCTGTGCGCTTTTCCAGCATCGGTTTGTGGGTTGTCACCGTGGCGCTCGGCCTGAGCAGTGCCACTTCCGGTGGGGCACAGACCCCCACCTGCCCCCAGCGGGAGCCCCAGCGCTTTTCGGGTGTCGGTCTGGAGATGGGCTTCGATCCGGCAGGCTCGATGTCGGTACTGCGTGCCATAGAAAATAGCCCTGCCGCCCGCTCCGGTCTGCAGGCCGGGGACCGCGTCGTCGCCGTCGACGGTGTGCCGGTCGCCAAACTCAAAGGCGAAGCGGCTGCTCGCATCCGTGGTGAAATGGGCAGTTCGGTCAACCTGACGGTCCGCCGCGGCGAGAGCGACTTCGACGCGGTGCTGACGCGCGAAGAGATTACGGTGCCGCCGCGCTCAGTAGTGGGCATCGGCGTCACCCTGGGTGCCTCCAAAAAGGGCGAACCGATGATCCAGACGGTATTTCCCAACTCCCCAGCCTCCGAGGCCGCTTTGCGCAGTGGGGATGTGATCGTCTCTGTGGACGGCAAACCCGCGGGCAAAGCTGCGGACGGTGCGCTCCAGGGTCTGCTGCGCGGCGAAGAGGGCGTTGCCGTCTTGGTTGGCATTCGCCGTAACCGCCTGGTGACCGATTACAGCATCACTCGCCTGCGGTTCATCCCGGGCTGCTGATGCGTCCTACGAGCGCAGCGACGCTTCTTCTTCGACGTCGCTTTCAACATTTTTTTTTGTAAAACCCCAGGCGAAGATGGCCGCCACGACGCCGAGCACTACCCACTCCGGCGTCTCGAAGTGGAGCTTGGGAAGCAGCTGGTTTGCCACTACCTCGGTCATCATCTTGAAGCCGATAAAGCCCACCGCCAGAAAGGCCGCCGTCTCCAGACGCACGTAGCGGTCGATGAGCTTGATGAACAATTCCGCCACAAAGCGCATCGTGACAATACCCAGAATGCCGCCGACGATTACCACCCAGGCTTTGTCGCTGAAGGCCACCGCTGCGGTGATCGAATCGACCGAAAAGGCGATGTCGGTCAGTTCCACCAGCACGATCACCCGCCAGAAGGGCGACAGACGCCCGAGCGTCGCTCGAAAGAGCGGATTGCTCAGAAGCTTTTTCTCCTCGGCCACCACGTCCTCGTCTTCGTCTTTGCCTTTGAGAAAGTGGCTGACCGCCAGATAAATCAAATACAGGGCACCAGCCAACTTGAGCGGCCAGTTGTCGATCAGCCAGGCTGCGAACAGTACTGCAAAAAAACGAAAGACAAAGGCGCCGATGATCCCGTAGCGCAGCGAGCGACGGCGTTCTTCGTCGGTGGGCAGGGTGCGGGTGAGGGCGGCGAGCACCGCGGCGTTGTCCGCACTGAGAGCACCTTCCACGAAAACCAGGGCAAAGATAATGGCAAAATCCCAAGGCTCAACTCCGAGATCAAAGCCCAGGTGGTCGTAGAGGAATTCCCACATCAGCAGTACCCTAAGCCTCCAGAAGATGACGCGAATTACAATGTGCTATGTCAATTATCTGCGCTATTGCAGGTCCGAGACATCACACTTCAACAGATATTCCGAGCATAGCGCCGCGCCATGATGCACCACCAGCAGATACTCAAGCTGCAGACCCGAGGCCAGTCTCTCTACCCTATCACCGGGGCAGTGGGCGAAGTGGTGAATCAATCCGGTGTACAGATGGGCTTATGCACCTTGTTTTTGCGCCACACTTCCGCCAGCCTGCTTATCCAGGAGAACGCCGATCCCGATGTACTGGCCGATCTGGAGAGCTTTTTGGCCAAGCTCGTGCCGGAGGACGCCCGGTCCTACCGCCACAACGCCGAGGGGCCGGACGATATGCCCGCCCATATTCGCACCGCCCTCACCCACACCAGCGAGAACATTCCGGTGAGCGACGGCCGACTGGTACTGGGCACCTGGCAGGGCATCTATATCTGGGAGCACCGCCGCCACCGCCAACTGCGCGAGGTCGTGGTGCACATCGCCGGAAATTAAGGCCGGATGTCCTCAAGCGGTTAAAATTGGGGGCATGGGACTGGCGATGCAGCGATCGATCGAAGGGCTGGCAGGCGGGGAGCGCGACGAGATGCTCCAGGGTGTCGTCGAGCGCGTCACCTTTCACAACCCCCAGAACGGCTACACGATCGCCCGGGTAGCGGTGCGCGGACTGGCGGATCTGGCGACGGTGGTGGGCAATTTTGCTCAGCTGCAGCCGGGCCAGACGATGCAATTTTGGGGTTGCTGGAAAGATCATCCCCAGTACGGTCCCCAGTTTCTGGCCCATCGCCACGAGGAGACCCGCCCCGCCACCATTGGCGGCCTCGAAAAATATCTCGGATCGGGCCTGATCAAGGGCGTGGGGCCGGTGACCGCCCGGCGCATCGTTGCTCACTTCGGCCTGGCGTCTCTCGAAATTATCGAAAGCGACTGCAGCCGGCTCGCCGAGGTGCCGGGGGTGGGTGCCCACCGCATCCGGCTCATTCAGGCGGCCTGGCAGGAGCAAAAGGCGATCAAAGAAGTGATGCTCTTTTTGCAGTCGCACCAGGTGAACACCACCCACGCCGTCAAAATTTTCAAGACTTACGGCGACGAGGCGATCGAGCGGGTGCGCACCAACCCCTACCAGCTGGCCCAGGACATCTGGGGCATCGGCTTTCGCACCGCCGATCAGATCGCTCAGAACCTTGGGGTGGCCCCCGACAGCGACGAGCGTCTCAAAGCCGGGATCCTCTACGCGCTCATCACCGCCACCGAGGAGGGGCACTGCTACTTGCCGCTGGAGGAGATGCTCGATCAGGCCGTGGCACTGCTGCGCCTGGAGGAAGTGGCCGAATCGGTCCGGCCGCGCCTGGTTGAGATGGCCCGCGCGTTGGTGCGCGAAGGGCAGATCAAAGCGGAGCGGCCGTCAGGCGGGGCGGAGGCGCCCGTGGTCTGCTTCCAGCCGTCGCTGTGGCAGTGCGAGGTGGGCCTGGCGCGGCGGCTGTGCGAGCGCCCCCCTGCCCCGGTGGACACCGGCCGCGTCGAGGCGTGGCTCGAAAGATACACCCACCACCACGGCCTGCAACTTTCTGCCGAGCAGCGCCAGGCGGTTATGCTGGCCGCCCGCGAACCGGTGACCGTCCTTACCGGCGGGCCGGGAACGGGCAAAACGCTCACCACCCGGGCGGTCGCCGCTCTGTGGAAGGCGATGGGCAAAAAGGTCCTGCTCGCTTCTCCCACCGGCCGGGCCGCCCAGCGCCTGGCGGAGGTGAGCGGCCAGGAAGCGAAAACCATTCATCGGTTGCTCGAATTCGATCCGAGCACGATGGGCTTCAAGCGCTGTGCCGAAAATCCCCTCGACGCCCAAGCGTTTGTGATCGACGAAGCTTCGATGATCGACGTGGTGCTCGCCTACAACCTGCTCAAGGCCATCCCTGCGGGGGCGCAGGTGCTGCTGGTGGGCGACCAGGACCAGTTGCCCAGCGTCGGCCCCGGCAACGTGCTGGCCGATCTGGTGCGCTCACCGGCCATCCCCACCGCCCGGCTCACCCAGGTCTTTCGCCAGGCCGCCGCGAGCCGCATCATCACCAACGCCCACCGCATCAACTCGGGCCAGATGCCGGATCTGGCGGGCGAAGGGTCCGACTGCCTGTTTATCGAAGCCCACGAGCCTGCGCAGGTGGTCGAGCGCGTTCGCGAATTCGTCGTGCAAGAGTTGCCCCGGCGGGGATTTCGCTCCCTGGCCGATGCCCAGGTGCTCTGCCCGATGAACCGGGGACTGGTGGGCTCCAACCACCTCAACACCGTCCTGCAGGAAGCCCTCAACCCCCTGCCTCCCGACGGCGGCGAGCTCGATCGCGGCAGGCGACTATTTCGAGTGGGCGACCGGGTGATTCAGCTGCGCAACAATTACGACCTGGGGGTCTTCAACGGCGATCTGGGCACGATCGCGGGGATTGACTTTGAGAACCAAAAGCTTCAGGTGCAATTTTTCGAGCGCACCATGGGCTACGACTTCGCCGATTTGAACGAACTGTCGCTTGCCTACGCGATCAGCATCCACCGCAGCCAGGGCAGCGAGTATCCGGTGGCGATTATCCCGGTGCACACCCAGCACTTTCCGATGCTCAGCCGCAACCTGCTCTATACCGGTCTGACCCGGGCACGCAAACTGGCGGTGCTGGTGGGTACCCGCAAGGCCATTGCCATCGCCGTGCGCGAAGTGAAGGCCATGCAGCGCTACACGCGGTTGTCCGAAAGGCTCTCGCCTTTGCAGGCAGACGAGTAGCAGCCCGCAGCCAGGACGGCTGTATACTAAACTGTGCACAGCTTAGTGGATTATGCAGGGACCGACGGTCAGAATCAGCGCCTCAGCGCACCGGACATTGAAGGAACTGGCAGCCCGCTCGGGCGAATCGATGCAGACGGTTCTCGACCGTGCCGTCGAGGAGTACCGGCGCGGGCAATTTTTGGAGGAGGCCAACCGGGCATTTGCCGCTTTGCGCGACGACCCGGAGGCGTGGCAGGCGGAGCTTGCAGAGCGTGAAATTTGGGACCATGCCCTGGCAGACGATCTTGGGGAGGAGCATTGAAGCCGGGGCGCGGCGAAGTGTGGCTGGCCGATCTTGATCCCACCCGGGGACGTGAGCAGGCAGGGCGTCGTCCCTGCCTGGTGGTTTCTGCCGATCCACTTAACCGGGGACCGGCGCAGCTGGTGGTCGTACTGCCCATCACCAGCCGCGACAAAGGCATCCCGTTTCACGTGGGTCTTGAGCCTCCGGAAGGCGGAGTGACGGTGCGCAGCTTTATCAAGTGTGAGGATGTCCGCTCGATCAGCACGCAGCGGTTGACGGAAAAATGGGGCGCTGTCCGCAACGAAACGCTTTTGGCCGTGGAGGATCGGCTACGGATTTTGCTGTCGCTCTGACTGTCTGTGAGTCGCCGTTTTCATACACCCAGCAGCTCCACGCCGAGCTTCGCGGCGGTCTGCCGGAGTTCGGCATCTTTGGTTGCGAGCGGCACCCCCAGGCGCATGGCCAGTTCCAGGTAAGCAGCATCGTAGGTGGTTAGCCGCTCGTTGCGGGCGAGAGCAAGAATGTCCGACAGCACCCGGTAAGGCGTTTGTTCATCGACTGTGATGGCGAGGGTATCGATCAAAGCCACGAATTCGGCAAGGCGTGCGGCGGTGATCCGGCGTTTGCGCTCTGCAAGCGCCAGGATGTTCCCAGTCTCCAGGTGCCACAGCGACGGCACCGCAGCCTCCTCGGTTTCCAGGCGATCCAGCACTGCCCAGGAGGCACTGGTCGCTTCGTCGTGGAAACACCAGGCAAGCGCTACAGAAACATCGAGCACAAAAGTGCTCACTGCCGTCCCTCTTCCCGCAAGGCACGGATGGAAAGCCCTTCAAGAGTTTGCCCCCGGCTGAATTCTTTCAACCGGGTGATCGTCTGCTTCGCCCGCTCGCGGTCGTTGCCGGAAATCGGCACGAGTCGAGCCACTGGCGTTCCATGGCGGGTGATGACGATTTGCTCACCCCGAGCGACACGCTCAAGCAGGTTGGCAAAATGGGTTTTGGCTTCGAAAGCACCGACGGTGAAGATCATGGTAAGAAAGTTCAACCAGTTGCCAACCAGTATAACTGCCGGAAGCTTGCTTCGTCTTGAGCCGGTTGGGCCGGTCTGGATCCGATATCAGGTCGCTTTGCGGTTGCGCGAGAGGCTGGCGATGGCGCTCACCAATTGGGCGATCTCGACGGGTTTGGGCACGTGGCACTGAAAACCGGCCTGCAGGGCGTCTTTGAGATCTTCGCCGCGGGCGTAGGCGGTGAAGGCGATGGCGGGGAGGGTATTGCCGCGGGAGCGCAACTCGCGGATAAGCGCGTAACCGTCCTCGCCGGGCATGCCGATGTCGCTGACCAACACGTCCGTTTTTTGGGCCGCGAGGGCGCTTAGGGCTTCTCGGACCGAACCGACCGTCACCACCTGCACGCCGTACTCGCCCAGGGCGGTAGCGACAAATTCGCGCGCGTCCACCTCGTCGTCGACGACCAGCACCCGCAATCCCGCCAGCCACTGTACCAACTCGGTCAGCGCCTCGGTGCGGCCATTGGCCTGGACGAGCTTCCCCTCGTCCTGAATGGGGGTGCCGTCGGCCAACAGCGGCAGGCGCACCGTAAAAGTAGCCCCCTGCCCTTTGCCCGCGCTCTCGGCCGCAGCGGTGCCGCCGTGCAGCTCGACCAGGTGGCGGACAATCGACAAGCCGAGGCCGAGGCCGCCGTGCACCCGGGTGCTGGTGCTGTCGGCCTGTCGGAAGCGCTCGAAGATCTGGTCCAAAAACGCAGGCGAGATGCCGATCCCGTTGTCGCGGACCACCAGTTGCGCGTGGATTTCGCCCTGGGCGAGGTCGACTTCGACGGTGCCGCCTTGGGGGGTAAACTTGACGGCGTTGGCAAGCAAATTCCAGGCGATTTGGTGCAGGCGGTCGACGTCGCCCAACACCGGGCCGACGGCGGCATCGATGCGGCAGCGCAGCTGGATTTGCTTGACGGCGGCGGCGGGCTGCACCGCCTCGACGGCCGATGCGATCACCCCGGACAGTTCGAGCGGCTGGAGCTCCAGGCGCATCTGGCCGGTGACGACACGCGAGATGTCCAACAAATCTTCGATCAACCGGTTCTGCATGCGGGCGTTGCGCTCGATCGATTCGAGGGCGCCCGTGGCGGCCTTCTCGTCGATGCGGCGGGCGCGCAACAGTTGCGCCCAACCCAAGATCGAATTGAGCGGGGTGCGCAGCTCATGGGAGACCATCGCCAGAAACTCGTCCTTCATACGGCTGGCTTCCTCCGCCTGCTGGCGGGCTACCTGCTCGCGCAGAATCTCGACGCGGACCTGCTCGGCCTGCCGACGCTCGGTGATGTCGCGGAAGATGCAACGGATAGCCTGGGGCACACCTTTGTCGAATTGGCAGTTGAGGGAACCTTCGACGGCGATCTCCCGGCCGCCCATGGCCAAAAAGGCGACCTCCAGCCGCTCGGAGCGCTGGGATTGCTGCACGCGCTCGAGGGCTTCGGCCAGCAGGGGCCGGTCGGCAGGGGCGACGACGTCGAAACAGGTCATCTTCTCCAGGTCATCTGCCGGATACGCGAGCGTCTCGCGCCAGGTGCGGTTGACGTAGAGCAGGCGGCCTTCGGGAGAGACGATCTCGATGAGATCGCTGGCGTTGTCCAAAAAGTCCTGCAGCCGCTGTTCGCTTGAGCGCAATTGCCGGTTGACGGCGACGAGGGCCCCGGCCTGCCGCTCGATTTCGGCGCTTTTGCGAAACAGGTCGATAAAGACGACCACCTTCGAGATCAAGATGCTCGGGTTAATCGGTTTGAGTAGATAATCCACCGCTCCCAGGGCGTAACCCTTGAAGATCAGACTGTCGTTGGCGCTGTAGGCGGTCAGGAAGATGATCGGTGTGTGGCGCGAGCGCTCGCGTTGGCGGATGAGCTGGGCGGTCTCGAAGCCATCCATCCCCGGCATCTGCACATCGAGCAAGATCACGGCGAAATCCTGACGCAGCAGGTGGCGCAGAGCCTCCGGGCCTGAGCGGGCTTTGACCAGGTTCTGGCCCAACTCCCCGAGAACCGCTTCGAGGGCGAGCAAGTTCTCGAAGCGGTCGTCGACCAGCAGGATGGTGACGGGTTCAGCGGTACCGGGGGCGGGCATGGGCTAGTTCTCCCGGCGCGACAGCCAGACCCGCAGCAGCGACAACAACTGCTCGGTGTCGACGGGTTTGGTGATGTAGTCCGAAGCGCCCGCCTCCAGGCATTTCTCGCGGTCGCCGCGCATCGCCTTGGCGGTGAGCGCCACGATGGGCAGCTCTTTAAATCGCACCTGACGGCGGATGGCCGCCGTCGCCTCGTAGCCGTCCATCCCGGGCATCATCACGTCCATCAGGACCATGTCGATGCCGGGAGTGCGCTCCAGAAGCGCGATGCCGTCGCTGCCGTTCTCGGCGTAGAGCACCTGCATGCCCTCCCGTTCGAGCGCGCTGGTGAGGGCAAAAATATTGCGCACGTCGTCGTCGACGATGAGCACTTTCCTGGCCGCCAGAATCGACCCCGAGTGGCGCAGCTGCTCGATGATCTGCCGCTGGGGCGCGGGCAACTCCGCCTGCACCCGGTGCATGAAGCGGGCCGTCTCGTCGAGCAAGCGTTCGGCGGAGCGTTCGCCCTTGACGATCACCGCTTCGACCCGACGCTTGAGGTCGCGCTCCTGCTGGGGGGTAAGATCTCTGCCGGTGTAGACGATGACGGGCAGGTTCCAGGGGTCGGCAGAGCCCTTGATTTGCCCGAGCAGCGCCTGGCCGTCCGCGTCGGGCAGCCCCAAATCGAGCACCACGCAGTCGAACGGTTCGCTTTGCAACAGGGCGAGCGCCTCCTGGGCGGTGGCGACCGCCTGCGAACGCACATCGCCGCCGCCGATCAGCTCGACGATGCTCGTGCGCTGCGCCTCGTCGTCCTCGATTACCAGCAGATTCTTCACCTTGCGGTCGGCAAAGGCATGCATGCGGGCAAAGATGGCTGCCATCTGCTCGCTGTCCACCGGTTTTTTCAAACAGGCGACCGCCCCGGATTGCAGGCCGCGCTGTCCGGCATCGTCCACCGACAACAGATGCACCGGGATGTGGCGGGTCTCAGGATCGTGCTTGAGCCGGTCGAGCACCGTCCAGCCGTCCATCCCGGGCAGGTGGATGTCGAGCAAGACAGCGTGGGGCTGCAAGTCGCGGACGGCGGCCAGCCCCGTCTC
This sequence comes from Gloeobacter violaceus PCC 7421, assembly GCF_000011385.1. Classification (NCBI taxonomy): domain Bacteria; kingdom Bacillati; phylum Cyanobacteriota; class Cyanophyceae; order Gloeobacterales; family Gloeobacteraceae; genus Gloeobacter; species Gloeobacter violaceus. The sequence goes on from NC_005125.1 coordinate 678,081, forward strand.
GCTGCCGAGGGCGACCACCGCCTTGAAACCGTGGGTGCGGGCCAGATCGCCTAGGATGCGCGCAAAGTTCGCGTCGTCCTCGATGATGAGCAGCACCCGGTCCTCCGGCTCAAGGTTGTCGCGATCGTCGTTCAACTCGGCCCGCGAGCGCCATCCCCCCTCCATGGCCGCGGCGGGTGTCCGCTCGCGGGTAGCGCCGACCGGTTCGGGAAGGGAAAACAGCGCCCAGTCGCCCGCGGAATAGCCGGGTAGCGGGGCGTCGAGGGGCAAAAAGAGCGTAAAGGTGCTGCCGCGACCCGGTTCGCTCTCCAGCTGGATTTCACCCCCCAGCAGCCGAGCGATCTCGCGGCTGATCGAAAGCCCGAGCCCGGTGCCGCCGTACTTGCGGCTGGTGCTGCCGTCGGCCTGCTGGAAAGCCTCGAAGATCACCCGCTGTTTGTCCGGGGCAATGCCGATGCCGGTGTCGATCACCGAGAAGGCCACCACGCCGCTCGCGCGATTGAGCGATTCGCTTGCAGGATCCCAGCCGCCCGTAGCCATCTCGACGCGCAGGGTGACCGAGCCGAGGGCCGTGAACTTGAAGGCGTTGGACAAGAGGTTCTTGAGCACCTGCTGCAGGCGCTTGGGATCGGTGAGCATCGCCCTGGGCAGATTGGCGGCGCACTCGACGGCAAATTCGAGCCCCCGGTCGTTGGCCACCTGCCGGAAGATGCGCTCCATCTGGCTGCGCAGGTCCCCAAAGTGCATCTGCTCGATTTCGACCGACATCGTTCCCGACTCGATCTTGGCCAGATCGAGGATGTCGTTGATCAGCCCCAATAAGTCGGCACCCGCCGAGTGGATTGTGCGGCCATACTCCACCTGCTTCTCCGAAAGGTTGCCCTCGGCGTTGTCCGAGAGCAACCGCGCCAGGATGAGCAGGCTGTTGAGCGGCGTGCGCAGCTCGTGGGACATGTTGGCCAGAAACTCGGACTTGTACTTGGAGGTGAGGGCCAACTGCCGCGCTTTTTCTTCGACCGACTGGCGAGCCTGTTCGATCTCGCGGTTCTTGCGCTCGACTTCTTTGTTTTGTATTGACAGCAAGCGCGCCTTTTCCTGCAGCTGCTCGTTGGTCTGCTGCAGTTCTTCTTGCTGGCTTTTGAGGCGCTCTTCGGAGGCCTGCAGCGAGTTGGCCTGCTGCTCCAGGCGCTTGTTGGTGTCGGTGAGTTCGGTCTGCTGGCTTTGCAGTTCTTCGGCGAGCGACTGCGACTGCTTGAGCAATTGTTCGGTGCGCATGCTGGCGGCGATCGTGTTGAGCACGATCGCGATGCTCTCGGTGAGCTGATCGAGAAAGGTGAGGTGAATTTCGCTAAAGGAGCGGAACGAAGCCAGTTCGATCACCGCCGTCACCTGCCCTTCAAAGAGCACCGGCAGCACGACGATGTTGAAGGGTGCCGCCTCGCCGAGGCCGGAGCTGATCTTGATGTAATCGCCCGGCACGTCGGTGAGCAAGATGCGCTCTTTTTCGAGGGCGCACTGGCCCACCAGCCCCTCGCCCAGGAAAAACCAGTTGGCCAGACGCTTGCGCTCGCGGTAGGCGTAAGTGCTCAAGAGCTTGAGGCAGGGCCGGTTCTCGGCGCTGTCCATCAGATAAAACACCCCGTGCTGGGCGCTGACCAGCGGCGCCAACTCCGAGAGGATGAGCCGGGAGACCGCTTCGAGGTCGCGTTGCCCCTGCAGCACGCGGGTAAACTTGGCCAGGTTGGTCTTCAGCCAGTCCTGCTCGGTGTTCTTCTGGGTGGTCTCGCGCAGATTGGCGATCATCTGGTTGATGTTGTCCTTGAGGATCGCCACCTCGCCCTGGGCTTCGACGGCGATCGAGCGGGTGAGATCGCCCTTGGTCACCGCCGTGGCCACCTCGGCGATGGCGCGCACCTGGGTGGTGAGGTTGGCCGCCAGTTCGTTGACGTTGTCGGTCAGATCGCGCCAGGTGCCCGAGGCGCCGGGCACGCGCGCCTGGCCGCCCAGTTTTCCTTCGATGCCCACCTCGCGCGCCACAGTGGTGACTTGATCGGCAAAGGTGGCGAGCGTGTCGATCATCTCGTTGATCGTCTCTGCCAGCGTCTCGATTTCGCCTTTGGCCTCCAGGACGAGCTTGCGCTTAAGATCGCCCCCCGCCACCGCCGTCACGATCCGGGCGATGCCGCGCACCTGCGAAGTCAGGTTGCCCGCCATCGAGTTGACGTTGTCGGTCAGATCCTTCCAGGTACCCGCCACGCCGGTCACCTGCGCCTGGCCGCCCAGTTTGCCCTCGGAGCCCACCTCGCGCGCCACGCGGGTGACTTCTGAAGCAAACGAATTGAGCTGGTCGACCATCGTGTTGATCGTGTTTTTGAGATCGAGGATCTCGCCTTTGACCTCGACGGTGATTTTCTTGGATAGATCGCCGCTCGCCACCGCCGTGGTCACTTCTGCGATGTTGCGCACCTGGGCGGTCAGCGAGCCGGCCATCGAGTTGACGTTGTCGGTCAGATCCTTCCAGGTGCCCGCCACGCCGCGCACTTCGGCCTGCACGCCGAGTTTGCCTTCGGTGCCCACCTCGCGCGCCACGCGGGTGACCTCCGAAGCGAAAGAACCAAGTTGCTCAACCATGACATTGACGATCTGCGCTGTCTGCAAAAACTCGCCCTGCAGCGGCCGGCCGTCCAGTTCGGTAGGAATGCGCTGCGAGAGATCGCCGTTGGCCACCGCCCGGATGACGCGGGTGGTCTCGGTGGTAGGTTGGGCCAGATCGGTAATCAGCGTGTTGATGGACTCGACGCAGAATGTCCAGGCGCCCGCAGCATCACCGAGAGCAACGCGCTGGTTGACCTTGCCTTCCTTGCCGACCGCATTGCCCACCCGGCTCAATTCGACGCTCAAGTGCTCGTTGAGGGCAATGATCCCATTGAGTGTGGCGGCGATTTCGCTGCCGATGCCTGTCCCTGCTGTGGGCAGGCGCACCGAAAAATTGCCGCTTCTGACCGCAGCAAGCGTTTCGAGCAGTTGATCGAGATCCAGGAAGGCCGCATCGGCCTTGGCTTTTTTGCGACTGACGGCGGTCATGGCTCTCCTTCGTCGTCCTGAGGCGACCAATAGCAACAGTGCGTAGCAAGCCGGCAAAGTACCCGCGACTTATGAGCGTTGTGCCGAAGTCAGGCGACCGTCCAGGTTGCGAAAAACGCTACAAGCTCACAGAGCTTACTGACGATCGATCCGGCTGAAATCCGTCCCTGGATAGAAATTTTAGACATTCGGCCGTTTGGGCCGCGTATGTTACTTCGCCTCCAGCCAGTTGGGACCGGCGTTGAGTTCGACTTTGAGCGGCACCAGCAGATCGAGGGCATTTTCCATCCCGGAGCGGATCAAAGGTTCGACCTCGGGGCGCTCCTCGGGGGGCATCTCGAAGACCAGTTCGTCGTGCACCTGCAGTAGCAGCCGGGTGCGGCGGCCTGCGAGGGTTTGCTCAAGGCGCACCATGGCGATTTTGATGATGTCGGCGGCGGTGCCCTGGATGGGGGCGTTGAAGGCGGCGCGCAAAGCCCCCTCGCGGTCGCGCTGATTGAGTTGGCCGAGCCCTCGAAAATAGCGCCGCCGCCCCAACAGAGTCTCGACGTAGCCTTGCTCGACGGCCATCCGGCGGGTCTGCTCCATGAAGCCAAACACCGCCGGGTAGCGCCGATAGAAAGCCTTGATAAAATCCTCCGCCTCGGTGGCGCTCACCCCTGTCTCGCGGGCGAAGCGGCGCGCTCCCATCCCGTAGACGACGCCGTAGTTGATGATCTTGGCGAGGCGCCGCTCTTCGGAGGTGACCTCCTCGCGGCCCAGCAGCAGCCGGGCGGTGAGGGTGTGCACGTCGCCCCCGGTCTGGAACGCTTCGAGGAGCACCGGCTCCTGCGTCAGGTGCGCCAGGATGCGTAGCTCAATTTGTGAGTAGTCGGCCGCCACCAGCAGCCACCCCGGCTCCGGGACAAACGCCCGGCGGATGCGCCGCGAAAAGGACGTGCGCACCGGAATATTCTGCAAGTTGGGGTTGGAACTGGAGAGGCGACCGGTGGTAGTCACCGTCTGGTTGAAGTCGGTGTGCACCCGGTCGGTGCGCGGGTCGACCAGCAAAGGCAGGGCGTCGACGTAGGTAGATTTGAGCTTGGCGAGGGTGCGATAGCTCAAAATTGCTTCGACGATGGGGTGGTCGTCGCGCAGCTTCTCGAGCACCGCCGCGTCGGTGGAGTAGCCCAGCGAGGTCTTGCGGCTTTTTTTGGCACTGAGGCCAAGTTTGTTAAAGAGCAAGTCGCTCAGTTGTTTGGGAGAACCGAGGTTGAATTTGCTGCCCGCCAGGGTGTAAGCCTCCTGCTCAAGCGACTCCAGGTCGCGGTCAAGTTCTTGGGCCAACTCGCCCAGGTAGGCTTTGTCGATGCGGATGCCCCGCTCCTCCATGCGCGCGAGCACCGGCTCCAGGGGCACCTCGATCTCCTTGAAGATGCCCGCCAGGCGCGGGTCTTCGTCGAGCTTCGCCTGCAGCACCGGCACCAGCCGCAGGGTGACGGCGGCGTCCTCGCCGCAGTAGCGGCTCACCGCCGCGATCTCCACCGCGTCGATGGTCTGGCCCTTGGGCACGAGCGCCTCGTAGGAGCCCATGGTGATTTGCAAGTGATTCTGGGCGAGGGTCATAAGATTGTGCTTGCCCTCCGGGTCGAGGACGTAGCTGGCGAGCATCGGATCGAAGGCGATGCCCGCAAGGGCGACCCCGTAGTTGCGCAGCACCAGCCAGTCGTACTTGGCGTTCTGCAGCACCTTGGGCCGCTCGCGGTCCTGCCAGTAAGGCGTCAGCGCCGCCACGACCGCGTCGGTCTCGAGGTTGGAGCCTTGCTGGTGGGCTAGGGGCAAATAGTAAGCCACTCCCGGCTCCCAGGCGCAACCGATCCCCACCAATCGGGCGTGGCGCGGATCGAGGTTGTTGGTCTCGGTATCCCAGGCCACCAGCCCATCCTGGGCAAGTAGCGCGTCGAGAAAAGCCTGAAAGTCTTCGGCAGTCTGCACGACGCGCACCTCCAGATCCATGGGGACGCTCGGGGCAAAGTCGAACCACAGCTCGTCCTCGCTGGCGGTGCCGATCCCGGCTAGCGGATTATCAGCATCTTCGTTGAGTGCGGTCGGACGCGCTGACGGGGTGCCGCCGAAACTGCGCTGCAACCGCTGCAACTGGCGCAAAAACGACCGAAATTCGAGTTTCTCGAGCAGCGGCGCCACGCGCTCGGCGTCGAAACCGACCAGCCGGCAGGCCTCAAAATCGACGACCAGCGGCACGTTCGTCTCGATGGTGGCCATCCAGTAGGAGTGGCGGGCGTCCTCGACCCCTTCTTTGAGCTTTTTGCCCAGCGCGCCGGGGATCGTGTCCACCGCTTCGATGAGCTGGGCAAGCGAGCCGTACTCTTCGAGCAACTTGACGGCGCTCTTGGCACCGATGCCGCGTACCCCGGGGATGCGGTCGGAACTGTCGCCGCACAGGGCCTTGTAATCGACCACCTGCCGGGGGGCGATCCCGAGCTTCTCTTTGACCTGGGCGGGGCCGAATTCTTCGGTGCCGGTGCGCGTATTCTGGTGCAGTACGCGGATCGAGCCACCCGGAGCGCCCTCGTCGGTGATGAGCTGAAATAAATCTTGATCGCCGCTTAAGATCTTGACGTCATAACCCTGGCCGGCTCCATGCACCGCCAGAGTCCCGATCAGATCGTCCGCTTCGTAGCCCGGCAACTCGAACTGGGGCAGGTCGAGGGCGGTAAGAATCTCGCGCAAATTCTGCAGATCGTCGATAAATTCATCCGGGGTCTCGGCGCGGCCGGACTTGTAGGTGGCATCGACTTCGTGGCGAAAAGTCGGCATGCGCGTGTCGAAGGTCACCGCCACCATCGACGGCCTGTCGCGCTCGATGGCGTCGAGCAACAGTTTCAAAAAACCGAACGAGACACTCGTGGGGGTGCCGCCGGAGGTGCGCAGGCCGGTCTCGCCGCCGCGCACGTAGGCGAAGTAGGCACGGTAGGCCAAAGAGTGACCGTCCACCAACAGCAACACCGGCGCGCTCGAATCTGGCATGGCTTGAGAACAAGTGTCGCCAACCAGTCTGGCATATCAGGTGCCAGGTGCCAGGGTGCACTTACTGACACCTACTTACGATGCTGCCCAGGAAAGTGATCGATGTGCGCCCGGCCCTCGAAGATAAGCTGCTGGTTGCGGATGCGCAGGCGGTGCACGCGCAGGGTCGCCCCATCCAGGTTGAACTTGTCGAGGTCCATGATCCGATTGAACTGGGCTACGAACAGATGGCCCAACTGACAGGCCTCCTCGCTCTGGCCTTCAAAGTCGGTTTGATCGAGCACGATGCGGCGCTGCTCTTCGGTGGCGAGGTGGGCCTTGAAGCGCAGCGGCTCGCTGCGCCCCGATTGCTCGAAGACAATTTCGGTCTTGAAATCCATCCAGTTGTCATCCAGCAACTGCACCCGCGTCTGGCGGATGGCGAGCGTCTCGTCGCCGCCCTCGACCCGCATGCCCCGCATCTTCGAGAGCACCAGCGGCGCCTCAAAGGCGGTGTTGATGTCCTCCTCGCGCAGTACCACCGAAGCGATGGCCTCGGTGGGCCGTTGCAGGCGCACCCGCCCCCCCAACATCGCGCCCAGGTCGACGGCGATCGCGTCGGTGTCGACGCGCAGGCTCTCGACGCGAAACTGGTTTTTGATCACCATGCCCCGCCCGCGCAGGTTAAAGCTGTCTATCGCCCCCTGCAGGAGCTTGGACATCGGCTGGCAATAGATGCCAATTTGCAGATCTTCGACTTTGCTGAGAAGCGCGCGGATCGCTGCCGCCACCACCGAGTTGATCAGCTGCTCGCCGGCGTCGGCGCGGCCGCCGGCCGCCGGAAACGGAAATGGGAGCATCATAGTTCTCTGTCACAGGGCAAGGGAAGACGGCAGTCCCTCATACGCATCCTATTACAAAACTTTACGGCGTCAAAACCGCCGTTGCACTCTCCCCCTGCAGATGTAATGATGCCTATGAGCCTTCCACCTGTAAAGCTTTGGGAGATCTTGCGTCGGAATCGGCGTTGTGTAGTAGCATCGTTGAAGGCTGGAAAGGTGTGTTCTGGCTCTGTGCTTTGTGAGGAGTTATGAAAATGCGTAAGCCAAGCTTGCTTGCTGGAACGATAGGTCTTCTGACCCTCCTGGGTCTGGCCGGTCCGGCGCTTGCGGAACCTTCCGACACCCAACAGATCGACCAATACCTGCAGCAGGGTATGGGAGATTCGGTCGCTCAAGTCAACTCGGTCTCCGAACTGACCGACGTTGATCCCAACTCCTGGGCCTTCCAGGCGCTCAAATCCGTCGTCGAGCGCTTCGGTTGCCTCGAGGGTTATCCCAATAAGACTTTCCTGGGCAACCGCCCAACCTCGCGCTACGAGTTCGCCGCCGGTCTCAACGCCTGCCTTGAGAAGGTCAACGAACTGATTACCGCGGCGACTGCCGACAAGGCAACCAAAGAAGATCTGGCCACCCTGCAGCGCCTGCAGGAAGAATTCCGCAATGAACTGGCCGCCCTGCGCGGTCGCGTCGATGCCCTGGAGGCCAAGACCAAGGACATCGAATCGAAGCTGTTCAACGTCAACTCCAAATTAGACGCCTCGGTGGTCATGGCGGCCACCATCGGCGGCGGCGACACCAGCAAGTTCTTCTATACGCCGGTACCGGTGGGTGTGGGTCCTTCCTACGGCGACTCGCAGTTTTCCCGCTTCGTCGCCACCGGCGATGCCAACGCTCCGGCAACTTCGCTGCCCTCCCGCGCCCTCGGTGAAGCCAACGCCAGCTTTACCGCCCGCACCAGCCTCAACGTCCGCGCCACCTTCACCGGCACCGACGAATTGCTCGTGCGCATGCGCGGCGTCGCCGGCCAGGACCTCGGTGCAGTTTTCCAGGGCATCGCCAGCGGCCTGGGCACCCAATTCTATGCCCTCGGCCCAAACAACAACGCCTACGACGGTTCGACCGTCGGTGGCGGCGTGGACGGTCGCGCCCCGGTCTCCTTCGATAAGATTCGCTACACAACCAATCTGTTTAGCGATTCGTTCCGGATCTTCGTCGGACCGCGCATCGACATCTTCGAATTTATCGACACCAACTCCTTCGCCAACAACGAAGAAGTGGATTTCTCCAGCGGCTTCTTCATCAATAACCCGCTGACGACCTTTATCTTCGCCGGTCCCGGCGGTGGCTTCGACTTCCAGTTGGGCGACTTCCTGGCCATCCGCGCCATCTACATCGCCCCCACCGGCGGTGCGTCCGGTACCCGTGCAACTGGGAGCCTTCCCTTCGGCGGCTCGGGTCTGTTCGGCGGCTCCTACACCGCCGTGGGCGAACTGGAAATCAACCCGATCAGGACCGCGTCGATCAAGCTGCAGTACGCCCACTTCCTGGAGCAGGGCGCGGTGCTGGGTACGCTTCTTAACGGCTCTGGCACCTCCGGTGTGACCGACGTCTACGCGGCCAACGTCGAGTGGGCGATCTTCCCCAGCCTCGCCATCTTCGGCCGCTACGGCTACGGCAACAGCCGCATCAACGGTGCCGCCTCGACCACCTTTACCGAGATCGAATCGAGCACCTGGCAGGCTGGTTTCGCGTTGCCCGGCCTCTTCGGTCCCGGTAACACGTTCGCCGCGGCTTACGGCCAGCCCATCCGCGTCAACAGCGGCCAGTTTGCTACCGGCCTGTCCTTCGTGCCGACTGCATCCGAGGGCAACGTCGAGGTCTTCTACCGCTTCCAGGTCAGCGACCGCCTGAGCCTGACGCCGGATGTGCAGTTCTACATCAACCCGGTCAACTCCAACTCCAACGCCGGGATCACGGTAGGCACCATCCGCGCCACCTTCACGTTCTAGTCGCCGCCAAGGCACAAAAAAACCGCCCGGCGTTGCTGCCGGGCGGTTTTTGCTATGCGCCGGTTCCTGCGCCATGGCGCCGGGGGGCCGGTATCATGAAGGACTATGACAACACAAACACCTCTGCCGCCCGAATCGACCGACTACCCTGCTTCCCGCCGTATCCTCGCCGGGGTGGGTTGGGGTGTCCTGTGGGGAGGCGGGATCGCCGCGGTGATTTTTCCGCTGGTGGCCGCCAACCTGACCGTGGGCATCTTGCTGGCGCTGATCATTCTGATTGCCATCGCGATGGGCATCTCGCTGCACTGGAACGCCGCGCGCGAACCCTGTCCCCAGTGCGCCACGGTATTTATCGCCACCCCCAGCGGCGGACGCTGCCCCAAGTGCGGCGAGCGGGTGCGGGTGGTGGACCGCCGCATGATCAAGATCTGAACCATTTGGGCTACGGGTAGAGGACATCGCGCACCAGCTCTCCTGTACCGGTGTCGCGCAACTGGAGCTTTAACACGCCGCTATCCGGGTTGGCGAGCAGCACGGCCAGCTCTGGTCTGCCGTTGCCGTTGGTGTCGGCCAGGACCTCCAGGTCTCTGGTCAGGAAGTTTTTGTCGAAGGTGATCTGCCGGCTGGTTCCGCTTGCTGCTCCCTTGAGAATCACTTGATTGGACCACCCCTGGCCTGTCCCGAGCACGGCAATCTCGGGGCCGCCCTCGGTTGCTACCATCGCCATGGCCCGGGCGTACACCAGGCCGGGATAATCGAGGGTGGCAACCGTGGTGCCGGTCTTGCTGTCTTTGACCGTGACGCTTACAGGCGCGTTGCCCTGGAGGACGGCGATTTCAGGGGCGCCGTTGCCACTGATGTCCGGCAAGCCGACCAGGTCAGGCACACCCGTCACGCTCTGGAGGGTAACCGAACTCAGGGTTTGCTTGCTGAGCGGATCGAACACTTGATAGTACGGGTCGGCGGGCTGCTGCGAACCGGCCACTTCCTTGAGCCTTGAAAGCCAGAGCACTACGAATTCGGGTTTGCCGTTGTCGTTGATGTCCGGTATCCAGCCGAAGGTGGCCGGCTCCTGGGCAGCCAGTCCTCCCGCAGGCGGCGCACCGAGCGAAACGGTGGTCTTGCGGCCCGTTCTGGTGTCGAACAACTCGATGCGCCCCTCCTTGCCGGAGAGCACGGCAATTTCGGGGTAGCCGTTGCCGCCGAGGTCGGGATAGACATCCAGTTTGCCGACATCGCTCGACGGACGCACTTCGCGGATCAGCTCGCCACTGAGGGAGTCGCGCACCTCGATGAGCCGACCGCTCTTATCGGCGCTCAGGCTCTGCACCGCCACCTCGTAGGCACCGTTGCCGTTGATGTCCGGCAGGGCAATCGCTTCGACCTCCGGGAAGAGATCTTCCCGGTAAGTCATTTGGCCCAGCAACCCACCGTCGCGAGCGGATTTGCGGTAGACGCGGTACCGGTTGGGCCAGGCGGTCATGTCCGTGCGCAAAACGGCCGGGTTGTTCTCGCCCACTTTTTCAAGCAAGTTGTTGCCGAAGGAGGGACTGTGCACCAGCAGGTAGGGTGCCATGCCCTTGGCGCTGTAGCGCATCTGAGCGAGGGTCGCCTGCAGTTCCGCCACCTGCGCGCCGTAATCCGCCACACCCACGGCATTGTCCAGTTCGTAAGGATCGTCGATCAGGTTATAGAGTTCCTGCTCCCCCGCCAGGTTTTCCATATATTTCCAGGCGGTTGAGCGCACGCCCGCGTGGGTGGGGGTCAGTTGCCAGCCCTCGAACAAGAACTGCTCGCGCCAGGAGACTGCCTGTCCTTTGAGAATCGGCAGCAGGCTGCGGCCGTCCACGGTCGCGGGAATCGGGATACCGGCCGCCTCGGCGATCGTGGCGGTCAGATCCATGTTGAGCACCAGCAACTCCTCCTGCCTGGCCGCGGTGGACACGCCCGGGAAGGAAACGACCATCGGTACGCGCAGGCTCTCCTCGTAGCTGCAGCCTTTTTCCCACCAGCGGTGCTCTCCCCAGGTCAAACCGTTGTCCGAGGTGAAGATGACCAGGGTGTTCTCCCGCTGCCCGGTGCTCTCGAGGGCCTGGAGGATCGATTCGACGCCGTCGTCGACCGCCAGCAGCATCTCCAGATAGGCCTGGCGTTCTTTGTCGTAATCGGTCTGGGTCTGGGGGCTGGCCGGGCGCAGCTTCTGCACCCAGGTGGGCTTGTCTAAGACATCCTGTTCGTTGTAGTTGGGCGGGCGCCAGGGGGGGATATCGGCGTAGCGCCCGGCGTGCCTTGGTGCGGGGGTGTAGGGAGCATGGGGAGCAAACGGTGCTAGAAACAGGAAAAAAGGTTTGTCGCTTGCTGCCGAATTGGTGATGAAGGCTACGGCCTTCTGGGTCAGCACGTCGGTGGAGTAGTTGGATTCGCTGCGCCCGTAGTCTTCGATGGTGCCGTTGGCGTTGATCCGGTAATTGTAGTAACCGGCCAACTGAAAAGTCTGCCACTCGTCCCACCCGGGGGGCGTGTAGAACGCCGAGTAGCTGTAGCCGTTGAAGTATTTACCAAATAGACCGGTACGGTAGCCGCTCTCCTGCAGCCAGACCGGGAGCGTCGAAGCGTCGTAGAAGGCGAGTGCTCCGCCAAAGGGCGCGTCGTTGCCCAGCACACCGTGGTTGTGCGGGTAGCGGCCGGTCAGGATCGTGGCGCGCGAGGGACAGCACAGCGATTGGCCTGCGAAGGCGTTGGTGAAGGTGACCCCCTGAGAAGCGAGCTGCGACTGGAGTTTGGGCATGTACGCGAGGGTGTTCCATGCCTGGTCGTCGGTGACGATGAGCACGACATTGGGCGGCGGGGCAGCGATGGCGGCGGCGGTGCTGAAGAAAATCCCAATGGCGGCGGTCGCGGCAGAAGCGAGGGCGGATGGCGCGGCGGTGGGCGGGCTGCTGTTCATCGGTGGTCACCTCGTTGCAATGGAAGGGTCAGATCAAACGGATTTGTGTTTGCGCATTTAAGATGTCACTCGGAAGCGGCGGGCGCTGGTCGCTGTGCCGGCCGGAGTGGTGACGGCGATCGGACCGCTGGTCGCTCCCGCAGGCACGATGGCCGTGATCTGTGTGCCTGAGATCACGGTGAATGCGGCGCTCGCACCGCCAAAGGTCACGGCGGTGGTGCCGGTGAAGCCCGTGCCGGTAATTGTCACCTCGGTGCCGACCGGCCCGCGCCGGGGGGTAATGGAGTCGATTACAGGCAGCACCACCCCGTCGCCGGTGTTGATGAGTACCCCGACGTTGCTGGCAAAGCCGTTGGCGACCGCCAGGTCGAGATCGCCGTCCCCGTCGAAGTCGCCTGCCTCCACACCGGTGGCACCGTCGCCACCGGTGGCAAAGGTCAAGGCGGCGGTGAAGCCGCCGCTGCCGTTCCCCGGCAGCACCGAGACGTTGCCGGCATCCCGACGATTGGCGGTGACCAGATCCAAATCGCCGTTCTCGTCGAGATCGCCGATGGCAAGCGCCACGGGATAATCGCCTACCGCGAAGTTGCGGGTGGCGCCGAAGGTGCCGTTGCCGTTGCCCAACATCACCGAGACGTTGTCGGCAAACCGGTTGACCGCGGTCAGATCCAGGTCGCCGTCCCCATCGAGATCGCCCATGCCCACCGCGGAGGTACCGCTCGCAGCGGCGTAATTGCGGGGTGCTGCGAAGGTACCGTTGCCGTTGTTCAAAAGCACCGAGACGTTGGCGGAGAAAAGGTTGCCCACCACCAGGTCCGGATCGCTGTCCTCGTCGAGGTCCACGATGACAACCGACGAGGGGCCGGGGGGAAGCACAAGGTTGCGGGGAGCCCCGAACGTGCCGTTGCCGTTATTTGACAGCAGCGAGATGTTTTCGGAATACCGGTTGGTGCTGACCAGGTCGAGATCGCCGTCGCCGTCGAGATCGCCCGCCGCCACGGCAGCAGGAAAGGTGCCGTTCACCGGATAGTTCACAGCGGCGGCAAAGGTACCGTCGCCGTTGCCCCGCAACACCGAGAGATTGCCCGAACCGCCGTTGGCGGTGATCGCGTCGAGGTCGCCGTCGCCGTTGAGATCGGCGAGGGTGGCGGCGCGGGGGCTGCTGCCCACCGGATAGTTTTGCAGGTCGCCGAAGGTGCCGTCGCCGCCGCCCAGCAGTGCCGAGAGCGTGTTGTTACCGATATTGGCGGTCACAATATCGATTCGGCCGTCTCCATCGAGATCGCCGATAGCCAGACCGCGGGGGGTAGTCCCCACCCCAAAGGTTTGCGCGGGGGCAAACCCCACCTGCGCCTGAACCGGTGCGGCGCTCAGCGCCACCGTCGCGGCCAATCCGAAGCCGACGAGCCGGACCGCCTGGCTACGCAGGCAAACCATTTTGAGAATCGTGGGCAGTACTTTCTGGAAGGGGGTGCAGGCAGCGGAAGAGGCGCCTGCGGGCAGTGAAGCGTTCATGGGTAAGAACCTTGTGTGGGGAAATTTCGGTTGGTGGCCGCTCAGGAGGTGATCCGGAAGCGGCGGGTGCTGGTGTTGGTGCCGGCCGGAGTGGTGACGGCGATCGGGCCGCTGGCGGCACCGGCGGGCACGATGGCGGTGATCTGTGTGCCTGAGACCACGGTGAATTCGGCACTCACGCCGCCAAAGGTCACAGCGGTGGCGCCGGTGAAGCCCGTCCCGGTGATTGTCACCTCGGTGCCGACCGACCCGCTCCGGGGAGCTATCGATTCGATCGAAGGTGCTGCCGTCCCGTCGCCGGTGTTGAGGAGCACCCCGACGTTGCTGGCGGTGCCGTTGGCGACGGCCACGTCCAGGTCGCCGTCCTCGTCGAGATCGCCCACCCCGATGTAGGTGGCCCCTTCGCCGCCGGCCGGGAAGATCTGGGTAGCCGAAAAATTCGCGCTCCCATTGTTGATGAGCACCTCGACGTTGCTCGCGGGCCTGCGGTTGGAGGTGATCAGATCCAAATCGCCGTCCTTGTCGAGATCGCCCATGGCGATGGCCACGGGATAATCGCCCACCACGAAGTTCTGGGCCGGCCCGAAGCTGCCGGTCCCGTCGCCCAGCATCACCGAGACCTTATCGGCAATGCGGCTGGTCGCAGCCATATCCAGATCGCCGTCCCCGTTGAAATCGCCCACGACAACGCCGGAGGTACCGCCCGCGGCGGCGAAGTTCCGGGCGGCGGCGAAGGTGCCTTTGCCGTCGTTCAACAGCACCGAGACGCTGGCTGAGAAGATGTTGGCCACCACCAGGTCCGGATCGCCATCCTCGTCGATGTCCGCGAAGATGACTTCTGCGGGACCGGCAGGCAGAGGAAGACTCCTGGGTATGCCGAAGGTGCCGTTGCCGTTGTTTTTAAATAGCGAGATGTTTGCGGAGTATCGGTTGGCACTCACCAGATCGAGATCGCCGTCGCCGTCGAGATCGCCCGCTGCGACGCCGGTCGGAAAGCTGCCGTCCACCAGATAATTCCGGGCGGCACCGAAGGTGCCGTTGCCGTTGCCCGACAGCACCGAGATGTTGTCGGCGAATCGATTGGCCGCGGCCAGATCGAGATCGCCGTCCCCGTCGAAATCGCCCGTGGCCACCGCGCAGGTACCACCGGCGGCGGCGAAGTTCCGGGCCGCCGCGAAGGTGCCGTCACCGCCGCCCAGCAGTGCCGAGAGCGTGTTGTTGCCGATATTGGCGGTGACCAGGTCGAGGTCGCCGTCCCCGTTGATGTCACCGATGGCCAGGGCGCGGGGCGTCGTCTCGACGCTGAAAGTTTGCGCAGGAGCGAATTCCACCTGCGCCTGAACCGGTGCGGCGCTCAGCGCCACCGTCGCGGCCAACCCGAAGCCGACGAGCCGCACCTCCCTGCTGCGCAGGGTCGGGAGCAGCTTCGAAAAGATCTTGAGAAGCATAGTAAATTCCCGATGAAACGACTGTTGTGAACCGAGCCTTAAAAACAGGCCCACTCCCGCGCGTAGGCAAAGTCGCGTTCGTTGGCGGGAGCAGTGTGGGGTTTATCGGTAGGAGCGGTGAGTTCTACCCAGTGGTGGTTGGGATTCGATTCGCTCGTGGATTTTTGCAGACCGAGGGTCGCGTAGTTGGCTACGATTCCCGCGTAGTATTGATCACCTTGGTGCACCACCCCCCGAATGTGCTCGACGGGCGTTTGCCAGGATTGCTCGCCCACCCAGTGGGCGGAGACGGTCTCGACCGAGCCTCTGGGTGGGTCGGCCTGCGTGGTCGAATCGACCGGGGAGGCCAGAAAACACAAACGCTCGACGGTTTGATCGCGGGCGAGGTACCCGGCGTGTCCTCCGCCCTGGCTGCTGCCCCCGAGGCGCAGCTTGCGCCAGTTGATGGTCTTGCCGCTGATCGCGGCCGGAAAGGGAAAGTCCGCAGGCAGGTAACGCTTGAGAAAGCGGATCAGCGCGTCGAGGCGGTAGACGATGCTGTTGGCCTGATCGACCTGCACCTCCGCAGCGACCGGTGTGCCGTAGACAATCTCTTCGCGAACCGGTCCGTAGCAGCTGCTGCGGTTGTTGCAGAGGCTGCCGACCGGATCGGCGTTGGCATGGGCAAGCGAGATGACCAGATGATTTTGGGCCATCCCCTCCTCCATGCTCTGGCCGGGGGTGAACACCCCCCGGTCGGGATCGAACGGTTTGCCGCCCGAGCCCAACAGGTACACAAACACCCCTTGCAATTGGTCGGGATGTTCGGGAATGCCGACGACATGGTAGCCGTAGCCTCTGCCGGAACCGTCGTCGATAGCACGGTCGGTGAGGCTCGGTTGAATGGCGCAGACGACACCGGCGGGCACGTCGAGCCGGCTGTCGGTCCTATCCGGACAGACGGCCGCCGGTTGCGCCTGCGCCGGGGCAAGCCATAGGACGGTGCCTACCGATAAACTGCTCAAAGTAAACTGAACGCACGGGTGGATACAGCGCTGCATAGATACTCCTCGGTGGATAAAACGAATCAGCTACGGCTGGGTTGGCCCAAGTCCGGTGTCGACGCGGTAGATCGAGGTGGTGCCGGGGACGGAGATGCTCGTGAAGTAGATATACGGTCCTTTGTCGGTGATAAACACCTCTGGATCGAGGCGCACCCGCACCTCGGGTGCGCTCAGCTGCCGGTAGAGGGGTGTGGCCGGATCGACACCCACAAGCCAGAGGTCGGAAGGGGTGATGAGCTTCTCCTCGCTGGTGCCGCTCACGGTCGAAGTCGCCATCGAAATGTACGATTTGCCGTTGTGCACAAAGATTTCCGGAGACAGGATGTACGGTCCGGCTGATGGGGGCCTTAGCGCGTGGATCTTCTGCCAGAGGCCATCGATCTTGCGGTAAACGTCGATGCGCAGTTCGGCCGCGACGGCAAACAACACGTATTCGTTGTTGAACTCCGGTGCCTGCCACATGATGCTGGCGGATTTGGAGACGGGGTCGAAGGTGAGTTGCTCGTACACCTTGGTGTCGATGTTGTACAGGTGCACCTGCGAGATGCCCTGGGCATCCAGCTTGTTGACCAGCATGGCGCGCAGCCCCGGTACCCAGCGGCCCGGAAAGAGGGTGCCTGTCAGAACCTCCTCGCTGGCCGGGTCGTCGAGTTTGCGCCAGTAATTGCGCACCTGGACGATCGACTCACTATCGAAGTGGTAAGCGTAGGAAATGCGCGGTTCGGCATCAGCGGCGTCGGAGCTGCCGAAGGGCAAATAGCGGTTGCTGCCGCCGGGCAGGACTTCGCCAATCCAGTCGGTGCCGTCGAAGCGGGCGCGGCCGAGGGCAAAGCGACCCTCGCTGTCGTATTTGGTATAGACGATCTGGGCTCCAGCGCTCGAAAACGCCCACTCGGGTCCGTTGCGGGTCAGTTTCGGCGGCACCGCCCCGGTGTCCACCAGTACGCCTTTGCCGTTGCGCGGCGAGAATCGGCCGCTTCTGCGGCTGACCTCGCCTATCCAGACATTGCCCTCGTCGTCGATCCAGCAGAAGCGGCCCCCTGCCGGATCGAACTCCGGATCGCTGATGCCCACTTGCGGGCCTGCAATCAGCACGTCTTCACCGACCTGGGCCAGGGTGGGCGGCTGCCAGGACAGGACCGTGCAGCCGAGGACCAGCCAGAACATCGCGTACCCACTAAATCCGGTGAACAGAAAATGCATCGTTACTGACTCCTGGAGGGAAAGAAGCGAACGGGGGCGATCCAAACCGAACGACAAATCCGGCTAGCGGGCAAATCCCTGGGAGTTGCCGATTTTGCCGACCACGGCGTCCTCGAAGCCGGCGCTGGTGAGGGTGGTATCGCCCCATTGGGCGGTGCCCTCGAAAAATCCGCAGTAGATATAGTTGCCCAGGTTGTCGGCGGCCACGGCGTAGGAATAATCGTTTCCCGAACCGCCCGTGGGCGTGCTGAGCGAGAGCGGGGCACCGCTCGCTCCGTCGAGTAAGCCGATCAAAAAGTCGGTGCCGCCCTGGGAACGCACCCGCGTCGAACCGAAGGTGAACCGGCCGCTATAGGCCCCGGCGATGATCACATTGCCGCCGATGTCGAAGTCCACTTCGGTACCCTCGTCGTCGCGACGGCCGCCGAAGCTGCGGACCCACACCAGATCGCCGCCGCCGGTCAGCCGGGCGACAAAGATATCCTCGCCGCCTGCGGAGGTGAGGACGGTGGAGGTGCCCAGGACGTTGAAACTGTTTTCAAACTTGCCCCCAAGCACGAGATCGCCGCCGGCCCCGGCCACCCCGCGCACGACATCGTCGCCGGTGCCGCCGATGGAGCGCGCCCACAGCCAGTCGCCGCCGGGGCCGAGGCGACCGATAAACGCGTCGGCCCCCCCCGCCGCGGTCAGGCTCGTCGAGCCGTGGCGCGTCGTGCCCTCCAACTGGCCGCCCACAAAGATATCCCCGGTGCCGTCCCTGGCCAGGCCGAGCGCCCGCGCCTGATTGGTCGCGCCGGGGGTCTGCCCTTCGGTGCGCTGCACCCACTGGAAGTTGCCGTCGCTGTCGTACTTGACGATAAATCCGTCGAAATCGGCCGTCACCCCCACCGGCGGGGTGCCGTCGAAACTGACCCGGGTCGTCTGGTCGCCGCCAAAGGTTCCGGAGATGATCACAGCCGTGGCATCGACTACACACTCCGAGCCCAGCACCGGGATGGCCAGGTTCGAGACGACCTGCGCCCCCGGCGTCACATTGCCGGAGATGTACCGTCCGCTCGCCCTGGCCCAGAGCACCTCGCCGTCCGGGTTGAGTTTGACGGTGAAGGCGTCGGGAGCCAGCCTGCGGCTGTTGGGGGGCGGCACCAGGTTGGAGGTGAGCGTTGTGCCGCCGAAGCGAACGGTGCCGGTAAATAGGCCGGTGACGTAGACATTGCCCACCGCATCCACGCAGTTGGCCAGCGCCTGATCTTGAAGGGTGGAGCCGAAGGACCTGGCCCAAAGCAGCGTGCCCTCCGGGCTATATTTGGCCACGGCGATGTCCTCTTCACCGGCACTGGTGAGCGTCGTGCTGGCGTTTGAAAATGTGGCGGTGTCGCCAAAGGTGCCGCTCAGATAGATGTTCCCGGCATCATCGGTATCGACCCCGCGCCAGATCTCGGTGGGGATCCCCCCCTCCCGGTAGGTGGCGCTGCCCATCCGTTGCGCCCAGGTGGTGGGCTGGGCGTGCAGAGGGCCGTAAATGGCCGCTCCCAGCAGCAAAGTGCCGCCGAGGGAGAGGATCAACGAAAGGCGCAGCATTTTGGGTGTCAGCATGATCAAATTTCCTGTGTGTCCGTTGAATTTATTGGTCTTCGAGTTCTCGGCAGGTGGTGCCGCTGCACAGACGCAGCTCAGAGGCGAGCGCACCGAGGGCGGCGGCTGTGTCGGGTTGGTCAAGGTGCCGGCTTTCGAGTTGGGCGGGATCGGCGTCTAGCGCGTACAGTTCTCGCTCGCCGTTGTCGAACTGGATAAAGACCGTATTGGGGTACTCGGTGTCGCGGCTGCCGGTGCGCACACCGGTGCTGTTGCCGGAACCGCGTACGTCGCCGTGTTCCAGCAAAAAGCGCTTGCGCCACCCCGGCAGTTCGGGATTGGCCAACAGCGGCACCAGCGACCGGCCGTCCACTGTCAACGTCGGGGTAGCCCCCGCCCACGCGGCGATGGTCGGGGCCAGATCGATGTTGACCGCCAGTTGCTCGATAAGGCGCAGGGCCGTGCTGCCCGGCAACCGCACGACTAGAGGCACCCGGATGGATTCCTCGTAAATCACGTTCTTGCCGGTCAGGCGGTGCTGGCCGAACAGGTAGCCGTTGTCCGAAGTAAAAACCACGATCGTGTTGCCCAGGACGCCGCGGCGCTCGAGGGCGGCGATCAGCGAGGCCGTCAGATCGTCGACGGCGCGCAGCGATTCGATCTGGTCGCGGTAGATGTTGCCCAAACAGTCGATACTGCGCTCGCTGAGCAGGGGGGCCGCCTGCACCCAGGTCGGTTTGTCTGTGACGTCCTGTTCATTGAAGGCCGTCCCCTGGGGCAGCGGTACCTGGCCGGCGCTGCCCTGGTGGCGCGGTGCCGGGCGAATCGAGCGCAGGCTGTTGGGAAACAGACGACAGGAAGAAACGCCGGGGGCAACTTCAAAGTGCGGGGCCACGGGGGCCACGGTCAAAAAGAAGGGTGCTGTGGCGGCCGCATCGACAAACGCCACCGCCCGCTCAGCTAGAACGTCCGTCTGGTACTCCTCCGGCGGTTCGGCCGGATCTTCGCCGTAGTCAATCAGCGTGCCGTTGTCATTGAGCACGTAGTTGTACATGGTGCCGGTGATCAGTGCCTGCCAGTCGTCCCAGCCCGGCGGGACATAGGTCGGATCGTCCAGGGGGCTGCGCCGGTTGCGGTCGGACCCGTAGCCGTTCAGGTACTTGCCGACATACCCGGTCCGGTAGCCTGCCGCGTCCAGCCAGGTGGCGAGCGTCGAGCGATCGTCGAAGGCCGAAATAGACCCGTCCGGCGGGGTATTGCTCTCGACGCCATGGTTGTGGGTGTACTGCCCGGTCAAAAAAGTCGCCCGCGAAGGACAACACAGCGACTGGGTGGTGAAGGACTGTCTGAAGCGGGTGCCCTGATTGACGAGCCGACTGGCGATCGTCGGCAAAAATCCCCGGCCCGATGCCTCGTCGAACACCTGCTCAGAGAGATCGTCGGTCATGATCACCACGACATTGGGGGGCTGCTGGGCAACGGCCGCCGTCGACATCAGTGCCAGGCCCAACCACAAGCACACGGCAAACCGGGCAAGCCCGGCCCAGGCAAGCGACCCCGGCTTTGGACGGTGTTGAAAAGTGCAGGTTGTTTTCATAGCGAATCCTCAGAAGCGAAACAGGCCCAGGCGCGGGCATCGGCCAGATCCCGGTGGTTGGCGGGGGAGGTGTGGGGCTTGTTGGTCGGTATGTTCACCACCAACCAGTCGTTGTTGGGGGCGAGGGTGCTGGTGGAGCGCCTGAGCCCCAGGGCGCGGAAGTTGGTGGTGATGCTCTCGTAGCTGCCGTCCTGGCGGTGGACCACCCCTTTGAGCCGCTCGGAGGGGGTCTGCCAACCCTCCTGGGCGATCCATTCCACAGCCGAGTAACGGGTCGTGCTCTCGGTGGTCACAGCGACGGTGTCCACCGGCGAAGCCAGAAAGCAGACTCCCCCGGTGGGGTAGTCGTGGGCGATGTATCCGGCGTGTCCTCCCCCCTGGCTGCTGCCGCCCAGGCGCATCGCCTGCCAATCGATGGCGGCGCCGCGGATGGCCTGCGGCATGACCACCTCGCCGGGCATGTTCGCTTTGAGGTAGGCCACAAGGGCCGAGAGGCGGTGCATAATGCTCTGCTCAGGAGAAATTTCCACTGCCGCCGAGATCGGTAAGCCGTAGATAATTTCCTGCCGGGCCGGACCGTAACACCCACCGTCATTGCCGCACAGCTCGGCGACCGCCACATCGTTGGGATAGGCAAGCTGCAGGACCACAAAGCCCTGGGCGATCCCCTCCTCGACGATCGAAAGGCTGGGAAGGCTCTGGCTGACCGGGTCGTAGGGCTTGCCGTTGGTGCCCATCAAGTAGAAAAACACGCCCCGGGCGGCGTCGATGTCATTGGGCAGACCGACGACGTGATAGCCGTAACCCAGGTTGGTTGTACCCCGGTCGGCAATCTCGGGATCGGTGAGGCTGGGCCGAATGACACAGACCACCCCGGCGGCGGTGTCGTGTTGGGCGTGTGCCCCGCTCGGGCACAGGGCGGTAGCAGCCTGAGCCGACATAGACTGCAGGGAGCATGCCAGAGCGGCCCCGACCAGCGATGCAAAAGTGCGCACGCGGCATGTGCGGATATTCATAATCGAACTCCTGAGAACCGACGAAAACGGGTCGTAGGTTGCGGCTGTGACAGAGCAAGCCAAGCGAATCCGCCCGCTTCCCAACCAATGGGGCGGAGTAAAATGCGAACCTAGAGCCCACCCATAACGGCCGTGCGGGCTTCAGCCGCAATCGACCACAACGTGGGGTGCAGGGCAGGGAAGGCCGAGATTACGCAAACCGTCAGGCCTCAACCCGCGAACATCACAGTCGCTCGAAAATCAGAACCTATGGCAGCTTGCAGTACCTGGCAATGGCACTGCACGCCTGCCCTAAATTTAGGGCAGGCGGCGCTTTCCAGGGGAAAAACTCTTTGCGTTCGGTGCAGCCGAACTGCAACGGAACCAAAAACACAGATCTTTGTACATAATGCATCACTCACAAACGTGGAAGGGAATGAACCTGGGGAAACCGCAACCATCTGGGCACTTCTCTCACTTATAGGTTGATGCATAACCGGCTATGCAGCTAGCGTCTAATCGCTTAGGAACAAAGACGGATAACCATCAACCTCGGGGCAGTTCTCTCGGTGGCCCCCCGTGGGCTCTTGAAAGGGAAGCGAACCCATGGTTTTGCGTAGACACTCTAAAATTGGCCTTTGCGCAATAGAAAAAGCCAAAGGCGTTGCTTGAATTGCGGACTAAGTAACCGGTGATGCGATACTCGCCATTGCACGGGCGACCCCTGGACTTTGGATTTGCGCAAGTACGCACGGCACTTTCAGGGGTTTTCGAAAGAAAGCAGAAACCAGAATTCCACCAAAGCCTAACCTTGACCTCTCCAACCTATAGTAGACACCCCAAATCAACTATGCAGCTGTTTAGTAAAGTGATGTTTTGATAATGTCAGCCCACCTGGATAAATGGGCGCAAGCATGGATCTTATTCTGTTATTTCTGAAACAGAATGCAAACCGCTACGTGGTCTTTCAACGGATAGCCCGACGCACGGCGATCAGACTGCCGAGCATGCCGAGGGCGACGCCCACACCAAGTAAGATGAGCGGTAGGGTGAAGGCAGCGGGCTCCGAGGGCTGCCATTGCAAAAACGGCAGCAATTCGAGCTGTTTTTGGGCGACAACACGGCTGGTGGCTTCGATCAACCCCCAGGCGATCAGCGCCCCGGCAATTCCAAAGGCGAGCCCTTCGAGGATGAACGGCATCGAAATGCGCAGGGGGGTGGCCCCCACCAACTGCATCACTTCGATTTCTTTGCGCCGCGACTGGACGATGAGCCGGATGGTCGAAGTGATCACCGCCACGGTCGCCACCCCGAGAACGGCGGTGAGGGCCAGTCCCACCCAGCGCATCGCCTGCTGGATCTGATCGAGCCTCTGGGCCGCCTCCGAGCCGTAGCTCACCTCCTCCACCCCTTCGATCTGCTGGATCTGGGCGGCCAGGGGCGCCACCGCCTCCGGCTGGGCGATGCGCACCCGCAGGCTGTCGACCAGCGGGTTGCCCCCCAGGCTTTCGCCCGGATCGCTTCGCACTCCGAGGTCTTTTTTCAGGGCCGCCCAGGCCTGTTCCTTTGAGACGCTTTTAATTTCGTCGACACCCACCAGCGTGCGCAAATCCGGCTCCACAGCAGCGGCACGCACACCGGGATCCAAGTAAATCGAGATTTCCAGGCGGCTGCCCAGATCGGAGACCGCGTCCTGCAACTGCCAGGAAGCCCGCAGTCCCAGCCCCAACAAAAACAGCAGCACAGCCAGGGTGCTCACGGCGGACCAGATCATCCAGAGGTTGCGCCGCAGGCCGGTAAACGCCTCGCGCAACAGATAGTCTACCTGGGTTGTGACGCGTTGAATCATGGTGTGGGGACGTTCAGGTGAGCACCGGCAGTTCCCGCAGGATGCCGGCTTCGATACGGACGACGCGCCGGGCAAAGGCCTCGACGAGTTGTTCGTTGTGGCAGGTGACGATCACCGTGACGCCCAGATCGTGCAGGCGCTTGAGAATTTGCAGTACCGACCAGGCGTTGTGGGCGTCCAGGTTACCGGTGGGTTCGTCGGCGAGTAACAGCGGCGGCGTGTGCACCACCGCCCGGGCGATGCTCACCCGTTGCTGCTCGCCGCCGGAGAGCTGGTCTGGAAAGCACTTGGCCTTCGGAGCCAAACCGACCATGCGCAAAGTCGGCCCCACCCGCCGCTGGATTTCGGTCCTGCAGGCCCCCTGGGCGTGCAGGACGACGGCGACATTCTCCTCGACGGTCTTGGTGGGAATTAGTTGATAGTCCTGGAAGACGACGCCGATGCGGCGGCGCAGGTGGGCAAGCGCCCGGCCGCGCAGGCGGTGGAAGAGATTGCCCTCGATTTCGACCTGGCCCTCGGTGGGCATCTCCGCCCCGTAGAGCAACTTGAGCAAGGTCGATTTGCCCGCCCCGGACGGGCCGGTGATAAACAAAAAATCGCCTTTGCGGATCTGGAGATTGACGCTGTGCAGACCGCGGCAGCCGTTGGGATAGATTTTGCTGACGTTGTGCAAACAGGCGATCGCCTCGCCGGTAAACCCGGTGCTGTCCGCCTCGCTCGGGGTGGATGGGAGGTCGAACATCAACGGCGCACTCCTCTCAAGATGGCCAAGGCAAATTTGGGCAAGGCCAGCATGCGTTTGGCCCGCCAGGGTTCGCGGTAAAGGCGGTAGAGCCACTCCAGATAGTTCTCGCGCAGCCAGCGGGGGGCGCGCGCTTTGGTCCCCGACCAGATGTCGAAGCTGCCCCCGACACCCACAAAGACCACGTCGGTCAGCCGCCTGCGGGCCTGCTCTATCCAGTATTCCTGTTTAGGCACTCCCAGTCCGGCCAGCACCAGTTGCGGCCGGCTGCGGGCGATGCCTTCGAGAACCGCCGATGCTTCATCCGGACCAAAAAATCCGTCGCGCGCACCTGCCACCACCAAACCTGGGTACTGCCGCCGCCAGCCCTCCCCTACCGCCTCGGCCACCCCAGGGGCCGCGCCCAGCAAAAAGATGCGGGTGTGTCGGGGAGCCAATTGCCGGAGGGCCGATTCGACCAGGTCGATGCCCGCGCAACGGCGCACCCGGCGTCCGACCCGCTGCAAAGCCCAGACCACCCCCGCCCCGTCGGGGACCACCAGATCGGCCCGGCGAATCAGACGGGCCAGATTCTCCTCGCGCTGGGCGAGCATTGCCATCTCAGCGTTGAGGGTAATCACATGGCCGCCCTGGGCCGCTTCCACCAGTTCGACGAGCGAACGGGTATAGTCTGCGGACAGATGTACAGGCAGATCCAAAATCGGTGCGGTGGGCAAAGCAGTCACGAAGGGTCCAGACGGCCAGGATCATGACAATCTAACCACTCCGTCCCCCCGCTTGGCAACCGCAACGGGAGTCTGCCACGGCTTTGCACTTCTCAGGCGACGGGCACACCGCCCAAAAAACGCCTACCGCTCCGTCTCAGCCGCCCCAGCGATCGAGCAGATGCAGAACTTTTTCGACCAGTCGGCCGAAGGCCTCGAGTCGGGGAGGGTATGTGCGGTTGTCGTGCTCTTCGAGCAGTACCGCCTCCCCCCGGCGAATCCAGAGCACCGCACCGCGGCCGGGGGTCCAGGCGAGCCAATCGCGCACCCGACCCGGCGAACACAGGATCTCGTGCAGAATCACCAGGTCGAACTGTTCGCAGCGCTGCAGGGCTTCGAGCCGGTGCAGGCCGTCTGCAATCGAACTTGCCTGCACGCGCCGGTTGCGCCCGGAGCCGGTGAGCAATTGCCAGGACGCTGTGTGGCTGCCGCCGTCGACCACCGCACAGTTCCAGCCTGCGCGGTTCAGTTCGCTGACCAGCCGCAGCAGGCGCGAGCGGGGGGAGCGCAACGACCAGCGGCGCAAAAACACGTCGAGCAACAGCTGCGGCGAGCGCTCCGGCAGAACAACCGGGGCGACGGGCGCGGCAACGGGCAACGGGCGGAGTGCTACCATCGGCTTGCAGGCCATGAACGACTGTCCATATCCTACACACGACTGGGACGCTTGTCCAGGTCTTTAGTTCACCACTTGAGCAAATTGAAGTTTTCCATATCGATAGTGTCGCGGTTGCGGTAGATAGCGAGCACGATGGCCAGTCCCACCGCCGCCTCCGCCGCCGCCACGGTGATCACGAAGATGGCGAACAGTTGGCCGCGGATGTTGTTGGGATCGAGAAAGTTCGAAAAGGCGATGAGGTTGATGTTGACGGCGTTGAGCAACAGCTCGATGGACATCAGCACCCGCACGGCGTTGCGGGAGGTGACCAGGCCGTAGAAGCCGATGCAGAACAGGGCGGCGCCGACGAGCAAAAAGGCGTTGAGACTGGGCATGGCGGGCGGTGTCTCCTTAGCGGCGGCCGGTGGGGGTGGTATCGACCTCTTCGCGGGGGCGCTCCGGCAGGGCGAGGGGCTCGGGTTCCCCCTCGACGCGGTCGGGAACGTACTCGCGCTGGGCGAGGATGATTGCACCGACCATGGCCAGCAGCAGCAGCACCGAGGCCACTTCAAAGGGCAGCAAAAATTCGCTGAAGAAGCGCTTGCCGATCTCGACGACGGTGTTCATCGCCACCGGCTCCTGGATCTGCCAGGGAACCTGAAAGATGCAGACGGCCAAAAGCGCGAAAAGCCCCGCGCAGACCAGACCGGTCACGGCGTTGCGCGGCGAGAAGGCCGGCCGGTCGGTGGGGATGCGCTTGTTGACAAGCATGATCGCGAACAAGATAAGCACGTTGACCGCGCCGACGTAAATCAAAATCTGGGCGGCGGCGACAAAATCGGCGTTGAGCAGCACGTAGAGCCCGGCAGCACCAATAAAGACCAGGCCCAACAAAAAGGCGGAGTGGACCATGCTGCGCAGGAGCACCACCCCCGCCGCCCCACCGAGCACGATGGCGGTGAGGATGATAAACGAAACCAGTTGGACCCCTTCAGAAAATGTCACTCGCCCTCCTTCTTGTTGGCGTCGGTACCGCTGCTGTGGTCGGCCGGGCGCAACCGGGCGACGATCTCCTCGGGCAATTCCCCGGCGCGGCGGCTGCCGGGATCCTCGAGGTGGCCGTCCATGACTCCCTTGGGCAGATAGGCCAGTTCGCGAATGGGGCGCACCACCGGGTCGTCGGTGACCCGGGTGGGCAGCCGTCCGAGGGCGACATCGTCGTAGTTGAGTTCGTGGCGGTCGTAGACCGAAAGCTCGTACTCCTCGGTCATCGACAGGCAACTGGTGGGGCAGTACTCGACACAGTTGCCGCAAAAGATGCAGACGCCAAAATCGATCGAGTAGGAGTTGAGTTCTTTTTTCTTGGTCTCTTTGTTGAACTCGTAATCGACCACGGGCAGGTTGATCGGGCAGACGCGCACGCACACTTCGCAAGAAATGCACTTGGGCCGCTCGAAGTGGATGCGCCCGCGAAAGCGCTCCGACGGGATGAGCTTTTCGTATGGGTACTGGACGGTGACCGGTTTTCGGCGCATGTGGTCGAAGACGACCCCCATGCCCTGACCGATATACTTGGCCGATTCCAGCACATCCCTGGCATAGCCACCAACTTTTTCCAGGAACTTTACCATTGCTAATATGCTCATTCGAGATCACGCTTCATTTTAAGATCATTCGTTTACACAGGCCAGAAGCCCGCGCGCGGGGGAGCGGCTGACTGCCTCGGGAGCGAGCGCCTAAGATGAAAGCAGGGAGTACAAATCGATGACTTTCGCGGTGCCCAACTTCTTGCTGATCGCAGCCGCCGTCGCCCCAGCCCTGTTTTTGCTGGCTCTGCTCGCCCTGCTTCCCAAGAGCGTCACGCGCTGGGCGGCGCCGCGCCCGCTGTGGACCGTGGCCATCGCCACCCTCACCGGGGTGGGTTCGGCGTTTATCGCCCTGCCGGTCGAGATGCTGCTCACCTCCACCCCCTGGAGGATCACCAACCTTGGGGTGCTCGCGGTGTTCGCCCTGGTGGCGGCGGGGCTTGCGGAGGAGGGGGCCAAATATCTGGTCGTGCGCTTTTACAGCTGGCGGCTCGCGCCATTTCGCGAGCGCTACGACGGCCTGCTCTACGGCGGGGCGGTGGGGCTCGGCTTCGGGGCGCTCGAGAATGTGTTCTACGTCAGCGAAGGGGGCCTGGAGACCGCGATGGTGCGCGCCCTCACCGCCGTCCCCTTCCACGGCATGCTCGGGCTGGTGATGGGCTATTTTTTGGGCCGGGCCAAGGTGCGGCAACTGGCCGGGGAGCGCTGGGGCGGTCTGCACGCGCTGGGGCTTTTTTGGGCGGTGCTGCTCCATGGGCTCTACGACTTTTTTGCCTTTCAGGCAAGCCAGATAGCCCTGGTGCTGCTGAACGGCCTGCTGGTAGTCATGGCCCTCTGGTGCCTGCGGACAGTGATTTCCACGCGCGCGCTCTCCCCGAGTTGGGGCGGGTGCGAACCGGCTGCCCCCACCCCTTTCGTGCCGCCCCCGGCCGTGGCGCGCAACCCGATGCTGGCGGGGATCTTGGGTTTGGTTCCGGGCCTGGGTCAGTTCTACAACCGCGAGTGGCAGAAGGGCCTTTTTTTATTGGCGGCCGGGATCATCAACCTGGTGCTGCTCGCTTCGGTGTGGCTGCTCTTGAACGCTCCCCAGGCCGCGATTGAGGCGCTGTTCGTGCTGGCCGGTTTGAGTCTCGCCATCAAGCCGGAGCAGTTCATCCAGACGCTCGCGGCGGCGCCGGTGCTGCAGATTTTGCTTGCCCTCAACGCCGTCTTTTGTCTATTGAGCGCTTTTGATGCCTACCGCACCGCCCGCTCGGGCCGATTCGACTATCTAAAAGCGCCAGAAAAGCGCATCCGTTTTTTGCAAACATTCAGTGCTTCCTACGTCGGCCACGTGCTGTTGCTGTTTTTCGCGGTCCTGGTGCCGGTGATCGCCGGGGGCGGCCCCAAGGGCCAGGGGGAGCAGCCGGGGCAAATCGGCACGATCGAATTTGACCTGGTGACCACGCCCAAAAAACTCGACGGCTTCAGCGGCAAACCCGAGGGCACCGCCAAGGGCACCGCCAAGAAGAACGCTCCTAAAGTGGTCGCCCAAAAAAGCGCCCCGGTTCCCGTGCCGGGTCCGCAAGCTCCCAAGGCCCAGGAGGCGCAGGAGGCCAAGGGGCTGCCGCGCTCCTACAACGAATATCTCTCCTGGAAGATCCGCCGCTACCACGACCTGTACTTCGACCGGGTGGGCACCGGCCAGTACACGGTGGTGCAGTACGAGATCGACTCGGTGGGCAACGTCACCAACGTCCAGGTGCTTTACGACCACACCACCGCCCCGGGCGACGTGGCGGAAATGGCCGCTGAGACCGTGCGCCGCCTCGATCCGGCTTTGCCTTTGCCCAAGGGCATCCGCTCGGTGACGATCACCGAACTATTCTGGGACGGTTCGCCCATCGGCTCGCCCGGCTCCCTTGAGCAGCACCTGAGCGAACTGCCCGACGGGCGCGAGGTGATGCCTTACCCGCCTGAGCAGTCCTAGCGATCAAGGCAGAACCGCACCGGCCGCATCGCGCCTCTCCAGTTCTGCCGTCAGTTCCCGGCCGCCGGGGCAATCTTCGACCAGCGGGCAGGCCGTACAGCGGGGAGCACCCGCCACACAACACTGGCGGCCGTGCTCGACCATCAAGTTGTTCCAGCTGCGCCAGGCGTCGCGCGGCAGGCAGTCCATCAGATCGCGCTCGATTTTGGCGGCGTCGGTCGAGTCGGTCAGCCCCAACAGTTTTGAGATGCGCCGCACATGGGTATCGACCGCCACGCCCTCGACGATGCCGTGGCAGTCGGCAAGCACCAGATTGGCGATCTTGCGGGCCACCCCCGGCAGGGCGGTCAGTTCCGCCATCGTGGCCGGCACTTTGCCTGCGTGGCGTTCGAGCAAAAGCCGGCCGATGGCCGTCAAGTTGCGCGCCTTGGTGGGACCGAGACCGGTGGGGCGCACCAGGGGCAACAGCGCCTCGTAATCGGCGGCGGCGAAGGCGGCCGGGTCGGGATAGCGGGCGAACAGCGCCGGGGTGATTTTGTTGACCCGCTCGTCTCTGCACTGGGTGGCAAGCACCGTCGCCACCAGATACTCGAACGGGTTGGTGCTGCTGAGGCCCAGGGTGAGGCCCCGGGGATAGGCCACCTTCAGCTTTACCAGCAGACGCTCGGCCCGGGCGCGGCGCTCTTGCCGGATTGCACTCATCGGTTGCCGGGTGGAGGGACATTCTCAAAGATGCCACATCCTGGGTGGCCGGTTTTATCCATAGCGTGCAGTGTGCCCAGCTACGATAGGCTCAAGCCCCTTGGACCATCCGGCAGTGAGTGGATCTTTCGCCCGCCCCGACACCCTGGTCGGCCGCACGGTCGGCCGCTACCGTCTGGTGGAAAAAATCGGGGCGGGCGGCATGGGCTCGGTTTACCGGGCGGTGCACATCGAGATCGAAGATCTGGTGGTGGCCGTCAAGTTGCTCCTGCCCGGTTTGATTGACGACGAAGCGCTGCGCCGCCGCTTCAAGGACGAAGCGGCCATCTGTGCGCGCCTGAGCGAACGCAGCTCCCACATTGTTCAGATTCGCGACTACGGTATCCTCGAAGATCTCGACTTGCCGTACTTCACGATGGAATATCTGCAGGGCCGCTCGCTGCAGCACCTGATGCACAAGGTGGCCGCCCCCGTGCATCAGGGTCTGGCCATCGCCCGCCAGATCTGTCTGGGCCTGCGGGTCGCCCACGACATGAATGTCGTGCACCGCGACCTCAAGCCGAGCAATATCCACCTGATCCCCGACCTGCAACTGGGTGAGAAGGTCAAACTACTCGATTTTGGGATCGCCCGGTTGGTGCGAGACGCCCAGCGCGGTCCGCTCACCCAGGGGTATCTGGGCACCCCGCAGTATTCTGCGCCCGAACAGCTGCGGGGACTGGAAGTAGACGCCCGAGCGGACATTTACAGCCTCGGGATGATCTTGTACGAGCTTTTTTCTGGGGTCTGCCCGTTTGCGGTCGAAGATCAAAATTTCGAAACCTGGTACGTCCTGCACACCGAGGGCGAGCCGTCGCCGATGGCCGCCGCCAACCCCCGCCGACCGGTGCCCATGGCCATCGAGCAACTGGTGCTCCACTGCCTGGCCAAAAAACCGGCAGATCGCCCGGCAGGCGTGAGCGAAATCCTCGAACGGCTGGAGCTGGTCATGGGTCATCTGCCCCCTGCCCCGCCCGCCGCGGCCATCCCGCCGCCGCCTACCATCACCCTGAGTGCAGAGCAAGTGGCGCACCTGGAAAAACAACTGGCCACCCAGGTCGGACCGATTGCGCCGACGCTGGTGCGCCGGGCTCTGGGTTCCTCCCACACCCCCGGCGAACTGGTGGAGCAATTGGCGGCCCAACTGCCCGCTACCCAGCGCGAAAAGTTTAGCCGGACGGTACTGGCAAATCTATCCGCGCAAACATCTGCCGCCCCTTCCCCAGGGGTGCGCGAGGGTAGCGTTCCCCCGGTGCTGCGCCTCGATCCGCGCTTTGTCGAGCGCTGCGGGCACGAACTGAGCCGGTTGGTGGGACCCATCGCCGCTTTTTTGCTGCAGAGTGCCCTTAAAGAAACACCGCCCACCCCGGCGGTACTGGTGGAGCGGCTTGCCGCCCTGGTGGGCGATCAGGCCAAGGCCGAACAGCTGCGCCGGAAGCTGCTCTAGGCGCCCGGCTCAGCGCGGCTGCTGGTTGAGCAGTTTGAGGGCAATCTCCAGGCTCGACTTCATGCGGTTGAAGGCGGAGGCGAGCACACCAATTTCATCGGCGGCATCTTCGGCAAAGTCCGCCTCGGTCTTGCCGGTGCTCACCGCGTCGGCGGTGGCGGCCATGCGGCTGATGCGCAAGACGACGGTGCGCTTGAGCAGTTCGTTGACCAGAAACACCAGCACGGCGAAGATGCCCACCAGCACACCCACCACCAGCACCCACGAACGCTGGGCGCTTGCATAGACCTCGTCCACCGGTACCGAGATCACCTGGGCGGCAATCACCTGGCCCACCTTCCAGCCGAAGCCGTTGTCGGGGCCGTAGGTGATGATCAAATTCTTGGGGGCCACTTGCGGGGTGCTGTGGCATTGCAGGCAACTGGGAGAATCGACCTTGAGCGGCCGGGCGATATAGAAAACGTCGCCGCCCGGTTGGCTGCGAAAGCCGGTCAACTCTTTGATAGTTGGGTCGGCGGCGAAACGGGCCACCAGGGCCGCCTCAAAATCGTCGGCCTTGTCGCGCAGGTTGGTGGGGTTGGGGGCGGCTTCTTTGTAGACAAAATTGCGGTAGTCGCTGTTTTTGCGCAGACCCTCAAAGACCTCGTTGGCAGCAAAGCCCGAAGCCGTCTCGGAGATGAACACGGGTGAGGTCGCCGCTTTGTCTTTCAGCAAGGGTTTGATGCGGACGTCGGTGTAGTTGCGCACCGCGTTAATCGTCTGCAACAGAGCCGCCGCCTTGTCCGCCACTTCATCCTGGGCACGCTGCTCCAGTACCAGCGACAGGACCGTAGCACTCGCCACCAGACCGCCTGCGAAGACGACGATCGCCACCAGGCTGAATTTGGTCCTCAGCTTCAGATTTTTCAACATGGCTCGCTCCCATTCCGTGCTCGTCTGTTATTAGGTACGCTCAATAGGGCGTCGTGGCCCCAAGCGGGGCGACGCAAGCCGCAAAATAATCCTCCCGGGCTGCGCCGCAGGGCGCCTTACCATGGCAATGCTGTACAACAACTCCAAAGCAAAAAGCCGCGCAGCGACCCAAAGCTCCCCGTCGCGGCGGTGGTGGCTGCTGTGGCTGTTGCCGCTGTGGCTGGTAGCAGGCTGCTCCGAGGCGCCGGTGGAACGCATGGGCAAACTCACCCTCGGCACCGTCAGCTACGACGAGGGCCAGCAGACCCTCGATCGCTACGCGCGTTTCAAGGACTATCTGGCCCAACAGACCCAGAGCGTCGTCGAAGTCGAACCCGCCTACAACGAGCAGCGCGCCCTGGAGCGCATCCGCAGCCGCTCCTGGTCGCTGGTGTTCGCCTCCCCGGGGCTGACGGCCCTCGCCATCCAACAGGCCCAGTACGAGCCGCTCTTTCCGCTGCAGGGCGTCAACAACCGCCGCTCGATTTTGGTGGTGCGCAAAGACAGCCCCGTGCGCGCCATCGCCGATCTGGCCGACCGGCCGGTCGCCCTCGGCCAGGTCGGCTCGATCACCGGGTATTACTTTCCGCTCTACAACCTCTACGGGCTCACCCTCTCAGAACTGATGTTCGCCCCCACCCCGAGGATGGTGCTGGAGTGGGTCGCCTCCGGCAAAGCGGCCGCAGGCGCCCTCTCAAAAGAAGAGTTCGATCAACAGGCTGCCCAGATTGCCGGGGCAGCCTTTCGCATTCTGGCGGCCGACTCCCACGTAGTACCAACCGGCGCTCTGCTGGTCAGCCCTGCCATCGAGCGCAACCGCCAGGAACAACTGCGCAAAATCCTCCGCGAAACTCCGGGCATTCTCGCCCAGGAGGCCGGTTTTATCCCGAACGCTCCCCTACCCGACTACGGCTATCTCTTTTCGGTCGTCGAGCGGGTGCGCTCAATCTTTCCTGATACTCCCAATGCAGCCCAGCTCAAACCTGCCCGGCTTTTTAAACAGCAAAGCCGCTAGTGCGGAGGTTTCGCTGCGATTTATAAACAACCCGGCCGGGCGCAGGGCCATGATCTAAAATTGCAGAGCAAGACTTGATATATAAGTATACGGAGAACATTGCCATGGCAGATGAGCACGCGGTAGTGGGCACCTTTGCGAGCCACGATGACGCGGAAGCCGCCGTGCTGGCCCTTGAGAAGGCCGGTTTCGACATGCACAAGATCTCGATTATCGGCAAGGACTACCGGACTACCCAGCAGGTGCGCGGCTTTGTGACCTGGCGGGACACCGCCAAAGAAGGGGCGATTTCGGCGGGTTACTGGGGCGGCTTCTTCGGAGGGCTCTTCGGCATTCTGGTGGGGGCGGGGGTGCTGTTTATTCCCGGCGTCGGCCAGGTGGTCATTGCAGGCCCCATCGCCGGGGTACTGGCCGGTTGGCTCGAAGGATTGCTGTTGGGCGCGGCGGGCGGTGCGGCGGCGGGCGGTCTGGTGGGGGCGTTGGTCGGCCTGGGCATCCCCGAGGGCAAGGCGATCAAATACGACAGCGACATCCAGGCGGGCAAATTTTTGGTGCTGGTCACCGGCGGCGAGGAAGACCGCGCGCGGGCCGAGCAGGCGCTCGCAGCGGCCGGCCTGGCCACAGCGGAAGCGATAGCCTGATTTTCGCTTTGTCAGGTGTCCTGACAGCTATCGGGATGACAGGATTCGAACCTGCGACCTCAGAGTCCCAAACTCCGCGCGCTACCACCTGCGCCACATCCCGGCAGACCAGACCACTATAGCCAGAACGAACGTCGCCCTGGCGACTGCCGCCCCTTCCCGGTTGTGATAGCAATACTTTATGCTCAAACGATTCTACGTTTTTGGATCCTTCCATGCATAAAAAGCTGTGTGTGTGTGCCTTGACCCTTCTGGCTCCCCTGAGCTTTGCAGGGGCCTGGCACCTGTCCCTGCCCGCCGCCGCCCAGACCGGGCCGACCGATGTGCTGGTCTCCGGTCCGAGCGCAGTGGTCGATCCGGAATTCGACCAACAATTCGCGCGCTTCACCTGGAACGACGACAAGGGCAACGTCTGGATCGGCACGGTCGATCCGGCCACGGGCGATTTTTTGCCGCCTGCCGGCAACAACACTCTGGTGGACACCGGCGCGGTGCCGGTCGCCGTCTCCGGCAACGGTCCTGAGTGGGTTTACACCGCCGCCGGTCCCCAAATCGTCTACACCAAGTACGGAACCAACGG
This sequence comes from Gloeobacter violaceus PCC 7421, assembly GCF_000011385.1. Lineage (NCBI taxonomy): Bacteria > Bacillati > Cyanobacteriota > Cyanophyceae > Gloeobacterales > Gloeobacteraceae > Gloeobacter > Gloeobacter violaceus. The sequence goes on from NC_005125.1 coordinate 712,225, forward strand.
CCGCATTGCCGTCGCCCGCGCCCAGGAGAACGGCTCGGGCTGGGCGGGCGGGATCATCGAAAACGGCGAGAACCGCACCTTTCCCATCGGCAGCCAGGACCGCCGGGATCCGGCCCCCAGGCTTTCCTATGTCGGACGCAACAGTGCCGGCAAGCAGGTGACCCTCTGGCGCGAACTCGACGATGCCGCCTCCGAGGTAGAGGTTCCCAATGCCCTGCCGCCGGGCGGACGCTGGGTACCCGGCAGGCGCGAACTGGTCTTCATCGGCAAAGCCGGCCGGGGCCGACAGGCGTTTCGCTACGACGTCGATAGCCGACAACTCGAACAGCTCACTGACGACGCCGGCCAAAAATTCAATATCCTCATGTGGCAGGCCCCGGAGTTCGACGATGAGTACGTGTTTTTTACGCTGACCGACGAGACCTCGATCGGGGTATACCGCAAAATCGAAGGCACCTGGACGAAGATCAACACGCTCAAGCCGCCCGCGGCGGGCCAGTATCTCTGGTCGCCGGAAGTGTTTGTGCACAACGGCAAGTCCTACATTTTCATGGTGACTTCAACCAGCCGCGATCAAAATAGCCGCACTGTGCCGACCGATATCTGGATGGCGGGTATCGAGCCGGATGCGCCCTTCTACCGGCAGGTAAGCGATACGACCCTCAAAGTGCGCAAAGATCCGGAAGTATTCATCACCGCCCAGGGACCGTATATCTATTACCTTGCTTTGCCGGATCCGCAGACGAGTACGATCTACCGGGCGGACACAGGGCTGGGGGCCGCCCGGTAAATCGCTTTTAGCCGGTCTTGCCCACTGCCTCCTGGGGGCGGGCAGTCTCCTTGGCGGCCGAGGGCCGGCCTTTGCGGGCAGCGGCAGTGCTTAGCCAGTTGATACACTTTTTGGCGTAAAAGCTCGCTTGCTCCGGTGTCGAGACCAGGATCCGCGGTTCATGGTAGGTGCGGCCCTGCGGATCGGTCAGTTCGGCCAAGGTGCCATCGGCCACCGGGTACACGCGGATGGTCCAGCCTTTGTAGTGGATTGTCGGCATTTGGGGTAGCTCTCGGAGGTTGCGGAAGGGGGTAGCCCTGAGCGGCCGTGTCGCACCGTCAGAATTCCTGCACCCCTGGGCAACAGATTAAGAATTAATTGTGAAGATTTGGGGAAGAACCCGCCGCTGCTCAGTGTGCAGCCGGGTCGCCGATTTTGGGTTCGGTGCCCTGGAGCAACCGCTCGATATTGCCGCGGTGGCGCCAGACGATATAGATACCGCCCAAAAGACCGAACAGGGTAAACGGCAGCGGTGCCCGCCACAGATAAAAGCACAGGGGGGTGGCGGCGGCGGCGACTATGGAAGCGAACGAGACGATGCGGGTCACAGCGAAGCAGACGCCCCAGACGGCGGCCACGGTGAGCGCCACCGGCCAGTGCATGCCCAGCAGCAGACCGACGCTCACCGCCACCGACTTGCCCCCCCGAAAGGCGAGCCACACCGGCCAACTATGGCCGACGATGGCCGCGAGGCCGGCTCCCAGTACGATCCAGGCCCCGGCGTCTTCGCCGCCTGCCAGAGTACGGGCAAGCCAGACGGCAAAAAGCCCCTTGAAGACGTCGAACAGCAGTACTGCCGCCGCCGGTCCCCGGCCCAGGGTACGCAGCACGTTGGTAGCCCCGGTCGAACCGGAGCCGAATTCGCGGATGTCGATATTTTTGAGCCGGCGGCCGGCCAGATACCCCGCCGGCAGCGATCCGGCCAGGTAGGAGGCCGCCCAGATGCCGAGCGCCAGGGGCCAGTTCATCGCCGTTGCACCGCAGGCGGCAAGAATTTTTGGAGGCCCGCCACCAGTTGGCGGTGGCTGAAGAGCATCGGGATGAAGTGGGGGCTGTAGACCTCGCGAAAGTAAAACAAAATCGGCACTCCCGGCCAGAACACCCGCCAGCTGAGCCATTCGTTATACGGGAAGCTCACCACCCGGCGGCGGTACTGCCAGACTTCAAAGGCTTCCGCCCCAAAGACAATGCGCACGGTGACCGTCTGAAAGCCGAGAAAAAGCCCAAATACGATCAAAGCCACTCCCACCCCAAGCACCCAGCCGGTCGCCAGAACGCCCAGGGCGCTCACCGCCAGGCTCAGCCAGGGGCGCGGGGCGACGACGATCTTGCTCGTCTCGGGGGGCGCGAACGGGTCATTGGAGCGGAGGCGGTCCACGGGCGGTGCGCTGCGCAGGGCCGTCCCCATCGTACCGCGCCTGGGGGAAGCCCCCTCGTGCGGTTGGGGAACTTCCCTAGACGCCTTCCAGTCGGGGGGCAGGACCACCGGCCACCCCACTGAAGCGATGCAAGCGGCCTTGACTTGATGCGAGGGCGGACGCGATGGAATCGTTGACCCAACCGATTTCGATAGGTGCACTCATCGACGGGCGTTACCGCCTGACGCGCTATATCGACGGCGGCGGCATGGGCAAAGTTTACGAAGCTGTCGATACGCGCCTCGGGGATAAGGCCGTTGCCGTCAAGCTCCTGCAGCAGAATCTCAACGTCGATGACCGGCTTTTCGAGCAATTGCGCCGTCGCTTCGAGCAGGAGGCCCAACTGTGCGCCCTGCTGGGCGGCCAGCACGGCATCATCGCGGTGAGCGACTACGGTCTGGACGGTCCGCAGCCTTATCTGGTGATGGAGTACCTGGGGGCGGCCCCCAGGGGTCGCAGCCTGAAAGAACTGGTGAGCGCCGAAGGGCCGCTTTCCCCTGAGCGCACCGTCCGCCTGGCGGTGCAAATTTGCGAGAGTCTTCAGTACGCCCACGGTGTGCGCACCCACCTGGGGGGGCGGCAAATTACCGGGGTGGTGCACCGGGACATCAAACCCAGCAACATTTTTGTGATCGACCGCGCTCTGGTGGGCGAGACTACCAAGGTACTCGACTTCGGCATCGCCAAGGCGGTGAGCGATGTGACCATCGCCATGGGCACCAATATGGGTTTTGTCGGTACCTGCGACTATGCTTCTCCCGAGCAGTTGCGCGGTGAAGAACTCGACGCGCGCTCGGACATCTATTCGCTGGGCATCGTGCTCTATCAGATGCTCACCGGCCAGTTGCCTCTGCAGCCGAAGACCCACTCTTTCGCGGGCTGGTACCAGGCCCATAACCACGAAAGCCCTGTTCCCCTCCCCAGACTGGCGGTCGGCCAAGCGATTCCCCCCCGAGTGGCCGCCGTTGTGATGGCTTGCCTCGAAAAAGAGCCCGCCCGCCGCCCCGCCTCGATGCAGGAGTTGAGCCAGAGGCTGCAGGACGAGCTGCTCAAAGCCGCCCCCGCGCCGGTCGCCCCTGAGCGCGAAGCGCCCCCGCCCGCTTCCGATGAAGCGCTCGGGGCCGCCCTTGCCGCCGCCTGGCCGGTGCTGCGCGAGCGCATGGAGCGCTGGCGTTCGCAGGCGCTCGATCGACTTGAGAAGCTGCCGGGACGCATCCGGCTGGGTGTGGGCCTGCTCGCGGCGGCCCTCGCCCTGAAGACGGGCCGCCGAAAGTGCGACGATTGACTCGACCGTTCCAAATGCGACCATGAGCGCCATCAAAATCGGCATCCTCACCGCCTCCGACCGGGCGAGCGCCGGTGTCTACGAGGATCTCTCCGGCCCGGCCATCGTCGAGACTTTAAATAGCTTTTTGCTGAGTGCCTGGCAGCCGGTCTACCGGCTGATCGGCGACGAGCGCGCGCTCATCGAAGCGGAACTCATTTGCCTGATCGACGAAGCAGGTTGCTGCCTGGTGGTCACCACCGGCGGCACCGGCCCGGCGCTCCGCGACGTCACCCCTGAAGCCACCGAGGCGGTCTGCGAAAAGATGCTGCCGGGTTTTGGCGAACTGATGCGCGCCGTCTCGCTCAAGTACGTGCCCACGGCCATCCTTTCGAGGCAAACCGCCGGCATCCGCGGCGGTGCCCTGATTGTCAACCTGCCCGGCAAGCCCAAGTCGATTCGCGAGTGCCTGGAGGCGGTTTTTCCGGCGGTGCCCTACTGCATCGATCTGATCGGCGGCCCCTATCTGGAGACCAACCCCGAAATCATCCGCGCTTTCCGTCCCAGGTCTTAGGACAAATGGTACCGGTCGGATCTCTGATGGAGGAAGCGCCCGGCTTGCCGCGGCGCGGCGATTTCCAGCAAAGGAGAAGCGATGAAGATCACCCAACCGGAAGCATTGGCCTGCCTGAAGATCATGGTGCGCGTGGCGATGGCGGACGGCTATCTCAAGGAGGACGAACGCCTCGCCATCGGGCTTGCCAGTCGTTCGATGGGCCTGCGCGACGAGCTGAGCATCGAGACGCTGATGGTCAAAGAGGACAGCTTCGAAGAACTACTCGTCAAGGTGCAAAGCCCCGAGGCCCGCACTGCTCTACTCAAAGCCGCCGCCTCGATGTCCGCCGTGGACGGCGAGCGCAGCGCCGAGGAGCAGACAATGCTCGATCAAATTGAAGCCGCTTTTCGGGTGCCGAATCCAGGTGCTTGAAGCGGCAGGCCGAGCCCTGTGCTAGGGTCGGCGGTGCCGGTCCCGGAAGATGGTGCATGTCTCGCGTTTCGATTGTGATTCCGGCACTCAACGAAGCGACCAATCTCGGTCGAACTCTGCGGCTGCTAAAAGCGCTCGACCCGCCTGCCCATGAGATTTTGGTGGTCGACGGCGGCAGCGCCGACGGGACCGCCGCTGTCGCCCGTGCCTTCGGGTTGCGGGTGCTGGAGAGTCCTCGAGGGCGGGCGGTGCAGATGAACCTGGGGGGGGAAGCTGCCACCGGCGATATCTTGTGTTTTCTACACGCCGATACGTTGGTTCCGGACGACTGTGTGGAAGTAATGATGCGTACCCTGGCCGATCCGGGTACCGCCTGCGCCGGGTTCGTATCGCTGATGGCGGGGCCTGAGACGACCCGCTGGGGCATTTCGCTGCACAACTACCTCAAAACCTATTACGCGCCGCTGCTGTTTCGGCCGCGGCTGTTCTTCAAAGGGTTGCGGCTGCTGTTTGGTGATCAGGTCATCTTCTGCCGCCGTTCGCAGTTTCTGGAGTGCGGCGGCTTCGACCCGAAAATGGTGATCTTGGAAGAGGCAGATCTGTGCTTGAAAATGGTGCGCTTTGGCCGCATCCGTCAAATAAACCGGGTGGTGCACTCTTCAGATCGGCGTGTGGTCCGCTGGGGATCGTTCAAGGCTACGGCCGTCTACATGTACATTGGTTTTTTGTGGGGTCTGGGCGCCTCGCCCGCCTATCTGAAGCGCTTTTATGCCGATATTCGCTGAGGTAGTCGATGGGTAACGACTGTGGCCAGGCTGCAGATCGCCGCAGGATCGGTGCGGGCGGAGTTTGTCGATCTCGCGGCGCGACCTCAGGGAGGTAGCGGCATGCCCAGCGATTGGGCAAACCGCTGCAGCTTCTCGGGATTGCGGACGCTGTAGATGGTCTGGATACCCGCTTCGGTGATGTCGAAAGTCATGGCGCTCTGCAGATTTCCGGCGACAAGAAAGGCGATCCCCGACTGGCCGTTGATCACCGTCGGCATGAGCGTGAAGTGGCCCACCCGCCGCCTGAGGGCCACGAAGAACCGCGCCACCCGGGCAGCTCCCTGCAGGGGCCGGATCGTGGCTGCCACTTTGCCGCCGCCATCCCCGACCAGGGTAACCTCCGGGGCGAGTACCGCGAGCAGCCCTTCAAGATCCCCGCCGGAGCAGGCCTGGAGGAACCGGGCCACCAGCTTTTCGCTGTGCGGGCGCGACGATCGAAAGCGCGGCTGCCGCTCGGCCAGATGCCGTCGGGCACGTCTGAGGATCTGGCGGCAGTTGGCCGGGCTTTTATCCACGATCCGGGCAATCTCAGCGTGGTCGTACTCGAAGACCTCGCTGAGCAAGAACACCGCCCGCTCCAGCGGCGAAAGGCTTTCGAGCAGCACCAGAAACGCCATCGACAGCGAATCGGCCAGTTCGCTTTGCTGAAGCGGATCGGCGGCCGTCTGCGCGAGCGGTTCCGGCAGCCACGGTCCCACATACTGCTCGCGCCGAACGCGGGCGGAGCGCAGGTGGTCGATACTGAGGCGAGTGACGACGGCGGCCAGGTAAGACTTTTGCGATTGCACCCCTGCTGCGGATGCTTGCTGCCAGCGCAAGAATGTCTCCTGCACCATGTCCTCGGCGTCCGCGACGGTGCCGAGCATCCGGTAGGCGATTGCGAACAGCATTCCCCGATGCTGCTGGAAAGTCTCCAGATCATCCATGGCTGTCCTTTGTGCGGCCATGCTACTTCACCGCCTCACCCGCCAGGATGCCCCTTTGTCGCAGTTGGCGAAAGTGTTGCTCCTGGGTGCCCGCAACCAGGCCCGTGGCAACGGCCAGCCGATTCCAGGCATTGATGGCGATAACGGCCATCAGGAGTTTGCCTGCATCCTCCTGTGAAAAATGCTGGGCCAGTTCCGTGTACACAGCATCGGCGATACGTTCCTGGGCCATCTGGGTGAGCGCTTCGCCGAAGGCCAACGCGGCGCGTTCGGTTGGGGAGAAAAACGGTGCTTCCCGCCAGGCGGCGAGGGCGTGGAGGCGTTGCTCCGCCTCTCCGGCTTTTCTAGCCTCGGTCGTGTGCATGTCGAGGCAAAAGGCGCAGCCGTTCAGTTGGGAGGCGCGAATCTTGATCAGATCCAGGACCTTCGGGTCGAGGCCGCTGCTTTCGACGTAACTTCCCAGCCCCAGCAGGGCGCGGTAGGCGGCAGGTTCGATGTTCTCAAAGGCAAGGCGGTTGTCCATCTGGAAGCTCCGGTTGTATCGCTTGTATAAACAAGACGAAACGGCGGGTCCGGATGTGACAGGTGGCCTGGAATCGCTCTGAGCGATACCGATGTGGTCGATCATCGGACAGCGGCGCCACCCAGCAGAAATCGCACGGCCCGCCGGATGTAAGCCTCGTAGGGCTCTGCTGTGGGTTCGAAAATCAATGCGTGGAACATGATCCCGCTTACGAAGTCGAAGAACAGATCGTTGTCGGTGGCCGCACGGATCTCATTTCTGGCTTTGGCGCGCTCCAGGATGGCGCCGAAAGCTTCGCGGCGGGGCATCAAGTACTTTGTCGCGTAGATGCGGGCGAACTGGGGACTGCTCGTCGCCGAACTGATAATCATTGCCATCGTCTGGCGGGCAAGCGGGGTCTGCACCATCTGAATCGCTTCTGCCAGCAAGCTGTCGATGTCCGTCTGCAGGCTGCCGGTATCCGGGATCGCCACTTCCTGGCGCAACGTCTCGATGGCATCGGCGACCAGTTCTTCCTTGGAGGCGTACCGCCGGTAGATGGTCGGCTTGCTCACCCCGGCGCGAAGGGCAACGGCTTCGATGCTCATCGCCTGGTAGCCGACCTCCGCCAACAGTTCGGCCGCCGCTCCAAGAATAGCCTGGTCGGCCCGCGAACTGCGCGGTCGGCCCGGTGGATTTTTGGTCTGTTCGTTCTCGGCGCTCACCCCAGAAAGCATACCTTCCCCCAAGCACCGGCGGGCACTTGACCAGCAGATCTCGATTTACGATACTGTATCGTATCTTTATTATTCGAGTGGCAAGGAGAGCTTATGGACGGCAAGGCCCGCCCGCTTTACCTGGACAAAGGCAGCACCCAGACGCTGCGGGAGGGGCTTAAGGAGTACTACGCCGCCTACCCGAATCTTACCGACCCGAGGGAGCTTAATGAGGCGTTCGCCCGGATCATCCTGGCCCACGACGTATCGCATGTGGTGTATGGGTGCGACACGGGCATGTACGACGAACTGAAGTTGTTGCCTTTGACCTGGTGGACCAGCGATTATCACTTCAGCGATCATTTGCGCACGCTTCGAGATCCTACAATCGGCCCAGCGGTTGCGATCATGTACGGCGATTTGATCAAACAGCACGGGACGCTGTGGTTGTATAGCTCGATATTTGTCGAATTTCCAAAGTTGGTACCCGAACTAACAGCTCTGTGGTTGAGAAATCGCAGGCGGCAACGTTTTGTGCCGTTTCTACAATTCGAACCGCTGCTGGCTCGCACGCTGCTCGATATTCGCCAGGAATTTGAGCTGCTGCCGTTCATCGGGCGTACTGCGAGGTGTCGAATTCGTTGAAGACGATAATGCAGATAGCTGACAGGGTCACCCGGGAAAGGCAGGCAATCATAGTATTGACTTGCCGCCGTTGAAGAAATAACCTGTTCTTGAGCGCTTTGTGGGTACGAAATGTCAAGAGTTTCGTTCAGAGTAATCTCGACACCTGCTGCAGTATTGCTTGTATTTGCAATCTCAGGTCCGGTTTCCTGTCCCATGTTGGCTCAAACAAAGGGTGGCCCAGTAGGCAAAGCCGCCGTTGCCGAATTAATGCGCTCTCGCCAGTGCGTCTCGTGTAACTTGGCTGGTGCAAATCTAAGCAATATGGATTTGAGCGGCGTGGATCTGAGTTTTGCAAGCCTTCGGGCGGTAAACCTTCGGGGCAGTGATCTGACAGGTGCATTGTTGAACGGAGCCGACTTACGCGGGGCGAAGATCGAAGGAGCTAACCTTACAGGCGTGGGATGCTTCAACTGTCAACTCGGTGGTGCGAGCTTGCGTGGGGCGACAATGGCTGGGATGACCCTTTCCAATGCCGATCTTACCGGAGCTGATTTGTCCAATACGGATTTTGCCAGGGCTGGCGGTCTTGCCAGGAGCACCATAGGGGCCATCCTCCCAGATGGTACTATTTGCCGTCCGCCTGCCACCAGTCCTGGCGTATGCCCTTACCGTTGAGCCAATTTTTATTTCGAATCACGAGACTAGAAGTCTAGACAATAATTAGCAGTGGTACAACGACTGCTGAATATCGACGGCTATGCCATTCTCACTCTTGATAAAGCGACCGAAACCGTCAGGCTCAATCGAGATTTGCTATGGCGCCATTTCGACCTGGATGGCCGCAGGTAGCAATCACTGCTTCACAAATAAATGCGCTGCCGGATTGCCCACCAAGCCCAGCTTCCGGCGACGGCAATCAGCACGACGAGCCCCACGAGTTGCCAGGGCCAGTAGCTGGGTAACCCGTAGGGCCAGCGCAGAAAATCGACCACCGGCGCCAAGGGCAAAATTTCGGCAAAGTAGCGGCTCACCCCCGGCAGGTTGGTGCGCGGAAAATACGTCCCGCTCAAGGCAAACATCGGGATGATGAACAAAAACGTCGGCAAATTGACCTGGTCGATAATCCGCACCGTACCCGCCGTCACCAGACCGCAGGCGCCGAAGAGCATGCCGCCCAGCACCATCACCGGCAGCGAATAGAGCAGCCCCACCGGCGGATAGAGCCCCAGCAGCACGACCACCAGCCCGGTGGCGGATCCCCCGATGACCCCCTTGGTGGTCGCCCACAGCCAATCGCCCAAAAACACGTCGGTATAGCTCAAGGGTGCCGTGAGCAATGCCTGCCAGGTCTTCTGGAAACTCAGACGAATAAAACTGGCGTAGGCCCCTTCAAAAAACGACTGGAACAACACCGCCACCGCGATCATCCCCGGACCCAGAAACTGCGCATAGGTGAGCGTGCTGCCCAGGTACTCGAACGAACCAATCATGGGACCGAGCCCGGCACCGAAGGCAAACAGATACAGAATCGGCTCGCTCATCGGCGGCAGCAAGTTGGAGAGCCACGTGATCCGATAGACATCCGCGTGGCGGCGCCAGACCGAGTAGACTCCCCACGGTGAGACGGCGGCGGCAGTTGCGAGTGCTTTCACAGTCTCCCTCCGGTCAGCTGCAAGAAGACATCTTCTAAATTGGCCCGCCTGCGGGTGAGCCGGGCGGGCTTCAGTTCGACAATCGCCTGCCAGAGGGCTTCGCCGTCCGCCGGTAGCGGCACCAGGGTGCTCCCTCCAAACGGGCGTGTCCAGCTGCCCGAGCGCGCCGCCAGATCCGTCAGCAGCCGGGGATCGACCCCTTCGACCTCGGCCACCTCATGACCCACCTCCCGGGCGATCACCGTGCGCGGTTCGCCCTCGCCCACCACCTGGCCTTCTTTCATCAACAGCAACCGATCGCACAGCCTTTCGGCCTCGTCCATGTAATGGGTGGTCAGGAGCACACCGCGCCCGGCGGCGCGCAGCCCGGCCACCAGCCGCCAAAAATCCTGCCGGGCGTCGGGGTCGAGGCCCGTGGTCGGTTCGTCGAGGAAGACCACCTTCGGGTCGTTGATGAGCGCCCGGGCGAGTACCAATCGCCGCTTCATGCCCCCGGAGAGAGCCTCAGTCGAATCTTTGGCGCGCTCGGTCAGGCCCATCTGTGCGAGCAAAGCCATCGCCCGCTCGCGCGCTTCGCCGGCGCCCAAACGGTAGTAGCGGGCAAAGGTGAGCAGATTGCCCAACACGTCGAAGTCCGGGTCAAGGTTGTTTTCCTGCATGACCACGCCCATCAGCCGCCGTGCCTCACGGCCCTGGCGGCGCACATCGAAGGGTCCTAACGTCGCCTGGCCGGCCGTGGGCACTACCAGTCCGTAGAGCATACCCAGGGTGGTGCTTTTACCGGCACCGTTGGGACCCAACAGGCCCAGGATCTCGCCGGGGTGCAGGGCGAAACTGACGCCGCGCACCACCGCGCGATCGCCGTATTGCTTTTGTAGTTGCTGGGCAACGAGATCCACGCGCGTCGAGCTTTGCACGGCGTCTCCAGGCTAACACCGGCCCGACTCCTCCCCGGGGCGGATTGCGGCGGCTTCGCCCAGCCGGTAGCGTGAGACTGTCGATGCGCATCGGATAAGCAAGATGACATTCTCAGAACCGCCCAAACCCGAACAAAAAGAAGTGGCCAATCCTGCCCAGGAAATCCAGTCCCAGGGAGAAGACCTGGGTTACCAGCTGACCCCGGAATCGCTCAACACCCAGCCTACCCCCGAAGATCTGCTGCAGGCGGCGGCGGCCTACGCCCAGGCAGCCATGGGCTCCGGCTGCGACATTCGCGGCTTTCGCCAGGTCTCCGACTCGCCCGAGACATGGGAGGCGACCGTATCCAACGCCGGCAAGACCGGTGTGCTGGTGGCCAAGCGCGTCCCCGGCGGCTACGACCTGAAGGTCAAAAGCGACACCGTCCAGGGCATCTACGACTGAAATCCCCGCTTGTGGGTGTGCTGGGGCAACAACACGCCCCGGCACAGTGCAACCCTACCGTCAGGTGGCTTCGTTTGCGACCGGCCGATGACGGTCAATCCGGCAGGAAGGCCGCTCGGGCCATCCCTCGAAGTCGCCTGCAATCTCGCCCTTGAAGACCTCGAAGCCGTACTTGGGGAATTCGTCGCGATCGGGAAAGAAAATCTGCAAGATTGCCTCAGAAACGTACTGGGCCACCAGAGCAAACCACCGCATAACAAGCCTCCTGATCGCATGATCTTGGCGCGAGACTCATTAATTAGCATCGCTCGGCCATTTCGCTTCCGCTTTGCGATTAAAATACACAATCAACGCTCGGCCCATGTTCATCACCTTTGAAGGCGGCGAAGGCTGCGGCAAGACCACGCAACTTACTCTTTTAGGCGACTGGCTCGAAAAGCGGTGCCACCGGGTCGTGCGCACCCGCGAACCCGGCGGCACCGCCCTGGGCCGCTCGCTGCGCGGTCTGCTCCTCGATGCCCGGAGCGAAATCACCCCCACCGCCGAGTTGCTTCTGTACGCGACCGATCGGGCCGAGCACCTGGCGCGGGTCGTCCGCCCCGCCCTTGCCTCGGGTGCGGCAGTGCTGTGCGACCGCTTCTCTGATTCGACAGTGGCTTACCAGGGCTATGGCCGTGGTCTGGATCTGGGGCTCATCGAGCGACTCAACGCCATCGCCACCGGTGGGCTCCTCCCAGATCTGACTTTCTGGCTGAAACTCGATCCGCAGGCTGGACTGGTGCGGCGCCTCGCAAGCAACGGCAACACCCCCGATCGCATCGAAGCGGAAACGCTCGCCTTCCACCAGCGGGTGCACATGGGCTTCGCGGCCCTGGCAAATCGTTATCCGGGCCGCATCCGGCCCGTCGACGCCGGTCTGAGCGTCGAGGCGACCGCCGAACAGATCCGCTCTGCCGTAGATGTATTCTTGAATGAGAATCAATCTAAACTAGAGAAGTAGCCGAATTCGGCGGGAGAGTGTACTGATGGTCAAAGTTGTCGGTCTATGCGGAAGTTTGCGCCCGGGCTCCCATGCCGAAAAAGCGCTGCTGCTGGCTCTGGCGGCGGCGGCGGGGGCGGGTGCCGAGGTAGAGTATCTCGATTTCAAGCAGTTGAATCTGCCCTTCTGCCACGGCGGCGACGAGTACCCGGATCACCCGGACGTGGAAGTGCTCAAGCGCAAGGTTAAAGAGGCGGACGCACTGCTGATCGCCACACCCGAGTACCACGGCAGCTTCAGCGGCGTGATCAAAAACGCCCTGGATCTGATGAGTTTCGAGGAGCTTTCCGACAAAGTCTTCGGTCTGGTGAGCGTGCTGGGGGGCGGCCAGAACAACAACGCCCTCAACGATCTGCGCACGGTGGCCCGCTGGGTGCACGCCTGGGTGGTGCCTGAGCAGGTGGCGATCGGCCAAGCCTGGAAGCAGTTCGACGCCGAGGGCAACCTCACCGATCCCAAGCTCAAAGATCGCCTCGACAAACTCGCCTACGCCCTGGTCAAAGCCGCCCGTATGCTGCGCACGACCGCCTAAAATCCGCTCACCTGGCCGTCCTTGCGCATCTCGGAAGCACCGCGGTACACGCGGTTGACCTGGTCCCACTGGATGACCTGGTAGCCGCCGTAGGCTCCCGGGGAGGTGGCGGCAAGCCGGTGGCCCCGGCGGGCAAGCTCGGTACGGCTATCCTCCCCCACGCCGCTTTCGAGGTTAAGGGTGCCGCCATCGACCATCACCCGCCCGTCCGGGTCGTTGTCGCCAGTGTGGTAGTAGCGCGCCGCGTCCCCGGCCTGCTGCACGTCCATACCAAAGTCGATGATGTTGCATAGAATCTGGACGTGGCCCTGCGGCTGCATGTCACCCCCCATCACCCCAAAACTCATAAACGGCTCACCGTCTTTGCTCACAAAGGCCGGGATGATCGTGTGGAAGGGCCGCTTGCCGGGGGCATAGACGTTCGGGTGGCCGGGGGTGAGGCTAAATTGTGCACCGCGGTCCTGGAGCATAAAGCCGAGGCCGTCCGGAACCAGGCCGCTGCCCATGCCCACGTAGTTGCTCTGGATGAGCGAGACCATCATGCCGTCTTTGTCGGCGGTGGTGAGGTAGATCGTATCGGCGGCGGGGGGCAGACCCGCCGCCTGGCGCGACTGGGCGCGGTCCATGGCGATGAGCCGCCGCCGGTCGCTTGCGTAGGTCTTGTCGAGCAACCCGGCCACCGGCATCTTGCTGAAGTCCGGGTCGGCGTAGTAGCGCGCCCGGTCGGCGAAGGCGAGTTTTTTGGCTTCCACCTGCGCGTGCAGGTAGTCGGCGCTGTTGTGGCCCATTTTTTTGAGATCGAAGCCTTCGAGGATGTTAAGCATCTGTAGGGCCGCGATCCCCTGGCCGTTGGGCGGCAGTTCGTAGACGTCATAGCCTCGGTAATTGACCCGCACCGGCTCGACCCAGGTGCCGGTGTGCCGCTCGAAGTCGGTCCGGCGCAAATACCCCCCTACCCGCTGCATGTAAGCGTCGATGGTGTCGGCGATCTCGCCTTTGTAGAATACGTCCCGGCCGCCTTTGCCGATTTTTTCGAGTGTGAGCGCCAGATCCGGGTTGCGGAAGATTTCCCCCTCGGCGGGGGGGTTGCCGGCTATCAAGTAGGTCTTGCGAAAATTGGCCAGTTCGGGAATCTGGTCTTTGTCGCGCTCGAAGCGGCGGAGGTTGGACTGCCAGTAACCGGCGATCATCTGCGGCACCGGCACCCCCTCGCGGGCGTAACGGACAGCAGGAGCAAGCAGTTCGGCTATGGGCAATCGGCCGTAGCGGCCGTGCAGCATAAACCAACCGTCCACCGCCCCCGGCACCGTGACGGGCAGCGGCCCAAAAATCGGGATCGTCGGGCTCCCCCCAACCGCGCTTTTGAGTCGTTCGTAGTCGAGTCCCAGCGGCGAGCGGCCACTGGCGTTGAGGCCCGCGAGTTTGCGCGCTCTCGGATCCCAGACGATGGCGAATAGATCCCCACCGATGCCGTTGCCGGTAGGTTCCATCAATCCCAGGGCGGCGTTGGCGGCGATGGCGGCGTCGACAGCGCTGCCGCCTTTTTTAAGCACGTCGACGGCGATCTGGGTGGCCAGCGGGTGGCTGGTGGCAGCCATGCCGTTTTTGGCAATCACCGGGCTGCGCGTCGAAAAATAGGTTCCGCCTCGATCTCCACCGGGCAGGGCTGCCGCCGTAGCGGCACAACTGAGCACCAGCAGCGAAGCGAGCAGCAGGGCCGAGTGCAATTTCATCGCCTAATCATCCGAAACGGCAGTTAAAAAAGATATCACCGTCGGTGTGGCGTAACTGCACCGGGCGTTACAGACATCGCCCATGCGCCTGCAGCAGTTCAATAACTACGGTTCGCGCGGAGCAGGGGCGTCTTCTTCGAGTTCGATCTGGACTTGGACTTCACAGAGGCCGTCTTCCGCGTGCAACGGCCGGCCCTCGAAGTATTCGAAGTTGCCGTCGTAGGCGTTGGCAAAGGAAAACATGCCGCCCCCCAGGGACTTGATCTCGATATCTGCACCCTTTGGAAGACGAATGCCGCCCGGGTTGTACGTGGCCGTTACCCCTTGTCCAAAAGCTTCGCCAGGATCGCCGACCAGCTCCAGGCCGTGTCGTTGACATACCTTTTATGCTCTCGCACCCAACTCGTAGCATCAAGGGAAGCGTCGGTATCCACCGATAGAACGCCGATAGCGCAGGCAGTTGGGATTTGATTTTTTGGAGTAGAAACTCTTTGAGCTTCTGGGCGTTGTACAAACCCAGTTCCCTTTTGAAAGAGTTAAAAACCTGCCAGTAGAAAAACGCGGAGACAGGCTGCCAAGCGGTCTCCAACCTGCCAGCGCCGCGCCTTTGACGCCGCCGCCATCGAGAACCGCGTAAGCTTTTATCTTTGTGGGGCTGGACATGGGCGCTGCAATGTTATCGGCAAACTCTGTAACAGGTATTCAGAATCGTACCGCAGTACGTACCGATTCCCGGTCTGCTTCCCACCAAGATAAAGAAGCGGGAGAGAGGTCAAAACTTCAGTTGCATGCGGAGGTTGGCCACCAGAAACGCCCAGCGGTCCGCCGCTTCTTCGATCAGCTTGGTGGTCGGCTTGCCCGCTCCGTGGCCCGCCTTCGTCTCGATGCGGATCAACACCGGTCCTTCGCCCGCCTGCGCCGCCTGTAGCGCCGCTGTGAACTTGTAACTGTGTCCCGGCACCACCCGGTCGTCGGTGTCCGCCGTCGTCACCAGCGTCGCCGGGTAGCGTGTCCCTGCCTTCAAGTTGTGCAAAGGCGAGTAGGCATACAACGCCTGGAATTGCTCGGGGTCTTGCGAAGAGCCGTAATCGGACACCCACGCCCAGCCAATCGTGAACTGCTCAAAGCGCAGCATGTCCATCACCCCGACCGCGGGCAGCGCAGCAGCAAACAACTCCGGGCGCTGGGTCATGGCAGCTCCCACCAGCAAACCACCGTTGCTGCCGCCGCCGATCGCCAATTTCTCCGGCGAGGTGTATTTATTGGCGATCAGGTATTCGGCCGCGGCGAGAAAGTCATCGAAGACGTTTTGCTTGTTGAGCCTGGTGCCCGCCTGATGCCAATCCTCGCCGTACTCGCCGCCGCCGCGCAGGTTGGGGACGGCGTAGAGGCCGCCCATTTCCAACCACAGCAGGTTGGCGGGTGAAAAAGTGGGGGTAATAGAAACGTTGAAGCCGCCGTAGCCATAGAGGTAGGTAGGGTTGAGGGCGTTGCGGGGGGTGCCTTTTTTATAGGTGATGAACATCGGGATGCGGGTGCCGTCCTTGCTGTTGAAGAAGACCTGCTCGGTGGTGTAGGCGGTGGGGTCGAAGTCGACTTTAGGCTGGAAGAGCACGGTGCTTTTGGCAGTGGGGATGTCGTAGCGGTAGATGGTGGTGGGGGTGGTGAAGCTGGTAAAGGCGTAAAACGTCTCGGTGTCCGTGCGCTTGCCGCCAAAACCCGTGACGGTGCCAAGGCCGGGGAAGGCCACTTCGCTCAGGAACTTGCCTTTGAGATCGAAGACTTTTACCTGGCTGCGGGCGTCTTTGAGGTAACGCAAGAACAACCGTTCCCCCACAATATCGGCGCTCTGCAAAGTGGCGTCGGTCTGGGGAACCACCTCCTGCAACTGCAAAGGTCGCGTCGTGTCGATAAGCACCAGGCGACCGCGGGGCGCCTCTTTGTCGGTAACAAACCAAAAGCGCGGCCCGTCGTTGCCGATAAACGTATAAGCGGCGTCGGCGTCGGGCAATAGCTCCATCACCCTGCCTGAGTTGTTTTGCAGGTCTTTGTAGAAGACCCGGTTTTTGGGGTCGGTGCCCTGGCTGACGTTGATGACGAGGTAGCGTCCGTCTTCGCTGACTTCGCCGCCGAAGCCCCACTCTTTTTGATCTTTGCGCTCATAGACCAGCACGTCTTGAGCCTGGGGGGTGCTGAGGCGGTGGAAGTAGAGCTTCTGAAAATAATTGACATCCTGAAACTGGGTGGCGGCGTTCGGCTCGTCGTAGCGGCTGTAGAAAAAGCCCTTGCCGTCCTTAAGCCAGGACGCCTCAGAGAATTTGACCCACTTAATTACATCGGGCAGATCGCGGCCGGTCGCCACTTCGCGCACGTGCCACTGCTGCCAATCGGAGCCGGAAGCAGCGGTGCCATAGGCTAGGTACCTGCCGTCGTCGGTGATGTCGATGCCGGTGAGCGCCACCGTGCCGTCTTTGGAGAGTGTATTGGGATCAAGCAGTACCCGGGGCGCATCACCCAACTTCGCCGCATTGTACAGGACGCTCTGATTTTGCAGGCCGCTGTTGCGGGTGAAGAAGAACCGGTCCCCTTCGCGGTTGGGGATGCCGTACTTCTCGTAGTTCCAGATCTTGGTGAGCCGTTCTTTGAGGGGTTCGCGGTAGGGAATGCCTTCCAGGTAAGCGAAGGTGACTTTGTTTTGCGCCTCCACCCAGGCTCTGGTTTTGGGAGAATTGGGATCTTCAAGCCAGCGGTACGGGTCGGCTACGCGGGTGCCGTGGTAGTCGTCAAATTGCTCGACCCGCTCGGTAGGCGGATAAGTCAGTCTCGGAGCGCTCGCCGCCAGATTCTGGGCAAGGGCACAAGAAGCATCCAGCGATATCGCAAGAGCGACAGCACACAATCCGAACAGGGCGTTCATGGTCAGATCCCCAGCGCGGTAAAGATTACGCTCCAGGCTAACCGAACGCCCCGCCAGGCGGCAAAACCGCCCTACAACCCGGTGGAGGCTTTCTGGAAACGACGATTGATCTCATCCCAGTTGAGCGTGTTCCACCAGGCGCTCAGATAATCGGCCCGGCGGTTCTGGTACTTGAGATAGTAAGCGTGCTCCCAGACGTCGTTGCCCATGATCGGGTACTTGCCGTCGGCAATGGGCGAATCCTGATTGGCGGTGCTCACGATCTCAAGCTTGCCGCCGGGATTGCTCACAAGCCACACCCAACCGCTGCCGAAGCGCTTGGTGCCCGCTTCATTGAACTGGGTTTTGAAGGCGTCGAAGCTGCCGAAGTTGGTGCGGATGGCGGCGGCGATCGGACCGGCGGGCTCGCCGCCCCCTTTGGGCTTCATGATCTCCCAGAACATCGTGTGGTTGACGTGGCCGCCGCCATTGCCGCGCACGGCGGCACGGGTGTCCTCGGGTACTTGCTTAAGATCGCGCAGGAGTTGTTCGGGCGATTTTTTTTGGAGATCCGGATACTTCTCGAGCGCTTTGTTGAGATTGTCCACGTAAGCCTGGTGGTGCTTGTCGTGGTGAAGCTTCATGGTTTCTGCGTCGATATAAGGCTCAAGAGCGCTGTAGTCGTAGGGGAGGGGAGCAAGTTTGTAGGGATAGCCCGACGCCGTTGTCGACGCCTGGGTGGCGGACGGCATCGTGACCGAAGGCGGTTGCACCGACGGTACAGTGACGGTGGGCGGGGTAATCGTCGGTGTCGGGATGTTGATCTGGGCTTCGGCAGCTGTGGACAACAACGCGGCAGCGGTAAGGCAAAGGGTGCCGACCAGCGTGGATACGGAGCATTTCATCGAGACGAACTCCTGGCAGAGTGAACCGGTTTTTGCCTCAGGTGAACCGCAAGGGGCACGCCCGGCTGGAAAATTGCAGGCAGCCTTTAGTAACGGAGAATATCGCGCCTTACCTGTAAGCAAAACACCCAAAACCATCTTGCGCCTCCCCCCGGCGAATCGATCGGGCTTTTGGTCTAGTCCTTCGAGAACCGCTCTACCATTCGAGGCCGAGTTGCTCGCTTTCGGCAGGGCAGTCGTGGGGAAAGGGGCGCTCTGCCAGCCCCAATTTGCGCACAAGCAGCGTCGCCGACCCCGGCGAGAAACCTTCGAAATGGTTGTCAAGCAGCACATAGACACGTTTGCCGCCTTCCGCCAGGCGCCAAACGGCCGCCGCCCACGCATCGAGGGTGTCCGTGCGGTCGAATTGCCGGTGGGTAAAGTGCTCCAGACCGTTGGATTTGGATCCCATCAGCCGTAGATAGAGCCAGTCGGTAGGTAGCCTGTCGAGCCAGGCGAGCGCCAGTGGTGTCGGTATCCAGGGGGTATCCCCGAGGGTCAGGGCGATCCGGTGGGCCGCCAGCAGTTCGACCGTGCGCTCACTGAGCCAGGCAGGATCGCGAAATTCAACGGCAAAAGGCAAATCCGCGGGCAGATGGGGCAAAAAGCGCTCCAGCGCCGCAAATTCGTCCGTTGCAAATGACGGAGGCAACTGGATGAGAATAGCTGCCAATTGGACTCCCAAGGGGCGGGCGCATTCACAAAAGGCCGAAAGGGTCGCCCTTCCCCGCGCAAGACGGTACTCGTGGGTAAGGGTGCGGGGCAACTTCAGGGTAAAGCGAAAGGTCTCAGGCACCTGGGTCGCCCAGTTCTTGACCACCCGAATCTGAGGAACCGCATAAAAGGTCGAATCAACCTCCACCAGATCGAATGTGCGGGCGTAATGCTTCAGTTCGCGGGCGGCGGGCAGCCTGGGCGGGTAGAACGGGGCACTCAGATCGCCCACCGCTTCCGCAGAAGCCAACCGCCAATCCGGGTAGCGCCAGCCCTGGCAGCCGACGTAAATGAGTGTGTCCTCGGACATCGAAGCCATGCCCCGGTGGAACGTGCACTTGCCTTGCCCCAGATCTTAGCCGTCGGGCTGATAGGATCGCCTGTGGTCCATTCATGTCGGATAATGGCGACCGTTCTGCGATTTAGTGAACGCCCACTCGTTCGCATTGCACTGTTTTTGGCCGGGCTTTTGGCGCTGTGGCTGCCGGGGGTGTTGGTGTGGCTTTTTGTGACCGGGTGGCGACCGGGGATGCCCTTCGAGACGCTCAGCACCTCTCAGACCCTTGGGGCAGCCGTGATCTTGTACGCGGCTATTCTGGCGGTGTTGCGGCTTTTGGCTCACCGCCTTGACGGCCGCTCCCTCGCCCAGTACGGCCTGGCCCGCGATTGGGCCAATCTCCTCCTCGCAGGCATCGGTCTTGTCATCGGGGTGGTGGGACTCAGTCTACTGGTCGCGGCCGAAGCCGCCCTGGGCTGGGTGAGCTGGCATCCCGAAAAAATCGCCGGGCTAGCTATTCCCCTTGCCGAGGGGCTCGCAGTCGGCCTGGCGGTCGGCTTTATCGAAGAGCTGCTCTTTCGGGGGTTCTTGCTGCAAACGTTCGCCCAGCGCTATGGGGCCTGGGCGGGAGCGGTAGCGAGTGCGGCGCTGTTTGCTGCTGCGCACTTCATCAAAGCCCCCGAAATCATCCTCGCCACCTGGCCGCAGTTTCCGGCGCTGTTCGCAGCCGGGCTGCTGCTCGCATTCGCCCGCCTGCGGAGCGCCGGTCGTCTGGGGCTTGCCGTCGGACTGCACGCCGGCTGGGTGTGGACCTACTACGTCGTGAGCACCCAGGGTATGGCCCTGTACGACCGACCCGAAGTGCCCCAGTGGCTCACTGGCCTGGGGGGACATCCCCTGGCCGGAGCCGCCGGGGTGCTGCTTTTGGCCGCCGTCGCCCTGCTGCTTGCCCGTCTGCCGCTGCCCACCCCAGAAAAATTGCCGAAGCACCGTTGACATCTCTATCCAGAATGGATAGAGTGTCCACATCGGATATATCCGATGTGGATAGTTTCTGGAGTCGGTTCCTGCCCTCGGGCCTTCCCACAGTCCGGCTCGTGGAATCCATCGTTTGCCAATTCACTAAATCTGGAGGATGTGCCATGCTCTGTGCTTCCCGTTTTGTCGCGCCTGTCTTTTCACCGGCCCGCCGCGTTCGGTTCGCCCTTGGGTGGGGGCTGCAGGTCGTCCTCGCCCTCGCTATCCTGGCTGCTGCCGCGTTCGGTTTGCAGCAGGCGGCAGGCCAGGCGCGCTTCGACTCCCGCCCGCAACCGGCGACCACAAAAACCTATACTCTTCCTGAAGTCGTCGTCACTGCCAAGCGCCGCCGGGGTGCACCCGCGCCGGCCCGAGGCGCCTCCCCGGCTCGCCTCGGAGGCTTCCAAGGAAATTCCTTGTAGCCGGCCGTCTTCAGCCTGCTCAAGGTTGGAGCGGTTGACGGAAAACCGTTCAGCCGATAAATTGTCCATATCAGATATATCCATAACGGATAAAGTTCCTGCATTCATGAGCATTCCTGCGCCGGACCCGAGATCGTTTTTGCCGCTGACCCCGGCGGCCTTTCATATCCTGCTGGCCCTCGCCGAGGGCGAGCGCCACGGCTACGGCATCAGCAAAGAAGTCAAAGATCGTACCGACGGCGCAGTGCGGCTGGGGCCGGGGACGCTCTACCGTTCGATCAAGCAACTGTTGGGCGATGGGTGGATCGAAGAGTCCGACGAGCGGGCTGACCCGGATCTCGACGATCAGCGCCGACGCTACTACCGGCTTTCGCCTCTGGGGCGGCGCATCGCCGCCGCCGAGGCCGCCCGGCTTGCGGATCTAGTCGACCTGGCCCGCGCCCGCCGGCTGCTCCCTGGTGCGGATCCGGCTTAGAACCTTCACCAGACTCAAGGCACACGGGAGGTTCGCAGGCCCGTGGAAAATCTTGACCGACCTTCCCGAATTCTTCACCATCACCTTTTACGCTCAAAAGTGTTCTTCAAAATATTGATTAACCGGGCGGAGGCCAGTTTGCAGGCGGTATCGATTCCTAGCGTTTCCCTTCCGCGATAAACGACTTCCAGTTTCCAAGACAGCAGCGCCGCCCTCGCCCTTCCCCCCGACGGTCCCCCTTCATCCAGCCGCTTCGATGTCGGCGGAATTGCTCACCAATCGGCCTGCTGGCACCCGGTTCCCAATGCGCGGAACCGGGCTTTTTTGGGCGGCTTGGGATGAACCTGCAAAGTTGCTTCTCGGGTTTTTCACCTTTGTTGCTTAGCTTCAATATGAGCCCGGACAGGCACTTTCCCATCGCACGAGGCCTCTTCCCATGCAGCCGCCTCCACCCCAAACACCGCCGGATATGCCGCTGGAGGAGCCGAGTGCCGCCCCCGGCGTCGAGGCTTTGCGCCAGGCCATCGTCGATAACCTCCGCTATGTTCTGGGCAAAGATCCCTCCCAGGCCGGCGCCCAGGATTTTTTGGCCGCCCTCGCCCATACCGTGCGCGACCCGCTGCTGCATCGCTGGCGCAATACCCGCCAGGCTTACTTCGATTGCGGAGCGCGGGTGGTGTGTTATCTGGCCTCGCAATACCGCCCGGGACCGCAACTGGTGGCCAATTTGGTGAGCGCGGGCCTCTACGCGCGCTCCGTCGAGGCGCTCGCCGGGCTCGGTGTGCGTCTGGAGGATCTGCTGGCGCTGGAGCGCGAGCCGCAGCTGGGGCGGCGGGAGGGTTCGAGGCAGGCGGCGAGCCTTGCCGAGGCGCTCGCCACCCAGCAGATGCCCGCGATTGGCTACGGCCTGCGCTATGAATTCGGCTCAGAGCAAGTGATCCGCGACGGCTGGCCCTTCGAGCGCCCCGTCCCCTGGCGCTTCGCGGATGACCCCTGGGAGATCCCCCGACCCGAGTACCGGGTGGAAGTCCCCCTGGGTGGGCGGACCGAGGCCCATCTCGACGGCGAGAACCGCTACCGGGTGCGCTGGCTGCCCGAAGGCGCCGTGATAGGCGAACCTTACGACCGGCTGGTGCCCGGCTACCGCACCCACACCGTCAATACCCTGCGTCTCTGGAGCGCCCGGGCCAGCGAGCAGTTCGATGCGCCGGTGGCCAATCCGGAAGAATACGCCCGCGCCGTCGAAGCGAAACTCGACTGCGAGCTGATCACCCGGGTACCCTACCCGGCGGGAGACGGTCCCCACCACCAGCGGCTGCGCCTGCAACAGCAGTATCTGCTCGCCTGCTGCTCCGTGCACGACATCGTGCGGCTTTTTACCCAGACGGGCCGCCCGCTCGGCGAGCTGCCCGAGCGCGCGGCCATCCACATCGACGACTCCCACCCGCCCATCGCCATTGCCGAATGGATGCGGATCCTGGTCGATCGCCACGACCTGGGGTGGGAGGAAGCCTGGGAGATGACCGGCCGAATGTTCTCGGCCACCGCCCACACCTGGGCGGTGGAGACGCTTGAGTGCTGGCCGGTGGCGCTGGTTGAGCGCTGGCTGCCCCGGCACCTGGAGATTTTGCGCGAGATCGACCGCCGATTCCGCCTGCAGTTGCAAGCACTTCTGGTGGACGAAGCGCAAATTGCCCGCCTGTCGCTTTTTGCGGACGATCAGGTGCGCCTGGCTCACCTGGCCTGCATTGCCTGTCACACGGTGGTCGGCACCTCCGAGAGCGCTACCGGGCAGCTGGCGCAGACCGTACTTGCCGATTTTCACCGGCTCTGGCCGCAAAAATTTCAGACCATCGGCGCGGGCGTCTCGACCCGCCGCTGGTTGGTGCTGGCCAATCCGCCCCTCGCCCGGCTGATCGGCGAGCGGATCGGCCCCCACTGGCTGACGCACCCGGAGGGACTCGACGCCCTGCGTCGGCACGCCGCCGACCCGGACTTTCAACGGAGCTGGCGGCAAATCAAGCAGGCCCACAAGCGTTCCCTTGCCGCTCAATTGCTCGCCACGAGCGGTGTCGCCCTCTCTTCGGAGGCCCTTTTCGATATTCGGCTCGAACCGTTCGAGGGGTGTCGCCGACAGTTGCTCAGCGCGCTGTACATCGTCACCCTTTTCAATCGCCTCCAGAGCGAACCCGGGGCTAATATCGTCCCGCGCGCGTTCATCTTTTCGGGATGGCCCCGGCCCGGCGATCCGCTCGGCCGCCTGACTGTCAAACTCATCCACGCCGTCGGCGCGGTCGTCAACGCCGATCCGATCGTGGCCGGGCGGATCCGGGTCGTCTTCGTGCCCGAACCCACCGTCGCCCTGACCCAAAAAATCTTCGCCGCGGCGGATCTGGCCGAGCAGGACGCCCTGCCGGGCTTTCAGGCCGGCGACACCGGCAGCCTCTGCGCAGCCCTCAACGGCGCCCTGCTGTTGGGCAGCCCCGACGGGATCAATCTCGAGATCGAACGGACCGTCGGCCGCGAGCGTTTCTTCGAGTTCGGTCTAAGTACCGGCGAGGGTCAGGCGCTCAAACTCACCGAGTACCAGCCGATGGCTTTCTACCACAGCAACCCGCTCCTGCGGCAGGTAGTCGACCAGATCGCCACCGGCTACTTCAGCCACGGCGACAGCGAACAGTTCAAGCCCATTGTCGCGGCAATGGTAGAGGATGACGAAGCGCTGAATCTGGTCGACTACCAGTCCTATGTCGACGGTCAAGGGAGCGTCGATGCCGCCTACCGCGACCTGGCCCTGTGGACGCGACTCTCGATCGAGAGCGTCAGCCGCCTCGGGGCCGTCTGCTGTGACCGGACGGCGCGGGAGTACTGCAGCCGCATCTGGCGGCTGCAACCGGTCAAAGTCCACCTCGATGCCTACAGCCAGCAGGTGATCGCCCTCAAGGGGCGCGAACACCTCTAAGTTCTATTTTCAGCGGAGCCTCAGATGACTACCCCAACCCTCCACACCGTCAGGAAAATTGCCCACGCTGCCGACAGCCGACCGGTCTGCTCGATCGGCTGTCTCCACTGCGGTTCGCCTATCGCCTGGCACCGCGACGGCACCGTCTGGCACGGCCATTGCGCGCAGTGCACCCGGATCCTGCGCGGCCGACTCGGCGACAGCGGCTGCATCGAGGCGACCTATCTTCCCCAGGATGATTTCTACTTGAGTGTCCGCGGCTGCTGAATTGAGCGGCTGCTGAATAGAGGGATTCCCGAGTTTTTCACCGGCAAGGTCTAGCCTGAATGCACCTGCAGCCGCTCATCCTGAGGAACGCACCGCCATGAACAAAATCGAAGCGATCATCCAACCTTCCAGGCTCGACGCCGTCGAGCAGGCCCTGGCGGCCATCGGTGTGCAGGGCATGACCGTCAGCCGGGTTGAAGGCTTCGGCCGGCAGCGCGGCCATTCGGTGATCTTTCGGGGATTCGGGAGCGCCGCGCAGTTTCTTGCCAAGCTCAAACTCGAAATCGTCGTACCTGACGAATTCACCGAGACGGTTGTCGAGCGAATCGTACAGGCGGCACGCACCGGCAGCGTCGGCGACGGCAAAATCTTTGTGCTGCCTGTCACCCAGGCGGTGCGGGTGCGCACCGGCGAGTGCGACCTGGAGGCGGTCCGCTTCGAGAGTCCGGCAGTCCTGATTCACTGAGGGCACCATGTTCACAAAAATCCTCGTCGCCCTAGATCAGTCTTCCAGCAACGAACTGGTCTTCGAGAAAGCCTTTGCCCTCGCCCGCCTCGGCGGAGGGTCGCTGATGCTGATGCACGTGCTGTCGGGGGACGAAGACAACAGCCCCGGCCTGGTCGTTCCGGCGATCACCGACTTCCATCCGCTCAGTTTCGACGACGAGACCCTGGCGTTTTATCGCCGGGAGTGGGAGCGCTACGAGCAGTTGGGGCGGGCGATGCTCCAGATGTTCGCCGAGCGGGCCGCCGCCGTCGGGGTCATTGCCGAATTTAGCCAGAGCGCCGGCAGCCCCGGCCCGCAGATCTGCCAGTTGGCCCGCGCCTGGAGCGCCGATTTGATCGTTACCGGGCGGCGGGGACGGCGCGGCATCAGCGAGATGCTTCTAGGCAGCATCAGCAACTACGTTCTGCACCACGCCCCCTGCTCGGTGCTGGTGGTTACCGGTGCGGAGGATGAGGACAAACCCTTGCCTATTGAGGCCGGTCTGCAGAAGCCTGCCACTCGTCGGGGGCGAGCGCCCTGAGCGACAGGGCGTGAATTGCGCTTCCCATCTCGGCGGCGAGCGCTTCGTAGACCAGCCGGTGGCGGCGGATCGCAGGCAAACCGCCGAAGCGCTCCGAGACGATGAGCACGTTGTAGTGCCCACCGCCCCCGGCCGCCCCGGCGTGTCCGGCGTGGCGATCGCTCTGATCCTCGATTTCGACCACCGAGGCGTGAAGCCGGCTTTTGAGGATCGCCGCAATTTTTTGGGCGGTGTTCATGGGTGTCACTGTCCTGCAACTTTGTGATGTAGCCCCGTCGGATGTGCTGCCAGTGCTCGGGGAAGTGCTGCTCGAATCGTCATGGCCTGCCGGGTTTGCGCAACGGTCCTATGCTAGCTGTCCGGCACCCGGGGGCAGATCCCCAACTTCGGCCGGGAGGTTAGAATGCAGAAATAATTATTTACTCAAGTGTCTATTCACCTGGATGTAGCAGGATGCCCGGGGCGTTGTGCCTTCAGCCGTCGCCACTTAAAGGTTTGTCTACAGCAACTATTAAGCGTCCACCGGGCGCCCTTTGTGCGGATGTCGAGTCGGCGATTGGCTTGCCGGCTTGATCTGTGGCATCCGTGTATGCAAGCAACCTACCGCCAGAGTTGAGGAACCTTCCCGTGCCAAATCAGCACCGCAGCACCCGCAACGACACGCTTCGGGCGACGGGTTTGCCCGTCAAAAATCTCCGCTGGGAGCAGCAGCGTCTCTACGTGATCGACCGCTGCAACAAAGTCCACGTCGCTCAGATGTTTCCGCACCTGTATCAGGAGTGCCTGCAGGAGGCGGCGATGATGCTCAATCGCCTCGAACTGGAGCGCAAGCGGCTCATTCACCCGGATCGGTGGGGACCGGGCCTCAGCAACGAGAACGCCGATTATCCGATTTTGAGCCGGCTGCTGCGGCTTGGCTATACTCTGCAGCGCGCCTGACGCCTGATATTTGGCGGTTGGTTTTGCACGACAGTCTGTGGAGCGAGAGGTGGAACCCCCTTCGGGTTCCCCTCTCGCGCTCTCCTCCTCCCCGCGTCGAGGGGCTGCCAGCCCCCCGACACCCCCCGGACTTAGCGGCACGGCCAGGAACGAGAGTTTGTGGGTGGGATGGGTTTATTTTTCCAGTGCGTGCACGACGCGTGTCGACTGCGGCGAAAGGGCTGGCTGGTCGTTGGGCTGCTCCTGGTTTTGAGATGCTGACGCATCAAGGTGCCGGGTGCCAGAACGGAAGCTGTTGCCCATGAAGGGTGCTGCCGGCCGGGACACCTAACACCCGATACCTCTCTAACTACGCACCAGTGGCCGGGCGGAGCCCGGTCGGCTTCGGATAGGTTGGCCGGTGAGCAGTTGTGCTACGTCCATGCCGTTGCCGATCACCCCCGGCACGCTCGGGTAGCCGGCGCTGGCTCCGACTAGAAACAAATTCGGCAACTCCGTGCGGTAACCCAGGCGGTGCAGGCCCACCTGGCTGGGGATGAGCTTGGCGCCGTAGATGTTGCCCTCGGGTTGGCCGAGATAGAACTCGCTGGTGGTGGGCGTGCCGAAAATTTTCATCCGCACGTATTTGTCGATGTCGGGGATCAAGTCGCGGGTGCTTTCCATCACCTGCCGGTAGACCTCGCGCTTGCGCGCTTTGTACGCCTCGGGCTTAGTCTCGCGCAGTTGCTTAAATGGCGCGTAGGCGCAGACGGTGGCAATTTCCAGCACATGGTTGCCCGCCGGGGCCATGCCCGGTTCGTTCGATTTGAGCGTCGGACAGGATAGGAAGATCCAGGGCCGCTCAAGGTCGTCTGTGAGTTGGCGGCGGTAGGCGCCGTTGAGATCCCCGTCCGGGTAGTACCAGATATTCCAGTTGCCGATGCCGTAGCGGCTTGGGTCGAAGGTTTTATCCAGACCCAGATAGACATTGAAGGCACTCGCCGAGTACTCGTAGCCGGTCAGCCGCTGCCGCTCCCGTTCGCTCAGGGCGGTGGGATCGTCCATCAACCCCACCGTGAGCTTCGGATCGAGATCGCTGATGTAGGCGGCGGCCCGGTAGAGCTTCCCGGCGGCCACTATCCCGTCCACGCGGTGATCTTTGATGTGGATCTGCTCGACGGGTGTTCGGTAGTGCACCGCCCCGCCGCCCTCGACAATCGCCGATGCGATCGTATCGACGAAGTGCTTGAAGTGGTGCCGGGGGTAATAGGCGCCTTCGGCGTAGTCGCGTACTAGTGAGGTATGGGTATAAAGGGCTATCTCCGCCGGCGGCAGGGCGTAATCGCCGCTCTGGCCCGCCAGGATCGCCTGCAACTTTGGCGAGAGACCCACTTCGTCGTAAAGATCCTGCAGCGTCCAGTGGCGCCTGGCGAATAAATTCCAGTATTTGGGCAACTTTAACCAGTCGGACCATTTTTGATCGAACCAGTTGACTTCGCGCAGCAGTGCGCGCATCTCCTCGTGCAACCCGCTGATCGCATCGCAGTAGCGACGGATGGCGACGGTCTCCTCGGGGAAAGTCGCGATGAGCCGCTCGCGCAATCGCTCCCAACCGAGGGGAATGGCAAAGTCGGCCTCCGGTGTCACCACCCGGTCGATGCACTCGGGATCGAGGGAATTAAATTCGATTTGCCGGTCGATGTGGCGCAGAAACTGACCGATGGTCTGCTCCGGGGCGCACTGGGAGACATAGTGCACATCGGCACAAAAGCGGTAGTCTCCGTAGTCAAACGTATGACAACAGCCGCCGGGCAGATAGTGTTGTTCGAGGACGGCGACGCGGTGTCCCTGGCGGGTAAGGCAGGCTGCCGCCGAGAGTCCTCCCAGTCCCGCTCCGAGTACGACAAAATCAAAATTCTCCATCACTACCTCCATAACCTGAGGCAGAGATTATACGCACAGTCCGTTCCTATCCCCGGCACCACTGGCGGGCGATTCGGATTCAAGGACGAGTTTATTTCGATGCGGTATAGACAGTGCTGTTTTCTGTCTCGAATCCGGGTCGTCCGGTGCGATCAATTCTAGCGCGGACTATCCGTTTAGTTCGACAGCAACCGGTCCGGTTTTCCAAATGTCGCGGCAGTACTCGCCCATGCTGCGGTCGGAGGAAAAATAGCCCATGCGCACGGCATTGAGGATCGACATGGTCGTCCAGCGCTCGGAGTCGGCGAAGGCAGCGTCTACCTGTTGCTGGCAGTCGAGGTAGACCTGGTAGTCGGCAAACAGCAAGTATTCGTCGCGGGCCATCAGGGCATCGACCAGGGGCCTGAACAGATCCGGCCGGCCGGGGGAAAAATGCCCCGAGGCCACCAGATCGATGACGCTCCGCAGTTCGGTGTTGGTCTGGTAGTAATCGTTTGGGTGGTAGCCGCGTGCCTTGAGCGCGTAGACCTGCTGGGCGGTGAGCCCGAACAAGAAAAAGTTCTCAGGCCCGACTTGCTCGCGAATCTCGATATTGGCGCCATCCAGGGTGCCGATGGTGAGCGCCCCGCCCATGGCGAATTTCATGTTGCCGGTGCCGCTTGCCTCCTTGCCCGCGGTCGAAATTTGCTCGGACAGATCGGCGGCCGGATAGATTCGCTGGGCGAGCGAGACGTTGAAGTTGGCGAGAAATACGACTTTGAGCCGCCCGCCCACGTCCGGGTCGGCGTTGATGATGGCGGCGACAGAATGAATGCATTTGATGATGAGCTTGGCCATCGTGTAGCCCGGCGCCGCCTTGCCCGCAAAGATGAACGTGCGCGGCTGCAGGGCCATAGCCGGATTTTGCTTGAGGCGGTGGTAGAGAGTGATGACATACAGGAGCATCAACAACTGGCGCTTGTACTCGTGGACGCGCTTGACCTGGATGTCGAAGAGCGAATCGGGGGCGACCTCGATGCCGTTGAAATGGAGGATGTATTCGGCCAGATCGTGTTTGTTGTCGGCTTTGATTTGTTTCCAGGAGGCGCGAAAATCGGCGTCGTGCAGGTGGTCTTCGAGTTTGCGCAGTAAGGCGAGATCGCGGATCCACTCCTGGCCGAGCCGCTCGGTGTAGAGCAGCGCCAGCTTCGGATTGGACAGCAGCACGAAGCGCCGGGGGGTGACGCCGTTGGTCTTGTTGGAAAATTTTTCGGGGGTGAGGGCGTAGAAATCGGCCAGCACATCCTGCTCCAACAGTTCGGTGTGCAGTTTGGCGACACCGTTGATGGCGTGGCTGCCCACGCAGGCAAGATTGGCCATGCGCACGTACTTTTCGGAGCCTTCTTGAATCAGCGACAGGCGGGCGATGCGGGCCTCGTCGTTGCCGAAGCGCGAGCGCGCCAGGTGCAAGAAGCGTTCGTTGATCTCGTAGATGATTTCTAGATGCCGGGGCAACAGCCGCCCGAACAGCGACACCGGCCAGCGTTCGAGCGCTTCACTGAGCAGCGTGTGGTTGGTGTAGGCAAAGACTTTCTGGGTGATCTGCCAGGCTCTGTCCCACTCGATCAAGTACTCGTCGACCAATAGCCGCATCAACTCGGCGATGCCGATGGCCGGGTGGGTGTCGTTGATCTGGATGGTCACCTTGTCTGTAAAGCTGTCGAGGTCCACATGGTGATCCCAGTAGCGCCGCAGGATGTCCTGCAGCGAACAGCTGACAAAAAAATATTGCTGCTCCAGGCGCAATTCCTTGCCCTGGTAGGTGTTGTCGTTTGGGTAGAGCACTTTGGTGATGTTTTCTGAGTACGTCTTGCCCGCCACCGCCCGGGCAAAATCCCCCGAGTTGAACACCTGGAAATCAAAATCCTCGGTGGCTCGGGCGCTCCAGAGGCGCAGGGTGTTGACGGTGTTGGTGCGGTAGCCCGGAACCGGGGTGTCGTAGGGGGTACCCAGGACCGAGCGCTCGTGCACCCAACTGACCCGGTAGCGCCCCTGGGGATCGGTGTAGGCTTCGGTGTGGCCGCCGAACTTGACCTCCACCAGGTACTCGGGCCGGGGGATTTCCCAGGGGTTGCCGTAGCGCAGCCAGCGGTCGGGCTGCTCGAACTGCCAGCCGCCCTGGATAGTCTGGGCGAAGATGCCGAATTCGTAGCGGATGCCGTAGCCGATGGCGGGTACACCGAGGGTGGCAAGCGAATCCATAAAGCAGGCGGCCAGACGCCCGAGTCCGCCGTTGCCCAATCCCGGTTCGTTCTCCTGCTCCATCAGGTCGACAAGCTCGAAGCCGAGTTCGCGCAAAAACGTGCGCGCCGGTTCGTAGAGACCGACGTTGACCAAGGCGTTACCGAGTTGGCGACCCGGCAGATATTCCGCTGAGAAGTAGCACACCGAGCGCACGTCCTGCTTGAGATACGTCTCCTGGGTGTGGATCCACCGCTGCAACAGCCGGTCGCGCACTGTCCAGGAGAGGGCCATGTAGAGGTCGTAGGGCGTGGCGTTCTGCAGATCCTTGGCCTGGATGTAGTACAGATTGTCCAGAAAGGCGCGCTTGAGTGTCTCGGTGTCCATGCCGGTGCGGTCGTCCTCGACCTGCACGCGCACCTGGGGGGTGCGCAGGACGTGCTTTTTGAGGTCGGTGGGCAAGGCGGCGTGCTTTTCGGGGCGTTTTTTCCAGGTCGCCTGGTACTCGCTGAGGGTCATTTTCTGGGCCTCTTTGCCGAACGGGTCGCAACGCGGCGCAACCTGCTTCGAGTGTAGGGCAACAGCCGAGGGGCAGTGCGCCTGTGGTCCCAGCACCAAGGTTCAGGCAAGAGGAGCTTGAAGAGAGTGCTCAGAAAAGCTATGGTCTGCTCAAATCCAGCTGTTCTCGTTCTGGAAAAATCAATGACGGCTATCGTGGCGCCCGTCGCGGGCGAACAGCGCATCTTGTT
This sequence comes from Gloeobacter violaceus PCC 7421, assembly GCF_000011385.1. Classification (NCBI taxonomy): domain Bacteria; kingdom Bacillati; phylum Cyanobacteriota; class Cyanophyceae; order Gloeobacterales; family Gloeobacteraceae; genus Gloeobacter; species Gloeobacter violaceus. The sequence continues at coordinate 743,452 of NC_005125.1, forward strand.
GCACAAGGTCAGTTGGCAGCTATTCGAGGCGCTGCTTGAAGAACTGGGTGACAACCGCTCTATACGCCTGACCTATGCCCGAGGGACGCTGGAAATCATGTCGCCGCTGATGGCTCACGAAAACAGCAAGCGCCTCCTCGAAAAATTCATCGACATCCTCGTGGAAGAGTTGGAGCTGAATGTCAAAAGTTCCGGTTCGATGACCTGCAAGCGCGACGACCTGGAGCAGGGAGCCGAGCCGGATAGCGGCTTCTACATCGCCAACGAGTCCCGGGTGCGCAGCAAATCGAGAATCGAACTTCCCCTCGATCCGCCGCCGGATCTGGTCGTTGAAGTCGAGTATTCCCGCTCAGCCGTCGATAAATTAAAACTCTACGCGGCGATGGAAGTCCCCGAATTTTGGCGCTACGACGGTGAAAGCCTGCGCATCTTCCGGTTGGAAGCGGGCGAATATGCCCTTGTCGAGAACAGCCCTACTTTTGCACCGGTACTCACCTCCGAGATCCCACGCTTTTTGGCATTGAGCCCCCAAAGCGGCGAAACCGCAGCGGTCCGCTCCTTCCGTGACTGGGTTCGGCAAATGAAAATGCGCAGGATTTAAGCGACGGTCAAAATTTCCACACCCGTTTCGGTAACCAGCACTGTGTGCTCCCACTGGGCAGAGAGCTTGCGGTCTTTGGTCAATACCGTCCAGCCGTCGGGGGCTACTTCAGCGTCCAGCGCTCCGCCTCGTTGTTAATGGCAAGAGTGTGGATACCGGGGTGCACCATCGGCTCCAGATGTGCGAGCAACTGGGCTGCAAGCTGTCCCGCCCGGCGCATCTTCTCGATCTCGCGCCCGGAAAGCAGCACGATCCCCCGATGGGCATCGGGACGCAACCAGGGCGCGCCGGATAGACGAGAGCCTAGACCGTTCACAATAGTACCTCCTGTGTCACTGCTATGCTATGCTGTGCCAGCACAGCATAGCACGCCGTAGGCCGCGCCGATCCGTACAATGTGTGCAAAGGCAAGCAAGTCACGATCGGACGGCGGTATGGGCGGCAAGACGGATCTCGACCGGGTGGTGGCCTACGTCCCCACCGAGCTGAAAAAAGAACTGGAGCAGTGGGCGGAAGCGGAGGAGCGCTCGGTTTCCTGGCTGGTCGCCAAGCTCATCGACCGGGCCCTGCAGCAGCGCCGGGAGCGCGGCACGCTACCCGGCGAGGACGGATTTGTACTGGCTTTTACAAAAACTGGCCCCGGTAAAACGGCCATCGAGCAGACCGGATAAAGCCGCATACAGATTCTGGGGTTGAGCCGGGTGATTCAGCGGGTTGCCACAGCCACGGGACACACCGATGCGTGCGGCGGTCCTGCGCGCAAACGGTGCCGCCAGTTTCACCTGAAAGCTGCGATAGTCGCCTTTCAAGCCGTCTTGGGGCTTTTGGCGCCAAGTCCGTCCCAAGCGCAGCCGGAGCCGCCGATTCTGGCTGTGCCTGTGTCGACCTCGCCTGAAACCTTGCCCACCCAGTCCGAAGTCGAATTGCCCCCGGTGGATTTGTTGCCCGCTCCCGAACCGCTGTCCCAACCCGAACCGCAACTGGAAACTCCGCCGCTTTTACTCCCACCCGAGCCTCAGCCCCCGCCCACCCCCAAGCGCGCCCAACCGGACAAAACGGCCCCCAGCATCGCCTATCCGCCGTACGAAGAAGCAGCTCGTCGCGATTTGCGTTTGGTGGCAAGCCACAGTACTATTCGCGGACGCAAAGAATATCTGAGCAACGAAGCCGCGTGGGCGTTCACCCGGATGCGGGCTGCCGCCGCTAAAGCGGGTGTGAGGCTCATTTTGATCTCCGGTTTTCGCGACCGCACCAGGCAAGCGAGGATTTTCGCCAAACAGATAGCCAGAAAGGGATCCCTAGCCGCCGCGCTCAAATTGGTTGCCCCTCCCGGCTTCAGCGAGCACCACACGGGCTACGCCATGGATCTGGGCGATGCGCTCTATCCGAAAACGCATCTGGAGACCACTTTTGAAAACACCCCCGCCTTTCGCTGGCTCAGCCGCAACGCCGCCCGCTTCGGGTTCGAACTTTCTTACCCGCCAGGCAACGCCGTGGGTGTCGGCTACGAACCCTGGCACTGGCGGTGGGTTGGATCTAAAAAGGGAAAGATACTTTTCTCTGCAGCCAAGGGTGAATAGGCTTTAGCTTGAAGGCGGGTCCAACTGGCGAAGCGATTCAAAAAGGACCACAGCCACGGCGTTGGAGAGATTCAAACTGCGTACCGCCGGTTCGGCGAGGGGAATGGTCACCACCGGATGGCGTTCGTCTGACAGTAGACCCTCGGGCAGGCCGCGGCTCTCGGAGCCAAAGACCAGCCAGTCGCCGGGCTGAAAAGCAAAGTCCCACAGGCACACTCCCCGGCGGGCACTGGTGAGCACGAAGCGCTGCGCGGATTGCTGTTCCAGCAACGCGCCCAGATCCGGATGGTAATGCAAATCGACGTGTTCCCAGTAGTCGAGCCCGGCACGCTTGAGGTATTTGTCGCTCAGTTGAAAGCCCAAAGTCCCTACCAGATGCAGGCTGGTGCCGGTGGCGGCACAGGTGCGCGCCACATTGCCGGTGTTGGGAGGGATCTCCGGATCCACCAGCACGACATGGAAAGCTTCACGGCCCATTGCTGCTGGGGGCATTGCCCACCCGCCCCGGTACCGGGCGCTCGAACCCCTGGGCGTCCTTGAGGATATAGAGCGGCCGGTTTTTGATCTCTTCGTAGATGCGGCCCACGTACTCGCCCAGGATGCCGACGGTAATGAGCTGCACCGCCCCGATAAAAAATACCGCCGCCGCGAGAGCGCCGAAGCCGTTGAGGGGAGAGGCCGTAAAAAAGCGCCAGTAGATGACCAGACCCACCATGATCAGGGCCAGAAAACCCGTGAAAAATCCGAGCCAGGTGGCCAGGCGCAACGGCAGTCGCGAGAAGGAGACCAACCCATCGAGGGCGAGGGCGAGGGACTTGGTGAAGGTGTACTTGGGTTCGCCCGCGAGGCGCGCGGGCCGCTCGAAGGTCACCTCCGCCTGGTCAAAACCCACCCACGAGCGCAGGCCCCGCAAGTAGCGGTTGCGCTCGGGCATCGCGTTGAGCAGGTCCACGATCTGGCGGTCGAGCAGGCAAAAATCGCCGCTGTCCACCGGCATCTGCACCTCCGCCAGCCGCTGCAAAAGGCGGTAGTACAGAAAGGCGAACAATCGCTTGGAAGCAGGTTCCCGGCCGCGCTGGGTGCGCCTGGCAAAGACCACTTTGAAGCCCGCTCGCCATTGGTCCAACAGTCGCGGCAGCAGTTCGGGCGGATCTTGCAGGTCGCCGTCCATGATCACGACCGCTTCGCCGCCGGTGAAGTTGAGCCCGGCGGTGACCGCCACCTGGTGGCCGAAGTTGCGCGAAAAACTCAAAAGCCGCACGCGCGGATCGGCCTGGATGAACTGGCGGACGAGGTGGGGCGTGCGGTCGCTGCTCGCATCGTCGACAAAAATAATTTCGTAGGAGCCGCCCAGGCCGCTCAGCACCGCCGTAAGCCGCCGGTACAGCTGCGGCAGATTTTCTTGTTCGTTGAAGACAGGAACGACAACAGAAATCGACTGAGGCATCGCTATATCTTAATTGGGAAGCGCCGTCGGGGCCGCTCACAAAGCTTCAATCAGCTTACAACGGCGCATAGGTGCAATACCTGGATCGAACGAGGGAAGGTGCCCGCCTGGAGGGTTACACTGTCGCCATGAGCAAAGTTGCCATTGTCCTGGGAACCCGGCCGGAGGCGGTGAAACTGGCCCCGGTGATCCTGGGCTTTCGAAACTGTCCGCACCTGCACACCCGGGTGATCCTCACCGGCCAACACCGGGAGATGCTCTACCAGACCCTGGCTTGGTTCGGGATCGAGGCGGACGCCGACTTGCAGATTATGACGCCGCGCCAGAGCCTGGCCGACATTACCTGTCGGGCGCTGGTGGGCCTCGAAGCCGTCCTCACCGACGAACGCCCCGACCTGGTGCTGGTGCAGGGAGACACCACGACCACCTTCGCCGCCGCCCTCGCCGCCTTCTACCAAAAAATTGCCCTGGGCCACGTCGAAGCGGGCCTGCGCACAGGGGTCGCAGACGACCCGTACCCCGAGGAGATGAACCGCCGCCTCACCTCGCGCCTGGCAGCCCTGCACTTTGCCCCGACGATGCGCGCGGCGGAGAACCTCAAGCGCGAAGGCATCCTCGATCACGTCTATCTCACCGGCAACACCGTGATCGACGCGCTGCACACCATCGCCAGCCGCAAGCCCGAGTGCCCGGTGGCGGGCCTCGACTGGGAAAAGTCGCGGGTGATGCTGGTCACCGCCCACCGCCGCGAGAACTGGGGCCAACCGCTCGAAAACATCGCCCACGCCCTGATCGATATTCTCGAAGCGCACCCGGACACCGCCCTGGTGCTGCCTTTGCACAAAAATCCGACCGTGCGCGAACCGCTCCAGGGCATCCTCGGTGCGCACCCGCGCGCCTTTTTGGACGAACCGTTCGACTACCCGCAGCTGGTGGGTGCCCTGCAGCGCTCCACCCTGGTCCTCACCGACTCGGGCGGACTGCAGGAGGAGGCGCCCGCCTTCGGCAAACCCGTGCTGGTGCTGCGCGAGACCACCGAGCGGCCCGAGGCGATCGAGGCGGGGGTAGCCCTCAAAGTCGGCACCGACCGCACCGCCATCGCCCGGGCCGCCCACGCTCTGCTCACCGACGATGCCCTCTATGGGCAGATGGCCCGGGCGGTCAACCCCTTCGGCGACGGCCACGCGACCGGGCGCATTTTGCGCTCGACCCTTGCCTTTTTGGGGTTGCCCTCAGATTGACGGGCCGCGGATCGACCCGCATCGATGCGATGGCCAGTCCAGATATGTGGTGTTTCAGCGGGCAAATAGCCGCTTTTCTGAGGTCGGCCCCCCAGATGTAGAGTTTTTTTCCTCAAACCCACCACTATTCGATTTTTTTTTGGTACAGTTTGACTGACCCAAATTCTCGTTTTACGGGAGTTTATCGAACCGACCATGTTAGTTTCGCCTGAACATTGTGGGAGTTGCTGAGCGGATCGAATGGCTTCGGGGGCAACTGCCCGCCGCGGTGCGGCTGGTGGCTGTGACCAAGCAGGTGCCCGTCGAGCGCATTCGTGAAGCTTACGATTGTGGCCTTCGGGATTTTGGTGAAAGCCGAATTCAGGAAGTCCAACAAAAAATTCCGCAATTGACGGACCTTCAAGGAGTGTCCTGGCACTTGATTGGCAGTCTGCAGCGCAACAAAGCCCGTCCGGCCCTGGAAGTATTCGACTGGATCCACTCCGTCGACAGCCTTCCGCTCGCCGAGCGGCTGGCGTCGCTGATGGACAGCGTCGGTCGCCGACCGCGGCTGCTCCTGCAGGTCAAGCTTGCCGCCGATCCGACCAAATCGGGTTGGTCGCAGGCCGAACTGGAGGCGGCCCTGCCGCGGCTTGCCGCTTTGCCGCAGCTCGATATCCGGGGGTTGACGGCGATTGCGCCGTTGGGACTCGGCGAGCAGGGCAACCGGACGCTCTTTGGCCAGGTTGCAGCCCTCGCCCGCGACCTCGGCCGCCGCGCCGGGGAAGCCGGTTGGCAGCATATCCGCATGGAGGAATTGTCCATGGGCATGTCCGGCGACTATCCGCAGGCGATCGCGGCCGGGGCGACGATGGTACGCCTCGGTCAAGTCCTGTTCGGTTCACGTCTACCGCTACGGAGGAATGGTGATGAGTAGCTTCTGGTCGAAGGTCAAGGACTTCGTCGGCTTCGGCGATCCCCTTGAGTACGAGGAGGACGGCGAAGAGTACGAGCAGGTGTATCGCGAAGAAAATAAGCGCGAGGAAGCGCGCAGGGCCACCGCCGGGACCGCCGCTGCCGCTACTCCCACCGCCGCCGCCCAGGCGTCCGACGCTGCCCCGATGGGCAGCGGACCGGCGCGCAAGCGGGTGCGTGCGGGCAACGTGATCGGCATGCCCAACAGCGGTGTCAACGAGGTGCTCGTCATCGAGCCGCGCTCGTTCGAGGAGGCCCCCCAGATCGTCCAGCACCTGCGCGATCGCAAGTCGGTCATCCTGAATCTGACCTTGATGGACAGCGACCAGGCCCAGCGCAGCGTCGATTTTGTGGCCGGGGCCACCTTCGCCATCGACGGCCATCAGGAGCGCGTCGGCGACGGGATCTTCCTGTTTACGCCCAGCAGCGTCATGATCAGCACCGAAATGCCTTCGCAGCTGCGTCAGGCCAACCAGGCCTTCGGCGGCAACTTCCGGCTCAACCCGGAAGCCCCCCGCCGCGCCCAGGGCTAGAATAAGCGGGCACTCGCGTCCCCCTTGCCCATGAACTTAGGCATTGTCGGCGGCGGTGCGATGGCCGAGGCTTTGATCGCCGGCCTGATCGCCGGCGCGGTTTATGCACCTTCGGAAATTGCCGTGAGCGACCCGGTGGCCGAGCGCGGCGAGTGGCTCCATCGCCGCTACGGCGTGGTGGCCGTCACCGACAATCTGGTTCCCGCCGCTGCCCCGACGCTGCTTTTGGCTGTCAAGCCCCAGGCTTTTGCCGTGGTGAGCAACCAGGTTGCCGCCCATGTGCGCTCCGAACTGGTGGTGTCGATCCTGGCGGGCGTTCCGCTGGCCCGCCTGCAGGCGGCCTTTACCGGGCGGGCTGTCGTGCGGGCGATGCCCAACACCCCGGCGCTGGTGCGCTCCGGAATCACTGCCCTCAGCCGCTCGGAGCGCGTCACCCCGGAGCAGTTTGCCGTCGCGCGCACGCTCTTCGCCTGCGTGGGTGAAGTGGTCGAGGTGCCCGAATCCGCCATGGACGCGGTGACGGGCTTGTCGGGCTCCGGTCCCGGTTATCTGGCGCTCGTGGTCGAGGCGCTCATCGACGGCGGCGTGGCCGCCGGTCTGCCGCGGGCCACCGCCAGCCAGCTGGTGCTTGCCACCTTGCGCGGCAGCGCGGAGTTGTTGATCCAGGAGAAGCTGCACCCGGCGGTGCTCAAAGACCGCGTCACCAGCCCCGGCGGCACCACCATCGCCGGCATCGAGCAACTGGAGGGACGCTCGGTGCGCGGGGCGTTTATCGAGGCGGTCCAGGCCGCCACCCGCCGCGCCCGGGAACTGTCCGGGTAGCGGCTAGTTGGGTTCCGTCGGCACCGGTCCCTGTTCGAGCCAGAGCGAGCGCCGGTCGTAATCGATAGTCAGGCGGTAATGTTTCAAGAATGTGTAACCCAGCACTCCCGCCAGGGGACGCTTGAGGATGGCCTCGAAGGTGCCCAGATTCTGAACGATGGCCGCCTGACGGCGGGCGACGACCGGACCGATCTGAATGGTGTCGAGGTCCATGGTGGCGGCGCTCTGGGAACGCGCCGAGCCGATCCCCGACAGTTGCACCCGCTGAGCGCGCACCGGCAGCCGGCGCTCGCGCACGAAGCGGTCGCTGAGCAGACTGACGCTCGCACCGGTGTCGACGATAAAGGCGGCGGGAGGCCCTTGATTGATGCGCGCCTGGACGACGATCAGCCCGGCGGTGCTCTCAAAGGGCACCTGGGCGGTCTGGCAAAAGGCGGGAGCAGCGGCCAGAGCCCAGCAGCAGGCCGGAAGCGGCCACCCTTGCCGCCTTACCATAGAAAAAATCCAGCCCAGCCGGTTGCGCATCGCTCCCATTTAACATTAGTTTTCGGGGATTGCTGCGGGCCGGGGCAACGGCCAATAATGTGAGCCATGGATATTATTCCTGCGATTGACATACTCGACGGCCGCTGCGTGCGCCTCTACCAGGGCAACTACCAGCTTGCTGAGACCTACGGGGAGGACCCGGTGGCCGTTGCCTGCAACTGGGCGAAACTGGGGGCGCCGCGGCTGCACGTGGTCGACCTGGACGGTGCGCGCCAGGGGATGCCCGTGCACCTCGACGCCCTCGAAGCGATCGTCACCCAGGTGCCCTGCCCGGTACAGTTCGGGGGTGGCCTGCGCAGCATCGAGGCGGTCAGTGCCGTGCTCGATCGCGGTGTGGACCGGGTGATCCTGGGCACCGCCGCGGTCGAAAATCCGGCGCTTATCCGCGAGTGCTGCGAGCGCTTCGGCGGCAGAATCGCCGTCGGCCTCGACGCGCGCGGCGGGCAGGTGGCGGTGCGCGGCTGGCGGGAAACCTCGGAAGTGGAGGTGACCGAACTGGCCGGCGAGATGGAAAAGCTCGGCGTCAGCGCCATCGTCTACACCGACATCCTCAAAGACGGTACCCTCACCGGTCCGAACCTGGTGGAGCTGCAGCGGCTCACCGACGCGGTCAAAGTGCCGATCATCGCCTCCGGCGGCGTGGGCACCCTGGCGGATGTGCTCTACCTGCTGGCGCTGGAGCCGCGCGGATTGCAAGGAGTGATTATCGGCCGGGCCCTCTACACGGGCGATGTCGATCTGGCCGAGGCGCTCAGGGCGGCCGGGCCGAGCCGCTGGCAGGATCTTCCCCCGGACGATGTGGCCTTCGCCTGATGGTGGGTGATACCCTAGAGCAGCTTTTGCCGCATTGGATGCTCTCTATGGTCCGGTTGCTCTTTTGTTCGATGCTTGCTTTGTCGCTTGCGGGTCCTTTGGCGCCGCCGCTCTTGGCCCAGGAGCCGAAGGCGGCTTCCAACCCCGAATTGAAGGCTTATCAAGTCAAAGTGCGCGACCGGGTGTTGGAGTACTGGCAGCCGCCCGATATCGACAGCGACACCCGTCTGCAAGTGCTCGTGCGGGTCGACCGCGACGGCAAGGTGAGCAAACGCGAGGTCAAGACCCTGGGAGATGCTCCTCCTTCCAAGGCGGCCGAAGAAGCGGTGCTCGACGCCATCGGCCGCGCCCAGCCGTTCCCGACGGTACCGCCGAACGTGGCGCCCTTCTATGTCGAGGTGCGCTTCAACCTCAAAGTGGCCGCCAAGACCCTGCCCACCCCCAGGTGCTACCCGGTGGCGACGTTCATCGATCTGCCCGCCGAGCAGCAACCCGCCGTCAAATCGGCCATCACCAACCTCACCGGGTTACTGCGCGACAGTGTCGGCGAGAAAGAAATTTTTAGCATCGTAGACGATCGCGCCAAGGCGGACTTGCTGATCGAAGCGTCGAGCGATCCAACGATGGCGCGCAACGACAAGACCAGCTTCATCGGCAGCTACACCGTCAACGAAGCCCTCACCACCGGCACCGCGCGTCTCGGCCTAAAAATAGAGCGGGCGCAGATCTCAGTTCTGAGCAACTCAGCCTCAATGCGATGCAGCTGTTGGGCCGCAGTCTGGGCCTACCCAGCGCGGGAGGCACTGCCGATTCGATCATGTCGGAGGCGCGGCTGGCGCCGCGGCTGACCCCGGAGCAACTGCGCATCGCCTCCGACACGGTCAAGGGAGCAGGTTGCACCCCCCAGACTGCCCAGCGCGGCTTCCAGATAAAAACCGCCGACGCGGGAACCAAGTAATACCCCATGGACTCCGGGGCGCTCTGGCAGGATCTGGGCTGGCAGCCGGATACGCTCCAAGCCCGCAGCTTCGAGCGGCTCTACGCACTGGTGCTCGCGGGCAACACCCGGCTCAACCTCACCCGCATCACAGGGCGCGAGGAATTCTGGGAGAAGCACCTGTTCGACTCCCTGCGCGGGCTCGCCGCATTTCAAGATCAAAAAGAACCGAGCCTCATCGACATCGGCACCGGCGCCGGCTTTCCAGGGCTGCCTATCGCGATCGCCCACCCCGACTGGTACGTGGTGCTCGTCGATTCGGTGCGCAAAAAAATTGCCTTTGTGCTCTCAACCATCCAGGCTCTGGGACTCACCAACGCCCAGGCCCTCACCGGTCGGGCCGAGGATCTGGCCCATCGGCGCGAGCACCGCGAAAGTTACGATCTGGCGGTGCTCAGGGCCGTGGCCCAGGCCAACGTTTGTGCGGAGTACGCTCTGCCGTTTGTCAAGCTGGGCGGTGCGGCGGTGCTTTACCGGGGCAACTGGGAGGTGCAGGAGGAGGTGGAACTGGCCCGGGCCTGCCGGGCGCTGGGCGGGGAGATTGTCGAAGTGGACGCCTTCGAGCTGCCGGTGAGCCGGGCGGTGCGCCACTGCGTCGTGATTCGCAAAACCGGCCCGGGGCTCAGGGTATTCCCGCGCCCGGCGGGCTTGCCCACACAACATCCCCTCGGAGCCATCGAAGGGGCCCCGAGGGTCGAATCGGAGGAGCCGGAGGAGCCTTAGTACTTGCGCACCAGGCCGACGACTACCCCCAACACCTCCAGGCCGCTGGCCGGGTGGATGGGGGAGTAGCGGCTGTTGGCGGGCTCCAGCCAGGTCTGCTGGTTGCGGCGGCGCAAGGTTTTGAGGGTCATCTCGCCGTCGACCCGGGCGATGACCACATCGCCGTCGGCCGCCCGCCGGTTCTGGTTGACCACGACGATGTCGCCCTCGAAGATGCCCGCTTCTATCATCGAGTCGCCCTTGACCCGCAGCAAAAAAGTGCCGGTGCGCTCTTCGACCAGGTATTCGTCGAGGGACATGCGGCTGTTGAGCAAGTCCTCTTCGACGGTCACCGGCGAACCGGCAGGAACCCGGTTTTCGAGGAGTGGAATTCCCAACAGGTCGGGGTCGATGTAGTAGCGATTGCCCTGGGCCTTGAGATAACCCATCTGTTCGAGCAACTGCAACCAGCGGTAGACCGTGGTGCGGTGCTGGTCAAGCTCTTGGGCGAGGGTGCGAATTGGGGGCAGCGGCGTCGAGCCGTAGGTTTCGATCAGTTGCTGCAGAAATTCTTTCTGGCGGAGCGTAATCATGGTTGTACGATGAACACCTGTCCACAGTTTGGCATTGTCCGGGCACAGGCGCAAGTGTTCACCCGAACTTCAGCTCTATACCCGTTCTTCGAGTCAGGATCGCCGCCTCGACAGACCGGTCAAACCCCTAAAATGGCCCTTGGCCTATTACACATCGGAGAGCCCAAGTGGAACGGACATTCATTGCCATCAAACCCGACGGTGTCCAGCGCGGTCTGGTGGGAGAAATTTTGCAGCGCTTCGAGCGGCGCGGTTTTAAACTGGTCGGCCTCAAATTGATGCAGGTGAGCGAAGCCTTGGCCCAAAAACACTACGCCGAACACAAAGAACGCCCCTTTTTTGGGGGGCTGGTGGCGTTTATCACGTCCTCGCCGGTGGTGGCGGTGGTGCTCGAAGGCAAAGGGGTGGTGGCGACGGCCCGGGCGATGATGGGTGTCACCAACCCGCTCAATTCTCCCCTGGGCACTATCCGGGGCGACTACGGCATCGACATCGGCCGCAATATCATCCATGGCTCCGACAGCCTCGAATCGGCCGAGCGCGAAATCGCCCTCTGGTTTGCCCCCGCAGAATTGCTCGAATGGCAGGCCACCCTCGGAAGCTGGGTCTACGAATAGCGCCTCTACGAGTCCTTGCCCGAGGGCAGGCTCTGGGGAGGATTGGGGGCGGTTTCTTTGGAGGCGCTCTGCTGTGGGGCCGGTTCGTCGCTCACGCCGCTTTTGAAGCCGCGGATCGCCTTGCCCAGAGCGCTCCCCATCTCCGGCAGCTTCTTGGGGCCAAAAATCAACAGGGCAATCACGCCAATCACCAGAATTTCCGGCAGACCGAGACCAAAAGGCATAAAACACTCTTTGATTCGACGCCCTTATTCTGGCATGTCCCCCCGACGTCGCGATCCATCGCCAGGTTGTACAAAGGTCCACAATGCGCTACAATATGGACAAGTGAACACAGCGTGATCCTATGGAACGCGAAATTGCCAGTCTTGCTTTGGTCGAACCGTTGATCGACAAGGTGCAGATCAAGGCCCAGGCCCTCAGCAGCGACCAGAGCCGGGCGATGGCCGTGGCTTACCTCGAAGCGCGCGATGTCGCCCAGCGCCTCGACGATGTGTGCGGTCCGCAAAGCTGGTCGGATACTTATCAGTTGTTGCAGGCGGGGCCGTCGGAGTGGGTGGTGGAGTGCCGCCTGAGCGTCCACCCGCCGGGCGAGGGCGCCCGCCCGGTGACCAAGTGCGACGTGGGCCTGGGCGAAGATGCCAAGGCCGCCTACTCCGACGCCTTCAAGCGGGCGGCGGTCAAATTCGGCCTCGGCCGATTTCTCTACACCCTGCCCAAAGTCTGGGGCGATTACGACAGCGCCAAGCGCCGCTTCAGCGAGCCCGCGGCGGTGCGTGCCCAGATGCTTGCCGCTTTTAGCGGTCGGCCGGAAGGGGGGGCTTCTCCCAGTACCGTCGCCAAAGAATCCCCCCACCTGAGCGAGAAGCAACTCCACTGGCTCAGCGAGGATCTGCTGCGTCGTCCGGGCGTTGAGGCGTTGTTTGTCGAGCACTTCGAGAAGATCGAAAGCCTCTCCAAGGCAAAGCGCGCCCTGGGCTACTTGCTCAGCGAGACCAAAGGCGACCTGCGCCCGCGCTTCGAGCGGGTCGGCACCACCGAGGAGTGGCGCAAATACATCGACGCGGCCAAGCAGCTACCCATAGCACTACCGGTAGCCGCTACCGGCGTGTGAGATCTCGTACTTTTACGCCTTTATGAGGTCAATGCCATGTTCAAAAAACTGAGTCCCAACCTGTTTGTCGAGGACGTGGGCCGCGCGCTCGATTTTTACGAGACGGTGCTTGGCTTCAAGCGCCTGATGACGCTTCCCGAGCAGGCCCCCTTCGCCTGGGGGCTGGTGCAGGCAGGCGGCGTCGAGCTGATGTTCCAGTCCTTCGGGAGCCTGGAGGAAGACCCGCTGCCCATCGAAGGCCGACAGGCGGGCGGGACGCTCAACCTCTACATCGAAGTCGAAGATATCGATGCACTCTACGAGAAATTGCGCACGCAAGTCTCGGTTGTGCGCGAACCGAACACAACTTTTTACGGCATGCGCGAATTTTTGATGCTCGACCCCAACGGCTATCTGCTTACCTTCGCCCAGCCGGTCGAACCGGCTGGCGCCCCGGCCGGGGGGTAACCGTAAAGTTGCCCGCACTGGTGGCATTGCCCGCCGGGGTGGTGACCACGATCTTGCCGGTGGTCGCCCCCCGGGGTACGCGCACCTGGATCTGGGTGGCGGAGAGCACCGCAAAGGAGCGGGCGCCCGCTCCGCCAAAAGTCACGGCGCTCGCGCCGGTGAAGTTGGTGCCGGTGATCGTGACGAGCGTGCCCACTGGACCGGAGGTGGGGCTAAAGCCGGCGATGGTCGGTAGGGCCACCTCGGTGTTGATCAGCACCGAGACGTTGTCGGAGTCGCTGTTGGCGGTGAGCAACTCCAGGTCGCCGTCGCCGTCGAGATCCCCGGCAGTGATCGAGCGCGGCTCGCTACCGACGGCGAAGTTGACCGCCGGGCTCAGCACGGCGTTGCCGTTGTTGAGGAGCACCGAGACGGTTCCAGATTCCTGATTGGCCGTCGCCACGTCCAGGTCGCCGTCGCCGTCGAGATCGCCCGCGACAACCGCGCGCGGGTTGACATCGACCGTCACGGTCTGGCTGACGGCGAAGGTGCCGTTCCCGGCGTTCTTGAGTACGGAGAGGTTGGTGGCAAAGCGGTTGGCCACCGCCAGATCCAGGTCGCCGTCACCGTCGAGGTCGGCGGGAGTCAGGGCTCTGGCCCCCTCGCCGGTGGCGATCGTCTGGTTGAGGGTGAAGCTTGCCGCCCCATTGTTGAAAAGTACCGATACGTCGTTCGAGAAGCGGTTGGAGGTGGCTAGGTCCAGATCGCCGTCGCCGTCGAAATCCCCGCGGGTGAGGCCAAACGGGCCGTCTCCAACGCCAAATTCACTACCGACTGTGAAGTTGGCGCTGCCGTTGTTGGGCAAAATGGTGACGCTGTCGTCGAAGCGGTTGGCGATGGCGAGGTCCAGATCGCCGTCATCGTCAAAGTCGCCTGTCACCATAAAAAACGGATCCTCGCGCAAGCTCACGACCTGCGAAGCGGTAAAAATGGCGCTGCCGTTGTTTTTGAGGATCGTCAAGTCGTCGGAGAGGCGATTGGCCGCGGCGATATCCAGATCGCCGTCGCCGTCCAGATCGCCCACGGCGATGGTCTCCGGTGAATCGCCCACCGGCACGAAGCGGGCCGGGGCAAAAGTCGCGTCGCCGTTGTTGATGAGAATCGAGACGTCGTCGGAATCCTGGGTGGCTGCTACTACATCGAGATCGCCGTCGCCATCGAGATCGCCCGTCAAAGCGGTCCCCGGGTACAGCCCCACCGGAATGTTGCGGGCCGGGGCAAAATTCACCTGGGCGCGCAAAGCCGGGGCTTGGATCACCAGCGAAGCCGCGAGTCCCAGTCCCATCCACCAGAGGTTTCTCATAACGGTATCTCCAGGAAGCGAATAGCTATAGACAGTACAGGCAACGTTTTCGCTTACCGTGTATCATTCAACACACAAATCCGCTTGGCCGACGGTATACCCACACCACGTACCGCGGACGTTAAAGTTGCCGCAGTGCCGGACCCGTGCACTGGATCTGGATGTCAAAAAGCGGACATCGATTGGGTGTTTGCCGAGCACCGGCCCGCTATCCCGGACTGCATAGCGGTCGGCGGCGGGTGCTATCTTGAAGGCAAGCCGTTCAAGCGACCCGCGATGCCCAGAAATCAGCGCAACGACAACTTTATCGACAAGAGCTTTACGGTCATGGCCGACATGATCTTGCAGATGATGCCGGTCAAGCGTCAGGCCAAAGAGGCGTTCGCCTACTACCGCGACGGGATGGCGGCCCAGGCCGACGGCGACTATGCCGAGGCGCTCGAATATTACAACGAAGCGCTCAAGCTCGAAGAGGACGCCTACGACCGCTCGTTTATTCACTACAACATCGGGCTCATCCACGCCGCCAACGGTGCCCACGACGTGGCACTGGACTACTACGACAAGGCCCTCGAAGAAAACCCGCGCCTGCCGCAGGCCCTCAACAACATTGCGGTCATCCACCATTTTCGCGGCGCCAAGGTCGAAGAAGAGGGGCAGCCCGAGCAGGCGGAGGAGCACTACGCCAAAGCCGCCGCCGCCTGGATCCGCGCGGTGCGCCTCGCTCCCGACAACTACATCGAAGCGCAGAACTGGCTGAAGACCACCGGCCGCTTCGAGCTGCTCTACTAGACGGATCTGCGCGGTGCTCGACCCCAAACTGTTGCGCGACGATCCCGCCAAGCTCATCGAACGGCTCAACACCCGCGGCGGCGACTTTACCGAAGTGATTGAACAACTGGTGGCCCTGGATTCCCAGCGGCGGGCCAGCCAGACCGCATTCAACCGCGCCCAGGCCGAGGGCAACCAGATTGGCAAGCAGGTGGGCGAACGGCTGCGCCGGGGTACTGCCGTCGGCGACCCCGAGGTGCTCGCCCTCAAGCAGCGGGGAATCGATCTCAAAGCCACCCTCGCCCTACTGCAGGATCAAGAGCGCGAGCTTGCCGAGCGCTTCGCGGCACTGTTGCCGACTTTGCCCAACGTGCCCCGCCCCGAGGTACCGATCGGCAAAGACGAAAACGACAACCGCGAGATGCGCTTCTGGGGCACCCCCCCTATCTTCGATTTTGAGCCGGCGGCCCACTGGGATCTGGGCGAACGGTTGGGACTGATGAATTTCGCGCGGGCAACCCTGGTGGCCCAGGCCCGCTTTGTGACCCTGATGGGCGACGGGGCGCTGCTGGAGCGCGCTTTGATCGCTTTTATGCTCGATCGCCACCGCGCCCACGGCTATATCGAAATTCTGCCTCCATACCTGGTCAACACCGCTTCGATGACTGGGACCGGACAGTTGCCCAAATTTGCCGAGGACAGCTTCCGCTGCCGGGACGACGATCTGTGGCTGATTCCAACGGCGGAGGTGCCGGTCACCAACCTCTACCGAGACGAAATCCTGACAGACATGCAGTTGCCCATTCACCACTGCGCCTTTACCCCCTGCTTCCGGCGCGAGGCGGGCAGCTACGGCCGCGACACCCGGGGACTTATTCGCCTGCATCAGTTTCACAAAGTCGAACTGGTCAAATTCTGCCGCCCGGAGCATTCGCCCACCGAGCACGAAAAACTGGTGGCCGACGCCGAGGATGTGCTGCAGCAACTGGAACTGCCCTACCGGGTCATCGAGCTGTGTACCGGGGATCTGGGCTTTGGCGCCGCCCGTTGCTTCGATCTGGAGGTGTGGCTACCCAGCCAGAACCGCTACCGCGAAATTTCCTCCTGCTCGAACTTCGAAGATTTTCAGGCCCGCCGCGCCAATCTGCGCTTCAAAGCGCCCGACAAAAAAGGCACCGAGTTCGTCCACACCCTCAACGGCTCGGGATTGGCCGTCGGGCGTACCTTCGCCGCCATTCTCGAAAATTACCAGAACCGCGACGGCACAGTGCGCGTGCCCGAAGCCCTGAAACCTTACGTGCGCAGGGACGTGCTCAGCCGGTAAGCCAAGGAACGACTGCCCGCTCACCCCGGCTGTCGCCGCACTCTAGAATCCAGCCCCTCCTGATCGATACAATCGTCGGTATTGTCCGGGAGTGCTGTCTTGTCAATGCCGGTGCTGGTCTTCGACTTGATGGATACGGTGATTGTCGATCCGTTCTACCGGGAGGTGCCGGTTTATCTGGGCACCAGCCTCGACGAGCTCATTCAAGTCAAACACCCCACCAGCTGGCTCGAGTTCGAGACGGGGCTGACCGACGAAATGAGCTTTCTGGCGCGCTTCTACCGGGAGGACACGGGCTTGAAGTTATTCTCTCCGGAAGAATTTAAGCAAATATTTTTCTCTGCCTACCGGTTTGTGGACGGCATCGAAACGTTGTTGGCCACTCTCAAAGCGAACGACCAAAAGCTCTGGGTGCTCTCCAATTACAGCAACTGGGTTTTGCAGGCGCGCGAACTGCTGCAACTGGACCGCTTCTTCGAGGGCTACTGCGTCTCCTGCGACACAGGCCACCGCAAACCCAGTCCGGGGGCGTACCGGGCTTTGATGGCAAGTACCGGTGCTGCGCAGCATCTGCTCATCGACGACCGGCCCGCCAACGTCGAGGGTGCCCTCCAGGCGGGCATGGACGCCATCTTGTTCACCGACACTGACGCTCTGCGCCGCCAGTTGCACTCCCGCGGCATCCTGGGGGGATAAATCACTGCTTGACGGTGTGCTTCTCCGGCCGGCACCCGCATTGCAGGGTAAGCTGAGGAGTCGATAGACAGTCTCTTCCCCGCTGCCGTCTCCAGATCCAACGTCTGTTCCGCTCGTGTTCTAGATAGCATGGCTGTCGGTTTTTCCCTGCGTGTATTGGTTGTTGCGGCGAACGGGCCGCTGGTCCACGCTCTCGAAAAAACGCTCCTGTCGGGAGGCTACGACCTGGCCCTGCGGTGGGCCGCCGGAACTGCGTCGCTGCACCAGGCGCTCATGTCCGAGCGGCCTGAGATGATCCTGGCGGCGGACGGGCCGGGGGAAATCGATGCGTTGTTGCTCCTGCGCTCGCTCACGGTCCACAACTGCTGCGAACTGCCCCTGGTCTGGATTGGCGATGCTCCTTCGACGCCGGAGGGCGGCTATCTCAACGGGGCGGATCTGCACCTGCTGGTACTCACGGTGGAGCGGGCATTGCACCAGGCTCAGCAGCGGCGCGAAACCGGGGTGGCCCGCGCTGCGCTTCGGCGCAGCGAGCAACGATTGGATCTGTTTTTTTCCCAGTCTCTGGATGGCTTCTTTTTTATGATGCTCGACCGGCCGGTGCGCTGGGACGCCACCGTCGATAAGGAGCGCACGCTCGATTATGTCTTTGCCCACCAGCGGCTCACCCGGGTCAACGACGCGCTGCTTGCTCAGTACCGCGCCAGCGGCGAGCAACTTCTCGGGCGGACACCCGCGGATCTGTTTGCCCACGACCTGGAGCTTGGCCGACGCCTCTGGCGGGAATTTTTCGACCGGGGCAAGTTGCACGTCGAGACCGACGAGCGCCGCTTCGACGGTTCGCCGATGTGGGTAGAGGGCGATTATAGCTGCCTGTACGACGAGCAGGGGCGCATCACCGGTCACTTTGGCATCCAGCGCGATGTGACGGTGCGCAAATTGGCGCAAGAAGCTCTCAGAACCAGCGAAGCGGCTTTGCAGGAGCAGTTGCAGCGCACGCTGCTGTTGCAGCGCATCTGCGAACAGATTCGCTCCAGCCTCGAGAGCCGTCAGATTTTTCAGGCCACGGTCGATCAGGTGGGTCAGGCGTTGGGGGTCAACTGCGTGCGCATACTGGTCTATTCGCCCACCCCCAAGCCCGAGTTGCACTTTGCCGCGGAGTATCTGGAAGCGGGATACCCACCGGTGCACCACGGCAGCGTGCCGGTGGCGGGCGACCCCCACGCCCAGCGGGTACTCGAGTGCGATCGGGCGGTCTGCTCGCCCGATGTCTACGCCGATCCGCAATTGGCCCCGGTCCACGAGCTGTGCCGCAGCGTCGGCCTCAAGTCGCTGTTGGCGGTGCGCACGTCCTACCAGGGCAAACCGAACGGGGTGATCACCGTCCAACAGCGCGACCGCTTTCGCCGCTGGACCCCGGAGGAGATTGCTCTGCTGGAGGCCGTGGCCGCCCAGGTGGGTATCGCCCTCAACCAGGCGAAGCTTCTGGAGCAAGAAAAAGCCCAGAGTTTGCTGCTTGCCGAGCAAAACGCCGCCCTGGCGCGGGCACGACAGGCGGCGGAGGCCGCAAGCCGCACCAAGAACGAATTTCTGGCCACGATGAGTCACGAAATCCGCACGCCCATGAACGGCGTGATCGGGCTTGCGGATGTGTTGCTCGCGGACGGGGGGCTCACCCACCGGCAGCGCGACTCCATCGAGACCATCCGTGCCAGCGGCGAGACGCTGCTGACGATCATCAACGACATTCTCGATTTTTCGAAGGCCGAATCGGGGTGCATCGAACTGGAGACCAAGCGCTTCGATCTGCACGCTTTGCTTGCCGGCTGCGTCGATTTGCTGAGGCCCGAGGCCACGCAAAAACACCTGCAGCTCTGCTGCACCCTCCATGGGCAGGTGCCGCAGGCGGTGGTCGGCGACGCGGCCCGGCTGCGGCAGATTCTGGTGAACTTGATCGGCAATGCCGTCAAATTCACCACCAGCGGTGCGGTGTCGGTGAACGTGACAGCCGCTCGACCGGCCGCAGAGCCGCCCCAAAAGTGGGAGTTGCACTTTGCCGTCCGCGACACCGGCATCGGCATCCCGGCTGAGCGGATGGACCGTCTTTTCAAACCCTTCAGCCAGGTGGACGCCTCGACCACCCGCCGCTACGGCGGTACCGGTCTGGGACTGGCGATCTGCAAGCGCCTTGCGGAGCTGATGGACGGGCGCATCTGGGTGGAGAGCGAACCCGGCCGGGGTTCGACTTTCTCCTTTACGATCGTGGCGGCGGCGGCAACGGATGCCCCGGCACCTGCCCCACCGGTGGAAGCCTCCTGGTCAAAGCCGCTGCCTCTGCGCATCTTGCTGGCCGAGGACAACCCCCTGAACCAGAAAGTGGCCCTGCAGCTGCTGCGGCGGCTGGGCTATCGGGCGAATGTCGCCACCGACGGCGAGGAAGTGCTGCGCGCCCTGCGCCGCCAGCGCTACGATCTGGTGCTGATGGATGTGCAGATGCCCATGATCGACGGGCTGGAAGCTACCCGGCGCATCGCAAGCGAGTTCGCCGCCGCCGAGCGGCCCCGGATCATCGCCCTGACGGCCGGGGCGACCCTGCAGGACGAGCAGGCCTGCCTGCGCGCCGGCATGGACGGCTTTATCAGCAAACCGATTCGCATCGGCGAACTGCGCCGTGCCCTCGAACGCTGGGGAACCGGCTGATCGCCTGTGGCTTCTCGGCACAGGCAAGTACGCATTTTGACTGCGATCCATTTGAGAACTAACCTGAGGGGTAGGCCAACAGGCCAGTCGGGAGGGAGCGGCGATGGAACAGTTCGATTTTGACGTGGTAATCGTAGGCGGTGGTCCGGCCGGTTGTACGTGTGCGCTGTACACTGCCCGCTCCGAACTCAAGACGGTCATTCTGGACAAGAACCCGGCGGCCGGCGCCCTTGCCATCACCCACAAGATTGCCAATTACCCCGGGGTGCCCGGGGAGATGAGCGGCGATCACCTGCTTGAAGTGATGCGCGATCAGGCCGTCGAATTCGGAACTGTTTACCGGCGCGCCCAGGTCTACGGCCTCGACCTCAGCGAACCGGTCAAAAAAGTCTATACCCCAGAAGGGATCTTCACCGGTCGTGCCCTGGTGCTCGCCACCGGGGCGATGGGCCGCATCGCGTCGATTCCCGGCGAGGCGGAGTACCTGGGGCGGGGGGTGAGCTACTGCGCCACCTGCGACGGGGCCTTTTACCGCAACCGCGAGGTGGTGGTGGTCGGCCTCAACCCCGAGGCCGTCGAAGAGGCCCAGGTGCTCACCAAATTTGCTTCGACGGTGCACTGGATCACCCCCAAAGACCCCCACACTCTGGACGGCCACGCCGACGAGCTGCTGGCCCACCCGTCGGTCAAGCTCTGGGAGAAGACGCGCCTGATTCGCATCAAGGGCGAGGAGGCGGGGGTGACCGCCGTCGAGGTGCGCCATCCGGGCGAATCCGATAGCCAGGAGTTGCTGGCGGAAGGGGTGTTTGTCTACCTGCAAGGCTCGAAGCCGATCACCGACTTCGTGGCGGGCCAGGTCGAAATGAAACCCGACGGCGGCGTCTGGGTAGATGAAATGATGCAGACTTCGGTACCCGGCGTCTGGGGCATCGGCGACATTCGCAACACGCCCTTTAAGCAGGCGGTGGTGGCGGCGGGGGACGGCTGCATCGCGGCGATGGCCATCGACCGCTTCCTCAATAGCCGCAAGGCGATCAAGCCCGACTGGGCGCACTAACCAGCTCAGGCAAAGCGCACCCCGGCGGCTTCGACGACGGCACCTATACGCAATACCTGTTCGCCCTGCTTGGCCAGATAGGCTTGAAGCGCATCCGCCTGTTCTGTCGGACAGGCAAGGACAAGGCCCAATCCGAGATTGAAAGTCTGATCCATGTCCTGTCGGCCGACACCGCCGGTGCGCTCAAGCCAGGTAAAAACGGGCGGCACCGGCCAGCTGTTTCGCTCCAGGCAGGCACCGAGCCCGCCCAGGGCGCGCGGAACGTTCTCGATGAGCCCGCCCCCGGTGATGTGGGCAATTCCCCGAATGTCAAAACCGGCTTCCAGGGCGGCGCGCACCGGTTTAACGTAAATGCGGGTGGGGGTGAGCAGCACTTCACCCAATGATGCTGGGAAATCCTCGGGTCTGTGGTGCCAGTCCAGTCCCGCCAGCTCGACGATTCGCCGCACCAGGCTGAAACCGTTGCTGTGCACGCCGCTGCTAGAGAGTCCCAACAACGCATCTCCCACCTGCACGCGATTGCCGTCGATGATTTGGCTTCTCTCGACGATCCCGACGCAGAATCCGGCCACGTCGTACTCGCCCGCCGCGTAAAATCCGGGCATCTCCGCCGTCTCACCGCCCAACAGCGTGCAGCCGGCCTCCAGGCAGCCCGCTGCGATCCCTTCGACCACCCCGGCAAGCTGTGCCGGAGAAAGTTTGCCCGTAGCCAGGTAATCGAGAAAAAACAGCGGCTCCGCCCCCTGGGCGAGCACGTCGTTGACGCACATCGCCACACAGTCGATGCCGATCGTGTCGTGGCGATCGAGGGCGAAGGCGAGTTTGAGCTTGGTGCCCACCCCGTCGGTGCCCGCCACCAACACCGGCTCGCGGTAGCCCGCGGGTAGAGCGAAAAGTCCCCCGAAGCCGCCCAACCCACCCAGTTGCTCCGGCCTACGGGTGCGCTCCACCGCTCCCCGGATGCGGGCGACAAATTCGTACCCCGCCTCGACATCCACCCCCGCCGATTTGTAATCCATGGGTTTCCTGGACCTCTTAGGTAATCCCCATTCTGAAGCAAGCTTCAGCGCTACGAATAGTTACCCAGATACCGCACGAACTTCAAAATTGGATAGACCGCATTGTACAGGCGCAGATCGGCGGTCACAAACTCCGCTTCCAACTGTTCTGCCAGAGCCAGGTAGAGCGCATCGTACACTGTCCGCTGAAAAATGGCAGCCAGTTGATAGGCTCTTGGCAACAAGTTCTGCGCCTCCACCAGAGGCAGCTCAAGCACCAGCAGATCGCAGACAATCTGTGCTCCTTCTTCATAGGTCACAAATGCGTTGCGTTGCTTCTTCCAGATGACGTTGCCGACTTCAGTCAGCAGGAGTGTCGGTGCGATCAGTTCTACATCCGAGCTTTCCCAGGCCCGGCGAATGGCCAGAGCCTGCTCGGTCAGAACCTCCGGGAAAAACCACTTCACCACGGTGCTGCTGTCGACGACCAGCCACATCAGCGCTCTCGATCTTCAGCGATATCTTCAGTGGAATCAGGCAACAAGCCAACGCGGGCGAAAATCGCTTCGCGCTGACGATCGATTTGTTCCAGCACACCGGCGGCTGGTCGACGATGCCGGCGGGTGGCTTGCTCCAGCAACACCAGGATTTGTTGGTTGATCGAGCGGCGCTCGCGACCGGCCATCTGTTTGATCTGCTCGTAGACATCGTCGGGTATGTCGCGCAGGCTGATGTTGACCATCGGGACCAATCCAAAGGCATTTCACTGCAATAGTACTATCAATACACCAAAACGCTACCGCAGGCCATCGGGGCGTCCGCGTGCAAGCAGTTGAGCGCGCTGCTTTTCGCCCCATTTGTCAGGGGAACAACACACTGCGGTGGAGAGATCCTCGATACAAAGCGATCCCCTGTCGGCGAATTTGACAGAGCTTGAATTTGTGAAATGGATCAACCATTTTCCAGTAAAGTGTCACTCAAGCCCTTACCTCGCAGTCGAAGGTCCATGCCGCCATCGCATCCCCCGAAAAGGCAAGACGTTCTGAGCGTATTTTCAACTTTTTTAGACATTTCTCCGGAAACCGCCGCTTTGTGGGTGCCGGACCACCGGTTGCGCCGCAGTGCCCAAATACTGCTGGCCGAGGACTTGACGAAGCGCGCGGGTGCCGACGGCCTCGCGCGCGCTTTGCTTTCCCAGTGGCAGCGGCAGCCTTGCCCGGGACTGACGCGCCTGCATCTAATCGCCTACCTGCAAGAATCGTGCTACTGGGCGGCCTGGAAAGTCTGCGAAAGTCGGCCGGCAACCCGCTCGCAGCTGACGGATTTGTTTCAGGCGGGAATTGTCAAAGTCGATGTCATCCTCACCAAGTTCAACGTCGAACTGGGCTTTGGGCTCGACAGCTACGCATTCAACAGTTTCAAAAACACGATCCGTCACGAATTGAACCGGCGCGAGTTGAGTTCGGCCAACTGCAGCAGCGATTGGTCACTTTTGCGCCACACCGGACGCGAGTCGCTCGGCACCGCCCTGCGCCACGCCAACCACCCGGATGCGGAAATTGATCGCTACGTGCTGGCCTGGCTGAGTTACCAGCGCCTGTATGTTCCTGCCGATGCGTCGCGCACCCGCCGCCTGAGCGGCCCGGACGCCGCCACCTGGGATTTGATTGCCCAGGATTTTAACCGCCAACGCCCGCTGCACCTGCCGCCGTCGAGCCCGGCTGCCGAAGCGGCCGATATCGCCCGATGGATGCGCCTGTGTGCCGAGGCGCTGCGCGCCTACCGTCCGCGCTTTGTGTCCATCGACGCTCCTCGGACGGATCTGGAGGGAACCGCCGAGCCGCTCGCCATTCCCACCGAATCGGCCTTCGACGCGGTGCAGCGCCAGGAGGAGCGCGAGTATGCAGAAGCGATCAACCGGGTGCTGTGCCTTGCCCTCGACGGGCTCGACCCTCCCAAGCGTCGCCTGCTCGACCTTTACCATGGGGAGGAGCTGGGCCAGAAGCAAATCGCCCAGCAAATCGGCAAAGATCAAGGAACAGTGTCCAGACAACTCACGCGCTGCCGGGGGGAGTTGGTGGTCGCCCTTGCAAAATGGAGTCAGGAAAAATTGAATATTTCCCTCACCTGTGAGGTATTAAAAAGATTAGAAGCGGTAGTGGACGAGTGGTTGTGCGAGCACTACGGTCAAACCCGCTGCTGGCAACAGGAGAGTGCCTCCGAATGACCCAAGAAAACAGCCCTCTGCTGTTCGACGATCCGACTGCCCTGTGTCTGGAAATTTCCGAAGCGGACCAGGAGCGGGCCTGGCGCGAGTGCGCCAATGTTACCCATCCGGTTTCCCACTGGCGGGCATTTCGCAATCGCCTGGCCCTCGCGGTACTGCTGCCCTGGATCCGCGAGGATATCGATCCCCACGCGGCGGTCTGGCCCGCGCCCATGGCCCTGTCGGCCTTCTGGGATCTCGTCGGCGGTACGGCCTTGACAGCGAACGGCAAGCGTTGGGTGATCTGTCTCGACGAGGCCGACGGGACTGCTCCTGTGCACATCCCTCAGGAATGGCTCGACATCCCGGCCTGGGCGGCAGACTATTACCTGCTGGTCCATTTCGACCTCGCAGGCCAGTGGCTGCGGGTATCGGGTTGGACGACCCACCGGCAAATCAAAACCCTGGGCCGCTTCGACCCGCGCGATCGCACCTATTACCTGGACGAAACGTTCATTCAGACTGGGCTCGGTGGCCTCTGGGCAATCACTACCGGAGAACTCCTCCTTACAGAACCTACTCGCGCTTCTCAGTCCGAGTTGCCTGGACTGACTGTACCCCAAGCCCGCGCACTCATCGAACGGCTGGGTAACCCTGAAATTTCCGAACCTCGCCTGGAAGTCCCCTTTGAGCAGTGGGCCGCCCTGGTTTCCTACGACGGCTGGTGCCAGGAACTCTACGCCCGCCGCCAGGGCCTACCGCCTCAATGGTCGGTTCTAGAGTGGATTAAAAACGGCGTATCAGAATTGGCGCGCGAAGCTGGTTGGTCGGTCTCAAACCCCATTGGCGCCGAAGCTAGGAGTGCTGGATCTAATCTGGTGTTTTTCACTCGCGTCCTCTCGATCGCAGACAAGACCTGCGAACTATGTATTGAGCAGATTACCCCTGGCGTCTGGCGCTTCTGCCTGCGCACTACACTCTGGAACAGCCGCTTGCCGGCTGGCACGACGTTGCGGCTTTTGACTGAGAATCTGCAGAGCTTTGAAAATAACGAAGTACATGCACATACCGCAGTTGAAGAACTAGCGATAGACTTGACACTCGAAGAAGGAGAAGGAATTGTCTGGGAAATTGAAACAGCTCCCAAACATTTCCAACGGGAGATTCTACAGTTTTAGGGCTCTCTGCGCCGGCATCCCGGAAAGAAAGCGCCTTGCCATACTTAGCAAAATCACTGCCCTCTGGGTCAAAAAATCGACATTCTCTCCTGGGCTGCATAAAGTGCCTGCCAGCAGGTATTTAGTTACAGATCCTCCGGTCAACACCGTGCTGGATTGTAAACACTAGTGTTTAAAGGAGAGTCGAAATGACACGGTTTACCTTTAGTACTGCTGACAATTCCGTTGGCTCTTTACCCGAATGGAAAATCACAAAAATATATACTCCAATTGGCAAGCAAGCTCCGGTCTTTAATGCGGAGGGCTTCAATGAAGACTTTGTTCCCAAGAATGACTGCACAGGTTCAAATGGAAATAGCAACTGCCACCCTGCTGAAATTCATCAATCAATTGAAATCGATAAAACGGTTTGTTTTACTCGTCAGGGCTTTATTAAGTTGACGAGATTTCCCGAACACCCATCTTTTATTATTAAGGTTGGTCCGGGAGCAGTAGTGTGCTTTGGGCGCCCCACAGATTACCCGAATCCCACTTTAATCATTGCTAAAGAAATAAATACATCTGAGCGTTTGTGCTATCTTGTGGAGGAAGGAGGAAATTTCGACCTCTCAAAAATTGAAACTTATTGTTCGCGAGAAATTCCAATCGATGATCTACTTAATTTTGTTGAAGATATAGTTTCTAAAAGATTAGTTGTGCCAGAGATTGAGAGATTGCACGATAATTTAATATTGAAGGAACCTATCAATACTTTTTACTCAGCGTTGAAAGCTGTATTCCCTGCTGCCGCTAAGCGTCCGGACTGCTCGGACATACACGGCAATAAGGTTTACATCGAAGAGAGCTCCGCAATCGGTGTTACCGGAAGTTCCGACCCTCTTTCTCAAATACCCCCACCCTTTGAGTGTTGGTCACTCTTAGGATTCGCCTCCATTGTAACCTATTTTAAAAAGGAACCTATTCCCCGCGGCATTGCTGTGATCCCACAAGGATATGGTCAGACAGTTATGCCTAGAGACCGTCTTCGGTATGGATGTCTTTCCTCTGGCATAAGGAGAATCGATGAAGATGTGAAAAAGAGGATTATGGAGTTTGAGCATCTGAATTAATGCGATGAATAGATACTGAGCAGAGATCTTGAATGAAGCTTTGAGCTGTAATATTGCTGCGAAGATAGCTTTGCAATTGCTTACAACTTTCATTCAGTAGCCAGTTCGCCTCAGTTCGCCAGGCTTGCCACAGAAAGACACTACCATCCGCAGCGCCGGATAGAAGGATTTTGCTGTCCGGGCTGAAGCGAACGGCTCCGACACTATCTTTGTGTCCGTAAAGCACAGCCACAGATTCACCTACCGGACCCCAAAGTCGAACGGTTCCATCAGCGCCGGCGGAAGCAACAGTTTTGCCATCTGCGCTGAAATCGATACTTGTGACACGGTTACTGTGGGCATTAATAGTCTTGAGAAGCTGTCCTGCGATTGTCCAGTAACGAAGTGTACCGTCGCGGCTGGCGCTCACCAATACCTGGTTGTCAGGACTGAAAGTAAGGTCGGTGATCAGATCAGGGTGCCCACGCAAAGTGCGGAGCAGTGTACCCGTCTGGCTCCAGATGCGAATTGTTCTATCCACTCCACCGGCCGTTGCCAGAAATAGTCCTCGCGGGCCGAACCGCACTACAGCTAACTCAGCGTGACCAGTAGAAATTTTTTTAAATAATTTACCTTTGTGGCCCCATAACCAAACCAAGCCGTCAGGTCCTCCAGCGGCAATTAGGTTTCCATTGGGGCTAAAGCTCAGGCTAGTAACAGCTGCCCCTTGCTTGTCGAATTGGCTTAAATAGGATCCGTGCCGAGTCCATAAACGTACAGCACGATCATTGCCTCCTGAGGCGATGATCGTGCCGTCAGGGCTGTAGGCCAGTGCAAAGATAGTTGCAGGAGGAATGACTCTATTCTCAAGTCTGCCCTGGCGATCCCATAGATCCAGAGTGCCGTCTCCCCCCGCCGTTGCAAACGCCTGACTATCAGGGCTGAAACCTACACAGCTCACCCATTGCCCATGGCCCCGGAAAGCGGTAAGGGGTGGACCATACAGTCTCCAAAGCAGCAGTGTCTTGTCGTCACTGGCGGAGGCTAGGATTCTACCATCCGCGCTAAAGTCCAAGCTGTTGACCCGGCCTGTATGTCCGTGCAGACTGGAGAGCAAAACTCCCTCCCGACTCCAGAGACGAACGGTCTTGTCGACACTACCGGAAGCGAGGATGGATCCATCGGGACTAAAGCGAACACTTAGAAAAGGAGTGGTGTTGTCCGAAAGAGTGTGCAGTAGCTGCCCATGAACATTCCATAAGCGCAAGGTTTTATCCTGGCCTGCGGAAGCAAGGCGTTGGCCATCTGGGCTGAAAGCGACGCTCCAAATACCGTCTTTATGCTCTTTCAGGATACTTATCAGGTTACCTTGAATGCCCCACATGCGGACCGTTCCGTCCCAACTTGCGGATGCCAATGTTTGGCCGTCCGGGCTAAAATCGACACTCATCACTTCATCCTGATGTCCCATAAGTGTTCTGAGAATCTTCCCGTTACGATTCCATAGACGAACGGTTTTATCTTGAGAAGCCGAAGCGAGCAGTTTACTGTCGGGACTGAAGCGTAGACTCCAAATAGTTGCATTGTGTCCTCGAATGACTGTGCGTAACTCGCCTTTAGATGTCCATAAATAAATGCTTCCCCGATCATCTGCTGAAGCCATAAACTCTCCATCTGGGCTGAAGCAAATGCTTGTGATGTTGTTCGCATGGCCCTTCAAAATTTTGATTGGCATTCCGTCAAGCTGCCACAATCGGATAGTTCTATCCCAACTTGCAGATGCCATCAGCTTTCTGCTGGAGCTGAAGCTGACCTGACTGATAAAGTCACTATGCCCTTCCAAACGATTTATTTGACGGTTGCTATACACGGATTGCTGCAGGGCAATACGAGTTTTCTCTCGAAGCTGCAGAGAACTAGTCCAAGTTTGCTGCACCAAGCTTTGCGCTCTCATGAGCTCAACGAGTGCCTCCAGGTGCTGGTGATTTGCAAACCGCAACTGAGCAGAGTTTATTAATGCATCAATTTCGCGCTCTTGTGACTTCAACGATTGCCAGTAGGCTGTGATCCCGAAACCCATGGCGACGACGGCAAGCAGGGCCAAAACACCTGCAAGGCGACGCAGTTGGTGGGTGCGCTTGCGCTCGAGTTGCAGTTGTTGAGCTCGAAGTTGCAGACTAATTTCAATAAAGGCCGTTTCCTTTGGGGAGAGCATGTCCTCATCGCGCAAAAATAGTTGCTCAGCTTCAGTTAGATCACTGCCGCGCAGCAAGTAATCGGTTTCACGATTTTTACTCTGCCAGTGGTCTGCGGCTTGTTCAATCTGTCGCTGGGTGCGCAGGCGGGAACGGTTGTCGGCCAGCCACTCGCGCAGCCTTCCCCAACTGCGGATGAGCACTTCATGAGCCACTTCTACCGTCGCTGTCGAGGAACCGGACTCCTCTTCTTCGGCCGCATCGACCACCAACAATTTGGCTTTGAGAAAGGCGTTCAACACCCTCTCCACCAGTTTGGAAGAATAGCGGCGGCTGATTAGACGATTGCGGGGCAGGTGGCGGCGGCTGTCCTCGGTGCCCTCCCCCAATTGCACGAGATTCAACATTAACCAGCGGGCGCACTCGCGTGCATCCAGTTCTTTGAGCGATTCGTAAACTTCATCGGCTTTGCGTTCAAGTGCTCCTCTTAGCCCGCCGATATCCCCCTCGTAAGCCCGGCGGGTGAGTAACGGCCCGGAGCGCTGTTTCCACAACTGCTCTAATACAAACTCCAACAGGGGCAGCTCCCCTGCGGAGTGGTTCAGTTCGTCGAGTAGTATCTCCACTAGTTCCGCTTCCACCTGTAAACCAACTTTGGATGCGGGCTCCAGGATGACGGCGCGATAGTCCTCGCGGCTGAGGCGTGGAGGGACCAGCACGCTCGAACGCTGTAGGGCGGCGGCCAGGATTGGATACTCCAGGCAGGGGGTAATGCTGTCGGCCCGAAGCGTAATGACCAGCTTGAAGCGGTCCGGGGCGTAACGGAGCGCCCCTTCCAACAGTTCGACAAAACGGTCGCGCTCCTCGGCGGCAGCCAGGGTAAACAATTCCTCGAACTGATCGACCACCAGCAGGACGATGGGTTCTGGGCGCTCGCGCAGTCGGCGCACAAAGTCTTCCACCCCCAGCGCCATCTCGTCTTCCTCTGCGGTCCGGCCTTCGAACAGAAGCCGGGCCAGGGCGGCGAAAGGATAGCTGCCCGGAAGCAGAGTCTTGATCCACCAGCCCTCGCTACCAAGCACCTGTTTTCCCTGGCGCAACTGGGCCACCAGCCCGGCCTGGACCAATGAGGACTTGCCGCTGCCGGAAGCGCCGATCACCGCCACAAAAGGCTGGGAACGTACCGCCGCCACCAGTTTGCCGACTAGCGCGTCCCGGCCGCAAAAAAAGGCACTGTCGGCCTCTTGAAAGGGGCGCAGGCCCTTGTAGGGCGAAACGCCCAGATCGACTGTGGCGGCGGTGGGGCTCTGTCCGGCTGTACCGGGTAAGACTTCGATCACCCCCTGGCTGCCGGCAAGCCACAGGTGCAGCCGGATGCCTCCAGGGGCAAGCTCGCGATCGATAAGCTTGATCCACTCGGTGACAGCAAGGCCCGAGCGCGCATCGCCGCTCGACTCAAGCGTGTGTACCAGGACTCGGGTGAAGCGATCCGGATCGGACAGGGGGGCGGCGGCGGCGATGAGACACTGGCTTTGGTCGCCTTCGAGCCGCAGTTCGCCTACCCAATCGTCGAGATCGCAAGCCCCCGGACAATCGAGCACCACGATCTGACGGCTTGCCGCTGCCCGGCGCAGTTCCAACCGCAGCGCGGAGCGGCTGAGGCGGACTCCTTCGCGCAAGACCAGCCACGATTCGCCGTCGGCGGAAGCTTCGATGCGCCCGTGCAGATAAATCAGCACCGTCTGGAGTGGAGGCACCGAGGCGTCGTAGGCCAGGGCACGGGACAACGCTTCGCGTAGCGAAAGTCCCTGGTGCGCCGGTGACCAGTACTGCGTCTGGTCGCGGTAGCCCGAGGCGCCGAGCAGCAACCGCCCAAAAGCAAGCACCGCCTCGCTGCCGACGGAGCCGTCCACCACCAACGCCCGGCCCACCGGCCCACCTGGAGCTGGGCCGGGAATGCTGCCGATGAGCAGTTCCCCGACGACATTGACGATTTTTTGAGGAGTCTGCAGGCGGTACTCAGGCAGCGGAGCGCCGCCGCGGCGCTGCTGGCTGATCAGCCGCTGCTGCTGGTTGAGGCGGTCTACATAGCGCAGCGTCCGGTGGTAGACGTAGCGGTAGAGAGCGTCCGCCTCGATGCGGCCCTGGGCGTCCGCCGCCGCACCTTCGAGTCCCTTGAGCAAAAAGTGGGTGAATACCCCGTGGCCCAACTCCGGGAAAGCCCAGGAGACCTGCTGACGATCACACGAGAGTAAAGCGTAAAAGCAGCGGCTGCGCGCAGCGCGCTGACGCAGCGCCTCGACCAGCGGGCCGGTCGGATCGGCGCTTTGTGCCTCGGTGACTCCCAGGTCAATCCCGCCGCTGTGGCAGGCGTCGAGCCAGACCAGCTGCCGCTCCGCCCGGCAGCGCTCAAAGCCAGCCATCAATTCCGCAAACCTTAGCCCGGTGCCTTCGAGATCCGCAAGGCGCGTGTTGGCCAGACAAAGCACCGCCTGTCCACGGTGCAGCAGACCGTGGCCCGAGAAGTAGAACAGTACTGTGTCCTCGGCCCCGGCCGCATCGACGATCTGCCGGAGGCTGGCGCGCACCCGCTCAAGGCTTGCCCCGGCGTCGGTGCCGTCGTGGTGGACGAACAGCATCGGGGAGATCGTTTCACAGCAGACGGCCTGCAAAGCCCCGGCGAGCGCTTCGCAGTCAGCCACGCAGTAACGCAAATCCGCCAGGCCAGGGTCGAGGTAACCGTCGACCCCAACCAGCAACATCCAGAAGCGCGACGCTTCACCATTGGGCGAGACACGCAGGGCAAGGGGGGACATGCCTCAATTCCGCCAGTCGCATTTAGCGGACAGAATATTCGATTCCACCAAGAAACGGTGCCTTTGACAGGAAATATTGACAGACCGGATCAGAGCTGGTCGGGATCGACCCCCTGGCTGCGCAGGTAGGAGGCAAGTTGCTCGGCGCGTTGCTGAGCAGCGTCAGCCCGCTGCCCTTCTTGATCAGCCCGTTGTTTTTCTTGCTCCTCGGCCAGCAGTACCAGTTGACCGTCCGGTGTAAAAAAGCGTAGCCAACCTTCATAGACACCCAGGTACAACTCCAATTGCCGACTCCACAACCGGCCGCGCTCGTCGGGGGAAAGTTCCTCATACCGGCCGTCGACAAGATGAAAACCTCGAAATTCAGTGCCCTCCGGGTCGAACCAGAAATAATCGGGCGTGCGAAAAGTGTCCTGGTAGATCTGCTTTTTGAGACCGCGATCAACGGCGGCGGTCGAAGCGGACAGCAACTCGACGATCACATTGGGGTATTTGCCGTCCTCGTGCCAGACAATCCAGCTTCGGCGGTCCCGGCGCTCGGTGCCCAGCACCACAAAAAAGTCGGGACCGCGAAAATCCTCCGATTTGCTCTGGTGTGGGCTGAAGTAAATCGTCAGATTGCCGGTGGCATAAAAATCCTGCCGGGACTGCCACCCGGATTCGAGCGAGCGAATGAGCAGATCCATCTGCTTGCGGTGCCGGTCGCTTTCCATGGGAGGCTCGTCGCTCCATAAATCGGCGGGAGGAAGGGCGATCTCCGCTGGAAAGTCAGTAGGACGAGAAAGATCTGTGGTGGTGAATTCGGGCATAACAATTCGCCTCTCGATGCTTTTGATCTTACCGATTCCCGCTTCGGGGTCGATGCTTCCCAACCAAAGCATTCCCAGGCACACCGAAAAGATATCTCTAAGCGCGACATCCGGGGAAGGCTCCCCACAACCCCGGGCGCGTAAAATCTGGAAAGGCCCGCGCGAGGTAACCTGATGTCCACAACCGTCCCCCCCGAGATCGAGGAGCACACCCGGACGTTGCGCGCGCTTTTGCACCGGTGGGGCTACGCCTATTATGTGCTGGATGCTCCCGAGGTGAGCGACGCCATCTACGACCAGCACTACCGCGAACTGGTCGACCTCGAAAGCCGTTATCCGGAGCTTGTCAGCCCCGATTCACCCACCCGGCGCGTCGGGGAGCGCCCCGCCTCGGCCTTTGTGAGTGTCACCCACCGGGTGCCGATGTTCTCCCTCGAGAACGCCTTCAGCCAGGCGGAACTCGAAAAATGGGGCGAAAGGCTGCTGCGTGCAATCGGCCCGGGTCTGGAGTTTATCTGCGAACTGAAAATCGACGGATCTGCCACTGCCTTGAGTTACGAGGACGGAGTGCTGGTGCGCGGCGCCACCCGCGGCGACGGCGTCGAGGGTGAAGAAATTACCCAGAACCTGCGCACGATCCGGGCGATTCCTCTCAAGCTGCTGGGGGGCGAGGTACCGGCGGTGCTGGAGGTGCGCGGCGAGGCGTTCATACCCCGCGACGAATTTGAGCGCATCAACCAGGAGCGCCAGGCGGCCGGTGAAAAACTGTTCGCCAACCCGCGAAACGCCTGCGCCGGCACCCTCAGACAACTCGATTCGCGGGTGGTGGCCTCGCGCCGCCTGGGCTTTTTTGCCTACACCGCCCACTACGGCCGCGCCGAAAGCCAGTGGGAAGCGCTCGCAGAACTCGAAAGCCACGGCTTTCGGGTCAACCCCCACCGCAGTCTGTGCCGGGATCTGGCCGAGGTGCGGACGTTTTGTGAGCACTGGGAGAACCACCGCCACGAGTTGCCCTACGACACCGACGGCGTGGTGGTCAAAGTCAATGCCTTTGACCATCAGCGGGAGGTGGGTTTCACCAGCAAATTTCCGCGCTGGGCGATTGCCTTCAAGTACCCTGCCGAAGAAAAAAGCACCGTCGTCGAAGCGATTGCCGTCCAGGTCGGGCGCACCGGGGCGCTCACGCCGGTGGCCGAACTGCAGCCGGTGGCGGTGGCAGGGACGACGGTCAGCCGGGCGACCTTGCACAACCAGGATCGTATCGAGTCTCTCGATGTGCGGGTCGGAGACACCGTAATTATTCGCAAGGCGGGCGAGATTATCCCGGAGGTGGTACGGGTGATCGGCGAATTGCGCCCGCCCGAAGCCGTGCCCTACGTTTTTCCCCAGACCTGTCCGGAGTGCGGCACGGCGGTAGTGCGCGCCCCGGGCGAGGCGGCGGTGCGCTGTCCAAACCCCCGGTGCCCGGCGCTCATCCGGGGGAAGCTCGGCCACTGGTGCGCGGCCCTCGAAATCGACGGCATCGGCGACAAGCTCATCGCCAGGCTGGTAAGCCTCGGCCTGGTCCATACGGTGGCGGATCTGTACGAACTGAGCGCAGAGCAACTGGCGGGCCTGGAGCGTCTGGGCGCCCGTTCGGCCGCCAAGATTGTCGAGCAACTGGACCGCTCGCACCGCCAGCCCTGGAGCCGGGTGCTCTATGGCCTGGGGCTGCGCCACATCGGTGCGAGCGTCTCGGTGGAGTTGGCCCGCGCTTTCGCAAGCGCCGATGCTCTCGCCCGAGCCGACCTGGCTGCTATCGCTTCGCTCTACGGCTTTGGAGAGGAGTTGGCCCGCTCGGTGGTCGAGTGGTTCGCGCAAGCAGAAAACCGCGCACTGCTCGAACGGCTCAAAGCCCACGGTCTACAGCTGGCCGGCGGCGGGCGGGCCGCCCAGAGCAGTGCCCTGGCGGGGCTCACCTTCGTGATCACCGGTACGCTGCCGACGCTGTCGCGCGAGGAGTGCACCGCCCTCATCGAGAGCCACGGCGGCAAGGTGACCAGTTCGGTGAGCAGCCGTACCAGCTACGTGGTGGCGGGTGAAAAAGCCGGCTCCAAACTCGCCCGTGCCCAGGATCTGAAGGTGGCCGTCCTGGATGAGGAGCAATTGCGGGCGCTCATCGAGACGCGTGAGATGCCGTGATCCTAGTTGACGACGTCTGGGAACCGCCCGCTGTCGGTATGCTGA
Source organism: Gloeobacter violaceus PCC 7421 (assembly GCF_000011385.1). Lineage (NCBI taxonomy): Bacteria > Bacillati > Cyanobacteriota > Cyanophyceae > Gloeobacterales > Gloeobacteraceae > Gloeobacter > Gloeobacter violaceus. Next base: position 777,865 of record NC_005125.1, read on the forward strand.
GAAGATGCCGAGCGTGCCTCCCGTTCCGGCTCCACAATCGACATGAAGCAATTGCTTTACTGGGCCGCAGAAGCCCTGGCCGCCCTCAGCAGAAACCTGCGCTGGATGGGATGGAACCTCTTTCTGGCGCTGGTGCCCCTGGCGTTGAGTTTCTGGCTGTTCGATCCGAAGCGGCGGCGCTCACCGCTATGGTGGGGGGTGGCGGCGGTCTGGCTCGCCTTTTTGCCCAACGCCCCCTATGTTCTTACCGACGTCATTCACCTTATCGAGCAGATCCGCGGCCGAGGTTACTCCGCGTGGGTGATCACTTTGGCGCTCATTCCCCAGTACTTGTTATTTATCCTGGGGGGATTTGAAGCTTATGTACTGTCGCTGGTCCTGATGGGCCGCTACCTGCGGCGGCAGGGTTTGGCCCGGTTCATTCTGCCGGTTGAACTGGCCATCCACGCCCTCAGTGCAGTGGGCATCTACCTGGGCCGCTTCCAGCGCTTCAACAGCTGGGACATCATCACCCAGCCCGACGCCATCGTGGATGACCTGTTCAACGATCTCATCGACAAAGAGCCGCTACTGGTAATGGGGATCAGCTTTGCCGTGGTGGCGGGGCTTTACTACTTGCTCAAGGTCGTGAGCCTGGCGCTTATTTACTACTGGCGCAGGGGGCGTACCCCGGACGGCGCCGAGTGGACTGCGTAGGCTGTGGAAAAAGCAGTGCGACGGCCGTTCGCAACCGTGCTTATCGCCCTGCACAAACTGCTGTGGGGTATGGCCCTGGCAGCTGACAGCGACAGGCAAGCCGACTGAAAACTTTGGTAGCCAACTAGCTTGGCACGAAAGTCTGTGGAGCGAGAGGCGGAACCCCCTTCGGGTTCCCCTCTCGCGCTCTCCTCCTCCCCGCGTCGAGGGGCTGCCGGCCCCCCGACACCCCCCGGACTCAATGGCGAGGTGGGCGGGCGGGTCGGCGGGTGGGATGGGCTTATCTTTCCGGTGCGTGCACGACGCGTGTCGACTGCGGCGATGGGGCCGGCTTGTCGTTGGGCTGCGAATGGATTGGGGAGCGAAGCGGTGGAGGCAACGGCCCTACGGTCTTAAACCTGACCCCTCAGTTCACCCCCAGGCAGAACTGGGTGCCTTTGCCGCCTTCGATTTTGGTCCTGCTGCAGGCCCAGCTGTCGACTTCGCCCATCTGTTGCTCCTTGATCCCGGCGGAAGCGCGGACGAACTCGGCACCCTTGCTCACCTCCGGCAGCGCCTCCGCCGGGAGGTTGGCCTTGGCGAACGCCTCGAATTCCTGGGCGCGCTCCGGCTCGGTGAAGTTGGCCACCAGTCCCGGCAGGTACTTGTAGCGGTTGAAAAAGGCACGCTTGTCGAGCAGGGCTTTATAGTTTTGCTTGGCGAACTCCCAGGCCATCTCCCGGTGCTCGCCGCTGCCGGCCACCTGCAGCACCAGGTTGGTGGACAGGTTGGGCTCCTCCTCGCTCTTGAGCGAAAGCGCCAATGTCTGCTGAGCGAGTTTCGGGTCGAGCGCCCCGGCCAGCGCCGCGTAGTAGTTGCGCTTCTCTTCGGTGCTCTGGGTTTTGCGAGCCAGCGAAAGCAACTGATCGTAGGTGGCCTGGTCGGCGTAACGACCCACGACGCTCAGCACCGGCGGACGCAGGTTGGGGGCAAGCGACTCGGGGGCGCGCACAAAAGCTTCGAAGCGGCGGCGCGCCTCGGCGACGACGGCTTCGTCTTTGAACTTGCCCAGGGAAGCGAGCACGCTGCTCCTGAGCAGGCCGGTCGTCTCGAGCTCGCCGGGTTGGGCGTCCCAACCGACGCGCTGGTAGACCGGTTGCAACAGCGCCCGGGCATAGGTCTGGAAAGGCTCGCGGCCCGGCTGGCCGATTTGCAGCCGGTCGATTTCACCCAGGGTGGCGAGGATCTGCTGCCAGACCGCCAGGTTGGTATCCGCTTTGGCCGCCTCCGCCAGGCTCAGGTAGTCGCGCGCCCCCGCCTGCTTCGCCTGCACCAATGCCCAGGTGTCGCTGAGCAAATTCACCCGGTCCGCCGTCTGCAGGCGCGAGAAATTTTGCTTGAGCTGATTGAACAGGTCGCCCTCATACTTCACCCGGTAGTAGCCCGTGTCGCCCCGGTTGAGCTTGACTGGCGCTCCGCAACCCTCGGCGGTGGTGGTGGCCGTCTTATCGGCGAGCAAAAAAGATTCCACTTTGTCGCTGCCCACTTCGCCGTAGGTGATGGGCACCTTCCACAACAGCGCCTTGGCGTTCGGGTCGTTGACGGTGAAGCGGTCCTGCCTGAGGGCGAGCCGTTGCTTGCCCCCCTCGCAGCGCGAGGACACCGTCACCACCGGAAAGCCCGGCTGCTCGGTCCAGCCGGCGGCGATCGCCTGCACCGGCTGGCCGGAAGCCTCTTCGAGCGCCGCCCACAGATCGGCGGTGGTGGTGTTCGAGAGGGTGTGGGCCTTCATGTAGCGGCGGATGCCGTCACGAAATTTGGCTTCGCCCAGGTAGGCTTCGAGCATGCGGATGAACGCTTCGCCCTTTTGATAGGTGATCTCGTCGAAGGCGCTCGCCGCCTGGGCCGGATCGGTGACCGGCTGCTGGATGGGATGGGTGGTGGAGCGGGCGTCGGACTGCATGGCGACATTTTTGGCGGCGTTCGCCCGCAGCCAGACTTCCCACTCGGGGTTGAAGTGGTCGGTGGCCTTGGTGTCCATCCAGGAGGCGAAGCCTTCGTTGAGCCAGAGATTGTCCCACCAGGCCATCGTCACCAGGTTGCCGAACCACTGGTGCGCCACTTCGTGGGCGACGACGTTGAAGATCGCTTCTTTGGTGCTCTGGGAGGAGCGGGCCGGGTCGTAGAGCAAAATCGCTTCGTTGTAGGTGATGCCGCCCCAGTTTTCCATCGCGCCGCCAAATCCGCCGGGGACGGCTATCTGGTCGAGCTTGGGCAGGGCGTAACCCACGCCGAAGTAGTCGTTGTAGTAGGGCAGAAGCTTTTTAAGCGCCTCCTGGGCGTAGCGGCCGTTCTGGCTTTTGCCTTCGGTGGTGACCACGCCGATTTTGACCCCCGACGCCTGGTCATCGAGGGATTCCAATTCACCCGCGCACAGCACCAGCAGATAACTGGGCATCTTCGGGGTAGGGGCGAAGGCAATCGATTTGAGGCCGCCCCCCAGGCGCTTCTCGCTCGCCACGGGCATGTTGGAGACCGCCTTGAAGTTCTCGGGCAGATTGACCGTGAGGGCAAAGGGCGTGCGGAAGACCGGCTCGTCCCACAGCGGAAACATCCGCCGCGCGTCGGTGGGCTCCATTTGGGTGCCGAACATCAGCTTCTCGCCTTTGTCGGTTTTGTAGCGCACGTAGTAGAGCCCCTCGGCCTGGGCGTTCACCTGGCCCACAAAGGCCAGGGAAAGTTTGTGGGGACCGGTCGCAATCGGCCGGGCAAAGGTGATGGTGGCGGTCTGCTTCGCCGGATCGATTTTGACGGTGCCGGGTAGTTGGCCGTCGAGGCGGGCTTTGTCGACTTTGAGGTTGAGGGCGTTGAGCACCACGGTGCGGGTGGGCTTGCGCACCTCGATGTCGATCACTTCGGTGCCGATCGTGGTCAAACTTTTGGGGTCCGGGGTGATCTCGACCGCGTAGCGTGTCGGAATCACATCGCGCGGCAGCTGCCCGGGGGTGGTCGCAAACGAAAATTTTGGCTCGGCCTGTGCCGGCACTGCCAGCACAGCGATGATGGCCAGCCCCGTAAGACCCGTCAGTTGGCGAAACATGGATACCTGCACCTTTTCACGGAATACTCGCACGGCCGACCGACCGCGCCCAAAGTCAGTATGCAGTCGAGCGGCAGGGCAATTTGGTTCCCCATGACCCGAATCAATCGCCCGAACGTCCTGAACCGGGCTCAATCAGTGCTGTGATGCGGGCCAGGGATGCGTCGAGATGGGCGCGGGTGAGCGCGTCGAGCTTGCCCGCTGCGAGCGCTCTGCGGATCTGGGTGCGCAGGGCCGTCAGATCGGCGCGCGCCAGGCTCGCGGCATCCTCGGGAGGGGCTGACGCTCCGCTCGCCGCGGCAATCCCGAGGGCGGACCAGAGCGCTGCCTGGGGATTCGGCCCGACCAGGGCGAGCAGTTGGGCGAGGTGGGCACGCTGAAGATTGCGCCGGAAGCTGCTGATGCTTTGGTGGCGGGCGACTTCTTCCCAGATGACCGAGCGCACGTTGCTGAACATATCGGCCAGGGTGAAGCGCGGCTGGCCTTTTGGGTAGTGCAGCGGCAGATCCGCCAGCCGCTGCAGGGCGATCGGATGGTAGAGCCGCCCCAGGGCGCGCTTTTGGATGTCGAGCACCTGATCGTGCACCGGATAGTCGATGCGGGCGATGTAAAAAGGCGTGTTGCTGAAGTCCTCGAAGCGCTCCGGCGGCAGCTGATTGAGCAGGCTGGGCGAAAAGGCGAAAGCCCGGGCGCCAAAGATATAGCGGCCTAAAAAGGCGAGTGCCTCGTGCTGGCGGGCAGCACTCACCGGCTCGAAGGGCAACTGGTCGCCCGCGTCGCCCCGGTGGTGGCGGCGGTGGTAGAGGCCGCCCACGAACTTGGGCACCGAGGCGGCGGCGGTGGCGTGGGCGCGCAACGCCTGGGAAAAGAGCCGGCGCATCTTCTGGTAGCGCTCGCCCTTGCGCAGGTAGCCGCGCTCGGCGGTGGCGAGCAACTCGCCCGCCATCTCGATGCGCTCGCGATAAAAGCGAATCGGGTCGGAACCGAGATCGAAGGGACTGGTCACCGGGTCGATGCCCCGTGCGTCGAAGCCGAAGGCGTCCTCGTCGGTGCCGTAGGGTAGGTTGCGCTCGGCGATGCGCGCGAGCCCCACGGATTCTTCGGTCGCTTCGAAGGGCTTATAGGCGTAGGCGATCGCCCAGTAGTCGTACTCGCCCAGGCCGCTGTTCCAGAATTCGCCCTGGGGTTTGCCCCGCGGGGCAAGGTTGACCGGGTTGTAGTCCATGACTGAGGCGGATACCCCAGTTTTTTGGGTGCGGGAGCGATCGTGCAGGTGGGTGTGGGTGTGGGCGGCGCTGGCGCGGAAATTGTGCCTGAGACCCAGGGTGTGACCGACTTCGTGGGCGACCAGGGCGCGAATGGCATCGTGGATGTACGCTTTGGCTTCCCGTGCGCTGGGATCGAGCCCTCCTAAGCGCGCCGCAAGCACGCTCCAGCCGAAGGCCGCCTCCGAGGCAAGCCCCGCCTGAAACTGGCACAGCTGCGAAACGGGTAAGCGGGTGAGCAGGGGCGTGAGGGCGGCGGGACCGGCCAGCGGGGCGACATAATCCTCCCGCTCGCGCACCAGGTAGCGCACCAGATCGGCGCTGATGCGGATATCGGCGTCGTAGATCTGGCCGGTGAAAGGGTTGGCGCGGGCGGGACCGACGGCGTAGGCGCCCCCCGGATTGACAATCCAGCGCACGGTGTTGTAGCGCACGTCGGCTGGATCCCACTCGGCATCGTCGGGTTGCTGACGCACTTCGAGGGCGCCCTGGATGCCGATGCCCTCGAAGGCGCGGTTCCAGAGGAGCACCCCCTCGCGCACCGCCTCGCGGTACTCCAGCGGCACGGTGCGCTCCAGCCAGAAGACGATGGGCTGTTTGGGGGGCGAGAGGGCCGCGCTCGGGTCGGCCTTTTCGAGGTGCCAGCGGTTGATATAGCGAACGTAAGGGGTCTCGGCGGTCGGGTCGGTGTAGTCCTGGTGCAGCGTCAAAAAGTGACCCACCCGGTCGTCGGCCGGCCTCGGCCGGTAGCTCCCGCCGCTTTCATTCAATGTCGAGAGGCTGTAGCGGTAGCGGTGCTGCATGCTGCGCCCATCGGCGATCCGCCCGTCGGTCCCGCGCGGGCGATTGTTCTTGAAGTGCAGCACCGCCTCGATCTCGACGTTGAGCGGGAAGGCGCTCACCGGCCCCAGATAGCTCTCGTTCCGATCGAATGCAAAGTCGATCTTGTGGCGGCCTAGGGCGTTGGCCACCCCCGCATAGTCCTGCACAAAAAAACTCGACAGATCCACCAGAACGCTTTTGCGCTCGGGGTGCGGTCGACTCTCGATCTTGGCTGAACCGACAATCGAACTGGAGACCGCCCGCTCGACGGCGCGGCCAATCGGGGTGCCGGTCTCGGCGCGGTAGTAGACGTTTTTGTGAATCAGTTGAATCCGTTTGCCGACGCGCTTGAAAATAAATGGAAAGTTGTCGAGCATTGCCCCCGAGTCGAAGTACAACCCGTCGCCCGCTTCCAAAGTGACATTGCACAAGAACAACCGCTCAAACTGCTCCGGGGCGATTTCAATGAGCACCCGGTTCTCTTCGAGGTTGGTGTAGACCGTGAACAGTCCCTGGCTGGCGCGGTAGCCGCGCACCACCTCGTCGAAGGATTTTTCGTCCTCCCGGACGGCCGCAGCAAGCAACCCACCCCCGGAAGCGCTCAAAGCAGGCGTCTGGGCGGCGGCAGGTACAGCAAGCAGCAGGAAATGGCCAAGAACAGCCAGAATACACAGGTGAGATTGCATTTGCGTTTTTACATCGGATGGATGGGAGATATCCGGTAAACTTCCAGACAACCGCAGCGCTCGCAGCTTTGTGCTAAAGACTAGCACAGCCAGAATCAGCTACATCGCCTACCCCATTCAGATGAAATATTTCGTTTGATTGCTGGAGCCCTGGGCCGGTGGGCGGGGCGAGGGTGACCAACCTTTCGGGCTGGCGGACGAGGGCTTCTTTGGTCGCCTTGTCAAGGCGTTTGATAGCCGCCTCCAGGCGCAAAGCGGCGCTGCGATCGGCCACCGGCCAGCTGGCGGCGAGGCGGTCGAAACCCGCCATGCGTACAGAGCGTGCCCCTTTGCCGCTCGCGTGCAGGCGCAGGCGCGCTTCGAGATCGGCCGTCTGGCCGCAGTAGAGCGCACCGTTGCGGCAGCGCACCAGGTAGACCCAACAGCTCATCCGCCCTCCGGCACAATCGATCGACGCGCCGAGGGCCTACACTGAACAAACCCCGGTCGGCGATCCCACCGGCGGTACACACTATTCTGCGGTGGCCGATGCCCATTGTGTTCGGACCGCCGCCCAGCGGCGTGATCGCTGTGCTGCTGTGGCTGGCGCTCGTTTATGGACTGTTGCAGCTGGTGCGCGGCACCAACCGCGGCCTGCGGCGCGTTCAACGCTTCCATGCGATCCCCTGTACCCGCTGCCGCTACTTTACTGGGGAAACGGTACTCAAATGCCCGGTCAATCCCAAGGCTGCCCTCACCGAACAGGCGATCGGCTGCACCGACTTTGTCGGCGAAGTCGACTGAGAAGTACCCGGCTGTGAGAAAATTGCGATGCCCTTGAACCACAACGGTCTCTCTATAGATTGCGCCTGATACCCCGCCTTAGAAGTGGCGAACGCTAATTCTGGAAATTGACCGCTTCTGAGATCAGTAGGCACCAGACGATGGACACCGGCGGAATGGTTGGGGGGCTAGCCAGGATTTCGGGCTGCTGTATAATTATCCCGGCCCACCTCGGGATCGGCTGCTCAAGATTACTCCAAACTGGGTAGCAATCGCTGAAAGCCCCTCCATAATTGGGTTGCATTGCGCGGCCTTTGGCCCGACCTTGACTGAGGATCCTCCATTCCTTTCCACGATGTCAATGCTTGACGGAGGTGCAGCGCGGAACCCCCGGCCACCGACGCTAAGCTACGCTCTAGTGAAATGTGAGTACTATCTATGACCTTAGAAGAACTGATTCAGCAGCAGACAACTGTAGAAGAGCTGGTCCAGCAACTGCGGGCAACGCTGTTGCGGCTGGCGGATGCGGGTATGGATGTGACTATGCACTTCCGATCGGATGGGTTTGTCGCTGAGGTGGATTACAACGGGTTGTTTCCTCCGTTCGACAACTAGATCCGGGCGAGAAAGCGTCGCGATTTACCGCTTGAGGTGCCACAATCTGGGAGGTTGTCAACCAGAGCAGGTAGCACACGGCCATGCCCGATTTGGACCAGCGGACGATAGTGCCCGGCGGCTCTCGCGATGTCGGCGAGTTCGCCTTTGAGCCGCTCGACGATTTGCGGATCGTCTCGGTGAGTGAGATTCCTCCTCCAGTGCAACTGCGCGAGCAATTGCCTCTGGATGCGGCTGCCCAGAATACAGTGCGCCGGGGCCGCTCGCAGATTCGCGCTGTATTGGGCGGCTTTGATTCACGCCTGTTGGTGGTGGTCGGCCCCTGTTCGGTGCACGACGCCGATGCGGCGCGCGAGTACGCCCAGAGGCTGGCCGAGTGCGCCCGCCGCTATGCGGACGAACTGCTCATCGCCATGCGCGTTTACTTCGAGAAACCGCGCACCACGGTCGGCTGGAAAGGACTCATCAACGATCCCGGCCTCGACGGCAGCTGTCGTATCGGTGAGGGACTGACCACCGCCCGCGCGTTGCTGCTCGACATTGCCCGGCTCGGACTGCCGGCGGCCACCGAATTTCTCGACCCGATCACCCCCGAGTACATCGTCGATCTGATCAGTTGGGGGGCGATTGGGGCGCGCACGGTCGAAAGTCAGGTGCACAGGCAAGTGGCTTCGGCGCTTTCCTGTCCGGTGGGTTTTAAAAACGGCTCCTCCGGCGACATCGCCGTTGCCGTCGAAGCGGTGCTCTCGGCGCGCAACGCCCATCAGTTCCTTTCGCACACCCGCGAGGGTCGCACGGCTATCGTGCTGACCAGCGGCAATCCCGATTGCCATGTCGTGTTGCGCGGCGGCAAAAACGGCCCCAACCACTCGGCTGAACATCTCGCGCAGGCAGGGCGGTTGTTGCGCGAGGCGGGCTTGCCGGAGCGGGTGATGGTCGACTGCAGCCACGCCAACAGCTCCAAAGATCACCGCCGCCAGGGGGAAGTCTGCAAACAGTTGGCGGCACGGATTGCCGAGGGGGATATGCGGATGATGGGCCTGATGATCGAAAGTCACCTAGTCGAAGGGCGGCAGGAGTTAGGCGACGGCTGCAACTTGCGCCACGGTCAGAGCATCACCGATGCGTGCATCGGCTGGGAACAGACAGAGCAATTGCTTACCGGCCTACACGAGGCGGCCGGCGCTAGACGGTGTAAGCCGGCCGTCCGCGCCGAGTTGCTGGTTTGATGCCACAAGTCAAGGCTTGAGCACAACCTTGATACAGTCGTCTTTTTGATCGCGGAAGGTCCGGTAGCCTTCCGGTGCGTCGTCGAGTTTGAGGCGGTGGGTGATCACGAAAGTCGGATCGAGTTCGCCCTGCACGATGCGTTCCAACAGTGGTTGCAAGTAGCGGTGGACATGGGTCTGGCCCATCTTGAAGGTAAGCCCCTTGGCAAACGCCGCCCCCATGGGCATCTTGTCGAGTAGGCCGCCGTAGACGCCGGGGATCGAGACTGTGCCGCCTTTGCGGCAGGCGACGATTGCCTGGCGCAGGGCGGCGGGCTTGTCGGTCTCCAGCTTCAAGGCGTTCATGACGTTGTCGTAAATCCCTTCGATGCCGCTGCCGTGGGCTTCCAGACCCACCGCGTCGATGCAGTGGCTCGGCCCCCAACCGCCGGTCATTTCTTTAAGGGCCTCACCCACCTCTACCTCGTCGAGGTTGAGCACCTCGGCACCCCCCTGCTCCTTGGCCATTTTGAGGCGCTTGGGATGGCGGTCGATACCGATCACCCGGTCCGCCCCGAGCATGTAGGCACTTTTAATCGCAAACTGCCCAACCGGCCCGCAACCCCAGACCGCCACCGTGTCCCCCGGCTGGATGTTGCAGTTCTCCGCCGCCATATAACCGGTCGGAAAGATGTCGGTCAAGAACAACACTTGCTCGTCCGTCAGGCTTTCGGGTACCTTCATCGGTCCGGTATCCGCGAAGGGAACCCGCACGTACTCCGCCTGTCCGCCCGCGTAGCCTCCGAACAGGTGCGAATACCCAAAAAGCCCGGAACCGGAGGTAGATCCGTAGACTTTCTCGGCCATCCAGGCATTGGGGTTGGAGTTGTCGCACAGCGACCACAGCGTCCGCTCGCAGAAGTGGCAGTGGCCGCAGGCGATGGTGAAGGGCACCACCACGCGATCGCCCTTGCGCAGGTTCTTGACGGCCGCCCCGACTTCGACCACTTCGCCCATGAATTCGTGGCCAAGAATGTCGCCTTTTTGCATCGTCGGGATCACCCCGTCATAGAGGTGCAAATCCGAGCCGCAGATGGCCGTGGAGGTTACTTTGATAATGGCGTCGCGAGGATAAAGAATGGCCGGATCCGGGACGGTCTCAACCCGCACATCGCCCGCACCGTGCCAGCAAACCGCTTTCATAATCGCTCCTATGGGTGGATTAGCGCTGACCGGTGGGTTGGCCGTCGGTGGAAATAAGCTCGCCCGCTTCCATAAGTTGTTTGAAGCGGCGCAGATCGTCGTAAAGCTGCTGCGAAGTTTCCTCACCGGCGAACCAGGCTAGGACCGTTCCCAATTTTCCGGCAGGTGGATCGTAGGTGATCGTCACCTGCACCTGCGTGCCACCGTCCGGAGCCGGGCTGAACCGCACCAAACCGGCGTTTGCAACATCCGATCCTTCGAGCGAGCGCCAGGCTATCCGCTCGTTTTCTTTTTCTTCGACAATCTCTGCCAACCACTCAGCAGTGCCACCGCCCGGAGACTTTACAGCCCACCGCGAACGCCGCTCATCGACGATCTGCACCGACTGCAAATGGCCCATAAAGCGAGGCAGATTCTCAAAGTCGCGCCAAAAGCGGTAAAGATCCTCCGGCGAGCGGTTGACAGTCACGGCCTTTGCGATTTGGACGTTGCGCTCGTCCGGCAGGTTGCGCCCGTCGCCCCGCCCGGAGTGCGCGGTGTCGATATCGAGCGCTTTGTAGACGATGGATTTGCCCGTGACGCCCCGCAAAACCAGGCCTCCCCCCAGCAGCGCCAGGGCAAAGCCGCCCAGATTGTTGCGCGATAGACCGTAGAAGGCCACCAAACTGCCGCTGATCATCGAAATCAGCCTTTCTGTGCTGCCTACGTTCATCTCTTCGGTGCCGGGACCGCTCAAACCTGCCCGAGACCCCACTGAATCGCTTGTTGCCATCGGCTTGTCTCCATCGATTTGCGTACACACCGCTCGCTGACGCCTATGATCAATCCTGGTCTGCCTGTAGGTGTCGATTCACATTGAACGCGAACGATCCCGAAATAGCTCACTGTCCAACGGTAGATCCTGTTTGTGAAGGCTCCCATAGTTCGCAAGGTGTAACTTCGGGCGTTTAGCGCTATACCCGAAGATTGAACGCTGCCAAAGGAAATAAGTAATGTAAGTAATGTCGGAATAAATCATCAAATCTTGTGTGGCTTTTCCACCACACAATCGGGAATTTGCCAACGGGCTCTGCAACAACGTGAAGTAGCAACTGGATTTAATTTTGCAGAGCGATCTACCAAAAGATAGATTTCAAAGTTTCTCAGCCCCTGCTAGGGTCAAGTCGCATTAATGGGTTCCTGCTTTTAGAACAATTGTTGGCAAATACAAACAATGTCAATATAAAGCTTTCATTTCAATAGATTGGCTCAATGGATGGAGTAAAGCTTTGAGTCTCGTTTTGTTGAAACAACTGTTCCAAGCACTCTGCGCACTTATCGTCGGAGAATCCTGTGTTTGACATCAAGCTCAACGAATACGGTCTACCCTACCCAGAGATCATCGGAAGCGCAATACATCCTATCATTGTGCACTTTGTGATAGCCACGGTAATCGCTTCGGTGCTGTTTGACTTTATCGGTTATTTTGGTCGCAAACCCAGCTTTCACAACGTTGGGTGGTACAACCTGGTAGTCGCCTGTGCCGCCGTCATCGGCGCCATTATTTTCGGTCAGATTGAAGCCGGACTCGCGCACCAATCCAATGCAATGCAACCGGTGCTAGCCTGGCACACAATTATCGGATGGTCCCTGGGAGCCTTGATCTTGATCATGGCTGCCTGGAGGGGTGTGGCGCGTTATCGTGATCCCAATCGGCTCAACCCTGCTTACCTCGGTCTCTCGCTGCTGGTGGTCGGCACCGTGTTCTATCAAGTTTTCCTTGGGACACAACTGGTGTGGACTTACGGTATCCACGTCAAACCGGTGGTCGAAGCCACGACGGCCCGCACCCAGCCGTAATTCCACAACTACAACCCGCGGAATGCCGGAATGGATTTCAACAATTTGCCTTATCTGGTTCCTCTCCATCCGACCTTTGTGCACTTTACGATTGGACTGTTTATCATTGCCGTTTTCTTCGACGCGGCCGGGGCATTCTACGATTTTCGCAAGCGCCTCGGTCTGACCTTGCCCATTGGCCGGTCGAGTTTGTTCGACATCGGCTGGTGGAACCTGGTGGCGGCAGCGGTGATTTCGTTCGTGACCGTGGCTTTTGGAATGTTCGAGACTTTGCTGATTGAAATTTCGCCGGCGGAAGCAAATATTCTGAGCCGCTGGGGTTTCTCCCTTGAACAGACCCGATTGCTGCACGCGGTCGGTGGGGTGACCATGCTGGCGGTGATTGTGCTGATGAGCGTCTGGCGTGGATTTCAGCGCTATTTTTGGCGCAAGCACGAGGAGCGCCAAGTGCAATGGGGATATGTATTTACCGGGGTGATTGCCGTCGGTCTTTTGTACGTGCAGGGAGAACTGGGTGCCCAGATGGCCAATGACTTTGGTGTACACAACACGGCGGTGCAACTGCTGCGCAATCCGGCCGCCGATCCGTCGGAGCGTTGTCGCGTTACGGGGGTGTGCGAATGAACCGGTTCGATCGGCTCCCACGGGCCTCCACGATCTTCAAAGTGGTGCTGCTCGTCGTCGCTGTTGTCGTGATCACCCTGGCCTCTTTTTTAATTGGCGGCAACATCGACTGGCTGCTGCCCCTGGCCGGTTCGGCGGAGGCGAAGTCGGTAGACCAGCTTTTTCGGTTCATGGCGATCGTCGGCACGATGATCACCCTGGCCATCGTGGCACTTCTGGTTTATTCGGGTTTCGCCTTTAAGCGCGCCCCGGACGACTACTCCGACGGCCCGCCCATCGAGGGCAGCCTGCAATTGGAGATTCTTTGGACGATCCTGCCCATCGTGCTGGTGACGTTTCTGGGGGTCTACAGTTACGACGTGTACCTGAAACTGATACGCAGCAATCCCCAGACCGGCGCAAGCCATCATCTGGGGCCGAAGTCGCAGTTGCGCGAAGTGGCTCAGGTGACCGACTCCCCCGAGTTGGGTCCCAAACGGGAAGGGCAGACCGAACTCACCGTCGCGGTTGAATCGGTGCAGTGGGCCTGGGTATTTACCTACCCCCAGAGCGGCGGGCTCACCACCGCCGAGTTGCACCTGCCGGTCAACCGGCCCGTGGTGCTGAAGATGACCGCCAAGGACGTCATTCACGGCTTCTGGGTGCCCGAATTTCGCCTCAAGCAGGACATTATCCCGGGCCGGACTACGGAGATCCGGCTTTTGCCCGACCGGGTGGGCGAGTACGTGCTGCATTGTACACAACTGTGCGGCACTTACCACGGGGCGATGCGGGCCACCGTCTATGTGCAGACGGCTGCCGAATTTGAGAAGTGGCGCACTACCCAGGTGGCCGCCGGGGAGCGTGACGCTGCTGTGGCGACCGTCGTTGACCCTGTGCCTTTGCTGACGCCTGTGCGCTCGCCCCAGACGGCCCGGCTTCTCGAACACCTCCAGCAACCCAACAGAGGATCGTAATAGTCATGGTCGATGTTTCTGCTTCCCAGACCGCTTCCAACCGGGCGACCGGCGATTGGCGGCGCTATTTCACCTTCAACACCGACCACAAGGTGATCGGCATCCAGTATCTGGTCACCGCCTTTACCTTCTACCTGATAGGCGGGTTGCAGGCGATGATTATCCGGGCGGAACTGGCTACACCTGAGTCGAACGTCGTCAGCCAGGACGCCTACAACGGCCTGTTCACCCTGCACGCCACGATCATGATTTTTTTGTGGATCATCCCGATGTCGGCCGGGCTCGGCAACTACTTGGTGCCACTGATGATCGGCGCACGGGATATGGCTTTTCCGCGGTTGAATGCTGCGAGCTTCTGGCTCATTCCCCCGGCGGGACTGGTGCTGCTCTCGTGCTATCTGGTCCCGAGCGGCCCGCCCCAGGCAGGTTGGTGGTCCTATCCGCCCCTGAGCCTGCAGGCGATTCAGGTGGGTGAGCAGACGTTCTTCAACTACGGCCAGTCGCTGTGGTGTATCGGCGTCGGCATCCTTGGGATCTCCTCGATTTTGGCGGCGGTCAACTTTATCGCCACGATCCTGGCGATGCGCACCGAGGGAATGACCCTCTTCCGCATGCCGATCTTTATCTGGAATACCCTGGTCACTTCGGTGATCACGCTGTTGGGAGTACCGGTGCTCACCGCCGCCGTGGTGCTGCTGTGGTCGGATTTGGCTTTGGGGACCGCCTTTTTTGACCCGGCCAGAGGCGGCGACCCGGTGGTCTACCAGCACATGTTCTGGTTCTACTCGCACCCGGCCGTCTACATCATGATCCTGCCCGCGATGGGCGCGGTCTCGGAGATCCTGCCCACCTTCGCACGCAAGCCGCTGTTCGGTTACCGGGTGGTGGCCATCTCGACGGTGGCCATCGGGGTGATCGGCTTTACGGTCTGGGCGCACCACATGTTCACCTCCGGCACCCCCGACTGGTTGCGGCTGTTTTTTATGATCACCTCGATGACGATCGCCGTACCGACCGGGATCAAAGTCTTTAACTGGGTAGCCACCATCTGGGGAGGCAAACTCTGGCTCACCACGCCGATGCTCTTTGCCATGGGTTTCGTGGGTATGTTCGTGGCGGGGGGGGTGACCGGGGTGATGCTCGCCTCCGTGCCGGTGGATATCCACGTAAGCAACACCTACTTCGTGGTCGCCCATCTGCACTACGTGCTGTTCGGAGGCAGCGTGCTCGGTCTGTACGCCGCGGTATACTACTGGTTTCCGAAGATGACCGGACGGTTTCTCAACGAAACCCTGGGCAAAGTCCACTTCTGGACCACGATCATCGGCCTGAACCTTGCCTTTCTGCCGATGCACCAGGTGGGACTGTTGGGCATGCCGCGTCGGGTGGCGGAATATCTGCCGCAGTTCACTCTCCTCAATCAAATCGTTTCGCTCGGGGCGGCGGTGCTGGGTATCTCGACACTGCCGTTTCTGCTCAATGTGCTCATCAGTTGGCTTGCCGGCACTAAGGCAGAGAATGACCCCTGGCGCTCCCACGGTCTAGAGTGGACCATCTCCTCGCCGCCGCCGCTCGAAAATTTTGGTCAGCTGCCCGTGATCACCGCCGGGCCTTACGAATACGGCATCATCGGCAAAGGTGCTGGCCCGGAGGATCCTTCAGAGACCTAGCTGTTAGCCGGGCATGGAAGAAGCGCATCGTTTTACTTGGCACTAAACGGCTGCTTAAGCACTTTCAAGCCGCTCGCTCAACACAGGTTCGTGCATGGCCAGGGACGTCGGCACTAGCGACCAGCCCGCCCGGAGCAACTTTTGGTAACAGGCCCACCCTTTCGAGCCGTCCGGTTCGTTGTAATCGGAAACGACGTATTCTGGACGCTGATTATAAGGCACCCAAGGTTGAGAGGGATGGGTTCTCAGGTGCAGCACCTGCATGCCTCCGGTTTCGGTCATGGGCAACCAGCACATTTGTCGAATCATACCAAAGCTCCTGTGCAAGACAACGAATTTTGTCCTTCTCCGGCTGAGCGAGTGGACCTTGCGGATATGCAGTTCAGGGTCTCAATCGGGCACTTATGCAAGAATTGCAAGAACCCTCACAAGAACAAGGGGCTCAAAAGACGAGCCCTACCCGCAGCTCGAGAGAAAGCCGCCAGAGTGAGCTTGGCGGCTGTTGACTCCCGTGACTTTGCTGTGCTGACCACCGGTCTAGGGCTAAGCATTCAATCGTCAGCAATGCTAAACTTGGAGAACTAAGCAAATGCCATAGCCCGCATCAACCTATGGCACTAACTTAGACACTCACTAGAAGAATCGGTTCTATCTTTAGAAGGATTTGTGGTACTAGCCCTAGAGGTGAATCCCGCGAAAACCCTTTCTGCTAAGTGTGACTCGGTTTGCGCTTGTGTGCGGTTCCCAAACGAGCCCTTCGGCTTTGCCGGAGATGGCTACGGTGATTCGCACAAAACTCCAGACTGCGCAGTATGTCAGCAATAACGAAGCGATGAGCAAACCACTATACACTCTTGGTCTCTAGACAGAGTTCCCGCAGAACCTCATGTTTTAACAGAGGATTTGTTTGCACCTGTGCTGTTAGTATAAGGCAGGTATTGCAACAATAATAGCGGAGACTGAATTGGGATCACAACACAGTTAGGAATTGCACTCGAGCCCTATACTACCGTTTGGAATTGGCACAGTTAAACCGAACGGCAAATTTGAAATGGAGCGATTGGCAGGCGGGTCTTGTCCACGTCGATCTTTACTATAACTATAGGGCATGCCCTGAGGTATACCTGCGCAGGCGGCAACACGAATATCGGTTGCAGCTGTGCGTCCAGCTGAGCAATTTTGGGGTTGACAGTCTTGAAGTAAGGTCAAAAATTCCGAATGTTGTAGGGTGTTTCTAAAGTTGTTTGCTTTTTTTAGGTTTATTTTGATTCACAGTTAGGCCATTAGCAAATAGGTTGAAGTAGGTTACTCCTTTCGGGAGATGGGAACATTTGGATGTTTGCTTAGCCTGTTGTTACAAGCCGATTTTGGATTTTGATTATGATGTCAGGGCAGGATAATAAAGATAAAACGATTACCGCCGATCCCCTGGATCCGGCTCGCGATCGCAATGAATTTCGCCTCGGTTGGACGCCCCAGGCCGAGATTTGGAATGGTCGCTTTGCGATGATTGGTTTTGTGGCTTATTTGCTTTGGGATCTCGCGGGCTACAGTGTGGTTCGCGATGTTCTCAACATTGCCTCCGGCACCGGCTTTCCCCGCTAAGGCAGGTGAACGCTTTCACATTGAGAACCAATTTCTCTCGCCGCCAGACTCTGGATTATCCAATCCGGGGCCTGGTTTTTTATGGCATTGCATAAAAAACCGAATCCTTGTTGTTTTTGCATCTTCCCTGTCATCAGGAGTCACCATGAACCTCAAACCGATCGAACAGCAGGTGGTCGTAGTGTTTGGAGCATCGAGCGGCATCGGCCGGGCGAGTGCCCTGCAATTTGCCGGCCGGGGTGCAAGCCTTGTGGTAGCTGCCCGCAGCGAGGGAGGATTGGCTTCACTGGTCGCCGAAGTTCGACGGTTCGGAACTCAGGTGGTGCCGATCGTCGCCGATGCCGCGGATTTTGCGCAGGTGTCGCGGGTGGCCGACCTGGCGGTCGAGAGCTATGGTCACCTCGACACCTGGGTGCACGCAGCCGCTACGGCGGTGATTGGCCGCTTCGAGGAAACTACCGCCGAAGAGTTTCGGCGGGTGGTGGATGTCAGTTTACTCGGGCAGGTCTATGGGGCGATGGCGGCCCTGCCGCACCTCAAGCGGACCGGCGGCGGCGCCCTGATTCATGTTTCCTCGGTAGAGGGGCGGCGGGCTATGCCGCTGATGGCCGCCTACGCCGCCGCTAAACACGGCGTCGAAGGTTTTCTCGAATCGCTGCGGCTTGAACTGCGCAAAGACGGAGTTCCTGTGAGCGTCACCAGCATTCTCCCCTCAGTGATCAACACACCCTTCTACAACAAAGCGCGCAGCAAACTGGGCGTCAAACCCTCCGGGGTACCACCCTACTACCAACCGGAACTGGTGGCGGACGCTATCGTGTTCGCCGCCCAGCATCCCGTGCGCGAATTGATCGTGGGCGATTCCGGTCGGGTGCTCGATTGGCTTCAGCGGCTCTCGCCGCCTTTGCTGGATAAGCTGCTGGAGTGGACCGCTTTCGATTTGCAGCGCACCCAGCAACCCAAATCCCCAGGCGATCCCGATAACCTGTTCACTCCCATAGACAGCGAACAGGGATACGACCGCTCTCGGGGAGATTTTAGTCATCTGGCCATCCCCAGTTTGCTCGATTGGACCGATCGCTATCCGGCGGTTGCCGCCGCGTTGGGGGCGTTCGCTTTGTTGGGCCTAGTCGGGCTTTTGCGGCCACGGGTAAACGAACAAGTCAGCAAGTAAACGCATCTACTTTTGATTGAGGGAGCAACCGGTGCAACCCAAAGCAATCCACACTCAAGTCTTGCCTGAATACGGACTTGCGCTTTGGGCTCGAGCAGAGGAGGAGCCGCAGTGATACGCTGAGGAAAATCCCTCAACACCCCTATGGCACTGCGCTTCATCATTGTCGAAGATCATCCCGAAGTGGCCAAGAACAACTGCGAGTGGTTGCAGAAGCTCGAAGCCGACGCCTACTGCGAGACTTTGAGCGACCCGGTCGCCGCCATCAAGCGCCTCAAAGAATTCCAACCGGATTTGCTGGTGATCGATTTGCTCTACGGTCAGACCAGCGGCCAGCAGTCGGCAGAGCCGGGCCTCAATTTGCTGCGCGACGTCTTCAAGCACTTTCCGCACCAGTGCGTGATGGTCTATTCGAGTGAGCCCCTGTTGCTCACCCCCCTAGGCGATGCGATCGGTCGCCATGAGGGCGGTTTTGCCGCCGTCAACAAGATGGACCGGCGCACCCAGTTTCTCGAAGGTGCCAAAAGTGCTCTGAGCGGCGAGCTGAAGATCCCCCGCGAGCTGCGCGGTCTGTTGCAGCTGACCGAGCGGGAGGTCGAGGTGCTCGGCCTTATCTGCAAAGAAGCGCTTACCGATCAGGCCGTGGCCGATCGCATCTATACCAGCAAAAAAACGGTACAAAACCACGTCCAGCGCCTTAAAGAAAAGCTGGGGATCGCTCTGGAGGATACCAACGAAACCAACGGCCGGGTGGCGCTGTGTATCGAGGCGGTGCGGCGCAAGCTGGTGCAGTTTTAGAAATGCGGGCCGTTCTGTGCGGCTACTACGGCTTTGGCAACTGCGGCGACGAAGCGTTGCTGTCCACTCTGCTGCAGATGCTGCCCGCCCACGTCCAGCCGGTGGTGCTCGCGGCCAACCCCCGACAAATGCAAAAACGCTACGCCGTCGAATGCCGGGATCGCTGGAACTTGTTTGCAGTCAGCAGCACCATTGCCCGCGCCGATGCCTTTATCTGGGGCGGCGGCAGTCTGATGCAGGATGTCACCGGCCGCAAAAGCGTGCTCTACTACGGTTCGCTGATGCAGCTGGCCCAGAGTTTCGGCAAGCGCACCGTCGCCTGGGCGCAGGGCATCGGGCCGTTGCGCGATCCCTGGTGCCGCGATTACACCCGCAGACTGCTGGCGGGCTGCCGGGCGGTGAGTGTGCGCGATGCGGCTTCTGCCCGGTTACTCGATAGCTGGAGTATCCCCCACGAACAGACCTGCGATCCGGTCTGGGCACTGGAACCGGCTTCTAACCCGACGGCCGGGGCGCTCGCGCCGCCGCGCGTGGCGGTGGTCCTCAGACCCCACCCGGACCTCGACGTGCGGCGGCAGGCCGTGATCATCGCGGCCCTCGACCAACTGCAGCGCGACATCGGTGCAAGCGTTCTGTGTGTTCCTTTTCAGATTCCCGGGGATGAACCCCTTGCCCGCACGGTTGCCGAAAGTCTCGAAAAACCCGGCCTGGTGGTGAGCGAGGGCGATCCCCGTCGATTGATGGGCCTGTTCGCCTCGGTGCAGCTTACTGTCGCCATGCGCCTGCACGGTGTGCTGATGGCCGCCGCCGGGGGTAATCCGGTCTGGGGCCTCAGCTACGATCCGAAAGTGACCCAACTGCTCAGCGAGATCCAGGCTCCCGGCTGCGAACTCAACCGGCTTCCCGACGACCCGGCGGTGCTCGCCCGCGCCTGGGGTGAAGCCTACAGGCAGGGCAGCGGTCTCAATGCCGAGGCGCGCCAAAGCTGGGTGCAGAGAGCACGCGCCAACGCTCGGGTACTTACCCGGGTGCTTGCCCCGGCTTAGCAGTCCGGTTCGTAGGTGCTAGTCAAGTTGTGGCGGTTGAGGCTTTCGCTATAAAATTCGGCGTGTTCAAGGGCACAGACAATCACCACCGCCACCCCGCCATTGTGGGCTTCGAGCATGATCTTGCGCGCCTTGGAAGGCTGCATCTTTGGAATGGTCTTCATCAACACCTCGATCACATAGTTCATCGGCGTGTGATCGTCGTTGTGCAGCAGAACTTTGTACAGCGGCATGGGTTTGCGCTGTACACTTTTCCTCTCAAGGGTCTCGGTGCTCATAAAAAATTCGGGTGGATGCGCAAAAATACTCAGCTACTTATTCTGCCTGCCGGTAGAGGCGTTGGCAATACTAAATATATCCACTGGCCGAGCAATTGGAAGGGGTGGCGGTGAAACTGATCCTGGTAAGCGGCCCCGCCCGTAGCGGCAAAAGCCAGCTGGCCGAACGACTGGCGGTGTCCTCTGCCCGGGTCACTTATGTCGCCACAGGCTGGAGCGTCCCCGACGATGCGGACTGGCAGGGACGCCTCGCGCGTCACCGCAAGCGCCGTCCCGCCTGCTGGAGTCTGGTTGAGACCGGTGCGCCCGGTGGGCCGGCCCTCGAAGCGGTACTCGCAGAAGCCGAAGCGGACGAATGCTTGCTGATCGATTCGCTCGGGGGCTGGCTGGGTGCGAGGCTGCTCGCAGATTTGGCGGAGGAGTCGCTCGCCCAGGAGGTGGCGGCCTTGCCTGGCCAGCTGCACCGGTGTGCGGCACGGGTGATTGCCGTGAGCGAGGAGGTCGGCTGGGGCGTGATCCCCGTCTATCCCCTGGGTCGGCGTTTTCGAGACTTGCTTGGTGAACTCAACCGCAATGTGGCCCGCGAGGCCGACGCCGCTTACCTGGTCGCCAACGGCTACGCCCTCGACCTGAAGGTGGTGGGGCGGCCGATCGATCAATTTTGAATCACTTATCCTCGGGCGGATGGATTCGAACCACCGAGTGCCTGGACCAAAACCAGGTGCCTTACCGCTTGGCGACGCCCGAACGCTTTGCCAATCGTAACCCACGCGCTCGCAAGCCTGTCAAGGCGAGGTCCGCTCGGGCCTCGGCCGTACAGCTGCGTTACACTGAAGGACACAACCGTTACTTCACAAAACGCAGTGTTTGTTCTTTCCGGTTACGACGCCCTGCTCATCTTTTTGTTGTTGAGCGCCCTGGTCCCGGTACTGGCCCTCACCATCTCCTATCTCATCCGTCCCAAAGGTTCCGGCGCCTTCCGCACCACCACCTACGAATCGGGGGTCGATCCGCGCGGCGACAGCTGGATCCAGTTCAACATCCGCTATTACATGTTCGCCCTGGTTTTCGTCGTCTTCGACGTGGAGACGGTGTTTCTCTATCCCTGGGCCGTGGCGTTCAACCAGCTGGGACTGCTCGCGTTTATCGAAGCGCTGATCTTTATCGCCATTCTGGTGGTCGCCCTGGTCTACGCCTGGCGCAAGGGCGCCCTCGAGTGGACCTGATTCGACCCGACTGTATATTCTGCATCCACCCACCCCGCACGGGCGCAAGCCCCAAGACGCCATGGACATCAAGAACCTGCTCAACCCGATCGAGCGCCCCGAAGTCACCAGCGAACTGACCAACAACGTGGTGCTCACGACGCTCAACGATCTGTACAACTGGGCGCGGCTTTCGAGCGTCTGGCCTCTGATGTACGGCACGAGCTGCTGCTTTATCGAATTTGCCGGACTGATCGGCTCGCGCTTCGACTTCGACCGCTTCGGGCTGGTGCCCCGCGCCTCACCGCGCCAGGCGGACCTGATCATCACCGCCGGTACGGTCACCATGAAGATGGCCCCGGCGCTGGTGACCCTCTACGAACAGATGCCCGAGCCCAAGTACGTGATCGCCATGGGCGCGTGCACGATCACCGGCGGTATGTTCTCCACCGACTCCTACACCACCGTGCGGGGTGTCGATAAGCTCATACCGGTGGACGTGTACATTCCGGGTTGCCCGCCCAGGCCCGAGGCGATCTTCGATGCGATCGTCAAGTTGCGCAAGAAAATGGCCACCGAGGACGTGCGCGACCGCTACGAGCAAATCCGCCAGACCCATCGCTACCACACTACTGCCCACACGCTCAAAGCGGTCCCGGAGTCACTCTCGAGCAAGTATCTCGAGAGCCCGACCCGCCAGGCGCCCCCACCGGGGCTGGCGGCGGCCATGGAGATGCCTCTGGTGCTGCCCGAAGTCGTCAAGCAAAACGAACAGGTCTGATCCGATGGAAGAGCAAACCACCCAATCCGCGGCCGATGGGCAGACTGCCATCGAGCTTGTCACCGGTCCTATTTCCGACGCGCTCAAGGCGCGCGGTTTACCCCACGAGTTGACGGGTCTCGACAACCGCAAAATCGAGATCATCAAAGTGGAGCCCGAGCACCTGATCGCGGTGGCCAGGGCTCTCTACGACGACGGCTTCAACTATCTGGCCTGCCAGTGCGGCTTCGACGAAGGCCCTGGTGATTCCCTCGGGAGCATGTACCACCTCACCAAGCTGAGCGACAGTGCCGATCGGCCGCCGGAAGTGCGCATCAAAGTCTTTCTGCCCCGCGACAACCCGCGCGTCCCTTCGGTCTACTGGATCTGGAAGACGGCGGACTGGCAGGAGCGCGAGTCGTTCGACATGTACGGGATCATCTACGAAGGCCATCCCAACCTCATCCGCATCCTGATGCCGGAGGACTGGGTGGGCTGGCCGATGCGCAAAGATTACGTGACGCCCGACTTTTACGAACTGCAGGACGCCTACTGAGCCCTACACGGTCTATGGCACGACCGGGTGGGTGGTCGTGAGGTGTTGGCTGGTATCGGTAAGGCTTTTGCTCGCCTGCAACGGATTTGGGCGGCTCAAGGGTATGCGGGTCAGTGCGTCAAGTGGGCCCAGCCGCACGAAGGGGTGACAGTCGAGGTGGTGTATCCCTGGTGGCGTCAGCTCAAGCTTTATTCCAACAAAGGACAGATGATTGTCCGTAACTAGTTCACCGCAAGCGATGGAACCGGAGACACCGCGCAACAACCCGCTCAGCCTGCTGCTGCCGACTGCACTGATCCTGGGGCTCGCCCTCCTTTTGAGCCTCGATGTCGCCCAGCCGGTCGTCGAAGGTGCGCTCGCCAATCCTCTGGAGCCCTGGCTGAAACTGATCGTCGGTTACTTTGCGGCGGCAGCGGAGATCGCCGCCGCCCTGGTGATCGGCATCGCAGTATTGCGAGGCATCTTTGAGTACTTTCGGCGAGGGTTCTTGCCGCAGGGCGAGGGGTTCGATTCGATCGAGACGATCCGGCTGCAACTGGGCCGGATGCTGACGTTGGGCCTCGAATTTACCGTCGCCAGCGACATTCTGCGCACGGCGGTAGCGCCCACCCGCCAGGACATCTTGACTCTGGCGGCGATCGTGCTGCTGCGCACGCTGCTCAATTACTTTCTAGAGCAGGAAATTCGGCAAGCCGAAGGGCGGACCTCGGTGAAGGAAAGATCCACGTCGAAGGAGTAGAGGGCGTCATGCGCAACTCAGCGAGTGCGTTGCACATTACCTAAGCCAAAGAAAATTGTAAATCAGAGTTGCGCTCTTGTTTTCAGGTGAGAGCCCCTAAATATCCGGCTCAACGCCTAACTGCCGCAATCGCTCGCGCAGGCGGGTTGCTTCCTGCTCGGCCCGCTCGGCTCTTTGCCTTTCTTGTTCGGCCCGTTCGGCCAAGGCCAGGAAGGTCTCGAACTTCTCGCCATTCGGTTGCCGGATCACCAATTCCCCAGTCTCCTCAAGGCTAAGCCGGACGCCCAGGTGCGGACTTACATACCGGCATTTTGTCGGCAGTACCGCAAACAAAAAGGGGCCGAGAATCAGCCCCTTTTTGGTGCTTAAGTGGTACAGCTGTTAGACCGTGACGGCCTTTTTCATGGTGCTTGCGGCGATGTAGCGCTTGGCCATCTCATCGAGGGAGACCTGCTTGATTTTGCTCGCCTGCTCGGCGGAGCCGAACTCGACGTAGCGGTCGCGGCAGACCTTCAGCATATACTTCATCGAAGGAATCAAGAACTTGCGCGGGTCGAACTCGGCGGGTTCTTTAGCGAGGGCTTCGCGCACCGCAGCGGTGATCGCCAGGCGGTTGTCGGTATCGACATTGACCTTGCGCACGCCGTTGCGGATGCCTTCTTGAATCTCGGTCACCGGTACTCCCCAGGTCTGGGGAATGGCGCCGCCGTGGGCATTAATCAGGTCTTGGAGATCCTGGGGCACGCTCGAAGAACCGTGCATGACCAGGTGGGTGTTGGGGAGCCTGCGGTGGATTTCGCGGATGCGGTCGATGGCGAGGATGGCGCCGTCGGGCTTGCGGCTGAACTTGTAGGCGCCGTGGCTGGTGCCGATGGCGATGGCGAGGGCGTCGACGCCGGTGCGCTCGACGAAATCGGCCGCCTCATCCGGGTCGGTCAAAAGCTGGTCGTGGGAGAGGGTGCCCTCGAAGCCGTGGCCGTCCTCTTTGTCGCCGGCGCCGGTCTCGAGCGAACCGAGGCAGCCGAGTTCACCTTCGACGCTCACACCCAGAGCGTGGGCCACCTCGGTCACCTTGGCGGTCACCTCGACGTTGTATTCGTAGCTCGCCGGGGTCTTTGCGTCTTCCATCAGCGAACCGTCCATCATCACGCTCGTAAAGCCGTTCTTGATGGCCGAGTAGCAGGTGGCCGGGCTGTTGCCGTGGTCCTGGTGCATGACGATCGGAATCTCGGGGTATTCTTCGACCGCCGCAAGCACCATGTGGCGCAGGAACGCTTCACCCGCGTATTTGCGGGCGCCGCGCGACGCCTGCAGGATGACGGGGCTGTTCACTTCGCGGGCGGCGTCCATGATCGCCTTGATTTGTTCGAGGTTGTTGACGTTGAACGCCGGAATGCCATAGTTGTTTTCAGCGGCGTGATCCAGCAAAACCCTCAACGGTACAAGCGCCATAATTTCCTCCTAGATGTGCCTTCCGGTTCCAACCAGAACCGCTGCGTGACCGTCCGTACTGGCCCCAATTTTAAGATAGATTTCGGATTCTGGCGAGGCCATTACAAACACGGCCCATCAGTACAGCCGGCTGACGGTGTGTCCGACCAAATCTTTGAGCGCTTCGCGCGCCGGGGAGGGGGAGAGAGTGTCGAGAGAGGTCACCGCCCGGCGGGCGTGGGTTTCTGCAAGCTCGCGGGTGCGCTCCAGCGCACGGCTGGCATGGATCAGCGAAAGGGCCTTTTCAAGATCGCCCTTCTGCTCGAACTGGCGCTCGATGAGGCCGCTCAGGTGAGGCGACTCTTCGAGGGCGTAGAGCACCGGGGCGGTGAGATTGCCGTCGCGCAGGTCCGAACCGGCGGGTTTGCCCAGTTTGGCGGTCGAACCAGTGAAATCCAGCAGGTCGTCGATTACCTGAAAGGCGATGCCCAGGTGGCGACCGTACTCGTAGAGCGCTTCGCAGACGGCCGCTGGGCTCTCGGAGAGCACCGCCGCCGCCCTCGAAGTGCCTGCCATCAACGAAGCGGTCTTATAAAAGCTCTTGTCGATGTACTGCTCGAAGGTCAGGTCCGAGTCGAACTGCAGCGTGCTCTGCAACAGTTCGCCCTCGCCGAAGTGCGAGATGACAATTCCCAACAGCTCGACCACCTCCAGGCTGCCCAGGCGGGCCAGGTAGGCCGAGGCCATCCCGAACAAATAGTCCCCCGCCAGCACCGCCACCCGGTTGCCGAAGCGGGAATTGACCGTGTCGATGCCGCGGCGCACGGCGCTGGTGTCGATGACATCGTCGTGCACCAGCGACGCAGTGTGGATCATCTCGGTAATTTCAGCCAGACGGCGGTGCCGCTCGGTCGGCTCGCCGTAGGCCGCCGTCGCCCGCGAGACCAAAAGCACCAGCGCCGGGCGGATGCGCTTGCCGCCCGCGTTGAACAGGTGCTCAGCCGCTGCATACAGAACCGGATGCTTCGTCCCCAGCAGATTCTTCAAATTGCGCGTCATCTGGCTTAAGTCGTCTTCGACCAGGGCCGACCAGTTCGCTGCGGACACCACGCTCATTTCTCCAGCTGCGCACTGAAATTAAGAAAGGTAACAGTGCCTTCATCATTAATCATAAACCGCCCGCGTCTATTCGCCGCAGTCACGTTCCATCGCAAAGGGGCGGTCGGCGTTGCCCGGTGTTGCCTTGGGCGATGTGCAAGATCTGAGTGATTTTGCTCAGATCTTTTTGTCCAGGTACCCCATTCTCGACGCCGCTCGACAGGTCAACCGCATCGGGTGTCAGGATGTCCAGGGCTTGGGCCAGATTGTCGGCCCGCAGACCGCCCGAAAGCATCCACGGCAGCGCCGGGCAAAACCCCTGCAGCGCCTTCCAGTCGAGGGTTCGTCCTGTCCCGCCCGCCTGGGTGGGATGCCAGGCGTCGAGTAGGACCGCTTCGATGGCATCCACGTACAGTGCGATCTTTTCGAGGTCCGCCGGTTCCCGGACGCGCAGAGCCTTGATCCGCAAAATCCCAGGAAGCGTCCGCGCCAGGTGAGCGCAGGTCTCGGGGCTCTCCTCGCCGTGGAGCTGGACCCCCTGCAGCTCGCCCGCTTCCACCGCGGCGCGCATCGCCTCAACGGGCGCATCCACGAAGACGCCGACTTTGAAGGTGAACGGCGGCAGGGCGGCGGCGATCTCGCGCAGGCGGGCCGCGTCCACATAGCGGGGGGTGCCGGGGACACAGACAAAGCCCAGGGCGTGCACTCCCAACCGGGCGGCGGCCTGGGCTTGGCCCGGGTCGGTGAAGCCGCAGATTTTTACGCGCATGGTAGACGGGTGTTTCTTGCCTACGATGCTAGCCGTGGGTTAGGGTTGCTGCGTACTTTTGGACGGCTCCAACCGATGAAGCCCGGACCCGCCCTGCTGCTTTGGGTGTTGTTGCTCGCCTTTGCCGCTCCATTGCAGGCTTTTCCGCTTCGGGTACTGGTGGAAGGGCCGCAGTCTACGCTCAAAATCGTCGTCTCCGTTCCGGCCCAACTGCGCCAGGACAACGGCACGGCAGTCGACCTCGTTCCCGGTCAATGGTTTACTGTTCGGCGCGAAAGTAGCGGGGTCGTACAGTTGCCCCCCGAAGGATTGGTGCTGGTGGGGGATCGCTGGTATCCCGAGAGCGTGCAGTTTCGCCGGCTTCATGGGGGGCTTGTCGCTATCAACTTTGTCGATTCGGAGACCTATTTGCGCGGGGTGGTGCCCCGGGAGATGCCCTCAAGCTACGGCGATCAGGCCCTGATGGCTCAGGCGGTGGCGGCGCGCACGTACGCACTCACCAGTTGGGTACGCCGCAAGCACGGTCCCCACTACGACCTGGTGGACACGGTCACCGACCAGGTCTACGGCGGCTTTGCCAGATACAACCCCCGCACCGGCAAAAGCACCCTGCTCACTCACCCGCGCACCGACCGGGCCGTGGCCGCCACGCGCGATCAGTTTCTCGACTACTCGAAGGCCCAGGGTTTCTACCGCGCCGAGGGCATCGCCGGTTGGGTGCGCTACGGCGAATACTCGCTTCCCGTTCCCAAAGGCCTTCTGCTGAGCCAAAAGGTGTCCCAGATGATGGCCCAGGCGGGCTGGAACTACCACGACATCCTCGCCTACTGGTACAAAAGCCACGTCTACCAGATCGCTTTTCCCAAATAACGGCGCTGACCGTCCTGTTGCCTGGCGACCAGAGCCGCAGCGGAGCGAAGCGCTCGGCTCGCCCCTGTAAGCCATCTCGCAGTACAACTGTGATCGAAATCGCCAGTTCCTGAAGCGGCGATGTGACCAGTGTTCTGAAGCAAATTCACTTCTAGAATCCGCCGAGTAAAGCCGAGATTCTGGATGCGGGTTATGTTCTCACAGCCCCACGCGCAGAGGGCTGCGGGGGGTGCGGATCTCGATTTCACTTTCGCCCAACAGCGAGCGGCCGGTCATCTCGGCGGGCTGCGGGAGGCCCAAAATTTCGAGGATCGTCGGGGCAATGTCGCCGAGGCTGCCCCCGGCGCGCAACTGCACGTCCGTTCCCCAACCGGGAATTTTAAGACCCTCGCTCTCGATCAAAATAAACGGCACCGGGTTGGTGGTGTGGGCGGTCCAGGGATTGCCCTGTTCGTCCCACATCAGTTCGGCGTTGCCGTGGTCGGCGGTGAGCAGCATTGTGCCCCCGGCGCGCACGCACGCCTCCACCAGGCGGCCGATACAGGCGTCCACCGTCTCGACCGCCTTAACCGTAGCGTCGAAGTTGCCGGTATGGCCCACCATGTCCGGGTTGGCGTAGTTGATCACAATCAGCGAGTACTGGCGCGTTTCGATGGCGGCGACGGCGTGGTCGGTGACCTCGCGGGCGGCCATCTCGGGCTTCAGATCGTAAGTGGGCACCAGGGGGCTCTGGATCATCGAGCGCTCCTCGCCGGGCAGGGGCGTCTCGATGCCGCCGTTAAAGAAATAGGTGACGTGGGCGTACTTCTCGGTCTCGGCGATGCGGAACTGCCGCAGGCCATGGTGGGCAATCACCTGACCCAGGAGGTTGTCGAGGCTCTGGGGCGCAAAAGCCACTGCCACCGGCAAGGTTGCGTCGTACTGGGTGAAGGTGAGAAAGGCGAGCGGGTCGAGGTAGGGGCGCACGAAACCGTCGAAGTCCGCCTGCACGAAGGCGCGGGTGAGCTGGCGCGCCCGGTCGGGGCGGAAGTTGAAGTAGATCACCCCATCACCGGGTTCGACCGCACCGGCAGCCAGGCGCACCGGCAATACGAATTCGTCGGTCTTGCCGGCGGCGTGGCTCTCGCGCAAGGTCTCGGAGGCGCGTTTACCCGTGCCGGGGCCGGTCTCGGTCATCACCCGGTACATCGCCTCGGTGCGATCCCAGCGGCGATCGCGGTCCATCCCAAAGTAACGGCCACCCAGAGTAGCAATCGTGCCGAAGCCCGTTTCGGCGATGCGGGCTTCGAGCTTCTCGAAGTACGCAACACCCGAAGTGGGAGGAGTGTCACGACCGTCACTCATCCCGTGGATAAACAGCGTTTCAAAACCCTCCCGCTTGGCAAGGTCCAATAGCCCAAACAGATGCTCGATGTGGGAGTGGACACCGCCGTCGGAGACGAGGCCCACCCCATGCAGCTTGCCGCCCCGCTCGCGCACCGTGCGGCAGAGACGCAGCAGTTCGGGGTTGGAAAGCAGCGTGCCTTCTTCGACCGCGTCGGAGATGCGCACGAGCTCCTGGGGGACCATCCGGCCCGCACCCAGGTTGAGGTGGCCGACTTCGGAGTTGCCCATCTGCCCGCGCGGCAGACCGACCGCCTTGCCGCTGGTGTGGATGAGTGTAAAAGGATAGCTGGCTTTGAGCGCGTCGAAGATCGGAGTTTTGGCGGCGGCGACGGCGTTGCCGTCGGTCTGCTCGCGGTAGCCCCAACCGTCGAGGATGACCAGAATCGCTGGATGGACTGCGCTAGAAGTGCCCATAAATGCCATGACCCTAAATGGTGCAGACTCCCTATTTTTTATAGGGAGTCTTGCTGACTACATCGGTCCGTATGTACCCAGTAAAAAACATCGGGGGCGGTTTGGGTACATTTACTATGAATTTTTTTAGATCGATTTGCCGCTCAACTTATCGACTGTCTCCCAGGGCTTTCCAGAGGGCTTTGGCCTTGGCGAGCGATTCGAGGTATTCGCCCTGGGGATCAGAATCGGCGACGATGCCCGCCCCGACTTGCCCCCAAATCCGGGAGCCGGACTTGAGCAGCGTGCGGATCAAAATGTTGAGATCCAGGTCACCGGTGCAGTCGAGGTAACCCGCCGAGCCGTAAAAAAGCGAGCGGCGCACCGGTTCGAGCCTCTCGATAATTTCCATGCAGCGCACCTTCGGACAGCCGGTGATCGTGCCGCCGGGATAGACGGCGCGCACCGCGTCCAGGGCGTCGCATCCGGGCTGCAGGCGGCCGACGACGTTGGAGACAATGTGCATGACGTGGGAGTAGCGCTCGATGACCATCAGTTCGTCCACCTGCACGCTGCCCGGTTGTGAGACCCGCCCGAGATCGTTGCGTTCGAGATCGACCAGCATGATGTGCTCGGCGCGTTCCTTGGGACTGATTAACAGTTCGCTTTCCAGGCGTTGATCGGCGGCAGCGGTGAACCCGCGCGGGCGCGTTCCCGCGATCGGGCGGGTGCTCAGCGCTTCGCCGCGCACTTCTAAAAGCCGCTCGGGCGAGCAGCTGACGATTTCGCCGAAGGGCGTGCGCCAGTAACAGGCGAAAGGCGAAGGATTGAGCCCGACCAGCCGTCGGTAGAGCCGCCAGCCATTGCCTTCCCAGTCGAGTTCGAAGCGAAGCGAGAGGTTGCACTGAAAGATATCCCCGGCCGCAATGTGCTCCTTGACCTGATGGACAGCCTCCAAAAACCTGTCGCGCGACGTCAGGCGCGGCAACGCACCACTGTTGATCTCCTCGTCGGTCAAAATCGGTCTGTCGAGCCGCTTGCACCAGTACGCCAGGCTTCCCCGGTCGGGACCGAGTCCCGACCGATTGTCGACGGCGAGCAAAAGCTTATCCTCGCGATGATCGGCGACGGCAAAGACGGCCGGCTCAAACCACCAGGCCGTCGGAAAAGGCAAGGGGTCGTTCCGCAGCCACGGCAGCCTTTCGATTTCCCAGGCCAGGTCGTAGCCGAACCAGCCCACAAGCCCGCCGCGAAAGGGCAGCCCCCTCCACTCGGGCGGCGGCAGCTGCCGCCGCGCGGCGGCAAGCCAAGCGCGCAGCGCGGGCAGAATCTCACCGACGGCGGGAGCAAGCACGCGCCGCGGACAGGCAGCCAAGATCGAGTAGCGGGCGGTACGCGGCGAGAGTTGGGGGCTTTCGAGCAGGACCGCCACCGCCTCCTCGCCGAACAGGCGCTCAAACAGGCACGAGCCGGTGCGTCCTTCGAGGGGAAGGTACAGCCAGTGCCAGGTGGGGGCAACCATCGACATCGACAGCAAAGCGTCAAGGACTGGGGTCATTTTCGCCCGCCTGCGATGGTGTGCCAAACCCAGGCGCATATGTCAAAGTGAGAGCAGTCTGCGATTGCGCCATTCGTCCGCATTGGTATACATGAACGTAACTCCGCCGTCTCCAATCGATCTCGATCACATTCAGATTCCCGAAGAAGATCCCAAAGCGCCCTTTCCTGCTCCGAGCGAACCTTTGCAGTACCGGGCCATCGGCATCGTGCGCGGCCGCTATGAACCGAGCGAGGAGCGCATCACCCAGGGCAAACTGCTCACCCCCGACGGCGTCGAAATCGACGCGGTGCTCCTGGGCCGGGTGCTGAGCCTGGTGCGCAAGCACCTGGATCTCTCAACCGATCACCCCTGGGTGGTCTACCCGCGCACCCGCGACGGCGGCGGCCTGCACACCCAGATTGTCGGGGTCTGGTCGCTCAACCCAGAAGGGCTTAAACCCGACAGAGACAGCGCCTTCGACTCCGCCGAAGAAGACTCCAACGATGAAGAGGACGAAGAGGACGAAGAGGACGAAGAACTGGAGACGGAAACAGAAAGTGACGAATCGGTTGAAAAGTCCACTTTGCTGTTTTCGACCGCCAACGTCGAGGGTGTAGACGGTTTTTTCTCCATCCGCGGCGAAGTGAGCTTTCAGTCCCAGCAAGAAGGTTTTGTCCTGCTCAAGATCCGCCAGCAGAGCAAAAAGAAAAAACCCGGCCGGGCCTTTAAATTGCGTCTGGAGGGCTTTTTGCCCGAGGACGCCCGCGGCAAATTTTGGGATCTCGAGGTGCGCCGCACCAGCGAGGCATTGCGCATCGAGGACGGCACCCCCATTGCCGTGCTGCCCAAGCCCGTCGGCGACAAGCGCCGCGGCGGCCCCCGCCGTCCCACAGGCAAAGGCGGTCCCCCCCGTGGCCCCCGCGGCGAAGGCGGCGGCGGTCTACGGCCCCGATCGGCGGAGCGCAGCGAGGGCGGCACCGGATTGGTCAAACCCGAGCGCCCCTTCCGACCGGACCGCCAGCCCCGGCCGGAGTGAACAAAGCCGACCTGCGCGTCCAGTGCCTTGGAAGGCGCCGGGCGCTCAGCCCCGAAGCGTGCGAGCGGATGAGCGAGCGCATCCGCGCCTATCTAAGCGGCCGACTCGAATCCACAGACCGGTGCATCCTCGCCTACCTGCCCTTTCGCAACGAACCGGACCTGCGGCCATTGTTCGCCGACAGCCGCACCTGGGCTGTGCCCCGGGTGGCGGGGACGGAACTCACCTGGCACCGCTATGAACCCGGCCGCGTCGGGCGCGGGGCCATGGGTCCGCCCGAACCGGAACCGGATTGCGAAGCGGTCGA
This sequence comes from Gloeobacter violaceus PCC 7421, assembly GCF_000011385.1. NCBI lineage: Bacteria > Bacillati > Cyanobacteriota > Cyanophyceae > Gloeobacterales > Gloeobacteraceae > Gloeobacter > Gloeobacter violaceus. The sequence continues at coordinate 810,281 of NC_005125.1, forward strand.
TCCTGCTGGAGCAGCCTGGGTGCTGGTGCCGGTGGTAGCCTGCGATCGGCGCGGCTACCGCATCGGGTACGGCGGCGGCTATTACGATCGTTTCCTCGCACGCTATGCGCTACCGGCCATCGCCGTGGGTTACAGCGAATTTGTCTATGAGCAAGTTCCCACCGACCCCTGGGATCGGCCGATGGGCGGGATTGTCACCGAGGCCGGCTTCCTGTGGCCCGAAATTGCGCAGCCGGGAGCGTGAGGCGCGTGCCACCCTCCCGGTACGATTTAGCGGCCGGCGCTGCGCGCGCCCGGTTCGGCGGCCATCTGTACGGAACTGGCCGTGCCGTAGTACAGGCCGTTGAAGAGGAACTTGAACGTGCCGTGGGGCTGGGCGCGGTTGACGATCTCGGGGCCGAACAAGAACAGCTTGCCCTGGCCCACCGGCGCCTGGGCGATCGGGACGCCGCCTTTGAGGTACCGCTGGCCCCAGGCCCAGCCGCTGCGCAAAGGTTCGTCGCTGTCGAAGACCGCCACCGTCTGCAGACCCGCACCCTGCGCCCCCGGCTTCATCTTGAAGACGGGGCTGTTGTTGAAGAAGACGTTCACCCGCTCGGGCAGACCGTGGGCAATGGGTAGGGTGTTGTCCACCTTCGCCTGCAGAATCGACCCCGGAATGTAATATTTCTCGGGCGGGAGCGGTTTGGCTTTGCCCTCGGCCGTCTGCTCTGTCAGGGCGTTCTCGATGGGCAGACCCAGGTGATAGCCGAGGTTGGTGGAACTGCCGACGGCGATCACCGTGCCGCCTGCCTCCAGATAGGTGCGCAGCTGCGGCACGGTCTTGGCCACCGAGACATAACCCAGCCGATCGCGAAACTCGGCGGGAATCTCCTCGGCTTTGGGCTGTTTATAAAAGCGGGCCTCGCGGCCGACCGGGGCTTTGTCGCTCATCGGGACAGCGCCGTCCACGAGGACGATGGCGTCGTACTTGCTCTTCAAGTTGCCGGCGTCGAGTTGCTGCGGATAGACCACTTCGAAGGGAAACTGGTACTGCTCGAACATCCAGCGCACCCAGCCGGAGGGCATCGAACCGCCGTAGCGATCCCACAGCGCGATGCGCAGGGGTTTCATCTTGAAGGCTTCGCCTTCCGGTTTGCTCGGGGTGCCCTCGAAGACCAGACCCACCTTCTGGGCCATCTCGGCGAGCATCGGCAGCACCGAAGGCTGCGCGGGGATGTAAAACGTCCCGGCCGGGTAGGTCTTGCCCGACGCGGCCAGCGGTGCTTGAAGCCAGTAGACGTCTTCTCCCGCGGCCAATAGGCGGTTGACCGCCACGAAGGCGTCGTTGACGCGGTGATCGAGCAAAAATCCTGCCGCCCCCGCCGCCCCGGTGATCTGGCCGGGGGGTGGGGCCAGCACATCCGCAATTTTGGCAAACGGGCCGTCGAAACTTTCCAAGATGCGGTCGTACTGGATGCCCATCTGGTAGGCCAGAGTCCAGCCGGCGTTGTCGTAGGGCGGCTTGGGGGGACCACCCGGGTAAGCAAAGTCGTTCGGGTGATCCTGAGGCTCGAACATGTCGAGGACGTGGGGCCTGAACGCCTGGGCCGTCTTGATCACGTAGGAGCCCACCGGGTAGGTTTTGCCGCCGGCCTGAAACGGGGCAGTCGCCTTCTGGACGGTGATTCCCGATTCGATCAGGGCATTGACGAACTTGGTGGCCGTCAAAAAGTCGGTCTGGTCGGCGGGAAGGATGTAGCCTCTCGGGTCGCGCAACTCGGGGGTGCGCATCATCTGGTAGTACTTGTCGGGGTAGCCCTTGCTGAAGTAGCCGGCCCCGACGCCGCTCAATTCCGGCGTCTCCTCCGGGGGCATCTCCTTGGCGATTGCCGCTTTGACCATCGCCAGGCGCTTGGGATAGGTCGTCCAGTGATCGCGGCTGCCCTTGGCGATCGCATTGCGGCCCATCTGATAAATGTTGTACAAAAAATCCTTGCGGTACTTGGAGGCCAGGTCGAGGACAGCTTTGTTGGCGCTCAGCGAGTAATCGATCGACTGGCGGAAGCGCCAGACTTTTTGGGGCGGGATTGGGTAGGGCAGGCTGGCGCTGGGCAACTGCCGGTCGGGCACAAAGGGAATTTCAATCGGGGTCGGGCTGCCGTTAATTTCGCTCAGCAAGCCGATCATGTTGTGGAAGTAGACCGTGGTGCGCAGACCCCCGTTCCACCAGGTCGAGAAGCCCGCGCCGTCGACCATCGTCGAGCCGGGTTTGCCTTCGGCGGCGAAGCGCGTGTGCATCGCTCCGCCCACTAGGTCGAGCTGCATCGGAATGAGCGGGTCGTAGACGTAGTTGAACGGGTCGCGAAAAGGCGGCGCAAAGAGGATCGTCCCCACCGGCCCGGTCTGGTGGTGGTTGTACATGATCTGTGGAAACCATTGCCGAAAGAGCACCCGGCTCATGTTCTTGGTCTCCGGCATGTTGTTCATGAACGAGTCGCGGTTGTTGTCGTGGCCGATGTATTTTTGGTAGAGCCGCGGAATGTCGTTGAAGGCCCGCTCCTTCGGTTCCGCTTTGCGCATGTACCAATCGGAGACCAGTTGCTGACCGTCCGGGTTGGCGTGCACGGCCAGCAAGATCACATCGTCCAGAATGCGCTTGGTCTCCTCGTCGGTGGCGCTTGCCATCTGATAGACCGTTTCGATGAGCTGGTGGGTGCCCACCACCTCGGTGGCATGCAGGCCGCCGTCTATCCAGATCACCGCTTTGCCCTCGGCGGCCAGGGCCTTTGCCTGGGAATCGTTCAGGCCCTCGGCCAGGGCAAGTTTGCGGGCGATCTCTTGGTAGCGGCCCAGTTTTTTGTGGTTCTCGGGCGAGGTGAGGATCGCCATCAACTGCGGGCGGCCTTCGGCGGTCTTGCCGATCGTCACCAGTCGCATGCGGTCGGATTCTTGGTCGAGTTTGCGCCAGTAGACCGCGGTCTGATCGTAATTGGCCAGAAAGTAGTCGTCCCCAATGTTGTAGCCGAAGTGTTGCTTGGCAGTGGTCACTTTCAACGGAGCGGGACTCTGGGCGGTGCTGCCTTTAGTCGAACTGGAGGTGACTTCCGAGTCGAGATTGCTGATTTTGGTCTGGGCAAGGGCCGGTGTGGTACACAGCGTCAAAGTGAGCGCGACGAGCGCGTGGCGGGTAGGTTTCAGCATGGCGGCAAAGCTTCCGGTGGTGACACGAAATGACCAGCATCCTACGGGCTGTTGGATTCTATTTCCGATGCAAACGCAACTTTTCTGGGAAACGAACGGCGGTTTACTAATCTTGACGTCGCTTTTCGTGCCCCCCATGGGTTGGAATCTTTCCGCCTGGTCCATCCGCAACCCGATCCCCACGATCGTGCTGTTTTTGGTGCTGACGATCGCCGGGTGCGGACTAGGTCCAGTTGCCCGCACCCGGCATCGGCACCTGTATATTTAATGGCAGAAGTGTTGAATGTCAAGAATTGATCCTACAAAAACAGCCCGCAGTCGTGTAAACTTCGGGCTGTATTCAATTCCTTTTAATCGCCCCGATGTTACTCGATTTTCCGCAACTTGTCAAAACCTTTCTGTCCGCTTTGCCCGATCGCGATTTCCCTGTCCTCGACTCCAGGCTCTTTTTCAGTTGCTGGCTGGCCCTCATTATGGACAAGAGTACCGTCAGCATGCAGGACCTATTCAAACGCCTCAACCGCACCGGTATCCCCGTCGATATCTCCACTTTTTCCAAAGCCTGCAAGTCCCGTTCTCTGCAGATGTTTGAGCAGCTGTACCGGGATTTGCTTGCCCGGGTCAGGCGAGAGTTGCCCGTCAAACAACTGCATCCTTGCCCGATTGACTCGACGGTAGTCGGCTTGACAAGCAAGTTGCTATGGGCGCAAAGCTATCACCAGGTCAAACTGCTCGCCTGCCTTGAACACGGCAGCGGCGCCACCGAGGGTAGCCTGATCAATTTTGGCTACGACCACGATTCTAATTTTGTTAATGAAATGCTTCAAGCGATTCCTGAAAATGGCGTAGGTATCTTCGACCGGGGCTTTGCAGGACTGGAATATCTAAAAAATGCCCAGGCATCAAGCAAATATTTTTTAATGCGCATCCCGAGCAATTACAAGTTCACCTTCGAGGGCAATGCTGGCCAGATGCGGGTGGGAACGGGCAAAGAGTCCGGGATGTATCGGGTGGTCAACTTCTGCGATATCGAGAACCGGGCTGAGTATCGGTTGGTCACCAATTTACCTGCCGAAGGCGAATGTTTTGTCAGTGACGAAGAGGTGATGGAACTGTACCGTCAACGCTGGCAAATAGAGCTGTTATGGAAGTTTCTGAAAATGCATCTGAAGCTGAAGCGGCTGATGACAAAAAATGAGAATGGTATCCGGATGCAGCTCTACGTGACCCTGATTGCCCACCTGTTACTGGAACTGGTGGCAGTGCCGAAGATGTGGGGAAGTCAGCGGTTGGATAAGTTGCGCTACTTGCAATGTTGTATGTGCAAAGAAATCAGTTATGTGCATTGGCTGGGAAAATTACTGGGTAGCCGGAGGCGCAGGGTCTGGTCGCTCAAATTGTGTGCAAATGTCTACTGATTCAACACTTCTGAAGCGGTAGAGCCTCAGCAAGTCGTTCGAGGCACAGATATTGCTGAGATTGAAGAGTGTGCAGAAGGATCTGCAGGAATATAGCTTTGTCCGAACCGAGTTGTTGCTGGAGGAAGGACTGGTAGAGTGGAGGCCACATTTGATTTTTTGGGGGCTTGCCCACAGTGGCCAGCCCTTCTTTCTTAGAATAGGAGCACAGAAGCCGGATGGGGCAAGCTTTCCAGGCCCTCTGTCACCCCGTCAAATACTGAGCACACGGACATATTTTTGTGTCGGCTATTCCACTTGGAGCCGACGACCGTAACGGCTATAGTTCGGCAGTAGGCAGCAGATTTGAAACGCCCTCCGGTCACGCCAGCCCGGTTGGTCGAACTTCTGGCTATTGCACTCCCGCGGTTTGGGACATTGCTGCGCAATACAGCTATATTTTCTTGATCCCAGACATTTGACAAAATTTACATGTAGCTCCGACTGACGCTTGAAGTGAGCATCACTCCTCACGGGAGCCATGGGCGCGCACATCCGCACTGTAGCGGCCGACCGCTTTGCTGATAAGCGCGCGCAAGTCGGCGTAAGGATTTACAAAAGGCGGCGGATTCTCAGTAAGGCCCAATAGATCGTGGGTGACGAGGATCTGGCCGTTGCAGTGCGGACCGGCGCCGATGCCGACAGTCGGGATGACCAGTTTGCCGCTAATTTCCCCCGCCAGATCGTAGGGAATGTGCTCCAGCACGAGCGCGAACGCCCCCGCCCCCTCCAGGGCGAGAGCCTGATCGATGAGCCGTTCGGCCGCCTGGGCGGTCTTGCCCTGGACGCGGTAGCCCCCCAACTGGTGAACCGCCTGGGGGGTGAGGCCGAGATGCCCGAGCACCGGGATGCCGCTTTCGGTCAAAAAAGCGACCGTCTCGGTCATGCGCGGGTAACCGCCTTCGAGCTTGACCGCCTGCACTCCCGCTTCTTTGAGAAATCGGGTCGCGGTGGAAAAAGCTTGCTGGGGGCTCTGCTCGTAGGAACCGAAGGGCAAATCGGCTACCAGCAAAGCGCGCTCGACCCCCCGGCGCACTGCCCGGCAGTGGTGCAACAACTCGTCCACTGTCACCGGCAGGGTGCTCGTATGGCCCAGGGCGACCATCGAAAGCGAGTCGCCCACCAGCAGCAGATCGACCCCCGCTTGATCGAGAATGCGGGCCATCGCGTACTCGGTGGCGGTAAGGGCGACAATCGGTTGGGCGCGCTCTTTGAGCTTTCTGAGACTGTGGATGGATAACCCCATGCCCACAGTGTGCCACAGCCGGGTGGCGCGATTATCGGGCCGGGCGCAGCAGCTTGAAACCCGGCGCGGCGTACAGACCGATATCTTCGACTTCGGGCCAGTCGAACTCGGGCATCACCCCGTTGGCCACCAGGTCCGCCGCGAGCATCAGCCGTACCAATCCGTCAAAGCGCACCCGCGGCTGCCAGCCGAGCTGCTCGCGGGCTTTAGCCGGGTTGCCGATCAGTTCGTCCACCTCCGCCGGGCGGAAGTAGCGCGGGTCGGTGCGCACGTACTGGCGCCAGTCGAGGTCCACTAATTCGAAGGCGCGCTCGACAAATTGCTGCACGCTCCACTGTTCGTTGGTGGCCACCACGTAGTCGTCGGGCTTCTCCTGCTGGAGCATCCGCCACATCAATTCGACGTAATCCCCCGCGTAGCCCCAGTCGCGCCGCGCTTCGGTATTGCCCAGCACCAGTTCGCGCTGCTTGCCCGCCGCAATGCGCGCCACCGCACAGGTGATCTTGCGCGTTACAAAATCCTCTCCACGTCTTGGGGATTCGTGGTTGAACAGGATGCCGTTGCAGGCGAACAGGCCGTGGGCTTCGCGGTAGTTGACCGTCGCCCAATAGCCGTAGACTTTGGCCACCGCGTAGGGCGAGCGCGGATGGAAAGGGGTCAATTCGGTCTGGGGCACCTCGCGCACTTTGCCGAACATCTCGGAGGAAGACGCCTGGTAGAAGCGCGCCTCCGGCACGATCATCCGCACAGCTTCCAGTAGTCTGGTCACCCCGAGAGCCGTCGCATCGCCGGTGTAGATGGGCTGGTCGAAGGAAACTTTGACGTGCGACTGGGCGGCCAGGTTGTAGACTTCGTGCGGTTCGCACAGCTGCAGAACACGCTGCAAACTCATCGAATCGGTCAAATCCGAATAGTGCAACTGGATGCGCTCCTGCAGGTGCGAGACCCGACCGACGTTGAGGGTGCTGCTGCGCCGCAGCAAACCGTGCACTTCGTAGCCGCAGCCAAGCAGATATTCAGCCAGGTAAGATCCGTCCTGACCGGTGATCCCAGTGATCAAGGCGCGCTTGGATTCGCTCATGTTTCTCCTGTCAGTGTTCTCTGGAAGCGGCGGCACTCAAGGTGGCGGCCTTCACCTGTTCAATGGCCGAGTCTACCATCAATCGCACCAGCGCTTGAAATCCCAGGCGCGGCTGCCATCCGAGCCGCGCCCGGGCGCGCCCGGCGTTGCCCAACAGCACGTGCGCCTCGCTCGCCCGCAACAGCTGCTCGTCGATAACGACGTGTTTTCGCCAATCGAGACGGGCGTAGCCAAAGGCTTCCTCGACGAATTCTCCGACGCTGTGCCCCTCACCCGAGGCAATCACATAATCGTCCGGCTCCGCCTGGGCCATCATCGCTACCATCGCCTCGACGTAATCACCCGCGAAGCCCCAATCGCGCCGCGCTTCGAGGTTGCCCAGCGCCAGCGTCTGCTGCTGGCCCACCAGAATGCGGGCCAGGGAGCGCACGACTTTGCCCGACAAAAAACTCTCGTCGCGCAGGGGCGACTCGTGGTTGTAGAGAATGGCGTTGCAGGCAAACAGACCGCTGGAGCGCCGGTAACTGTTCACCAGCCAGTAGGCGCTCGCTTTGGCAATGGCGTAGGGGCTCACCGGCGCAAAAGGCGTCGATTCGTCCTGGGGCGCTCGGGGGCATTCGCCGAACACCTCAGCGGAGCAGGCCTGGAAAAAGCGAATGCGCGGATTGAGTTCGCGGATGATTTCAAGCAGGTACAGCGGCGCCAGGGCATTGACCTCGAAGGTGCGCTCGGCCATCGCAAAACTCTGGCCCACGCGGCTCTGGGCCGCCAGGTTGTAGATCTGCTCGGGTGCCGCTTCGCCCACCACCCGCCGCAAAAAAGCGCGGTCGGTGACATCGCCTGTTAGTAGCTGCAAATCCCCACCGGCGGGCAGCAGCGTTGCCAGCGGCTCACCCGGCGGATCCCGGCGGTGAATCCCAAAGACACGGTGGCCCCGGCGCAACAGCGCCAGGCTCAAGTAAAACCCGTCCTGCCCGCCGATTCCCGTGATCAAGACGCGCACCTGCTGCCCCCCAGCGCCGACGAAGCTCCCACACGACCGCCGGGGACCGTCGCTTCCCGGTGCGGTGGATAGGATAGGCACCCTTATCTTCGGCGCTCGGAGGCCGGCGGTCAACGCTTCGGGCGGATTATAGATTCGGGTCGTCCCAGAAGCGCTCCGAAAGGTACTTGTCGGCACTGTCGCACAAAATGGTGACCACCACGCCGCGGTCGAGTTCGCGCGCCAGGCGTAAAGCCGCCGCCACGTTGCCCCCTGCGGAGATGCCCACCAGCATGCCCTCCTCACGGGCGAGGCGCTTGACGGTGCGTTGGGCTTCCTCGGTGGACACTTCGACCTGCCGGTCGGGCAAAGCAGGGTTGTAGATCGCCGGGACGATCGCCGTCTCCATGTGTTTGAGCCCTTCGAGCCCATGGAAGGGCGAGTCGGGCTGCATGGCAATCACCCGAACGGCCGGGTCGAACTCCTTGAGGCGCCGTCCCACCCCCATGCAGGTGCCCGAGGTGCCGAGCCCCGCCACAAAATGGGTGACCCGCCCACCGGTCTGCTGGTAGATTTCGACGCCCGTCGTCAGATAGTGCGCCTGCCAGTTGGCGTTGTTGCTGTACTGGTCGGGATAGAAGTACCGTTCGGGATCCGCTGCGTAGAGCCGGCGTGCCTCCTGGATGGCACCGTCGGAACCGAGGGTCGGATCGGTGAGGATGAGATCGACGCCGTAGGCCTTGAGGATGCGCTTGCGCTCTTCGCTCGCGTTCAGGGGCAGGGCCAGTTTGACGCGATAGCCCCGGCGCGCGGCGATCCAGGCGTAGGCGATGCCGGTGTTGCCGGAGGTGGCATCGAGAATAATTTTCTCGCGGGTCAGCCGGCCGCTGCGCTCGCCTTCGAGAATCATATTGAGCGCCGGGCGATCTTTGACGGAGCCGCCCGGGTTGAACCACTCCGCCTTGCCGTACACTTCGACGTCCGGGGAAAGCCCCGCCGTCACCCGCTCCAGGCGCAGCAAAGGCGTGTTGCCCACCCACTGCAGCAGGTCCGTCTCGGCGGGAGGCTGGACGCTTCCCAGGGCGCTCGGGCCAATCTCGGTGCTCACCACGGCACAGATCCTCGCAACGGGCGGTCTTTCTCCAATTCTATCGCCGCTGCTTCGGCAAAACCCAACCATGCCGGTCGGAATTGAGGAGTAAGCGATTCTGTTGACAGCTATTCTCAATTGCTCTAGAGTATTTTCAGTGGATAGCAAAACTTTGGCATTGTCATCCACAGGTCGGGCCGGCGGGTTGTTCTCTCTTACGTCTCGCGGAAGACTCTAGCTGGCCCGACTTTTTCTTATTTTGTCCCGATGCTCTCCGCAGCGAGCCGCTGCGGAGAGCATCAGCTTTAATTGATTTGCAGTTTCAATAAGCTCGGTCAGGGGCACAGGTGCCGGGCGAGGCCGTGCAGGGGCCAGGTGAGCAGGGGCAGCAAGCCCACCGGCAGCCATCCCCACACCCCCCCTCTTTGCGCCTGCCGCTCGTCCTTGGGGGCGATCAGGGCTTCGACCCGTTCGCTCAACCGTTCGCCTCTGGAGTAGACGGCCGCCGCAAACGCCGTGGCCGCGGGGAGCCGACAGGACCCCGCCAGGGCGACGAGCGCTTCGGCGAGCAATAGACCATCGACGCTGCGGGCCGCATGGCGATCGGCGCGCAGTTCGCGCAGGGCCAGCAATTCTTGCCAGAGCGCCTCGGAGTGGGGCAAAAAGGCGGTGGCCCGGTGCGTCCATCCCAGCCAGAAAAACCAGAACGTGTCGCGGTAGTGGCGATGGGCCTGCTCGTGGGCCAGCACCGCGCCAAGCTGCGCCCCACCCATCGATGCGACAAGGCCGCTGGTGAAGACCAGTTGCGGCTGCCAGAAGCCCACCAGGGCAATGTACGGTGTCCCTTCATCCAGCAGCCGGGCGCGATGGCCGGCCACAGAAGCGACGGGCAGCGCGCGAGCGGCGCGAATGGCGCGGGCGCACGACCAGCTGTTCCCGGCACCGACCGCCAGGGCGTACACCCACCAGGCGGCGCTCAACCAGTAAGCCGCTACCCCATCCCAACGCCAGGAGGCCACCCCCGGCGTTCCCATCCAGAGGATGGTCGCTGCGGTGGTGGCAAACAGCAAACCCGGCACCAGCAACTGCACCAGGGCCGCATTCCAGCGCCAGCACCACCCCCCGGCCCGCCGGGGACGTCCCCGCAGCCCGCCGCCCACCAGTACCGCCAACAGCACCAGAGCCAGATGGATCATCGTTCCCCCCGCGCCTGGCGGATACGCTCGGCGATGGCACCCAGTTGTTCGACGCTCGCTTCATCGAGGCTGTCGGCGAAGGCCGCCACCACCTCCGGTGTGCCCACCGACAAAAACGCCTGCAGACGGCTGTGGGCGGTGAGGGTGCGCGCCTGCTCGCGGCTGATCCGGGGGGTAAAGCAAAAGGCCCGCTGGCTGGTGTCGCAGCTGAGCCAGCCTTTTTGGACCAGACGGCGCAGTACGGTGGTCACCGAAGCGTAAGCAAGTTCGCGGTCCGGATCGCTGAGCAGCTCGTCGTGCACGTCTTTGACCGCGAGCGCTCCACGCTTCCAAACAATTTCCATAATTTCCGCTTCGAGCGGGCCGAGGGAAAGACGTTCAGGACGGTAATCCGGTAGTGGGGGCATCTTCGTTGGGGCGCAGAGGGGACAGGTGCCATCCTATCCAAAAATGCCCCGCAGTCGGTTTGACAGCCTGTCAAACTTGCACCCCCGCCGGGGGCAGTCTACAGGCCATAGATTACCCGTTCTCGATGGAAAGAAGCTCGTTGCTCAGCATCTGTTCCAGGCTATAAGGGCAGACAACCGGAAATACTTTATAGGACAAGTTCGTTTCCTGCACGGCCAGGTTCAAACCCCTGCGGTAGGCTTTGGGCAGGACTTCTTCGAGATAGGGCTGCAAACTGGGGTTCTCCATCGGCTAGAGCGCCCCCTTGCTGCTGGGTAGGCTGCCGGCGCGGCGGGGATCGATCTCGACCGCCAAGCGCAAAGCGCGGGCAAACGCCTTGAAAGACGCCTCGATGATGTGGTGGGAGTTGATCCCGGCCCACTGGCGCAGGTGCAGGGTCATAGAGCTGTTGTTGACCACCGCCTGGTAAAACTCGCGCACCAGTTGGGTGTCGTAGCTGCCGACGCGCTGGGTGGGGATCTCCAGGCCGTAGCTCAGGTGCGGGCGACCGGAAAGATCAAGCACCACCTGCACGAGCGCTTCGTCGAGGGGGGCGGCAAAATGCCCGAAGCGCGAGATACCCCGCTTGTCGCCCAGGGCCTTGGCCAGGCATTGCCCGAAGGCGATGCCGACATCCTCATTGGTGTGGTGATCGTCGATGTGCAAGTCGCCCTGGGCGCTCACGTCGATGTCGATCAGGCCATGGGTGGCAATCTGGGCGAGCATGTGGTCGAGAAAAGGGACACCCGTCTCAGCCTGGACCCGGCCGGTGCCGTCGAGGTCGAGGCGAATCTGGATGTCGGTTTCGCGCGTCGTGCGTACTGTCGAAGCAATGCGTGGTTCCATGCTTTTCAGTCTAACGAGCGCCGATAAATTCCGTCGCTCAAATCCGCGTCCGTGGAGCCTCCTTGGGGGTGGAGCATCAGGCAAACCTGGTTTCGTTACCTGCCGACACCTGGGGCGGAGGCGGTCTCGCGGGGACGGGTGGGAGAAAGTTTGCGCGCTTTGAGAATGGCCGCCATCAAAAAGGCAAAGGCGAGCACCCCGGCGATGGCCAGCACCGGTTCACCCAGCACGCCGGCGGCGTTCCAGAGGGCGTGGATGGAGGCGGCGCTCAAGTAGCCGATCAAAAATATCCACCAGCGCCGGGCGGGGGTGCGCTTGAGGGCCCCCAGCCCGATGAAGTAGCCCAGATAGCCGCTGTAGGCCATGTGGCCCGAGACGTTGCCGATGATCCGGGGAATCAATAGCTGCAGCCCGGTGGCCTCGCCGATGCCGAGCGCCCCGGTCTGCACGGTGAATTGCTCGACTGTGGCAGGCAGGTAGTGCGAAAAGGTCTCAAACAAGGTGAAGCCGACCCCGCAGGCGGCCCCCAGCAAGATGCCGTCGAGCGGCTCAAGCACGCCCAGGCGGGAGCGCCAGGGCTGGCTGAGGCGGCGGCCGATCAGGTAGGCCGCGAGCACCGGCAGGGCTTTGACCAGTTCTTCGAGCAACCCCGCCCCAAAAAAGAAGGTCACCAGCTGCTCGACGAAGCCCACCGTCTCCCCCTGGGCGGCGCGCAGAAGCATGGCGTCGGTGTCGCCGGGCAACCACTGGCGAAAGACCACAAAAAACCCGGCCATCAGGGGGCTGGCCAGCAACAAAGCCGTCGCCAGAGCAGCGCCGATGAGCACCCACCAGGGTTTGGATTTGCCGCACAGCCGGTAGACGAAAAAGTAACCCGCCCCCGCCAGGTACAGCGCCAGGATCGAGTTGAACAGCAGGGCGTTGCCGATACTGCTGAATAGGGCGACCACGAACAGCACCGTACTCACCCCCGGAATCAAGAAGTCCCGCTCGAGCAGGTCGCTCACCGTCGAGGTGATCGGCAACAATTGCGTGATACTGACGGTGTCGGTCTGGGAATCGGCGACGTTGAGCGGCTCGGGCGGCGGGGCAAGGGCGCACTCGCACTCGAAGCAAAATTCCGGTCCGTTGGGACCCAGCAAAATCCGGTCGCCCGGCTGCAGGATGTGGCTGCCTTCGAGGCGGGTGCCGTTGATGAAGGTGCCGTTGGCACTATTGAGGTCATAAATTTGCCAGCCCGTGCTCCCCGGCAAGGGCAGCACCTGGGCATGGTTGCGCGAGACACCGCTGTAGCGGCCCGCGTCCAGGACGATTTCGCAGTTGGCGGCGCGGCCCAGGGTGATCGCCTCGGACTCGGAGAGGGGATGGCGCTCGGCGGCGGGCTGATCGCCTACCGCCACGCGCTTGAGAAATCCTTTGCTGCGCCGGTTGAGCACCATCCTCGGATCCCTGGCCACCTGCTTTTCACCTTTACGCCCGAGGGCTGCGGATAGCACCGTTCGGTTCCACCCGTTTCTTATTGTCCCTTACAAACCGAAGCGCCCCACCGACGATTAAAGCCTAGAGCGCTCCGGCGGCGGTGCAGTCGAACACTCCGCCCAGGTGGGAGGTGATATTGACGGCACTCAATTGGGGGCGACCCTCGGGACCGTCCGGGTAGTCGATCACCGTCACCGAACCGTTGCCCTGCTTGAAGCGCCAGAAATCCTCCGGACCGGCCCCGACCGCCGCTGCGACGATCGCCTTGTTGATGGCGTCGTGGGCCACCACCAGCACCACCCCGCTATCCACCCCGCGGACGATCCCGCTCCAAGCGTCGGTGGCGCGCTCCCAGACCTGGGTAAGATTTTCGCCCTCCGGCATCTGCACGCTGTGGGGTTCGCGCTGCCAGCGCTCGAGTTCACCCGGAAAAAGCAGGTCGATCTCCGCGCGGAACTTGCCCTCCCACTGGCCGTGGCAGATTTCCTGCAGCGCCGGGACGAACTCGAGCGCCACCTCCGGGTGAAAGCGCAGAATGGCTTCGGCGGTGGCCTTTGGCCGCAATAGCGGGCTGCTGAAGGCGCGGGTAATGGGCATTTCTTTAAGAAAGGTCGCTGCCTGCTCGGCCTGGGCGCGGCCCTGGTCGTTGAGGGGGACGTCGATCTGCCCCTGGAAGCGCTCCATCCGGTTCCATTCGGTCTCGCCGTGGCGCACCAGCAACAGCCGGGTGCCCTGCTTGTACTTGGGCAGAGCCGCACCGGTGTGGGCGGTCAGGTTCAACGATTCGAGCTGGGCGTAACCGGCGGCGTCAAAATTGAGCACGCTGATGCCGGTGTTCGACTGCAGCAGGCGGGCGTAGGCACTCGGGGGCAGGCCGAGGGCGGTCGAGATTAGGGCTTTGTTGATCGCGTTGTGGGCCACCACCAGCACCGTTGCGGTCGCAGGGCGCGCGAGCAGCATGCGCCAGAAGTCACGGGCCTGCTCCCACAAAGCGGCAAGCGGCACAAAGCCGCCCAAATCGAGCTTCTCGGGTGCCCGGCGCCAGAGGGCGTGCTCCTCAGGAAAGCGCTCGGCCAGTTGGGCGTGATTGAGCCCCTCCCAACCCGGCAGGTCAATTTCCATCAACGATTCGCAGTATTCGACCACGACCGGCGAGCGCCCCGCAAGCAACAGATCCACGGTCTGGCGGGCGCGCTGCAGGGGACTGCAAAAGGCCGCCCCAAAAGCAACCGTTTCAAGAACGGCGGCGGTGGCGCGCGCCTGGGCGACACCGGCTTCGCTCAGCACCGACCGATCCGTGCGCCCCTGGACAAGACCCTGGGCATTCCAGGTACTCTGGCCATGGCGAACCAGCACAACGCGCATCCGGGTGCTACTCCTCTATGGGTGCAAACGCAACCATACTATCTTTGCGGCGCAACGCAAAACTGGCCCAGACCGCTCTCGGCCGCTATCTGCCGGCCGGATTGGCGCTTTTGCTGTTGGCCCTGCCCGCCACCGCCCAGAGTCTGGCGGAGCGCGAGCGCAACTGCACCGTCCAGAAGCGCGGGCTCACCGCCGGGCGCAACCGTCATCTCAACGCCTGCACCAACTACGGCTGGACATTGCACCTGGCGGGCCGCGAGGGCGAGGCGATCGCGGTACTCGCCGAGACCGCCCGCCTGGTGCCCAACGACGAGAAACCCCTCAACGCCCTGGGCGTGATTTACCTGTTTACCGAAGCATATCCCCAGGCCGTGGCGGTCAATCGCCAGGCCATCCGGCTAAAAGCCGACAACGAAATCGCCTACTACAACCTCAGCCTCGGCCTCTGGGAACTGGGGCGCTACGAGGAGGCCGCCCGCGCCGCCCGCGAAGCCGCCCGCCTCGATCCGCGAAATCCCCATCCAAAAGTGGCCGTTGCCATCGCCGAGGCGCGGGCCGGCCGCTTCGAGCTCGCCCGGCAAGCCTACCGCGAAGCTATCGGCCTCGACCGCCGCTACCGTCGCCCCGCCTACCTTGAGCAGCTCAGGCGCTCGGACTTTAGCGTCCGGCAGGTGACAGCGGCCCGCGCCGTTCTCAAGTCCCTCGGCAATTCCGGTTAGCAAAGTTGGGCAGTACACCGCTTTTGTGACAATGGAATGTATCAAACGTGTCAACGGAAAAGTATCATCGACCAGAGCGTTTGACTCTCGCAGGAGCGAGTCCGGCGATGTACGTGGTTTTACGGGATATTGATTGACGCTTGCGTAGGTGTACCCAAGAAAAGCAGTGAAACACCACTTCTTCAACCATCCTGTTTCTCCGCAATTTAGTACTTTTCACTATTGCCTCATCTTTCAGGCAGCAGCATACTGTTAGCAAGAACAAGCTGATAAACTGCATATTTGATTGATGACAGGAGAAGCACAAGGTGTTTCAGTCCCAATCGGGCAGGCACTACCTAGTGATTATCCCTGAGCTTTCCTGGGAACGTTTTCTCTCTGTATCGGGTGCATTCTAGGGCCAGTAGGAGATTTGTGCCGGTTGCGAGTTGGTCGCCATCCCACAGCGAAGCTGCGGCACATACCGGGTTGTCACTCCTCTCAAGTCGATACCCTTCCGTCGTTGCGTGGTTTTCACACCGCCGCCACTGCGGAGGTGCGATGCCGATCGGGCATTCGAACCTTCGAGCGGCCGTCAAAACCGAGGTCAGGTGCACAGTGACAAACAACACATCTGTTCAGACCCGTATTCTGGTCGTCGACGACCAGGCTGTGATGCGCCGGGGCTTTTGCAGCATGCTGCGCCTGGCGGATCACCCATTTGCCGTCGAGGAAGCGGCCGACGGCATCCAGGCGTTGCAGCAGTTCGAGCAACTGCGGCCCGACTTGGTGCTGCTGGACGTCGGATTGCCTGGGGTGAGCGGCATCGAGGTGGCTCGCCGCATCCACAGCCTCGAGCCGCTGGCCAAAATTTTGATGGTGAGCGAACTGGAGGAGGATTTCCTGCAGGCATTTCGGGTCGATGCCCGCGGTTGTCTGCTCAAGAGCGTCGAGGCGCAGGAATTGCTCAATGCCGTGGGTCTGGTGCTCTCCGGGTACCTGGTTTTCGGCAAGGCGATTGTGCGGCTGATCTTTGAGCACGCCTACTTGCCCGAAGAACCGCGCAAGCCGGGAAAACTCGCCATCAGCCTTACCAAAAGGGAGCAGGAGATCCTGGGGCTGATTGCCCAGGAATATACCAACTCCGAAATTGCCAAGCACCTCTACATCAGCCCCCGCACGGTCGATTCCCACCGTGCCCGGTTGATGCAGAAGTTGGGCACGCGCAACACCGCGGGCCTGGTGCGCATCGCCGTTCAGCAGGGTTTGCTGCAGGAGCCGACTGCGGAGTTGCGGGCCTACTACGGCACTTAATCGGCGCGCAGGGCGGCGATCGGGTCGAGCCGGGCCGCCTGCCGGGCCGGGTAGACCCCAAAAAAGACGCCGATGGCCACGCACACCCCCAGCGAAAGCGCGATCGACTCGGCGGCGACGCTCGTCTGCCAGCCGAGCGTGGCGCTCACCGCCCAGGCGGCGGCCACCCCGAGGCCGATCCCCAACAGGCCGCCGCTCGCCGCAAGCACCACCGCTTCGATCAAAAACTGCCGGAGGATATCGCCCGAGCGCGCGCCGATCGCCTTGCGGATGCCGATTTCGCGGGTGCGCTCGCTGACTGAGACGAGCATGATGTTCATGATCCCGATGCCGCCCACCACCAACGAGATGGCCGCGGTGACTCCAAGCAGGATCGTGAAGATGCCAGTGACGCTGTTGGAGGCTTCGACCAGGTCGGCCTGGGTGCGGATGAAAAAGTCGTCCACCCGTGGCGGCACGATCTTGTGGCGCAATCGCAGCAAGTTGGTGATCTGAAACTGGGCGGCGTCGATCTGATCGCCGCTTTCGGCCGAAACGGCGACGTTGTTCAGCGCTATGCCGCTCAGGGAGTTGACCCCCACGATGCGGCCGGCCATGGTCGTCAGCGGCAGCACGATCTGATCGTCTTGATCGCGAAACTGGGTGGCGCCCTTGTATTCGAGGGTGCCAATCACCAGAAAATCTTCGCCGCGGATGCGGATGCTCTTGCCCAGGGCACTCCGGGAATCGAGGCCCAACTCGTCGACGACCGTCTGGCCGAGGACGGCCACTTTTGCCGATTGATCCAGTTCGATCTGGTTAAAGAAGCGGCCGGTGAGCGGCAGAAAGTCGCGGACTTTGACGTAGGAAGGTGTGGTGCCCACCAGGTTGGTGTTGGTGTTGGCCCCGGCGAAGGTGGCCTGGGCGCGGCCGTTGAGCTGTGGTGCCACATCCTCGACCGCCTGGGCGGTGGCGGCGATCGCTTTCGCGTCATCCCAGGTGAGGGTGGTGGCCGTGCCTGCCCCCTGGGAGGCGCCGGGGGTACCGCCGAAGCTGGCCGCACCGTTTTGGACGAAGATCAAGTTGGAGCCCAGGGATTTGAGCTGGGCCTCCGTCTGGGCCTGGGCGCCCCGGCCGATGGCCACCATCGCGATCACCGCCGCAATGCCGATAATCACCCCGAGCATCGTGAGGGCCGAGCGCAACTTGTTGGCGAGCAGCGATCCCCAGGCCAGCTGGATGGTCTCGATGAGGTCGAGGCCGCCCCGGCGGGCGGGGGGCGAACCGTTGCCCAAAGACAGGGTGACGGGCGTTTGCTGTTTGAGTTCCATGGCGGAATCGGTCCTATCGGGGGGCACGGGTAGAACGGCCGGCGCCGGGGCCGCCCAGGGGGGAGCTGTTGCTCACGGGCCGGTCGTTGGGTTTGCGGCCGCCCGGGAAGGTGATGTAGACCCGGTCCCCTTCGGCGAGGCCGCCGATCACCTGGGTCTGGGTGCCGACGGTGGCACCGATTTCGATGGGCTTGAAGCGCGGCTTCTCACCGCCGGGCAGGTAGACGCCGTTGCGCCCCGCCTCACTGACCACCGCCGTGGTCGGGATGAGCAGGGCGTCCTTGCGCTCGCCGACTCTAAAGACCGCCGTCAGGTTCATGCCCGACTTGAGCAGGCGGCGGTCGGGATCGGTGATCCGCACGCGCACCTCGAAGCTGGTGACGTTCTGGACGACGACCGCTTCGGGGGCCACCAGGCGGACCTGGCCTTTGAAGCTGCGTCCCGGGTAAGCGTCCACCTGCAGCGTCACGGACTGGCCGGGGTAGATATTGCGCACGTCCGATTCGGCGACGCTCGCCACCGCCTCCAGTTCGCCCGCCATCGCCAGGATCGACGAGGAGGTGGCGGAGGAGGTGGCGCTCGCCGAGGTGGTCGGGGTAACAAACGAGCCGGGGTTGGCAAATTTTTGGGTGATCACGCCGGCAAAGGGCGCCCGGATGGCCGTGTCGTTCACCTGGGTCTGGATCGTTTTGAGGGCGCCCTCGGCCTGGAGCACCTGGGCGCGGGCGGTGTCGATATCCTCCGGGCGAAACCCCGCCTTCGACAGGTCCGCCTGCTGGCGCAGCGCACCGATGCGCGCCTGGAGCGATTCGTATTGCGAGCGGCTGACGTCGAGGGCATTGCGGCTCACCGCGCCGGAGGCGAACAACTGCGCGTTGCTCTCGTAGGTGGAGCGGGCGCCGATCAGCTGCGCCTCGGCGTCGCGCAGGTTCTGCTCGGCCTGGCGAATTTCCTGGGTGCGGTTGCCCGCCTGCAACTTGCGCAAGTTGGCCTGGGCGGCGGCGAGGGTGCCCTGGGCCTGCAACAGCTGCCCCTGCAGGTCGGTATTGTCCATGCGGGCGAGAACCTGGCCTTTTTTGACCGCCTGACCCTGATCGACGTACAGCGCCGCGAGCCGGCCCGGTTGCTTGGGGGAGATGTTGACTGGGGTGAGGGGCTTGACGATCCCCGCCGCCGAGACCGAGAGGACGACATCTTCGCGCACCACCGGAGCGGTCTGACGGGCGAGTTCCTGGGCGCGCTCGGCGGGTTGTTCGGCGCGGCCGAAGAGCAACCAGGCGGTAGTCAGGGCCGCAAGGACCACCCCGGCGATAATCAGCCAGTTGAGGCGCCGGTCGCGTTTTTTGGAGATGACTGCCATGCAATGCGCTGGGGGAATGGATTAAAGATCAAGACACCCCGAGTCCTTCGGGGGTTCGTCCGACGATCCCATCTTGGCAGTTTTCGCCCGGCCGCCGCTGCTCGCCCGTAACATGGTTTTGATCCGCCTTCGCTTGAGATCTATGCGCGATTGGAAACGGTTGCACGCCACCCTCGATGCTGCCCGGGAAGGCCGGGAGATGACGGTGCCCGAGGCGGCCTTCTTGCTCGGCCAGACCGACCCGGCGGCCCGCGAGCTTGTCCGCTCGGCCGCCGACCGCCTGCGCGCCGAGCTGGTGGGTGAGCGGGTGAGCTACGTGATCAACCGCAACATCAACTTCTCGAACATCTGTGTTCAGCACTGTTCGTTTTGCGCCTTCCGGCGCGACGCGCAGGAAGCGGGAGCCTACAGCCTCGACTTTGCCCACATCCTGCAGAAGACTGCCGAAGCGGTCGCCTCGGGCGCCACCGAGATCTGCATGCAGGGCGGTCTCAACCCGGCGGTGCGCGGTGCGGGCGGCCGGGTGCTCGACTATTATCTGCAACTGGTAGATGCGATCAAAGCGCCTTTTCCCCGCATTCACCTGCACGCCTTTTCGCCGCAGGAGTCGTTTTTTATCGCCCGCGAGGACCGGCTGCCCATCGAGACGGTGCTCGCCGAACTGCGCGCCGCCGGGGTCGATTCGATGCCCGGCACGGCGGCGGAGGTGCTCCACGAGCCGGTGCGCCGCCGCCTCTGCCCGGAAAAGCTCAGTACCCTCGCCTGGGTGCGCACGGTCGAAGCCGCCCACCGCACCGGTTTGCCGATGACCAGCACGATGCTGTCGGGCCACATCGAGACGGCTATGCACCGGGCCATTCACCTCGGCGTGCTGCGCACCATCCAGAAGCGTACCGGTGGGTTCACCGAATTTGTGCTCCTGCCCTACGTCGGACTTGCCGCCCCCCGCGCCCTGCGCGCCCGCGTCGGGCGCGATCAGCCGGAACTGGCGGACGCGCTGCTCACCCAGGCGGTGGCGCGCCTATTTTTTGGGCGCTCACTCGTCAATCACCAACCCAGTTGGGTGAAGCTCGGCCTGGAGGGGGCGGGCGAAGCGCTGCGCTGGGGGTGCAACGACATCGGCGGCACCCTGATGGAGGAGCACATCACCTCGATGGCCGGAGCCCGGGGCGGCACCTGTCAGACGCCCGAGGCTTTACGCGCAGCCGTCTTTCAGGCCGAACGCACCGCGTACCAGCGAGACACGCTCTACCAGGAAGTGGCCGCAGAAAGTATCCAGCCGGCCGCATCGCTCAAGTCCGCCGCCAGATAATCCGGCTCGACGGTGTACTGGTAGCTGCCCGAACGCACTTGCTCCCCAAAGCCTGTCTGCACCAGAATGCCCCGGCAGCCGGCGTTGCGGGCCAGGTCGATATCGGTGGCTTTATCGCCGACCATGAAACTGGCCGAGAGATCCAGACCGAATCGCCAGGCCGCCGCCACGAGCATGCCCGTATTCGGCTTGCGCCAGGTGGACCAGTGGCTGTAACCCGCGTGGGTGCCGCCCTCGGTTGGGCTGAGGGTCGGCGCATAGAGCATCCGCTCGAGAGCGGCCCCCGCCTCCGCCGCGAGCAACGTCGCGAGTCGCTCGTGCAGGGCATCGACGTGGCTTGGCGGGTAGTACCCGCGCGCCGGTCCCGACTGATTGGAGACCAGCACCGTGAACATACCTGCGTCGTTGAGCCTGCGCACCGCCTTTGCCACACCGGGGATCAACTCCAGATCCGCAAGCCGGTGCAGATAGCCCCGCTCCTGGTTGAGCACACCGTCGCGATCGAGAAAAACCGCCTGCCTAAGCACCCGGCCATCTCTCCCGCAGCCAACCGGTAATCTCGCCCGTCACCTCGGCACTGCGCCGCTCGTGCAACAGATCGTGCAGTTGATCGTCGTACCAGTGGAGGGTTCGATCGCCCGGGAGGCGGTCGTAAAAAGCCTGTGCCCCCCGCGCATCGACGATGCGATCAAAAGCAGTGGCAAGAATGAGCGTTGGAATAGCCAACCGGGGAGCCAGGCGCAGGCATTGTGCCCCCGCCTTGTGCAATTCCACCACCAGACGGGGCCGGGTGGTACCGTCGATGAGCGGATCGGCGGCAATCTGCTGCTGCTCAAGGGGGCAGTTGGTCACCGCGGCCGGATTGTAGCCCGATGCGACGATTCGCTGTGGAAACAGCCAGCTTCCCAGGTACGCAAAAACCTTCGCAAGACCCCGCAGGCGATTGTCGATCACAAAAGCCGGTGAGACGCAGATGAGTCCCTGGATGCGTTCGGGCCACCGCAGGGCTGCCAGTACTCCTGTCACCGCTCCCATGCTGTATCCGAGCACGACCGCGGGCCGACCGGGAAACTCCCGCCCGAGTGCTTCCAGGGCTGCTGCGATATCGGTCAGAAATTCGTCATAGGAACCGATCCGGGAGCGCGCTCCGTCGGAAAGCCCCTGACCGCGAGGATCCAGTCCCCAGGTCTGCCAGCCGCAGGCGGCCAGCCCGGCGGCCAGTTGGCCGTAGCGACCGCCGTGTTCACCCTTGCCGGGCAACACCAATAACGTCCCAAAAGGCTCGTTCACATCCCAGCGAGTGATGTGCAGGCGCAGGCCATCGGCAGACTTCAGATACTCGCTGGCAACGATTGAACCGGTCATCGATTGCGTTCCATAACACATGCATTATCCCATCGCCTGAGACCGGCATCATAGATAAGCGATACTGATTTGAGATATAAGCAAAAGCAAATCCGAGTGAACAATTAGAGCCTCATGAACTAATATATCGTTGTAAGGTAATAAGCCTTTGCATTATGGATTTGTCAGAACAATGACTGCAACTCTTGAACGTCGTTCTTCACAAGGGCTGTGGGACCGCTTCGCCGATTGGGTGACCTCCACCAACAACCGCTTCTACGTTGGTTGGTTCGGCGTCCTGATGATCCCCACCCTGCTTTCTGCGACGATTTGCTTCGTCGTCGCTTTTGTCGCCGCCCCGCCGGTGGACATGGACGGCATCCGCGAACCGATTTCCGGTTCGCTGCTGTACGGCAACAACATCATCACCGGGGCGGTGATCCCGTCTTCCAACGCCATCGGCCTGCACTTCTACCCAATTTGGGAAGCGGCTTCGATGGACGAGTGGCTCTACAACGGCGGCCCCTACCAGCTGGTGGTCTTCCATTTTCTCATTGGGGTGTTTTGCTACCTGGGCCGCGAGTGGGAGCTCAGCTACCGTTTGGGCCTGCGTCCGTGGATCTGCATCGCCTACAGTGCTCCTGTGGCGGCGGCGGCGGCGGTCTTCTTGATTTACCCGATTGGCCAGGGCAGCTTCAGTGACGGTATGCCGTTGGGTATTTCGGGCACGTTCAACTTCATGTTTGTTTTTCAGGCGGAGCACAACATTCTGAACCATCCTTTCCACATGCTGGGGGTGGCGGGTGTGTTCGGCGGTTCGCTGTTCAGTGCGATGCACGGTTCGCTGGTGACTTCTTCATTGATTCGTGAGACGTCGATGGAAGAGTCCCAGAACTACGGATACAAGTTTGGCCAGGAAGAGGAGACGTACAACATCATTGCGGCGCATGGTTACTTTGGCCGTTTGATTTTCCAGTACGCCAGCTTCAACAACAGCCGCAGTTTGCACTTTTTCTTGGCGGCGTGGCCGGTGATTGGGATTTGGTTCACGGCGCTGGGCATCAGTGTGATGGCGTTCAACCTGAACGGCTTCAACTTCAACAGCAGCATCGTGGATTCTCAGGGTCGTGCGATATACACGTGGGCGGACATCGTCAACCGAGCGAATTTGGGAATGGAAGTGATGCACGAGCGCAATGCTCACAACTTCCCCTTGGATTTGGCTGGAACGGAGTCGGCTCCGGTGGCGGTGGGCAACGCCGACCTCAACGGCTAATTGCTGAGCCAATTCGGACATGAAAGGGGCCCCTTCGGGGGCCTCTTTTTCGTGCCAGAATCGACCAGGACGCAGTGGAATGGTACGGATGATGCGAATTTTGGGGAAGTATTTGTGGGTGGCGGCATTGCTGGCAGCAGGAAGCGCCGTTGCGCTCGCAGATACGTACACGGACAAACTGGCGAAAGTTCAAGTGACAATCCCAGGCGATTTCAACACAACCCGGAACGGTCAGACCCTGACGGTAAGTGCCCCGGATGAAACGGTTTCGATGGTGATCGACTCGCTGGCCGAGACGGATCTCGAGGCCGCGGGCAAAGCCATCGACAAGCGTGCAGCTGAACAAGTCAGTGATCTGAAGTTCAAAGGCAGTCCCAGGAAGGTAAAGATTAACGGCCTGGCAGGAGTGACGCTCACCGGGTCGGGCACCGTGAAGACCAAAGCCGTGCGGGTCAACACCATGGCGCTGATCACACCGGCCAACCGGGTGTTCTTCGTGATCACGACTGTGAACGATGACGCCACCAAGGCGGCGGCGCCGGTGGTTCAGCAAATCCTCTCCAGCATCAAGGCGGTTTAGCCGGCCCCGCCCCAGCGCTCCAGAAACCGGCGATAGACAGCTTCGTAGGCAGCAGCCAGGGCTGCGTCCGGCAGGATCTGCCGATCCAGGCGCACCATTCGGGCCGCAGCCTGGGCGACACCCACCCCCCAGACACCGGCGGCAGCCAGGATTGCCGCTCCGAGAGCGGGCTGCACCTGGGCAGGCAGTTGCAGCTCCCGGCCCAGGACGGCGGCGCGAATGCGTAGCCAGACTTCGCTGTGGGTACCGCCCCCCACGCACAGTAAAGCCCCCTGGACCGGCATACCCAGAGCCATCAGACGCTCAAGCCCCAGGCGCTCGACAAAAGCCACTCCTTCGAGCAGTCCGGCGTAAAAGTGCGGATCTTCGGTTGGAACATCCGGTAATCCCCCGGCAAAATCGGCACCCGAGCGCGGAAAACGCTCGCCCGGTGTGGCCAGAGGATAAGCGGTCTGGCCGGTGGGGCGGTTCAAAGCTTCCGCACACCCGTTCAACTCTTCCCATTGCTCCCGGGGATAGAACTTTTCCAGAATCGCCCCACCGCAGGCGGAGGCGGCCCCGGGCAGCCACAAGCGCCCATCGGGATGGAGGTGACTGTAGACAGCACCGTCCGCACTGGCAATCTTCGCTTCGCTGACTCCCTTGAAAATGAGCGTGCTCCCGAGGCTGAGGCAGACCTGCCCGACGGCGAGGGCGCCGCTTGCGATCTGTCCCGCCACGCCGTCGGTGCAACCGGCCACCAGCTTCACGCCGCTCCCCAGACCCCATTCGGGGGCGAGGGTGCCCACCACCGTGCCGGGCCGCACGACCGCGGGCAACTGTGCGGCCGGAACACCGGCCGCCAGTGCCAGGCTCCACTTTCCTGCCGCGGGATCGTAGCCGCTTTTAAGCGCGCAGGTGTGGTCCGTCCAACCCACTTTGGCCCCGAGAGCCGTCAGCAAGTAATCGCTTGGATGGGTAAGCCGGCAATCTGTGCTCCCCTGCAATTGCCACCACAGCCAGCGGCTGAGGCCCCAACCGGCCGGGATGCCGAAGCGCGCCCCCAGCTCTGAGCCCCGCCGGTCGCTGTAGAGCCAGGCGGAGGCGATGGGGCGGCCTTTGCAGTCCGTGGGCAGGACCGTTCCGGAGGTGCTCGTGGCGCTGACGGCCAGTACCGGCCCGGGTAATTCCCTGATCAACGGCTTCCACAACTTTTCGAGCGAGGCGAGCCATTGGGCGGGATCTTGTTCACTCGCGGCCACCGGCCAGGTTTGCGAAGCCGTGGCGACAGCCAGGCCACTTCCGTCGACGGCAACCAGCCTCAAACCCGAGGTACCCAGGTCGATCCCGACGAACAACCCAGGTGCGGTAGCATGGAAGTGTGCCGATGACCCGAGAACTACCATGGGATTTTTCGATTCTGAGATCGTCCAACAAGAGGCTCGAGAATTCTATCAGGAGTACCAGGAGCTGATGCAGGTCGGCAGCAACTACGGCAAGTTCGACCGGGAAGGCAAGAAGATATTCATCGAAAAAATGGAAGAACTGCTCGACCGCCAGCGCATTATGCTCAAGCGCATGGAGTTGTCCGATGACTTCATGGCGCAGATGGCGATGAAGCAGATGTCCGATCAGCTCAACACCTTCGGCATGACGCCCCAACAGATGTTCCAGCAGATGGAATCAACCCTCGAACAGATGAAAGCCCAGATTAAGGAATGACATGCCCGCGAGAAAGCTGACCAAAGGGCAGCAGGCGGTGCTCGAAGCCCTTGCCAGTTCAAAGCGCCCCCTTTGTGCTCAAGATATCTACCTGCAACTGCGCGGGACCGAGCAGGAAGTGGGTCTTGCCACGGTTTACCGCTCGCTCGAAGCGTTGCTCGCGGACGACCGCATTCAGATCATCGACGTGCGCGACAACCAGGCCCATTATTTGATGGGGCGCGCCAACCATAGCCAGCACCATCTTATTTGTCTGAGCTGCAAACGGGTGGTTCCCCTCGATCACTGCCCGGTGAGTGCTCTCGAACAACACCTTTCCCAGGATCACGAGTTTCAGATTGCTTACCATGTGCTCGATTTTTACGGCACCTGCGGCGAGTGCCGTCAGGCTGTGGGAGCCTGAAGCGCACGATGTCTTCTATTGCGATTGTCTGGCACCGTCGGGATCTCAGAGTGCACGACAACCCTGCTCTCTGGCAGGCAAGCCGCACGGGCGGGCAGGTGCTCGCCGTTTTCATCGTCGATCCGACCATTGTCGAGCGCGATGACACCGCCCCGGCACGGATCTATTTTCTGCGCGAATCGGTGCTGGAATTGCAAAAGGCCTACCGCACCATCGGCGGCCGTCTGGCGGTGCGCGTGGGCGAGCCGGTGCAGCAACTGGTGGCCCTGGCCCAAGCCGTGGGAGCCGGGGCGGTCTATTTTAACGACGACATCGAGCCCTACGCCCGCGAGCGCGACGCACGGGCGGCAGAAGCACTCCGGGCCGCCGGGATCACCGTCCATGCCTGTGCCGAGATCTTGTTGCACCCGGCCGGGGAGGTGCTCACCGCCGCGGGGGGCAAGCCCTACACGGTCTACACGCCCTTCTGGCGGCAATGGTCCGCCAAGCCGAAGCCCAAGCCCTTCCCGACGCCTGAACGTCTCGAAGCGCCCACCGTTGAGGAGCAGTCTTTTCCGGAATTGGCGCAACTGGGCAGACCCTTCGCGGGCGAGCTGCTGGTCAGCCCGGGTGA
Organism: Gloeobacter violaceus PCC 7421; assembly: GCF_000011385.1. Taxonomy (NCBI): domain Bacteria; kingdom Bacillati; phylum Cyanobacteriota; class Cyanophyceae; order Gloeobacterales; family Gloeobacteraceae; genus Gloeobacter; species Gloeobacter violaceus. The sequence continues at coordinate 836,564 of NC_005125.1, forward strand.
GCAATCGGGGCTTGAGCAACTCGAAGCTTTTGCCCGCGAAGGGCTCTACCGCTACGGCGAAAGGCGGGATCTGCCCGGTTGCGACGGCACTTCCCGCTTAAGTGCACACCTCAAATTCGGGACCGTTGGCATCCGGGCGGTCTGGGCGCGCACGATGGACGCCTGGAAGCAGGCCGAGCACGATCGCGACCGGGCGGGACTGGCGGTCTGGCAGCAGGAACTGGGCTGGCGTGAATTTTACAAGTACGAGCTGTTTCACCTTCCGCAACTGGCCGGTCGTCCCTTCCGGCGCGAGTTTGAGAATTTTCAGTGGGATGAGGACCAGGAGCGCTTCGAGCGCTGGTGCCAAGGAGAGACAGGCTATCCGATCGTCGATGCGGCGATGCGTCAGCTCAATACCGTCAGTTGGATGCACAACCGCCTGCGGATGATTGTGGCCAGTTTTCTGACCAAAGATTTGCTGCTGCCCTACGGCTGGGGCGAGCGCTACTTCATGCAAAAACTGGTGGACGGCGATCTGTCGGCCAACAACGGCGGCTGGCAGTGGGCGGCCTCGGTGGGTACCGATCCCAAGCCTCTGCGGATTTTCAATCCGAGTACCCAGGCGGGCCGCTACGACCCCAAAGCCGTTTTCATCCGCCGCTGGCTGCCTGAACTGGAGGGTGTCGACACGGCGCTGTTGGTCACCTCCGAGCGCCTGCCGCCCCTGATGCGCGCCCAGCACCGCTACGCCCAGCCCATCGTCGAGCACAAGCGCCAGCAGCAAGTTTTCAAGGAGCGCTACCGCGCCGTGCGCGCCCAGCAGGCGGATCCCGGCGCAAGGGACAGCGAGTGACGGCTCACAAACGTTGGCGAATCTGCTACAACTGAAGCTAGTAGCAAGGAATATGTGCCATGGCGACCGCGTCGCCTGAGCAGCACCAGCTTTTATGGCGGAACCCCCTTTATTGTTGATGGCCGCGACGGCGGGCGAGTTGTTGCTGTCGTGGCCTGAAATGCTCTTGCGGCTGGCTGCGGTCGTCCTGCTTGTTCTGCTGAACGGGTTTTTCGTAGCCACCGAATTTTCGTTGGTCTCGGTGCGCCGCACCCGCATCGAACAGCTGGTCGAGGAGGGCGACCGCGGCGCGCTCTCGGTGCAGCGCTCCCAAAAGGACCTCGATCGCTATTTATCGGCCACCCAACTCGGGATCACGATCGCCTCGCTGGCTCTGGGCTGGATCGGCGAAGGCACGATCGCCGCCTTGATCGAGCCCATCTTGAGCGGTTTCTCGATCGCGGCCGGTTCGGCCCTCGCCCACACGATCAGCACGATTGTCGCCTTTTTGTTGATCACCTACATGCACATCGTGCTGGGGGAACTGGCTCCCAAGTCGGTGGCCATCCTCTACCCGGAGCGCACGGCACTGCTCTTCGCTTGGCCCAACGAGATTTTTTTTAAACTCTTCGCGCCGTTTTTGAGCTTTCTCAACTGGTCGTCGTGGTTGGTGCTGCGCGCCTTTGGGGTAAAGGCCAACGTCAACACCCACACCAACCCGATTGGCCCCGAGGAGTTGCAGTTGCTGATCTCTTCCTCGAGCGCGTCGGGTCTCGATAAAGGCGAGCAGGAACTGCTCGAAAATGTCTTCGAGTTCGGAGACGCGGTGGCCATCGATGTGATGGTGCCGCGCACCTCCATCGACGCGCTGCCTTTCACCGCCACCATCCAGGAGGTGCTCTTCGAGGTCTCCCGCACCGGCCACTCGCGCTACCCGCTCTACGAGGACTCCCTCGACACAATCAAGGGCCAGGTCTCGATCAAGGATGTGATCACTCCCCTGGCCAAAGGCGAAGTGCAGCCCACGGACACCGTGGGCGGTCTGGCCCGGCCGATTCTGTTTGTGCCCGAAAATAAGCGCATCAGCGAACTGCTCACCCAGATGCAGCGCGAGCGCCAGGCGATGGTGATCGTGGTGGACGAATTCGGCGGGACCGCCGGACTGCTGACGATGGAGAACCTGCTCGAAGAACTGGTGGGCAACATCACCGACGAAAGCGATCAGGCGACTCCCGACATCGTCAAACTCGACGAGCGTACCGCGATCATCCAGGCGCAGATCAACCTGGAGGAACTGAACGATTTTCTGGACCTCCAACTGCCCATCTCCGACGAGTACAAGACCCTGGGCGGCTTTGTCATGTACCAGTTGCACAAAGTCCCCGAAGCGGGCGAGCAGTTCTTCTACAACGAACTCGAATTTACGGTCCTGGAGATGGAGGGACCGCGCCTGGAGCGGGTGCGCTTGGTGTGGCGCACCCGCGAAGAGGTCGAGGCGGCGGAGCGCTCGATTGCGCGCGAAGCGCAGGCCAACGAAATCGGCAGATAAGCCTGCATATCTATTTCTTTTGCCCGCAGCAAAAATTTACCTGGGCTGTCTGTATTCGTCCAGTGGGCGAGGGTGGCGGATGCTAACGTAAATGGAACATCTCAACGTCCCGGAAACCGCGGCTCAGGAGAAAGTCGGCCGCTTCCGGGGCCTCGTGTCACCACAGGAGGCGTTTATGCAATTTGCCATCCACGGAAAGAATATCGAAGTCACCGAACCGATTCGTGACTACGTCAGTTCCAAACTGGATAAAGTGTTCGCCCACTTTGATCAGTTGACGATGGGTGTCGATGTCTATCTTTCTGTGGCACGCAATCCGCGCATTTCCCGCAGCCATTCGGCGGAGGTGACCGTCCAGGCCAGCGGTACGATCATCCGTGCCGAGGAAGAAACCGAAAATTTGTACGCCAGCATCGACCTGGTCGCCGACAAATTGCACCGGCAAATGCGCAAGTACAAAGAACGAATGCAAAAAAAACCGAAGCCCAAGACCGGTCTGGCGGTGGCCAACCAGGCGCCGATTAGTCTTCCCAATGGCGATGAGAAGGCGACGGCGCTGCCCAAAGAAGTCGTGCGCACCAAGTACTTCGCCATGCCGCCGATGAGCCCCGAGGAGGCCCTCGATCACCTGGCGCTGGTGGATCACGATTTTTTTGTCTTCCGCAACGCCGAGAGCGGTGAAATCAATGTGCTCTACGCGCGCAACCACGGCGGCTACGGCCTGATTGTGCCCAGGTAGATTCCCCCGTCGGCCCCCTCAAGGTTTGAGGGGGGCCGGGGGGAGCGCCACATCGACGCGCGGGGCGTGGCCCCAGAAAGCTTCGAGCTGATAAAATTCGCGCTCGGAGCGCAGCAGGACATGCACGATCACATCGCCGTAGTCGGCGAGCACCCAGCTGCCCTCCCCAAGCCCTTCGATGCGCACGGGCTTGCGGGCGAACTCGGTTTTGATTTTTTCTTCGACGGCGTTGCCGATGGCGCGCACTTGGGCGCGGGAGTTGCCGGTGGCAATCACAAAATAATCCGCAAGGATGGTCACCTGGCCTACTTCCAGAACGACGATATCTTCGCCTTTTCTGTCGTCGGCAGCCTGGACGGCAGCTAGAGCCAGCGGCAGGGCGCTTTGATCGATCAACGTTATAAATGCTCCTCTAAGGTGGACAACGCCCAGTTGCGGGTCAGCAGCGTGCGCGGATGAACGGCCCGACGGCTTTCGATCAGATCTAGGATAGTCTGCTCCGCCCCCAGCAGGACCGCTTCCATCAGGTTGGCTTGGGCGGCCTGGCGCACCCGGGCCACATCCTCGCCCTTGCGGGTCGGTTCGATCCAATCGGCCACGTACAGAATCTGGCTGAGCAGATCCATCTCGGCGTCGCCCAGGGTATGGTTGGCGATCGCCATGAGCACCTGGGGATCTGCTTCGCCGAAGATTTCGCGGGCGAGCCCGGCGCTGACGTCGGCGTGCAGCAGGTGGGGGGTGCGCCGCTGGATCCCATCGACGGCGATGCCGAGGCGGTCGGCTTCGAGCAAAAGCTTCTCGGGCGGAAAATATTTGGCCAGATCGTGCAGCAGCCCGGCCCGGCCGGCCCGTTCGGGCGACGCGCCGTAGCGTTCGGCCAGTGCGACGGCGGTCGATTCGACCCCGAGGATGTGTTCGATGCGCTTGGGCGGCACATGGCGGGCCAGCCATTCGAGCACCGACACCCGCCAGCTCACTTCTAACGCCGGAGTTTGCATCGCGTCGCTCTCGTCCAAAACACACCCCATTTTACCAGTCCGGCCGATGGGTGAAAAAATCGCCGGCTCCTGCGGTGGCCGGTCGGTCTGGGACGGCTCGGCGGGTCGCCCGAATATAGGTACCATGCATAGATACCCAGGACAACCCTCGACCCATGGTGAAGTCAGCCCGCCTCGAGACGGCCGCCGAGCGCAAGGAATTTTTGATCACCGCCGAGGTGATGCCTCCCAAAGGGCCGGACATAGAAGCCTTTCTAGAAAAAGCCACTCTGCTCAAAAACCGGGTGCATGCCGTCAATGTCACCGATTCCAACCGGGCGGTGATGCGCATGAGCCCGCTTGCCGCCTCGGCATTGCTGGTGCAGCGGGGGATCGAGCCTATCTGCCAGCTGGCCTGCCGCGACCGCAACCGCATCGCTCTGCAGGGCGATCTGCTCGGGGCGGAGGCGCTGGGTATCCACAATATCCTGGCGCTCACCGGCGATCCGGTCGGTTGCGGCGATCACCCCCAGGCACGGGCGGTCTGCGACCTCGAATCGGTGCGGCTGCTCAGGGTGATCGGCGGGCTCAACCGGGGCTTCGACAGCGCCGGCAACGCCCTGAGCAGCCCCACGCGCCTGTTTGCCGGGGCGGCCATCGATCCGCAGTGCACCAGCGAAGCGGGGCTGCGCTCCCGCTTTCGGCGCAAGGTGGAGTCGGGGGCGCGCTTTTTTCAAAGCCAGCTGGTCACCGATTTTGAGCGTCTGGCCTGGTTCATGGACGCAATTGCCCACGAGAGCGCCCGGCCGGTGCTCGCCGGGATATTCTTGCTCAAATCCGCCAAGAATGCCGAATTCATCAACCGCAATCTGCCCGGGGTCACCATTCCGGAGGGGATCATCCGGCGGCTCGCCGGGGCGTGCGATCCCCTCAAAGAAGGCACGGCGATCGCCGCCGAGCAGGTGGCCAAGGCCCGGCAGATCTGCGACGGCGTCCATCTGATGGCCATCCGCAAGGAGGAGTTGATTCCCGAAATTCTCGACCTGGCCGGTATCGCGCCTGTGCAATAGACAATTTGCCGCCGGGTGGGGCATCCGGGCGTGGTAGGATGACCCCAACTTTTGACGGGGTGTTCATGGCAGGTCTCCTGCGGCGGCTGGGTGCGGCGGCGATCTTGACGATCGGGCTGACGGCATCGCAAAGTGTCGCTGCTTCTCCGACCATCCAGAATCTCCAGGTACGCCAGCAGCAGTTGCAGGAGAAGTTGCAGTCGACCCGCAGGCAGGCTGTGCAGTTGCGCCTCAAAGAAAAAGTGGCCCGCAGCCGGCTTGGCGCCATCCGCCAGAACCTGACGGTCACCACCAACAAGCTGCAGGACTCGCGCTATCGGCTGTCGGTGGCCCAGCAGCGGCTGGTGGCCCTCAAGCGCGATCTCGGTCGCCTGCAGACCGAATTTTCGTCGCTGCAGCGCGCCGCCGCCGAGCGGCTGCGCTTTTTGCAGAAGCAGCGCCCCGAGCAGTGGTGGGCGTTGCTTCTGGCAAGCCGCGATCTCAACACCTTGATGGATCGGCGCCAACAGCTGGGCAAAGTCTTCGAGCGCGATCAGCAATTGCTTGAGGCCCTCGATACCCGGCGCGAGCAGGTCACCCGCAAGCGCAGCGCCGTCGAGAACCAGAAAAACGACATCGCTCTGATTGCCCAGCAATTGGCCGGCCGCCGCTCGCAGTTTGCCCGGCAAGCCTCGATCCAATCGGAACTGGTCCAGCGCCTGAGCACCCAGCGTGCCGCCTACGAAGCGGCCCAACGGCGGCTGGCTGCCGATTCGAAGCGCGTCTCGGCGATGATCCGCACGATTATCGCGAGCGAGCGCCGCTACAACAGTGTCCAGGGCAGCGGCCGGATGATCCTGCCCACCGAGGGCCGCCTGAGCAGCCAGTTCGGTATGCGCCACCATCCCATCTTCAAAGTGCGCAAGATGCACACGGGCATCGATGTCGCGGCCCGCTCGGGTACTCCCATCCGGGCTGCCGACGACGGCACGGTGCTCTACGCCGGCTGGTACGGCGGCTACGGCCGCTGTGTGATCGTCAGCCACGGCGGCACGCTCTCGACGCTCTATGCCCATGCGAGCCGTCTGTTTGTCACCGTCGGCCAGACAGTCAAAAAAGGCGACCCGCTCGCCGCGGTCGGCTCCACCGGCTTTTCGACCGGACCGCATCTGCACTTTGAAGTGCGCGTCAACGGTTCACCCGTCAATCCCCTCGATTACCTGCGCTGATGAGCACCTTCGACGTTTTTGCCCTGTGCAATCCGCTTTACGACCTGCAGGTGCAGGTCTCCGACGCCCTGCTGGTGAGCTTCGGCTTTCCCAAAGGCGGGGTCTGCCTGATCGACCGCGAGCAGTACGACGAGCTGATCCCCAAACTGGCGGGTCTGCCTATTCACGCCACCCCGGGCGGTTCGGCCGCCAACACGGTGATCGGCATCCAGCAGCTGGGGGGGACCACCTGCTACACCGGCAAAGTCGGCGCCGACAGCTACGGCGCCGCCTACCGCAACGGCATGATTTCCCGGGGGGTGCAGGCCAACCTGGGGGTCGGCTCCCAACCTACCGGGCTGAGTGTGATCTTGATCACCCCCGACGCCCAGCGCACGATGTTCACTTATTTGGGCGCCTGCCGCGAACTGGGGCTGTTTGACATCGACCCCGATGCGATTGCCCAGAGCCGCTATCTCTACATCACGGGCTACTGCTGGGATACCCAAAATCAAAAAGACGCGGTGCTCTTTGCCATGGAGCAGGCCCGCGCCGCCGGGGTGCCCATCGCTTTGAGTCTTTCCGACCCGTTCGTGGTGCGCCGCCACAAAGAAGAACTGCGGCGCGTGGTCAATGACCATGTCGATGTGCTCTTCGGCAACCAGGAGGAGGCGGAGGTCTTCACCGAGACCAGTTCCCCGGAAGCGGCGGTCGATGTTCTGCGTTCTTACTGCAACACGGCGGTAGTCACCATGAGTGCCGCCGGTTCCTACATCGCCCACGGCAGCCATGTGTACCGCATCGAACCGTTTGCGGTGGCGGCCGTCGACGCGACGGGCGCGGGCGACATGTACGCAGCGGGGTTGCTCTACGGCCTCACCCACGATCTGGCCGTCCCGGCCACCGGCCGGTTGGCTTCGTATCTGGCGGCCAGGGTGGTGGCCCAACTTGGCCCGCGCCTCGATGCCATTGATCCCCAGGTGGTCGCAGAACTGCTCGCCGAAGCCTGAAAACCCACAACATAAGGGGCAGCCCTGGAGGGCTGCCCCGAGCGGAGAGTCGATTGTCGGAGGTCGTCGTCGACTACTCTTCTGCTTGCTCTTCTTCCTCTGCTTCGAGCTGCGGGTAGTAGAAACCCGTGTTGTTGCCCGAGAGGATCGACTTGCCGAGGGCAAGGGCTTTTTCAGCCTGCACACGCGCTTTGCGCTTCCAGGTGGCGCGGCGCTGATCCCGCTTGGCGTTGGAGGTCTTTTTCTTTGGCTGAGCCATGGCTAGTAAATTCCGAGGTGCGCTAAAAAAGCTTTCTTATGATAGCGCACCGCTGATCGCCCGTAAACTCACCAAACACCACTGCCCCCGACCAGGAGCATAAACGACCAATCCCCGGCGGTTGAGGTTGTGCATCGCCCGGAACACCACCCAGGGCGGTTGGCCCAACTCGTAGGTCAGCTGTACAATCGAACGCGGTTGGCGGCCTAGTTCGGACAGGATCCGCTCCTGAAGTTCCGACTCCACCATGACGCTAGTCATATATATCGGCCTCCTAATTGCCTTTCACAAAGGAACTTGAAACTGCGTACTGATCGGGTCTCTCCCTTATACCCGGCCTAACGAATCGGGGATCACGCATCTGTGCGAATTTTTGTTGCATAAACTTTTGGGGATAGCTGTCCCGCACTTTTCTAAACCAGAGATATGCTGAGCTAAAGGGTAATGCGAATCCAATGAACAAGCCAATCGCTTCAAAACCTTCTCTCGCTCTCACAGCAGGACTTTTAGCCGTTGGCTCATCGCTTTTGGCGGCGGGGATCACTTTTGCTGCGATCGATGATGATACTTACGAGGGCAGTGTTTTCTCACTCTACGGAAACAACGGCGCCCTTGTGCCGCCGCGTATCACGCTGGCCGAATCGATCCGCCGCCGTCAGCCTGCCCTGGTCATTCTCTATATCAACGACTCCCGCGATTGCAAAAAGCAGGCCTTCGACATCACCCAGCTGCAGTCCCGCTTCGGCTCGCAGGTCAATTTCATCGCTGTAAATGTCGACACCTTCCCACAGGATCAGCCCGACCTCCAAACCTACTTCCAGGGCGAGGTGCCCAAGCTGCTGCTCTTCGACCCGCGCGGCAAGCTCCTGTACGAGTCCACCGGCTACACTCCAGCCCGCACCGTCGAACCCTACTTCCGCAAACTCGTCATTGCCCTCCCCCCCCGTTCAACCCCAGCCCCCCTGGCACCGGCTCTACCGGCTCTACCAACTCAGCCATAGGTACCAGATACCAAATCCGGGTAAGGGTGAAGCGGCATGGCTCGAATGACGCTCTTTTCCTGGGTCTTTTTGGGTGGATTCGGCGGCTTTTGCTTGGCACGACGGTCTGTGGGGCGAGAGGCGGAACCCCCTTCGGGTTCCCCTCTCGCGCTCTCCAACCTCCCCGCGTCGGGGGGCTGCCAGCCCCCCGACACCCCCCGGACTTAGCGGCGCGGTTGGGAACGAGCATTGGCGGGTTGGGTAGGCTCACTCTTCCAGTGCGTGCACGACGCGTGTCGACTGCGGCAAACCCCTGCGTAAGCGTGGGTGCAGAAATTATTCCTCTACACTCGATTCAAAACTGTTCAAGACACGAAAATTTTGAAACCTGCTCAGGGCAAGGCTTTCAGCCCATTACAATATTACGAAATCCTTGCTTAACAATTATCCTCACAAGAACAACGCCCTGCTACCACCTCTGAACCCAGCCTTGCCCACGACTCAACCCAGCTTGCGCTTACGAAATTGCCACGCCATCAAGCCAAACGCACTAAGCATTGGAACCATAAATCCAGGCACAGGCTCCGGTATCTCTTGAAAAAGGATGTCGTCAGGTGAACCCAGGTCGCCACTACCTGTAGGTACAAATATTCCTTCGTAAGCACCTGTGGAACCGTTGAACTCCAAAATGCTACTGGTGTCGCTATCTGCAACATACAAGTTGCCATCTGGACCAAAGGCGAGCCCTGTAGGATTGCTTAGGCCATTACCTGAAGCAAATGTCCCAATAAATGCTCCAGTAACACCGTCGTACTGATCGACACGACCCAGCTGAAAATCTCCAACTGTTATGAACAAATTGCCATTCGGTCCAAATACAAAGTCAGCGGCACTGTCCAAATTGGAAACGAATACCCCCTGATAGGTTCCCTGACTGTCAAATCTTTGAACAGCTGAAGCAGCTTGATCTATTACAAACAGATTGCTATTGAAAAAAGCGATCTCTCCAGGAAGCATGCCTGACAGAAATGCAAAATCGCCCACATATGATCCATCAAAAACACTAAACTCTAGGATCTTGCTGCTGCTGGTATCAGCCACAAACAAATTGCCGCCATTCGGCCCAAACGCAAGGCCAGAGGGCCTACTCAAGCCACCTGATCCAGTGGCCACAAACTCTCCAATGAAGTCACCTGTAAGTAAATCGTACTCCCATACGCTCCCGCCTCCGTTTTGTGAAATAAATAGGTTGTTGTTTAGCCCCCCAAATACCATTGATGCAGGACTTAAACGAGAGAAACCCTCTACATAAGGCTCGAGAAAAACACCAGTTTGACCATCAAATTTCAAGACATCATTTCCCTGAAAGGGGTCAAGCACAAAAAGCTCAGAATTAACACTAATATTTTGAGACCTGTTGCTCTCAGAAATTATTGAATCTGAACCCCATGACCAATCTTCAGAAAATCTGGCAGTAATAGAGCTGCTCTGAAGTGAAAACAGCTTGAACGAGGTATTAGATAAAGTATTTGCAGTATCACTAAGGTCGTTTAACGTGAAAGCTTTTAAGTCCGAAGCAACCGCAGCCACTGCACACTCGACAAAAAGCAGGGAGGCAATAAGCACGACCAATTGTTGCATGATGTACTGACCTCGTAACACTTCCTTCGCAATCTGCCTTTGTAATGTACAGCATTTGGGCGAAAAATAAAATTACTGCTCTAAAAAACCTCCCTCAATGGAGAGCCACTCATCACCGACTTTGTACCAAAACCGGTTCGCGCGGTTACCTACTCTAACGAGTTGCGCTTCGGACACATTTTTATAGGTGATTTTCCCTGTACGAATCAAATCTGCAAAATCCCCTCCCAAGCAACCAACTAATTTTCCTTCTTCCATGTGTTTATAATCGATAGAAAGTGATTTGTTTTCACGATCAAAAATTACTGTTGTAATACGATCTTGTAAGCATACTCCACTATTTTGAGTAACTCCGTAAATGTGAGGATAAAGTTGTAGCATTGCAACCTCATCGTTGCTCCAATACCATCTTGCTGAAACAGTTGAATCTCTTGAAAATTCAAAATTTATGGGTCCATTTTGTTCAATTGTACCAGGCAAGTATTTTCTAAATAGCATTCCTTCAAGAGCTGGTGCTAGATTGTATTTAATTTGATGTCCTTTTTCGGAACTATCTCTGTCTGCAGAAGTGCTCACTAATTCTCTGTTAAACATGATGTAAATAGTTGTAGAAGCTGTGACAGCAAGGGCTAGCAATGCTGTTCCAACCACTGACTCAATAAAGCTTGTCCCCCTCACATTTCTCTTCATCACTGCGCTCCAGGCCTCGGTCCTATTACTGTTCTACTCCTAGTTGCTATTTTGATAAATGGATCATATGCGCCAGTCACAACTGCGTTGTTGTTGGTAGAACGGTTCCCTAATGCTTGGTCTTGGGGGCGTGCAGTTGTCCAAAAGCGAATAATCGAATATTCGTCTCGAACCTCAGGTTTGCTGAGCACGAAGACACTAAGACCTGAGGGTGAAAACTCCTGCTGTAATTGCTCACCACCAATGTTGTCAGCTGCTGCAACCATGGCTGTTCGTAAGGCACTTTTGAGTACAGACTTCTCAATGATCTGATCCGCAAAAGCTCTGGCATCGTTGTAATGATTTTGACTATTGATGCTGGTGGCGGTCATCATTGGAATGACAAGTATTAACAACAAGAGGCAGATGATTACGGAGGGCACTGGCGCGAATCTCCAATGATGTACATAAGATGTGAACCGCTCTCTTTGGGGCCTGTTAATAGATAGCTGAAAAGCACTGGCGAGTCGCTGAGTTTGCGGTCGTAAGGCTCGTTGATGAGGATGCCGCCTGTCTGGCCGCTGCCTTCGTAAATGGATAGCGCGGGTGTCTCGACAGCAGCCTGCGCGAATAGTGCCTGGACCTCCTCGGGTGAGCGATTGTTCACAGCCAGCAAGGTCGCGGGCTTCACGCATCCTTGAAAATCAACGTTGACAAACTCTTTGGTGCTCTCAGGCGTGAGCGGATAGCTCCCGGCGAGGCTGGTGGCCTGGAAGGCCGGGTCGTCCCAGTGATTTGCTGTCTGCTCGCCCGCCAACTGGTCGAAGTAATCGATAAATTCGGCGAAGCGCATGATGGTCTGGCCCTTGAGCACACTCTCGCGCGTGGACACCGTCACCGCCGTCAGTCCGCCAACACCCGCCAGAATAGCCGTCGCCACCAGGATGCCGACCAAGGATTCGCCGCGGGTTGTGCGTACAGAGGAAGTGGCCACTGTGCCCAGGAACAAGGACAACCCGATTAAATTCCATTCTTGGGAAATTTGCAAGTGATAGTGCCAGATTTCAGGTGCCCGAGGAAACTATTGACCATCTATGTCTTGTACCCTTTGTCTACACCGCCTTACTCTCCGAGATATCCGCACCCCAGCGGCGAGCAAGCCTTTGTGGCGCAGTCGACACGCGTCGTGCACGCACTGGAAGAGTAAACCCAGCCCACCCGCAGATTCTCGTGCTTCTCCGTGCCTTGAAGTCCGGGGGGTGTCGGGGGGCTGGCAGCCCCTCGACGCGGGGAGGTTGGAGAGCGCGAGAGGGGAACCCGAAGGGGGTTCCGCCTCTCGCTCCACAAACCGTCGTGCCAAGCCAAAAGCAGGTCTCAGAATGGATGCAAACGTCCACGAGGTTGTAGGTGGCCTGCAGTGTACGCGAAACCTTAACCGCTTTAAGCTGAGAAAAAAACTCGACCAAACCAATGGCTTATCTGGACATCGACGGCACCAAGCACTTTTACACCCTGAGCGGCAAACCCAAGCCGGAGCAGGTGCCGCTGGTGCTGGTGCACGGCTGGTGCGGTTCGTCGCGCTACTGGGAACCGGTTGCTGAGACCTGGGCAGAGAGGACCGTGTGTCTGCGCTACGACCTGCGCGGGTTCGGGCAATCTCCCCTGACCCCTGATTCGAACCAGAATTTTTCACTGGAAGCCTATAGCCGCGAACTGCTGGCCCTCATCGACCGGCTCGGGTTCGAGCGCATCGACCTCAACGCCCACTCGATGGGAGCCTCGATCGGTCTGGCCTTTGCCAATTTGTTTCCTGAGCGCGTGCGCAAGCTGGTGCTCACCTGCACCGGCGTGTTTCAGTACGAAGCTCTGCTGTTCGAGACGTTTTATCTGGCAAGCAACGTGGTGATCGCGGTGCGGCCTGCCTGGATGGTGAATTTTGCCGTCGCCCGCAAAGCCTTTCAGCGCAGGTTCGTCTACAAGTTGCTCGAAGATCGCTGGGCACGGTTGTTTATCGAAGACTACGTCGTCGCTCACCAGGCAGCCGCACGGGGGACACTCTATAGTTCGATCGGCAAACACGCCACCTACGAAATGCCCGACGCCTTTCGCAAACTCGCAGTGCCGACTTTGCTGATTAGCGGCGAGTACGACCAGATTATTCCCGCAGCAGGAGCGAAGCGGGCGGTGAAAGTCAATCCCGGTCTGACGCTGAAGATCATTCCCCAGACGGGACATTTTCCGATGCTCGAAGCGCCCGGCGCCTACCTGGAGTCGATGAACAGCTTCCTGGAGTCCCCCGGATCCGGGGCTTAATCCCCACTAACTTGGTGGAGATTTAGTATCATAGGAGAGTCGTCGCGCGAGGTGCGGCCGTGGAACTTTCCGCTAAAAGTGAATACGCCCTGCTTGCCATGCTGCAGCTGGCCCTCGGCCACGGCAAGGGCGAACCGATGCAGATCAAAGAAATTGCCCAGTGCCAGTCGATACCCGACCGCTATCTGGAGCAGTTGCTGGCAGACCTGCGCCGCCACGGGCTGGTCAAATCCCAACGCGGGGCGCGGGGGGGGTATCTGCTTGCGCGCGAACCTTTTGCCATCCACCTGCTTGAAATTGTCCAGTGCATCGAAGGGCAAGACGAAACCGAAACGCCCCCCAACACCCTCGAAGCGAGCATCGTCCGCGAGGCGTGGGACGAATCGCGCCGGGCGGCCGAGCAAGTGCTCAAAGGCCATACGCTCCAAAAGCTCTGCGAACTGCACGATCGCCGCCAGAGCACCGTCATGTACTACATCTAAGCGAACCTGCCACCCATGCATATCGCTCACGACATCACCGAACTGATCGGCCGCACTCCGCTGGTGCAGCTCAACCGTATTCCGGCCGCCGAGGGTGCCCTTGCCCGCATCGTGGTCAAACTCGAAAGTTTCAACCCGGCCGCCTCCGTCAAAGACCGCATCGGCGTCTCGATGATCAACGAAGCCGAAAAGTCGGGCTTTATCCTGCCGGGCAAAACGACCCTGGTCGAACCCACCTCCGGCAACACCGGCATCGCCCTGGCCATGGTGGCGGCGGCGCGCGGCTACCGGCTCATCCTCACGATGCCCGAGACGATGAGCAGCGAGCGGCGGGCGCTCCTGCGGGCCTACGGCGCCCAACTCGAATTGACCCCCGGTTCAGAAGGGATGCGCGGGGCCATCCGCCGCGCTGAGGAGATTACCCGCGAAGTGCCCGACGCGTTTATACTCCAGCAGTTTCGCAACCCCGCCAATCCCAAGATCCACCGCGAGACGACCGCCGAAGAACTCTGGCGCGACACCGACGGGCAGATGGATATTTTTGTCTCCGGGGTGGGTACCGGCGGCACCGTGACCGGGGTGGGCGAAGTCTGGAAGGTGCGCAAGCCCGGCGTGCAGATCGTGGCAGTGGAACCGGCGGCAAGCCCGGTGCTCTCCGGCGGTAAACCCGGCTCGCACCTCATCCAGGGCATTGGCGCGGGCTTTGTACCGGATGTACTGCGGCGCGACGTGATCGACGAAGTGATCGCCGTAGCCGATGAGAAAGCGATCGAATACAGCCGCAGGCTTGCCAAAGAAGAAGGGCTTCTCTCGGGCATCTCCACCGGGGCGGCTCTGTGGGCGGCTCTGCAGCTGGCCAAGCGCCCCGAGAACACCGGCAAGCTCATTGTCTTTATCCAACCCAGCTTCGGCGAGCGCTACTTGAGCACGGCCCTTTTCCAGAACGAAGGGCAATCGCCCACCGCCGTCGCCCGCTAGGAGCGGGCGGTAAGCCGCCGGTTGCGTTGCAAAAAATAGCGGCTATCCCTACTGGAAAATGCAGGCAATAGTCGATGCGTAATCCTGCGGTAGTAAGGTTCGTTTCGGCTGTGCTTCGTGCACACCACCCCAGAGACGAAAAATGCCAAACAACAACAACGACAACGACGACAAGGGCGGTAGCGACGATACCACCGGGAATCTGTCCCATGAGGAAAACGGCCACGAGCCGGATCCCAAACCCGCCGGGGGGACACCGACGGACGACGAGTTGGGAGGCGAGACCGAGAACCCCCAAAATTTCAGCGAAGAACCCCTTCCCGAGGATGTGCCAGGCTTTCAGATGCCGGACTGGCTAGATCCTGCCGACGGTGACATCTTCGGCATGGACAACGACACCGCTATGTTGGTCGGCGGCATTGCGACCGCTGGAGTGCTGGCGCTTTCTGGTGCCGGCGCGCTGGCGGCCGGTGGAGCGCTGGCTACCGGCCTCGTGTTGGGTTTAGGGGACGACCTACTGTTTGACCAGGGTAACGAGACCGTCGAGGCGTCGGCCGACAGCAGCGAGGGCGCAGAAGGGGAAACGGAGGTCGGCTTTGTCGCCGACACCGATGACACCTTCGCGCAGGACGACAGCTTCCATGAGGACGCCAATTTCTATTCCGAAGACCCCGAATTCTACGCTGAGGAGCGGCAGTACGGAGACACCGCTTAGTACCGTTTGCGCTTGGAGGGTGGTCGTTCGGTCATCCTCCCCGGCGGTTTAGGCATCCGGGCACGGAGTTGCCACTACGACCGGGGCACTGTTATATTCATGAGGAACATCAACATTACCAAATAGGGAAAGGGAGGTGGTGCCGATGAGTATACCTGGTACTAGCTTGAATCTTCGGACCGCGAACGGTCGGCTGTGCGCCGGAGCTGTGGCTCTCTAAGAGTTTCCTTTCGGCAGTCAAGACTGCGGAATATCCAGATTCGCCGGGACGCCCCCTTAGCAACTGCTGAGGGGGCGACTGGTTTTAAGACCAGTCACATCGGCAAAATCAATTGCTGCTGGATGCGCTCGAGCACCCGGTTATCCAGGGCTTCTTTGGCCAGGCGGATGGCGCTCAAGATGCCCTGGGCCTTCGAGGAGCCGTGGGCAATGATGCAGACACCGTTGACCCCGAGAAGCAGCCCGCCGCCGTAGGCCGCGTAGTCCATGCGCTGCTTGACCTGGCCCAGGTTGTTGCGCATCAGGGCGATGCCGATCTTGCCGGGGATGCCCCGCGGCAACTCTTCGCGCAGGATCTGCAGGGCCACCAGCCCGACGCCCTCGGCAAATTTGAGCAGCACGTTGCCCATGAAGCCGTCGCAGACGACGACATCGAAGCGACCGGTCATCACGTCGCGCCCTTCGCAGTTGCCTGCAAACGGCACGTGGGGGTTTTTGACGAGCATCTCGTAGGCGTCGGCGACCAGTTCGTTGCCCTTGCCGCGCTCCTCGCCGATGTTGAGCAGGCCGACTTTGGGCTCGGCCACCCCGAGCACGTAGCGGCTGTAGAGCGCTCCCATCAGGGCGAACTGCTCCAAAAAGCGCGGCCTGCTGTCGGTGTTGGCCCCAACATCGAGCAGCAGCACCCGCTTGCCCAGTTTGAGCGTCGGCAGCATCGCACCGATGGCGGGCCGCTCGATGCCCGGAAGCCTGCCGATGCGAAAGAGGGCTGCCGCCATCGCCGCCCCGGTGTTGCCAGCGGCCACCGCCGCCTCCGCCCGGCCCTGTTTGACTAGATCCATCGTCACCATGATCGAGGAGTTCGGTTTGCGGCGGACGATCGTGGGCTCCTCGCCCATACCGACTTGCTCTGGTGCATCGACAATTTCGACCGATTGGGCGGCATTGTGCCTGCGCAGTTCGGGCAAGACGGCCTCGGCGCTACCGACCAGCACGATATCGACTCCCAACTGTGCCCGGGCCAAAAGGGCACCCTGCACGATTTCCTGCGGGGCGTAATCGCCGCCCATGGCATCAATTGCGATGCGCACGGTCTTTTCCCATCCATTCACTCCCGCTGCCCGACGAGGGTATTCAGCACCGTTGTCTCTGTAAACCACTGTATCGGACGGGGGCAAGTCTTACTGCTGCCGACTTCGAAAAGTTCGCGCTCACTTGTCATTTTCCGGTGGCCACTGGATATACTGAGCAGTATGGCAAGCTCAGACCGCTGGCACTGCGGGCGGTGATCCTCCTGAGGCATGAGGCACGATGAATGAGTAAGCACCAGCCTGCGCCGCCCTGCATCGTCGATGTCGGGCTTGTCGTCAGCAAACAGGACATGATTCGTGTCCTGGAGGATTTGGGAAGGGTCAGCTACCTGGATATCCAGGACGGCGAGGTGCGCCGGGTTGGCGAAGCCTACGTCATGGAAGTGTTCTGCGATCCGTCCGGGGCGACGATGATCGCCAACCGCACCATCTATCTCAACGTCAACAGTTTCGATTGTCTCCGGCTCGACTGGCCCACCGGAGAGCGCCCGCAGTTCAATCTTCTCCAAGAAGGGCGTGTCGTGCGGCTCATCCCGGCCACCGACCCGCTCGAAGAGCGCGACAGCGAAGAGCACACCCAGGCGATTCAGCAGCGGCTCAACACGGGTCTGCGCTCCGTGGTCGAAGAGGTGCTCATGGAGTCTTCGTGCCTTTGCGAGGATTGGGACGAGGACGACGACGACGACCTTGACGGCTAGTTTTGCCTTCACAATCGAGCACCGCGACGGCGAAGCCCGCGCCGGTACCTTCGCCACCCCCCATGGACCGGTGTACACGCCCTGCTTCATGCCGGTGGGCACCCAGGCGACCGTCAAAACCCTGACACCCGCCCAACTCGCCGAGACTGGCGCCCAGATGATTTTGGCCAACACCTATCACCTGAGTCTGCAGCCGGGCGCGGATATCGTCGCGGGAGCCGGTGGACTGCACGGGTTTATGCAGTGGCCGGGGCCGATTCTCACCGACTCCGGGGGCTTCCAGGTCTTTAGCTTGAGCAGCCTGCGCACGATCGACGACGACGGGGTGACTTTTCGCGAACCGAAAAGCGGCGCCCTCGTGCGCTTTACACCCGAGCACGCCGTCGCTGTGCAAAACGCGCTCGGGGCGGATGTAATCATGGCCTTCGACGAGTGCCCACCTTACCCGGCCGACCGCGAGCAGGTCGAAGGGGCGGTGGAGCGCACTTTGCGCTGGTTCGAGCGCTGTGTGGAGGCCCACCGCCGCAGCGATCAGGCGTTGTTCGGCATCGTGCAGGGCGGCGTCTGGCCGGATCTGCGCCGCCGCTGCGCCGAGGGGCTCGTCGCGGCGGATCTGCCCGGCTACGCCATCGGCGGGGTGAGCGTCGGTGAGCCGCAAACGCTCATCGAGCGGGTGGTGCGCGTCACGGCCCCTCTGTTGCCGGAGCACAAGCCGCGCTACTTGATGGGAGTAGGCACCTTCCGCGAAATGGCCCAGGCGGTGGCCGTGGGGGTGGATCTGTTCGACTGCGTGATGCCCACCCGCGTCGCCCGCCACGGCAGTGCCCTATTGCTCGGCACCGGGGGCGACCGTCGCATCAACCTCAAAAACGCCCAATTTCGCCGCGACTACGAACCGCTCGACTGCGTGTGCCCTTGCTATACCTGCCGTCACTTCAGCCGCGCCTACCTTGCCCACCTGGTGCGCAGCGAAGAGATCCTGGCGATGACGCTGCTGTCGATTCACAACGTCGCCACACTCACCCGCTTCGCCGCCTTGCTGCGCTGCGCAATCGCTACCGGGAGCTTCGCGCAGGAGTTTGCGCACTATTTGCAAAGCGGGCCTGAGCCCGTCCTCAGCAATTAAATCAAACTCATAATGTCCATAAGCAACGATTATCTAAAAAAGAAAGATCTTCAGAGCTTAAAAACTCAGTAAAATAGAGCGGGATAAGTGCAACCCTGCCGGGAAGTAGTTAGAGACTGCTTCCCTCTCTAATTAACAATTCAATCGCCTGTCCGCTGCAGATGTGTTTCCTGCCGGCCAATGTTCTGGTATACCTACGCCGTCCGTCTTGGGTGATTTTTTAATTTGGCTAGACTGGAGGCGGTTCTACCGCAGGGAGACTCCACAATGGCAGGGCAGGGAAGTGCAGGCAATGTGATCGCAGCGGCGCTCAGTTTCTTTATTCCGGGTTTGGGGCAGCTCACCCAGGGACGCCTGCTCACGGCCGCCTTGCATTTGCTGTTTAGCGGCATCCTCTGGGTGGTGAGTTTCGGCACCCTCGGCTGGATCGTGCATATCTGGTCGGCCTATAGCGCCGCTGTCTGGCGCGCTTAGGGCCTTGGGGCATCGTAGGGCCGCAGGTAAGCGACGAGTATATTTTTGGTCTGTTCGAGCATTTGGCGATGATATTTTTCGTCGCCTAGAACCCCGGCAGTGAGCAGCGTGCAGCCGGTGCGTACGCACACGTCGGCGAGCAGTTCGCAGCGCTCGGGCTCCAGGGCCGGATTGCGCATCGAAAGCAACGTCGCCAGCACCTTGACCAGTTCGCGATCGAGACTTTCGTCCTCTGCTTCGCACAGATGGGGAGTGAGCTGGTGCTGGAGCATCACCGCCCGAAAGCCCGGCTGCGACTGAAAATCGCCGTAGGCGTCGATCACATCGCCGACCATGCGCTCGAGCGCTACCGCGGCCATCGCCGGGGTGAGCACCTGCGCGCCCAGCGCGTGCAATTGCAGGCAGTAGCGCGCGTCGAGGGCGCGGAAGATCGCCTGCTTATCGGGGAAAAACTGGTAGAGCGAACCGATCGAGGTCTTGGCGCGCGCGGCAATCGCATTGGTCGTTGCCGCCTCGTAACCGACCTCGGCAAAAATCTCGGCCGCCGCATCGAGAATGCTGTCGACGCGCTGCCGACCGCGCTCCTGCTGGGGGGCACGGCGCATCGAAACGGCTTTGGCTGGGGTGCTGGTCATGACAACAGATTAACAAGCTTGACAGATGCGAGCAATAACTCATATTCTGCAAATACGAGCTTTCACTTATATTCTGTTCCGGTTGCGGCACTCCTGCCCCTGGTGGGGGCGGCTTGCACGTAGAGAATGAGTAGCCATCCGCAGGCCCTGGGCTTGGCGGCCACTTTCCCATGGGAGGAGCAATCATGCGTCCATCTCTCGAAGGCATCGAGAACCCGCCCCCAACCGCGCACGGTGGAGCGATCGCCTCCCCGGCGAAGCGCTCGGGATTGGCAGTCCGCCTGCTGGTGTTGGCCGGGATTGGGCTTGCCGGGGTGCTCGTCTTTGTCCTCACCCGGCCGGCGCCCGAAGCGAGTGAGGCGGCCCGGCCGCCCGCGGCTTTG
Source organism: Gloeobacter violaceus PCC 7421 (assembly GCF_000011385.1). Classification (NCBI taxonomy): domain Bacteria; kingdom Bacillati; phylum Cyanobacteriota; class Cyanophyceae; order Gloeobacterales; family Gloeobacteraceae; genus Gloeobacter; species Gloeobacter violaceus. Next base: position 856,573 of record NC_005125.1, read on the forward strand.
AGCGTTACCGTCGAGCCTGTCCAGAAACGCCTATTAGCCAGGACGCTCATGGTCACCGGTTCGATCGCCGCCTGGGACGAGTTGCCCATCGGGGCCGAGCTGACCGGACTGCGCATCGAGGGTGTCTACGTCGAAGAAGGCGAGCGGGTGCAGCGCGGTCAGTTGCTCGCCCGCCTTAACGACCGGCCCCTGCGCGCCCAGATCCGGCAGGTCGAGGCGGAGATTGCCCGCGGCCGGGCGCTGATTGCCCAGAGCCGCGCGAACTTTGCGGAGGCGAGGGCGCTGCGCGGCGAGGCGGAGGCCAACCGGCACCGCTTCGACGACCTGCAGCGCCAGGGGGCGATTAGCGAAGTGGAGGCGACCGCGCGGCGCACCAGCGCCGACACGTATGGGGCGCGCTTGGGAGGCGCTTCGCAGGCGATTGCCGTGGCCGAGAGCGATCTGGCCCGCGCCGAGGCGCGGCGCGAAGAGTTGCTCGCCATGCTCGCCCAGACGCGGATCACCGCTCCTGCGGAGGGACTGATCAGCAAACGCCAGGCAAAACTCGGCAGTGTGGTCAGTCCCCTGAGCGCCCAGGCGCTCTTCACCCTCGTGCGCGACCGGCGCCTGGAGTTGCAGGCGGAGGTGAGCGAAGTGCGCCTGGGGGCGATTGCCCCGGGGCAGGCGGTCGCTGTGCAGACCGATGCGCTCCCGGAACGCCGCTTCGCAGGGCGCGTGCGCGAAATTGCCCCGGCCGTGGACGCGGGCAGCCGCAACGCCCTGGTGAAAATCGATCTCCCGCTCGATCCGGCTTTGCGGCCGGGCATGTTCGCCCGCGGCGAGTTGCGCTTCGGTGCCGGCCCGGCGCTCGCGGTCCCCGAGGGAGCCCTGATCTTCGACAACGGCCGCGCCCACCTCTTTGTCGTCCAGGGTGAGAAGGCCGTGCGCCGCGCAGTCGAGACCGGGGCGCGCTCCGGCGGACAGGTGGAGATCACCGGCGGGCTTGCAGCCGGGGAGCAAATCGTGCTCGCCGGGGCGGGATATCTCAAAGACGGCGCGCGCGTGCGCACAGCGGGAGGCGCGTCATGAACAACCTCTCGGCCTGGTCGATTCGCCATCCGATCGTGATTGCGGTGCTGTTTATCGCCCTGGTGATTGCAGGAGTGGTGGGCTTTGTGCAACTGCCCATCAACGAAAACCCGAACGTCGATGTGCCCACCGTCTCGGTGAACATCACCCAGTCCGGGGCCGCCCCGCCCGAACTCGAAAGCCAGGTGACCCGCAAAATCGAAGACGCCCTGGCGGGCATTGAGAACGTCGAGCACCTGCGCTCGACTATCAAGGACGGCATCTCGGCCACGACGGTCGAATTTGTGCTGGGTACGGACACCGACCGGGCGGTCAACGACGTGCGCGACGCGGTCACCAAGATCCGCCAGGAACTTCCCCAGGACATCGACGAGCCGGTGATTGCGCGGGTCGATTTTGTGGGCGGCGCCCTGATGATCTACGCGGTCGGATCGCCTACCCGCAGCACCGAGCAGCTGAGCTGGTTTGTCGATCACGACGTGAGCCGGGCGCTGCTCACCGTCGAGGGCGTCTCGCGGGTGCAGCGCTTCGGTGGGGTGAGCCGGGAGGTGCGCATCGACCTCGACCCGAATCGTCTGTTTGCCCTGGGGATCACCGCCGAGGAAGTGAACCGCCAGGTGCGCGCCCTCAACCGGGATCTGCCGGGGGGACGGGGTGAATTGGGCGGCCGCGAACAGGCCATCCGCACCCTGGGCAGCGCCGCCACCGTCGAGAACCTGCGCGCCACGCAGATTGCCCTGTCGGGTGGGCGGCGCGTGGCCCTCGCGGATCTGGGGAGCGTCAGCGACGGCGCCTCCGAAGCGCGCCAGCTGGCGCGCCTGGACGGCAAACCGGTGGTCGGCTTCTCGGTGATCCGCTCCACCGGCAGCTCCGAAGTCGCGATCGAAAAGGGAGTCGAAGCGCAGATTGCCCAACTGGAGAAGCGCTTCGCCGATGTGCACTTCGACCTGGTCAACACCTCGGTGCGCTACGTCCACGAAAATTACGACGCCTCGATCGAAGCGCTCTGGTTGGGGGCGGCCCTCGCGGTCGTGGTGGTCTATCTGTTCTTGCGCGACGGGCGGGCGACCTTGATTGCCGGGGTGGCGATGCCCCTCTCGACCATCCCCACCTTCGCGATCATGAAGCTGTTGGGCTACAGCCTCAACAGCTTGAGCCTGCTGGCGCTGGCGCTGGTGGTGGGGGTGTTGGTGGACGATGCGATCGTCGAAATCGAAAATATCGACCGCCACATCAAGATGGGCAAGCCGCCCTTTCAGGCCGCCCTCGATGCCGCCGACGAAATCGGCCTGGCGGTGGTGGCGACCACGATGACGATCGTGGCGGTCTTCGTGCCGGTGGGATTCATGGGCGGGGTGCCGGGTCAGTTTTTTGGCCAGTTCGGTTTCACGGTGGTGGCGGCGGTGCTCTTTTCGCTCTTCGTGGCGCGCATGGTCACCCCGCTGATGGCCGCCTACTGGCTGGCGGCCAAGCCTGCTCCCGTCCGGTTGCCCTGGTACACCCGCACCTACCGCACCGTCCTCGCCTGGGCGCTCTCCAACCGCGCCGCCACGATCGCGGCCGCCGTCGCCTTTTTTGTCCTCTCGCTGCTATTGGCCCCGCTCATCCCTTCGGGGTTTCTCGCCAACACCGACCGCGGCCAGTCGATAGTGCAACTGGAGTTGCCGCCCGGCTCGACCCTCGCCCAGACCGACGCGGTGGCGCGCGGACTGAGTGCCCAATTGCAAAAGTGGCCCGAGATCAAAAATGTCTTTGTCTCGATGGGGGATCAAGGCGAGGTGCGCCTGGCCACGCTCTTCATCAACCTCAAGCCCCGCGAAGAGCGCACCATCGCTCAGCAAGATTTTGAAAAAGCGATCCAACCGGTGCTGGCCGCTGTGCCGGGGGCGCGCCTCGGCTTCTCGGTGGGCTTTCGGGGAGGCAAAGAAGTCTCGATTATCCTGACGGGCGAAGATACCGCCGAACTGGCGCGCACAGCCGAGCGGCTGAGCACCCAGATGCAGGCGCTATCGGGGCTTGCCAATGTCAGCAACACCGCCAGCCTCTCGCGCCCCGAACTGCTCATCCGGCCGCGCTTCGAGCGGGCGGCGGACCTGGGCGTTTCGGTGGAGCGCATCGGAGCGACCGCCAAGATCGCCACGCTGGGCGACATCGACGCGAACCTGGCCAAGTTCAACCTCGAAGATCGTCAGATTCCGATCCGCGTGCAGATCGCCCCGCGCCACCGCACGGATCTGGAGGTGATCCGCAACCTGCGCGTCACCGCCGACGACGGGCGGGCCATCCCCCTGGAGACGGTGGCCGAGCTGGCCGTCGGTAGCGGCGCCGCCCAGATCGATCGCTACGACCGCGCCCGCCAGATTTCGGTGGAGGCCAACTTGAACGGCGTGCAGCTCGGCCCCGCCCTGGAGCAAATCTACGCCCTTCCCGCCATGGGCGATTTGCCCGAATCGATCCGCCTGGTGCGCTCGGGCGATGTGGACCTGCAAGATCAAGTTTCAGAACGCTTCGGGACGGCCCTGCTGTTGGGGGTGTTGCTCATCTACGGCGTGCTGGTACTGCTGTTTGGGGATTTTTTCCATCCCCTCACGATCATGGCGGCATTGCCTCTGTCCATCGGCGGGGCGCTCGCGGGGCTGCTGGTCACAGGCAAACCCCTGGTGCTGCCGGCCCTGATCGGCATCTTGATGCTGATGGGCATCGTCACCAAAAACTCGATATTGCTAGTCGAGTACGCGACGGTGCTGATCGAAAAGGCGCGCCTGCCCCGGCGCGAGGCGCTGATGGAGGCGGGGATCGACCGGCTGCAGCCGATCTTGATGACCACGATCGCCATGATCGCGGGCATGATGCCCATTGCCTTGGGGATCGGCGCGGGTTCGGAGTTTCGCTCGCCCATGGCCGTAGCGGTGGTGGGGGGACTCTTGAGTTCGACCTTGCTCACCCTGGTGGTGATACCGGTGCTGTTTACCTACGTGGACGACTTCAAAAACCGGCTGGCCCGGCTTGGGCGCCGCCGGACGATCGAGACGGCCCAGGCGGTGCAAACCCCGGCCCAACAGTAGGCGGCAACAATAATTCGCCCCGGACCGGGCGGCTTGCTGGTACATTTGACCTGAAATTGTGCGGGATGGGTCCGGGGTGCGAAGGTTCTGGTGGTTGGCGGCGCTGTGTGCACTGGTGCTCGGGGCCTGTGCCCAGAACGGGTCGGAGGGTGGCAATCGGCCGGTGGTGGGGGTGTCGCTGCTCACCCGTCAGGACGCCTTCTACCGCGAACTGGAGCGTGGTCTCAAAGAAGAAGCGGCCAAGCAGAAGCTCACTGTGCGACTCGATGCGGGCGAATTCGATCTGGCCCGCCAGCAGGGACAGCTCGAAAATTACACCGTCCAGAAAGTGGCGGCAATCGTGGTTTGCCCGACCGATTCCCAGGGGATCGGCCCTGCCATCGCCCGCGCCAATCAGGCCGATATCCCGGTCTTCACCGCCGACATCCGCGCCAAAGAAGGCGCAGTTGTCTCCCACATCGCCTCGGACAACGTCGCAGGCGGGCGGCTCGCGGGCGAGTACGCCGCCAAGCGCCTGAACGGCCGGGGCCAGGTGGCAATTATCGATCAGCCCTACATCCAGTCGGTGATCGAGCGGGTGCGCGGTTTCGAGGAAGCCCTCAAGCCCTACCCCAATATCCGGGTGGTGGCCCGCCTCACCGGCGACGGCGTGCGCGACCGCTCCTTAAAAGCCGCCGAAGATCTGCTCCAGTCCCAGCGCAAGCTCGACGCCGTCTTCGCCGTCAACGACGAATCGGCCTTCGGCGTCGTCTCGGCCATCGAGGCCGCCGGGCGCAAAGGCATCTTCGTCATGGGCTACGACGCCTCCGAAGAAGCGCGCAAGCTCATCGCCGGGGGCAAGTCGCCCCTGCAGGCCGATATCGCCCAGGATCCGTACCGCATTGGCCAGGAGACGATCCGGGCGGTGGCTACCCACCTCGCGGGCCAACCGGTGGAACCGGTGATCCCCGTGCCCGTGCGCCTGGTGGACAAAGCCGCCCTGGGCAACGAAACCCTTACCCCCGCCCCCTGAGACCGATGCCTCTCCTTGCTCTCGAAAAGATCACCCGCCGCTTCGGGCCGGTCACGGTGCTCGACGGGGTGGATTTCACCGTCGAGGCGGGGGAGGTGCACGCATTGGTCGGTGAAAACGGCGCCGGTAAATCGACGCTGATGAAAATTCTCTCGGGCGCCCTTGCTCCCGACGCGGGTACCGTCCGCTGGCAGGGTGCCGCCGTCCGGTTCGATTCGCCCCGCGCCGCCCGCGCCGCCGGCATCGCCATGATCCACCAGGAACTGGCGCTGGTGCCGGCGTTGTCGGTGGCCGAAAATATCTGCCTGGGGGAGGCGCAGAGCTGGTGGCGGCCGGTGGACTATAGGAACTTCGAAAATTCGGCCCGCGCGGTACTGGAGCGGTTGGGCCAACCGATCGACCCGCGCACGCCGGTCGGACGGCTTAATTTGCCCGAACAGCAGATGGTCGAGACCGCCCGCGCCCTCAGGCAAAAGGCGCGCCTGCTTATCCTCGATGAACCCACGGCCAGCCTGAGCGCCCAGCAGAGCGAGCAGCTGTTTGCCGTGCTCAGGCGGATTCGCACGGAGGGCACGGCAATTATCTACATCTCCCACCGCCTGGAGGAAATCTTTGCCCTTTGCGATCGGGTGACGATTCTGCGCAACGGCAGGCGCGTCCACTGCGCTGCGGTGGGCGAACTGTCGATGGCGGCGGTGGTGCGCCACATGGTGGGCCGCACCCTCGAACCCACCGGCACCCCGGCCGCTTCGCAAACCGGCCGACCCGTCCTCACCGTGCACAATCTGTGCTGCGGCCGGCTCAGGAATTTGCACCTGGAACTGCGCGCAGGTGAGGTGGTGGGGCTGATGGGGGTGGCCGGGGCGGGCCGCTCCCGGTTGGTGCGCACGCTGTTCGGTGCCCAAAGGCCCGAGGCGGGAGAGATTGTGCTGGATGGACGACCGGTGGTCTGGCGCTCGCCCCGCGACGCCATCGCCCGCGGCATCGGCCTGTTGGGGGAGGACCGCAAGCGCCACAGCCTGCTGCCCGAGCGCTGCGTGCGCGAAAATATGGCCCTGGTGAGCCTGCTCGGCCGCGCCCGCTGGGGAGTCGTCGAGCAGTACCGCGAGCGGAGTGCCTGCCGCGCACTGGGGGGGCAACTGCGCCTGGCGCCGCGCACCCAGGAGATGGCCATCCGCGCCCTGAGCGGCGGCAACCAGCAAAAGGCGCTATTGGGGCGCTGGCTGCTCGCCGGGTGCCGGGTGCTGCTGCTCGACGAACCGACCCGCGGCGTCGATGTCGAGGCCAAAGCCGAGATCTACGGACTCATTCGCGCCCTCGCCGCGGGCGGCACCGCCGTGCTGGTGGTCTCTTCGGATCTGCCCGAATTGACCTTGCTGGCCGAGCGCCTGCTGGTGCTCCAGGGCGGGCGCATCGTGGGCGAGCAGCGGCCTCCCTACGACCCTCGGGCGCTGTTGGCCCAGGCGTTGGGGGTGGCAGCCGAGGACGGCTGATTTTCTGGGTGCTCCCTCAGCCGCCGCATCGCCGCGAGCTGGGTGTGCAGTTGTTCGCGCACCTCGTAGCGGTAGGCAAAAAAGTGTTCCCCGGCGGCGAGGGCCACAAAATAATCGAACAGCAGCTGCGATTTAGTGAGGGCGATCGCTGCAAGCTGCCACCAGAAGCGCCAGCGCGTCGAGCGGACGATCCCCTGATGCCAGCAGACGGCCGTAAACATCCGCAAAGCCGCCCAATCGAAGCGCCTGCGGCTATCGGCCCGCCAGGCTCCCATGCGTCTGAAGTGGGTGAAGGTGCGTTTGAGGTAGGGCATAGGTTCATAAATCCGCCAGAAAGCGTCGATATATTCTTCGACAATCTCCTCCACCGGCCGGGTGGGCACGAAGTTCATCAAGGCCCCCTGGTGAAAGGTACCCAGACCGTCGATGAGCCGTCCCTCGCGCTCCAATCGCTGCCAGAGCGCCGTGTTCTGCAGCGCCTGCAGCAGGCTGAACTGGGCCTGGGGGATGCCGGTCAGTTCGATAAAGGCGCGGATGCGCTCCCCCGCTCCGGGCCGCTCGTGGTCGAAGCCCATGATGAACCCGGACATAATCTGCAGACCCGCCCGGGTGACCTTCTCGCACGACTCGGCGAGCGAACGGCGGGTGTTCTGGAGCTTGTGCACCTCCAGCAGGCTGTCGGTATCGGGGGTCTCGATGCCCATGAAGACGGTGGTAAAACCCGCCTTCACCATCAGTTCCACCAGTTCGGGGTCTTCAGCCAGATTGAGCGACGCTTCGGTGAGCAGAATAAACGGGTACCGGCGCGCTTCCATCCAGGGGATGAGCGCCCGCAAGAAGATCTTGGCATTGCGGGCGTTGCCGATGAAGTTGTCGTCCACCACGAACACGTAGCGGTTCCAGCCCATCCGGTAGAGCACCTCCAGTTCGGCGAGCATCTGCTCGGGATGCTTGGTGCGCGGCTTGCGGCCGTAGAGGTTGATGATGTCGCAAAATTCGCACTGAAACGGACAGCCACGCGAGAACTGCACCGTCATCGCCAGATATGCCCGCATATCCAGCAGATCAAAGCGCGGGACGGGGGTGCGGGTGACGTCGGGTTTGTCGGCGGAGCGGAAGACGCCCCGCTCCTCACCGCGTTCGAGCGCTTCGAGAAACAGCGGTACCGTGCACTCGCCCTCGTCGAGGATCAAGTAGTGCGCCCCGGCAGCGAGAGCAAAGTCCGGCACCGAGGTAGGAAACGGTCCACCCACGGCCACTTTTTTGCCCAGGGCGACGCCCTTCTGGATGAGTGTCCGAAAGTCTTCTTTCTGGACGATCATCGCCGAGATGATCACCAGGTCGCACCAGGCCCAATCTTCTTCGATCTCAGCTCGCACGTTACGATCAGCAAAGCGGATCTGCCAGTCGGCAGGCAACAGGGCCGCCACGGTGATCAGCCCCAAAGGCGGGTTTGTCGAGCACAGACCTGCCAGCGAGAGCGTCTTGCGGTAGGACCAGAAAGAGTTGGGCATATGGGGCCAAAGCAGCAACGCCTTCATCGGCTGTACCCCGAAATGCTTTAGGCTTTCAGCCTACTGCGCAGCCTGGATCCCGAGCGTGAAGTTTCTGCGCGGATGCTGAAGAAGCATCTCTTTTGGGAATGCAAAAGCGGTACAACTACATCCTTGATAGGAGCGCGTCGATGCGCTCATCCGCACGCCGATGCAACATCAAGCTTGATCTTCCGGCATCTCCCTCGCGCTGTGGATCACCGAAATGATCTCCAGACGTTCATCAACTATTCGGTAAATGAGCCGGTAAGGCGTGCGGGGTACCACCAGCTCGCGAGTTTCCTCGACATGACCAGTCTTGCCCAGATAAGGCATGACCGCCAGCCGCCGCGTTGCTTCCTCGATGCGATCAATTACTCGTCTGGCGGCTGCCGGATTGCGCGACTGCAGATATTCTCGGGCAACATCGAGATCCTCGATAGCCGAGCGCCGCCACAGAACCTTCACCGACGCCAGGTGTCAAAGGCCGCTTGGACTTATGGCAGTTGCAGAAGACGAACCGCAGGGTGGAATAATCCATCTTCGATTGCCAGGCTACCGACGGAGTTGGTCGAACGGTTGGCCGGTGCCTCGCAATTCCCCTGCTTGCTGTTGCGGGTAAGGCAGGGTACTACTCACTTTTGCGCTGGCCGGTCAGGGAGCTTGCCTGGCCGGCCAGCCGGATCTCACCCTGCAGCAGGCCATCGGTTACTGCCCCTTCAAGGGCAAGGGTCTGCGGCGCCTTGCAAGTACCAAGCGCCGCTTTACCCTCAAGGCGCATCCGCCCCCCGTCGATCTGACCGTGCAGCAGGCCGTTGCCCTTGAGCGCCCGGGTCAGGAGATTTTTCTTGGCGTCGGCGGGCACGATGTCGGCTCCCAGATAACTGCCGGATTGGCCCACCACCAAAAGCGGCGGTTCGGCAAAGCAGCGATCGACAAGCGGGCCTGCCAGGATGTAGCGGCCGTCGATGGCCTGGGGGGCGCGCAGGTTGGTGGTGCCGTAGCTGGAGATGGCCGCGAAGCTCAGCACGATGAACCCAATCATGCCGAGGTAGAGAACAACGGTCTTGGGATTGGCTTTCATAGCGGTCACTCCTGGGCAGGTAGGGCAATCGGCGCGCGAGCCTGGGCGGTGAGCAGATCCTCCAGGTGAGGAGTCGTGCCTTTGTGGTGCTTGACGATGAGCAGCGAGGTCTGGCAGCGGGTGGCCAGTTCGTCGGTGCTTTTGCCGAAGATGTGGCGATCCAGACCCCACTGGGCGCTGGTGCCCACGACCAACAAATCTTGTTTGCGGCTCGCTTCGACAATGTCCCCCAGCGGGTCGTTTAACAGGGGGGAGGTCTCGATGGCAACCGACTGCTCAAATAGAGCAACCAGATCCCGCGTCTCGCGGCTAATCGGGGATGCCTGCAAGATCTTGACCGTTGCTCCATGGCCCACGGCCAGCCGCAGGGCAATTTCGACCGCGAGCCGGTCGTGGATGGTGCCGGAGTAGGGTACGGCAATGCGCGTGCCGGCTCCTACGACCAGTCCCTTGTCGATGTAGACGGCCACATCCGCGCAGGCGGCCTCCAGAATCGGGCGGACGTTGCCCCCCAGCAGATCCTGGCTGAAGGTCGGCCGGTGCCAGCCCAGCAAGACCAGGTCGGCGCTGTGCAGTTGGGCGAGCCGGCAGATGTCGGCGGGCACGTCGTCTGAGACCTGGCTCATCGGCTGCACGTAGCGGGCGTCCTCGAAGACGCGGGCGACCAGCGCTTCGAGGCGGGTGCGGCTCTGGTCCACCAGTTGCTCGGCCTGCTCGGGAAGACTGTCGTAGCTGTACTCGTCCCCCAGGCGCACCAGGTTGACCGGATAGATGCGCGCCGCCGGCACCGCCGGACTTGCCAGCGCCTGGGCCATGCGCAACAGCCCCTGTTGGGAGTTGGGATTGGCCACCGGCACGACGATGGTGTAGGTCGTTTCGGGGTCCGGCAACGCTGCGGCTTCCTCTGGAGTGCCAGGTTCGGTGGCGGGGGTGCCGAAGCGGTTGAGCGGATAAATCCACTCCAGAATCGGCGTGGTGGCAAAGGTCGTCACCAGCGCCATGATCACCATCATCGCGAACAGGGCCGGCGAAATCACCCCAAGGTCCAGGCCGATGTTGAGAATAATCAGTTCCATCAGCCCGCGGGTGTTCATCAGCACCCCCAAGGCCGACGCCTCGCGCCACTCCAGACCCGAGAGCTTTGCCGAGAGGGTCGTGCCGCCGAACTTGCCCAGGGTCGCAGCGAGGATCACCAGGGCGCAATCGAGCCAGAGCGCTTCGTTGTTGAGCAGGCCGAACTGGGTGCGCAGGCCCGTGTAGGCAAAGAAAATCGGCAGCAAAAAGACGACCGTAAAATCCTCGGTCTTCTCCGCCAGATCCCGCACGAAGATGCGGCGCTGGGGCATCACCGCCCCGAACAAAAAGGCGCCGAAGATGTTGTGGATACCGATCAGTTCGGTGATCGTGGCCGAAACGATCAATCCAATAAAGATCACCGCCACCCACAGTTGGGTGAGCCGCCCGTCGCTGCTTTTCTCGACGTAATCGGCCAGGCGCGCCAGCAGCATCCGGCCCACGGTGAGCATGAAGCCGATATAGACCACCGCGAGCAGCGTCGTGGGCACCGCCCCCAGCATGTCGCCCGAGCGCACCACCGAAATCACGAAAGCGAGCAGACACCAGGCCGTCACATCGTCCACGGCGGCACAGGTGATGGCGATCGCCCCCAGGTAAGTCCTGTGCAAATTGCGCTCAGTCAGAATGCGCGCCAGCACCGGAAAGGCCGTCACCGACATCGCCGCCCCCATAAACAGGGCAAAGGACGTAAACGGCACGGCGCTGGTGGAGAGCGACTGGTAGAGATAGAGCGCCAAGAGCGCCCCCAAAAAGAACGGCGCGATGATGCTCACGTGGGAGACGACCACCGCTGCGTGCCCCTTGCCTTTGAGGTTGTCGGCGTTAAATTCCAGCCCCACCAGAAACATAAAAAACACCAGCCCCACCTGGGCCAGGATGTTCAGGTAAGGCAGCGTCTCCGGCGGAAAGAGCATCGCCGACCACTCCGGGGCGATCATGCCGAAAAACGAGGGGCCGAGCATGATCCCGGCCACGATTTCGCCGATCACCAGCGGTTGGCTGATTTTCTTGAACAGCAGGCCCATCGCCCTGGAAAGGGCAATGATGACGCCAATCTGAATCAGGAGCAGCATGACGATCTGGCCGTCCGCCGGTCCCGCCGCCGCCGCGGCCAGAAGGGGTGAGCTGGCGATCCCCATAGACAGTTTCCGGGCGAATGTGGCACCCTCAGCCTAAGAGCGCCGCCTTCAATTCACCCATAGGCCGGGTGTCGTATTGTGCGGGCGACTATGTGTCCCAGGAGATAGGCCGATGATCGTATTTGCCGCTCAGTGGGATTGCGACTAGCGGATCCAACCTTCGCGCAGGGCGCGCACGGCGGCCTGCACCCGGTCGTTGACGCCGAGTTTGGCGATGATATTGCTGACGTGCACGCGCACGGTGCCGGAGGCGATGTAGAGCCGCCGGCCGATTTCGGCGTTGGTGAGGCCGTCGGCGATCAGCTTGAGCACTTCCATCTCGCGCTCCGAGAGCGGATTGTCCGCCCCGGCCTGGGGAATGCGCCCCAGGTCCCGAAGCACCCGATCGGCAATGTCCGGGTCGAGCCAGGCCGCCCCGTCGCGCACCGAAGCGACGGCCGCCAGCAGGCGGCTGGCGATCCCGGCGGTCGCCTTGAGGCAGTAGCCGTCCGCTCCGGCGGCCAGGGCGCCGAAGACGCTCTCGTCCTCGTCGTGGGAGGTGAGTGCGAGGACACGCATCGCCGGGTATTCGCGCTTGAGGATGCGCGTCACCTCGGTGCCGCTCATCACCGGCAGCCCCAGATCCATCAGCACCAAATCGGGCTGCAACGAGCGGGCGAGGGCGAGGGCCTGCTCGCCATCCGCCGCTTCGCCCGCCACTTCGTACTCGGGAGTCTGCGAGAGCACCTGGCGCAATCCGATGCGCATCAGGGCGTGGTCTTCGACGATCAAGATCCGGGTCATGGCCCCTCCGCAAGCGGCAGTGTGAAATAAAACGTGCTTCCGAGGCCCGGCTCGCTCTCAGCCCAGATCCGCCCGCCGTGCGCTTCGACCACCTGTCGGCACAGATACAGCCCCAGCCCCGTGCCGGTGGCGTAGCTTTCCGCCTGGGCAAAGCGCACGAACAACAGAACACTCTTTTCGGGCGGGATGCCCCGGCCGGTGTCGCGCACCGCCACGCGCACAGCACCCTCGAAAGGCTCCAGGCGCAGGTGCACCCGGCCGCCGGCGGGGGTGAACTTGAGGGCGTTGTCCACCAGATTGACGAGCACCCGCCGCAGCTGCTGGCGGTCGCAGGGCACCGGCGGCAACGGTCCGCTCACTTCCACCAGCAATGTCTGATTGCGGCTTTGAGCCAGGGGGCGCAACTCCTCGATGCCCTGAGCGACAAAGGCGGCCAGATCCGTCGGTTCTTTGCGCAGCCGCATGCGCCCGGCTTCGTAGCGGTAGATGGTGAGCAGGCTTTCGACCAGACCCAACAGTTCGCGGTGACTCTCGATGACCGCCAGGAGAATTTGCTGCTGGCCGTCGCTCAGAGGACCGTACTGGCCATCGAGGGTGAATCCCAGGGTCTGGACTGCCGCGAGTAGCGGCGTGCGCAGATCGTGGGTGAGGGTGGCGACAAAATCTTCGCGCAGCCGCTCGCTTTCTTTTTGGGCAGTGATGTCGCGCAGAACGGCGACACCACCCAACAGTTCGCCCTCCCCGGTACGCAGGGGGGCGGCAGTAATCTGCAACACCCGCGGTTGGGCGCCGGAACCCTCCAGGCGGTACAGATCGCTGGCAAGATTGCCTTCGCGTACGGCGCGCTCAAAGACTGTCCGCTCCGGTGCGACCGGTTCGCCGAGGGCGTCGCGCAGCCGCAGCGTCCGCCAGTGCGCGAGCTCCCCCGGCGGACTGTCCAATAGCGACCAGAGCGCCCGGTTGGCAGTGCGCAGCCGCCCGGACGAATCGTAGACCAGTACCCCTTCGGCGATCGCTTCGATCACCAGTTCGAGCTTGTCTTTTTCGGCGGTGAGGTTGGCAAGCAAGCGGCGGTTGGCCTCCGCCTCCGCGCCGATGCGCTCGCGCATCGCCCCGAACGAGTCGATGAGCACCTGTAACTCCAGGGCCGGCGCCGTCGGCATCGGTGGTCCCACCTGGGCAGTCGGTGCTGCGAGCGCCTGGTTTTGCATCTGCTCGCTCAGTTGCTGCAGCGGCCGGCTGATGCGTTCGCTCAACCAGTAGGCGAATCCAACGGCGGCGGCGGCGACGAAAAGCAGCCCCGCGGCGAACCGCTGCAGGCCCACCAACGGATCGGCGAGGGCCGCGCGGGCGGGGCTCGTCACCACGACACCCCAATCGGTACCGGCGATCGGTGCAAACGCCGCCAGTTGCTCCACCCGGTCGCTGTCCACCGGCTGCTCGTAGCGCGCAGTGCCGCGCCGATTTTTGAGTACCTGGCGGACCGGAGGCAGTTCCGTCGGCACCGCGCCGCTGAGGGCCAGCTGTCCCTGGGAGTGGGCCAGGGTATGACCGGTCCTGTCGACCACCCAGATCTGGCGGTCGGCGGTGGACTGCGAGCGCACCTGACTCTCGATGGCGCCCAGATCGAGCAGGCTGACGAGTGCCCCCCGTTCAAAGGTCGGATAGGCGACGGCGATGGCGGCCAGCGGCGCGCCGTCGTAGATCGAAGCGAAGACGGAGGAGTAGTACACGGGTCCTGCCGCCCCGGTAGTCGGGAAGACCGAAGCCGGCAGCACCCGACCCCGCCAGAGCGTCGGCTTGGCACTCGCCGTCACCCGGCGGCGACCATCCACCAGCAGCAGATGGCGAAACAGCGGCGTGGTGCTCATTAAGCGCGCCAGAGCCCCATCTTGCTCGGCAGATCTGAGGCGGGTAAGGGCTGAGCGTGGGTCGGCGGCTTTTTGCACCGGCTCGAGCACCAGGTTCAACTCGTAGCGCAGGTTGCTCGCCAGCAGATCCGCCAGGCGCAGGTGATCGTCGAGCACCGCCTGTTCGCGCTCCGGCAGGGCGCGTCGAAACAGAGCAAACTCGACCAGCCCCAAGACCGCCACCGGCACGAGGGCCGCCAGCGCAAAGGCAAGCTGATACTGGGTGCGCAACCGGGTAGCCATGCATGGTTCAGTCGACTCCGGCTTTCAGGTTAACCGCTCAAGAAGCCCTTACAGCAGGCCGCTGAAGACCTTGCGGGCCGGACCGGTCATCAGCAAATGGTTCGTGGCGCCGTCCCAGCGGATCTCGATTGGCCCGCCGGGCAGTTCGACGGTCGCTTCGGTGTGGGAAAGGCCGTTGAGCACCGCCGCCACCAGCACCGCGCACGCGCCGGTGCCGCAGGCGAGGGTGGGACCGGCACCGCGCTCCCAAGCTTTGACCCGCAGGTGGGTGGGACTGATCACCTCGGCAAAATGGGTGTTGACGCGCTCAGGAAAGTGGCGATCGCGCTCAAAAAGCGGACCGAAGCGGTGCAGATCCACCGTGGCCAATTCGTCGACGAACACCACGGCGTGGGGGTTGCCCATGTTGACGCAGGTGACCCGCCAATCGACCCCGCCCACGGGGATGGACGCCGCCACCGCTTTTTGGTCCGCCGGGGCGAGGGTGGTCGGGATCTCATCCGCCAGCAGGTGGGGCGGTCCCATGTCTACTCTCACCCGGCCGTCGGCCAACAGATCAATATTCAACAGGCCCGCCCCGGTCTCCACCCGGTAGCCGCTTCCCGTCCCGCCCATCCCCAGTTCGCGGGCAAAGTGGGCCAGGCAGCGGATGCCGTTGCCGCACATCTGCGCCTCGGAGCCGTCGTTGTTGTAGATGCGCATGCGAAAGTCGGCACCCGTCTCGGCGCTCAGCAAAAAGATCACCCCGTCCGCCCCGACCCCGAAGTGCCGGTCGCACACCGCCGCGGCCTCTTCGGCGGAGAGCACCGGTTCGGCTGCGGTGCGGTTGTCGATGAGTACAAAGTCGTTGCCGAGGCCCTCGTACTTGACAAAAGAAAGCGTGCCGGGGGCGAAAGTCATGGCCTGTTGGGATGAAGACTGCGCTTTCTATCATGCCATTCGGGCGGGGACAAATACGGAACCGCCCGGTGGAATCCCTTTCAGCAGGCTGGCCCGATCCCTACTGTTGCCCAGGACGCGCCGCCTTGCACCAGGACTATGACCGATTTTTTCGATTCGATCCAACCGCTCATCGTTCATGCCGAACAGCAGGGAAGCACGCTGCAGTGCGCTTTTCGCTGCCCGGCTACCGGTGAAACCGTCGAAGCGAGCGCCCATCTGCAGAAGCGGGAGACCGCCATGGCCGGGGTGGCCCAGAGTGTCGGCACCGGCATGCTGCACAGTCTCAAGTACTCGGTGGGTCTGATGATTCGAAGTGCCCTGGGCTACGGTTTTATGGGCCGCCTGCTGGGGGATGCGAGCGACACGCTGCTCAACCAGGGCTACGGCGGCTCCCAGCCGCGCTTTAGCGAAGAAGAGCGCAAAGATGCCCTGGTACGGGCTTTTCAGGCCAGCAATTTCTTCATCTGGGACGGCCGCCAGGGCGGCTGGATCTCGGCGTCGGCGGCCCGGCAGCTCTATACCGACTTCGAGCAGCAACTGAGCGCCTACCCGGTCGAGGCCCTGTACGACCGGTCGATCCTGGCGCGGATGCTGATGGCGGTAGCCCGGGCGGACGGGCGGCTTGCCGAGCAGGAGCGGGCGTTTGTGGTCCAGTTTGTCGATCCGCAATTCGGTTCGCCCGATAGTCCGGACGGCGCGCCTCCTCCGAGCCCGGTCGAACTGGAGGAAACTGCCGAGGGACCGGCCCGCGAAACGATGCTGATGCTCGCCTGGTCGCTCGCCCTCACCGACGAACATTTAGATGCAAGTGAAACGGCTTTGCTCGGCGGGTTTGCCGACGGCCTTGGCATCGACGCCCACCGCCGGGGCGAATTGATGCACTGGGCGCAGATCTATCTGCTGGAGCGGGTGATTGGCCAGTGTCTGATAGATGGCAAGCTTTCCCGGCAGTACGAAGAGCAGATTGTCCGGTGGGCTCCCCAGATCGGCCTCAACGCCTACCAGACTGAGCGGGCCATCGTCCAGTACAAAAAGCGGCACCACCTGGTTTGACTTTATCCTGGCTTGGTTGTTGGCGAGTCGCGCTTGTGCAGTGCCTGATGCAGGCTGCGAAAGCTACTGTAGAGGCAAGAAACAACAAGAAGAAAAAGGCTTCGGACTCGGCCAATGGCAAAAACCAACTTACTGAACACCCGTACCATTAATTTTCTTGAACTATTGGGTAATGGCAGGTTCTACCGGGTGCCACCCTATCAGCGTGATTACTCCTGGTCTGAAGAGCAGTGGGAAGACCTTTGGAACGATATTCAGGAATTGCGCGACAAACGTGACGACAGCCACTACATGGGGGCTTTAGTCGTAGAAGGTAAAACTGACCGAGAATTTTTGATTATTGATGGTCAGCAAAGATTGGCCACCTTGAGCATCTTGGCTCTTGTAGTCATTGCCAAGCTAAGGGAGATGGCCGATCGCGAAGTTGATCCTGAGGGGAATCGAGAGCGGGCGTCGGGACTGCGCAATCGGTTTGTAGGCGAAAAAGACCCGGCTTCTCTAATTGAAAGTAGCAAACTCTTTCTTAACGAGACCGATAACGCATTTTATCAGGACTATCTCGTTCAACTAAAAAAGCCCCTCAATCCCAGAGGACTCTGTAACTCCAATAAATTGCTCTGGGATTGCTTCCAGTATTTCAGTAGTCAAATAAACAAAGTACCTGAATTCGACAGTAAAGGCAACGTCCTGGCTGAACTTTTGTCTGAGACGATTGCACGTCAACTCATGTTTATCCTAATTACTGTAGATAACGAACTAAATGCCTACACCGTTTTTGAGACGCTAAATGCGCGTGGGCTTGAGCTTTCTTCGACAGACCTGCTGAAAAATTACCTCTTCTCCCGCATTAAGGTATCGGGAGATTTGGAGGCACTGCAACGACGCTGGCGCAGCCTAATTGCTACTGTTCAGCAAGAGCGTTTCCCAGAATTTTTGCGCTATCACTTGCAGTGCGACAAACCGAAGGTTCGAAGTCAACGCCTTTTTAAGTTGGTTCGGGGTGAGGTGAAGACTGCTGAGGGCGTATTTGCTTTGATGGATAACTTGGAGAAACGCGCTGAACTCTTTTCAGCCATTTTGGATGTGCAGCATGGTTATTGGATTGAACGTCCTGAATGTAAGCCATTTATTCGCGAGCTAAACCTTTTCCAGGCCCGTCAAATGATGCCTCTGCTCTTTGCTGCTTGGGAACGCTTTGACGCTCAAGATTTTGCCCGTATCCTCAGAATAGTGAGCGTCATTTCTTTTCGCTACTCGATCGTGAGTCATTTGAATCCTAACGCGCTAGAAATAGCCTACCACCAGGCTGCCAAGGCTGTCCTCACTAATTCTGCTGCGTCACCAAGAGAAGTTTTTCAGGTTCTAAAATCTATCTATGTGCCGGATGACAAGCTAGAGCAAGACTTCTACCGACTTGCTTTCAAGACTAATAGCCAACGCAAAAAATTGGCAAAATATATCCTGGCCCAGCTGGAGTGCGACGCCTCAGGACGCGCCTGCGATCCTGAGACAGATCCGGCTTCGGTGGAACACATTCTTCCTGAAAATCCAACCTCTGAATGGGAAGAAGCGTTTCCGCCAGAGTCTTGGGAGCGAGCGGTCGAGAGGCTTGGCAACCTTACCCTCCTGGAGCCTGCGGTCAATCGCAGCCTTGGCAATGCCCCTTACACCGCAAAAGTGACCGCTTATGGCCGGAGCATCTACGAAATCACCAGGCAAATCGAAGATATTGCACCGGAACAGTGGACGCCAGACTTGCTCGATTTGCGCCAGCAACAGTTAGCCAAACGCGCGGTACATCTTTGGCAGGTAGATTTTTCCTAAGCCCGCACGAAACGCCCAAAAAGCTCCTCCCCCCGGCGACTCGGTACCGACATCGGCGCCGGTAAAAGCGCAGTGATCTTGAAGCGCGGCGAGAATAACCGCTCGATCTCGCCTGCGTCGGTGCGGTAGGGCGGGCCGCCGGGGCGGGGGTGGGCAAAGAAAATGGCCACCAGTTCCCCACCGGGTTTGAGCAGCCAGTGGACGATCTCGACGTACTCTTCGCGCCGGACCGGGTCGATGGCGCAAAAGCAGGTGTGTTCGACCACCAGGTCGAACAACCCCGCGAACGGCCGGGGCAGGTTGAAAAGATCCTGCTGCAAAAAAGTGGCCGCCGCCCCGGCGCGCAAAGCCAGCCGGGTGGCATCGGCGATGGCGTCGGCGGCAAAATCGAAACCGCACACCTTGTAGCCGCGGGCAGCAAACAACAGCGCGTCGTGGCCGCGCCCGCAGCCCGGTACCGCCACCGTCCCCAAGGGCGGCGCTTCGGAGCCGGAAAGCAAATGCACAAACGTAGGTGCCGGTTGACCCAGATCCCAACGATCCTGGCCGCCGCGGTAGCGATATTCCCAGAAGGCAGGCTGATCGACTCCGGAAGATTCCTCGGACGGCATGGGACATCAAGCGGGGTGCATCCAAGTCTACCCGTTTGCCCCGATGGATTGAGGCACCGATGAACAGTTGGGCAGCAAGCCGCAATCCGGCCCCTGGGGGCCGCTGTGATAGCGTGAAAAACAGATCGCTCGCTGGTGAACGCCCTTTGAGAACCGCCAAGCCATCGCCGGGGCGCACCCTCGCCTGGCCGGCCCCCGCCCGGCTGAGCTGGATGGCCTTTCTAGCAGGAATTGCCTCGCTGCCTGTCGCTTCTCCGGTGACGCTCGCCTGCTGGCTGGTGGCCCTGGCGGCTCTGGTCAGAAGCGGCGTCGGGCACCGCCTCGGTCCGGCCGGACGCTATCTGGCGGCGACGGCTTTGGTGTTGGTGGCAGTGGTTCCTTTTAGTGTGCGGCCGGGCGACAGCCTGCTGGGGCTATTCAACTATTGGCCGTTTTTTTTGTTTTTTGGCCTCGCCGCCCGGCTGGTCGACAGTCCCGGCAGGCTGCGCCGGGTGCTGCAGGTCGTGCTGGTGGGGGCGCTGGTCACCGGCGGGGTAGGACTTGTCGAGTGGGCCTCCGGGAGCAACTGGCAGTGGGAACCGGTCAAGGGCCTGGTGCTGCTGGTGATTGGCTCCCGGCAGGAGGCAGGCATCCTCGATCGGGTGACGGCCTTTTTTGCCTGGCCCACTTCGGCGGCGGCCTACTTTTTGCTGGTACTGCCGGTGGCCCTGTCCACGGCTCTTGGGGGTGAAGCGCGCCTGCGGCCCCTGGCCTGGGCAGCCTTTGGAGCGGTGGGCATCGCTCTGGTGGGCACCGCCTCGCGCAACGCCTGGATTATTGCCCTGTTGGCCAGCGTCGCTTTGCTGGTGGTGGCCCGCCGCCTGGTACCGGTGCTCTCCCTGGCGGCGGCGGCGGCGGCGGTGGCGGTGGCCGGGTTGGGTCCGACCGAATGGAGCGTCGTCGAACTGTTGCGGCGGGTGGTACCCGCGGCGCTCTGGCAGAAGGTGGCCGAGAGTGTCACCAGCGGCACCGCCTCGTTCGAATCGCTCATCAACCGCTTCGACGCCTGGCAAATTGCCTTCGAGATGACCCGCCGGCGCCCCTGGACCGGTTGGGGGCTGCAGACGTTTCCGTTTGTCGAAAGCGAAATCTTCGGGCGCGATGCGGCCAATTTGCTCCATGCCCACAATCTCTATCTCACCTACAGCGCCGAAACCGGTCTGCCCGCCGCCCTGCTGCTGGTCGGATTCTACCTGTGGACGCTGTGCGTGGGAGTGCAGCGGGCAGTAATGTTAAAGGGTGTTGCGCGCTGGCAGCTGGCTGGACTCGTCGCTGCCCTGGCCTCCTACTTGCTGTTCGGGCTTTCCGATGTACCCTTCTACGACGCCCGCATCAACGGCCTGTTTTGGTTGTGGTCGGGACTCATCTGGAGCTTTCCGGCGGGCGGCGCTGCACAGCGGACAATAGAAGCAAAGCCGAGCTGAAGGAGCGCGGATATGGACCCCGGGGCAGGTATCGTCGAGCAGACACCCCCACCAGCCAAGAGCAACGGCCAGATGCGCAAGTCCGACAAACTGCGCCAGGTGCTCTCCAAACATCCGGATGAAAAACATCTGGTCGTCTTGCAGGATTTTCCGGACCCCGACGCCCTCAGTGCCGCCTGGTCCTACGGCCTGATCTGCCGCCAGTTCGATATCGAGTGCGTCAACGTCTACGCGGGCACACTAAGCCACCAGGAAAACATTGCCCTGGTGCGCCTGACGGGCCTGCCCGCCCAGCGCTGGAATTTACAGACCGAGCAGCGCGACTTGAGCGGATTCAATGGAGCGGTGTTTCTGGACAACCAGGGTACCACCAGCCAGATCACCCGGCTGGTCAAGCAGGCCAAACTGCCGGTGATTGCCGTCGTCGATCACCACGCTCCCCAGGAAGATCTCGCTCCTCAGTTCTCCGACATCCGCACCACCTGCGGCGCCACCGCCACGATGTTCGTGCAGTACTTCCAGGAAGGGCTTTTGAGCCTGGACGCCACCGACCCCAACCACGTCAAGGTGGCCACCGCCCTGATGCACGGTCTGCGCTCCGAGACCCACCAACTGATGCAGGCCAAAGAAGAAGACTTCCTGGCCGCCGCCTATCTGGCCCGCTTCTACGACCCGAAGTTGCTGGAGGCGATTTTGCAGACCGCCCGCTCCCGCCGGGTAATGGACGTCATCGAGCGCGCCCTCAAAAACCGGATCGTCAAAAACAGCTTCTCGGTCTCCGGGGTGGGCTATTTGCGCTACGAGGACCGCGACGCCATTCCCCAGGCGGCGGACTTTCTGATCACCGAGGAGAACATCCACACCGCTGTCGTCTACGGCATCGTGCGCACCGAGGACGAACGCGAGATGGTCTCAGGCTCGCTGCGCACCAACAAGCTGACTCTTGACCCCGACGAATTTATCAAAAAGACCTTCGGCCACGACGCCGACGGCCGCTTTTTTGGCGGCGGACGCATGCGCGCGGGGGGCTTTGAAATCCCGGTGGGCTTTCTGGCGGGCAGCAGCGAAAATTCGGCTTTCAACCAGCTCAAATGGGAAGTCTTCGACGCCCAAATCAAACAAAAGCTCAACCGGCTGATCACCGACGACGAAGAGGACGACTGATCCTGCCCAAATTGCACGTCGGCACGATACCCCCCGATCGTGTGCCTGCGTCCGCGGCCCTCACCCACCCGGGCTGCAGGCTGTCTTTTCCGTCCGCCGAAACTGCGGGATCGGCTGCGGTCCGGCGATTTCGTCTTCCAGCACAGTGCAGGGACCGAGGGCATCGCCGCGCGGTGCCAGGGGTACCCCTGCGGTCATAAAGCGGGCGATATCGAGGGTCGTATCCCGGCCAATGAACGGTTCGACGGCCCGGGCGACCCGCTTGCTGTCGAGCACACCCGGCTGCTGCCGGGCGGCGGCAAGCAACGAGCGCATCGCATCGTCGAGGGAGAATCGGCCCCGACTTATTTGTCGAATTTCGGCGTTCCAGTTGAGAGCCATCAGGCTGCCGCGCAGGTAGGGCAGTTTCTGCATCGCGGCATTGTTCCAGAACTCCCGTCGGAGACGGGCGTCGTCGGCGTCGCGGACAGGGGAAACAAAATAGTCCCGCAACGACCGATTGACGCTTTTGATGTATTCTTCAAAGCTCATCAGTCCGGCGCGCCGGAGCACCTCGCGGGTGTAGTAGTCGGTAAATCCTTCGCTAAACCAGTACATCGCCGCTTCAGGTTGCGCTAGTCTGCCAAATTTTTGCGGGTTCCAGGCGTGGAGCATTTCGTGGGCAAGCAGTTGCTGCAAATCCGTTTCGAGTTTGGTTCCTGGCGAAAGATAGGTGGCAAAGGCATTGGTGAGTCCCGTGCCTGCCAGGCTGCCGGGTTTACCTTCGGTAAGAATCACCGAGATCAGGTAATAGGGAAAGTCGTTGTCCTTGAAGAGATCCCTTTCGATTTTGAGGATCCTGGCAGCAAGATCAGCGAATTGATCGTCTCCAAAGGGCCACTGACCTCGGATGGCTACCTCGACCTGTTGTCCATCTATTTGGCGCTGGAGCAAGCGAAAATTGCCTCCGACAAACAAACTCTCGAACAGTTTGCTCAGGGAACTTCGCACGTTGCGCACTGGCGCAAAGGGGCCGAAGCTGTCGGCGAGAGTCCATCCTTCGGGTAGGGAATTCCATACCAGCCGAACGTTCAACGGTTTGTCATTTTCCCAAATAGGATGAACTAGAAAGTTGATCCCAATGACCTGAAAGTAATCTTCTTGGAGAATCGGCCGAAAGTAGTTGCTCTGGGTCAGTTTGTCTTTCCAGTTCTGCACAAGCCGGTAGCGCAACTGCACCGGTTGTCCGGCCGGAAATCGGACGACTTTAATTGATGGTTTTGCTGTGTTTTCAAGCCGGGTTCCGGCTGAAAGAGGCCGCAGATCGCGGATGTTTTCGTAGAATTTTTCCTGGTTAGCCCAACGCGAAGGCAGTTCCAACTCGACCCGGCCGTCAGCATTCCCAGGAAAGTACAACTCGATGTCGAGGGTGAGGACGTTGTCTTGAACCACCGGCGTAAAAGTGTATGCCAGATCTACAGGAGCAGCTGCGACTGCGGGCAATCCGCATAGCCACAGACTCAAAGCCGATAGCCACAACGCAAGAGACGGCATCTTACTATTCGGTACGAGAGCACACTCCGGGCAGGCGCTTTTGCGGTGCTGCCATGACCAGCCTACTGGTCCCCCCGGCGGATGGCTTCTACAAACTCG
Organism: Gloeobacter violaceus PCC 7421; assembly: GCF_000011385.1. NCBI lineage: Bacteria > Bacillati > Cyanobacteriota > Cyanophyceae > Gloeobacterales > Gloeobacteraceae > Gloeobacter > Gloeobacter violaceus. The sequence continues at coordinate 879,668 of NC_005125.1, forward strand.
CTCACAGCGTCGTATTGATCGGCAAGATCCAGATAGCGCTGGAGCATCAACAACTCCAGATCCGGAAAAAACACGCTGCGCTCGCGCTGGACGTAGCCCTGTTCTTCCAGGTGAAATAGCGTAATTTGACCTTTTTTCCAGAACCAGACTTCCGGCACTTGCTTGGGTCTGTAAATTTCGGTTTTATGCAGTCTGCCGCTGGTGATGATGACTTCAATGACAATGTCTGGAATTTTCTTCCGGGTGCCGATGGCGTAGGATTCGTCCGGGGTACCTGAAGCTGTCTTGGGAGATTCGAGGGTGAAGCCGCCACAAACGTAGAACCGGATGCCTTTTTCTCGCATATAGGCTTCCAACAACAGGCCCAGGGTGCTTTTGACGTCTTCGTGCCGGGGACCGATCGGGGACATGATTTCAAGCACCCCATTGAAGTACGACAGTTTGACCCCTTTGCCCAGATGGGCCAGGGCGGCTTCGATCGTTTTGAATTGTTCCCAGTCGACGCCATGCAGGGTGCTGATCCCCTCGACAAGCGGCGGTGCCGGTGTGGTCATAGAACGTTCTCGCAGCGGTGCTGGCAAAATGCCCGAAGCACCTCCAGTGTAATCGTCCGGCAACTGCCGATCCTCACGGTGTTTTCGGCTGCTATCTGCGGCTGAAGATCAGCTACAGTTACCTGTGTTATCGAACACCTTGACAAGAAAGGACGATTGGCATGACTGGCTTGAAGCCCCGGCAAAGCGCCGAACAGCGCGCGAAAATCCTGGCTGTTTCTGTCCTGGTGAGCCTGCTGGGCGCGCTGCCGGCCGCCGCCGCCTACGACAAACTCTTTTTTGCCGGCATGAAGGCGCGCAACGTCGGCCCCGGCAACATGAGCGGCCGGGTGGCCGCCGTCGCGGCGGTGAGCTCCCAGCCGGAGATTATCTACATCGGCACCGCCACCGGCGGCGTCTGGAAAAGCACCAACGGCGGCACCACCTGGAAGCCCATCTTTGACGATCAGGACACCTCTTCGATCGGGGCGGTGGCCGTCTTTCAGCCCCAGCCCGAGATCGTCTGGGCGGGCAGCGGCGAAGGCAACACCCGCAACAGCGCCGGGGTGGGCCGCGGCGTCTATAAATCCACCGACGGCGGCAAGAGCTGGCAGAAGCTGGGCCTCGAAAAAACCGAGCGCATCCACAGAATCTTGCTGCACCCCACCAACCCCGACATCGCCTACGTGGCGGCGATGGGGGCCACCTGGGGCGAGAACCCCGATCGAGGCGTCTTCAAGACCACCGACGGCGGCAAGAGCTGGAACAAAATCCTCTACGTCGATGAACGGACCGGCGTCGGGGATCTGGCCATCGACCCGTCCAACCCCGACAAGCTCATCGCCGCGATGTGGGAGCACCGGCGCTGGCCGTGGGCCTTCAAGTCCGGCGGTCCGGGAAGCGGCCTGTACGTCACCTTCGACGGCGGCGGCAGCTGGAAGAAACTCGAAGCCAAAGACGGTCTGCCGGCCGGGGAGTTGGGCCGCATCGGGGTGGCCGTTGCCCCGAGCAACCCGAAAGTCGTCTACGCCCTGGTCGAAGCGGGCAAGAACGTGCTGCTGCGTTCCGACGACGGGGGAACAAGCTGGAAGACCATTAACACCCGTCCCGACGTCAACCCGCGCCCCTTTTACTTCGCCGACCTCGAAGTCAATCCCAAGGACGAAAATCTGCTCTATCGGCTGCAGGTCAACCTGGATATCAGCACCGACGGCGGCAAAACCTTCAAGCCCACCGCCCCCCAGGGCATCCACTCCGATCACCACGCCCTGTGGATCCACCCGAACGGCAACACCCTGATCAACGGCAACGACGGCGGGGTAGCGATCAGCTACGACCGGGGCAAAAAGTGGCAGTTCGTCGACAATTTGCCCCTCGGGCAGTTCTACCACATCGGTGTGGATATGGAGCAGCCCTACAACGTCTACGGCGGTCTGCAGGACAACGGCTCCTGGCGCGGTCCCAGCAATGCGCTCAAACCTTCCGGCATCCTCAATGCCAGCTGGGAAGCGGTCGGCTTCGGAGACGGCTTCGCCACGCTGCCGGATCCCGAGAACGCCGAGTACGGCTACGCGATGAGCCAGGGCGGCAACCTGTTCTATTTCAATTCCCGCACCGGCGTGCGCAAAGTCATCCGCCCCACCGAGACAGAAACCAAGCACCGCTACAACTGGAACGCGGCCCTCGCCATCGACCCGTTCGACCCCAAGACGATCTACTACGGCAGCCAGTTTGTCCACAAAAGCCCGGACAAGGGCAATACCTGGCAAATGATCAGCCCGGATCTGAGCACCGACGATCCCGAAAAGCAAAAACAGACCGAATCCGGCGGCCTTACCCGCGACGTGACCGCCGCCGAAAACCACTGCACGATCTTGAGCATCGCGCCCAGTGCGATCAAAAAGGGCCTGCTGTGGGCTTCCACCGACGACGGCAACGTGCAGCTCACCACCGACGGCGGCAAAAGCTGGCAGCGCGTCTCAGACAGTCTGACAAAAGCGGGGCTGGTCCCGGCGGGCACCTGGGCACCCCACGTCGAAGCTTCGAAGCACGATCCGGCCACGGCCTACGCGGTCTTCGACGATCACCGCCGCTCCAACTGGCAGAGCTACGTCTTTGTCACTCGCGACTACGGCAAGAGTTGGAAAAGCCTGGTCACCCCCACGATCGACGGCTTCGCCCACGTGATCGAAGAAGACCCGGTGAAGGCGGACCTGCTCTACCTGGGGACCGAATTCGGCTTGTTCGTGAGCGCCGACGCCGGCAGAAGCTGGTTCAAGTGGACCCAGGGACTGCCCACAGTGCCGGTCACCGATCTGGTGGTCCACCCGCGCGAGCAAGATCTGGTGATCGGCACCCACGGCCGGGGCATCTACATCCTCGACGACATCCGGCCGCTGCGCGCTTTGAGTGAGCAAGTCGCCGCCAAAGCTCTACACCTGTTCGCAGTAGCCGATCCCGATCAGATGCACTTTGCCCCCTTCTCGGGGCCGTACTTCTTTGCGGGCGACGCGCTCTTTCGCGGCAAAGCGCGCCCCTACGGAGCGCTATTGACTTACGTGCTGAACGGCCCCGGCCTGGAGCCCGCCAAAGCGGACGCCGAGGAAGGCGAAGAAGCCGACAAAGACAAAGAAGAAGCGGCCACGGCACCCAAAAGCAGCCAGCCGATTCCTCCTGCCGGAGCCCCGGCAACGGGTGAGGACAAACCCGTCGCGACCGCCCCTGCTGCCGAGACCCAGAAAAAAGAAGAAGCGAAACTCGACATCGAGATTCTCGACGACACCGGCAAGGTGATCCGCACGGTCAAAGCACCGATGAAGGCAGGTCTCAACCGGATAGCCTGGGATCTGCGCCGCGAAAAATTCGCCGTGCCCCAGTTTCCCCTCAGCGATCCCGAGCGGATCAAAGAGCGCGAAAAAGCCGACAAAGAGCGGCGCGGGACGCTGGTGCCGCCGGGCAAGTACACCGCCCGCATCCAGTACCAGGGCTCGATCGTCAGCCAGAGTTTCGAAGTGAAACCCGATCCGCGCATTTCTTACTACCCGGCGGCGCGGCGCCAGAGCTATCAACTGGCCCTTGAAGCCGGGGCGATGCTCGAATCGGTGGCGAAGGCCTACCGGCAGATCTGGGACACCCGCAAAACGATCCAGACGGCGACGCAGGGGGATAAACCCGCCAACCCGTTGCTTGCCGAGCGCGGCAAGGCCCTCGACGCCAAACTGGCGAATCTGGCGGACCGCATGGCCCCCAACGAAGATCGCCAGGGTATCTACGACCGCACCGCCGAGGTCGCCAATCAGATCGCTATTGTGCTCGGGGCTTTGCAGAGCAGCTACGACGGACCCAACCAGCCGGTGCTGGTCAAGTTCGAAAAAGTCAAACAGCAGACCGCCACCATCCTTGCCGAGTACGACACCCTCAAAAAAAGCGAAGTGGTCGCCTTCGAGCAAGCCCTGCGCGCCGCCGGTTACCCGGCCGGGGCGGGTACTGCCGGCCAGAGCGCCCAGCCATAGGGAGCTGCATCAAAAAGCGCACCGCAGATAACCCCGGTGCGCTTTTGATTTTTCCAAGGCGTTGCTACTCGGCGGCTACGGGCTGCATGGCCGTCTGAGCAAGCGGGTAAACGCTCACTTTCTTGCGGTCGCGGCCGAGGCGCTCGAAGGTGACGATGCCCTCGATAAGTGCGAAGAGCGTGTCGTCGGAGCCGCGTCCGACGTTGGCGCCCGGGTGAATCTTGGTGCCGCGCTGACGGATCAGGATATTGCCGGCTTTGACCCGCTCGCCGCCGTAGCGCTTGACACCCAGGCGTTGGGCGTTGGAGTCGCGGCCGTTGCGGGTGGAGCCTGTGCCTTTTTTGTGTGCCATGGTTGCTTCCTCAGGTGCTGGATACTGCTTCGGCTTTCGCTTCGGCCGTGAAGCTCCGGCCTTCAAAATCGATCGATTCGATCATCACGCGCGTAAAACGCTGGCGATGGCCCTTTTTGCGGCGATAGCCCTTTTTGGGGCGCATCTTGTAGACGGTTACCTTGGCCGCCTTGCCGTGCTGGAGTATACGGCCCTGCACAGCCGCCCCCTCGACGGTCGGCCGACCGACGACGGCCCCGCCCTCGTGGCGCACCAGCAACACCTTGTCAAAGGTGAGCGCGGCCTCGACATCGAGGGCCAACAACTCGACATCATAGAAGCGGCCCGGTTGGACCAGCACCTGTTTGCCGCCCGTCTCCACGATCGCGTAGACCATATCTCTCCTACCGCCGTACAGGTGCGCGCGGCGCGCGCTTGGGTAACCTGGTTCGAGCGAAATCACAACAGCTAACTATTATGGCAAAGCAGTGGACGGGCTGTCAAAGCCGCCCGGAGGTGCGGGGCCGGAAGAGGCCGAAGGAGGAGGTGTAGCCGTGCAGAAAGGTGGTGCTTCCCACCGGTCCGATCTCGCCATTACAGAAAAATCCGGCAAGCGGCACCCCCTCACCCAGGACCTGGGCGAACAGGGTACTGTCGACGTCCGGTTCGCCATAGAGAGATTCACCCCGCCCGAGGCACGAAAAGAGCAAGGCCCCGGCGGGCGGCGCGCCGCTGTGCTCAAGACGGTGGCGCTGCAGTACCAGCTGCAGATCGTCTCGGGAGGTGGCCGCGTCGCGCAGGTGAAAGCGGACGGTCTGGCCGGTGCGCAGCCATTCGCCCACCGCCAACCCGCCCGTGCGCGAATCGACACCCATCAAATTGCGCACCAGAAAATCGCCCTGCTCGGAACCCGAGTGAAACTCGCTCATCCGCACGCCGACAAACAACGCATTGCGCGCCAGACGCTGATCGTTCTCGTCGAGTTGCTGCAGGACGGTTTGCAACACCTGCAACGCCGGTTGGCCGTCCAGTTCCCATAGCAGGTTGCCCTCGGCGCGGGTGATCTGAAAGGTCTCCCCCACCGGGCGACAACCCTGGGCCACCGCCGCTTCGACGGCGATGTCGCCTGCGAGGACCACCCCCACCGCGCCGCTGCCCACCGCCTGATCGCCAAAAAACAGGCGGTTCTGGCCGGGGCGGTTGCCGCCGCTCGCCAGGCCCCCCACCTTGATGGCCTTCGGAAAAGCAAAATCGAGGCCACCGATGAGCACGTCGACCGGAAAACTGCTGCCGTCGACCATCAGCACAAAATGGGGAGCCGCCCCGGCAGAGATTTCCATCAGATTCTCCCAGGTCTTGGGAGAGCTATCGAGATCGGGAAGCTCCTCGGCTTTGAGCCAGAAGGGTCGCAACTCGACCCCCGGCAGGTGCGCCGCCAGCAGCGACAGCGCCGAAGGCCCTTCGACCTCACTGCCCGCACCGATGATGCCGCCGCCGGAGCAGCCTATCTGCACCCGGCAGGCCAGTTCGCGCTGCAGTCCCCCCAGCCACTGCCCGGCACCCTGGGCAAAATCCGGGGAGGCGAACACAAACAGCAGATCCACCCGCCGACCGGCCATCTGGGAGCGGATCGCCCGGGTGGCTTCTGTGAGGGCCTCTGCCACGGTGGGGCGGCGCGAAAGGGCACCGGCCCAGTGCATCGTGTCTGAGGCAAAACCGGCCATGCTCAATGCCTCCTTGTTGTGACGAACGCCAGAAGGTCTGTCCCCAAGATAGTATGTCCCAATGAGTCGCGAGCCTGTCGAGATCCTCTCCGCCGCCGAGTTGCGACGCACGCTCCAGCGGCTTGCCACCCAAATTATCGAGAACAACCGCGGTGTAGAAGATCTGGTGCTGTTGGGCATCTACACGCGGGGGGTACCCCTGGCCGAACGGCTCGGTCGGCTCATCGACGGCCTGGAGAACACCAGCGTGCCGGTGGGTGCCCTCGATATCACCCTCTACCGCGACGATCTGCGCGACATCGGTGTCAGGCCCCTCAGCCGCAGCGAAATCCCCTGCGACGTCACCGAGCGCAACGTCTATCTTGTCGACGATGTCATCTACCGGGGACGCACCGTGCGCGCCGCCCTCGACGCGCTCACCGACTACGGCCGTCCCGCCGCCATTCGCCTCGCGGTCCTCGTCGATCGCGGCTGGCGGGATCTGCCCATCCACCCGGATCTGGTGGGCCGCCAATTGCCCACCGCCCGCCACGAACAGGTCAAGGTGCTGCTCGAAGAGATCGACGGCCGCGACGGCGTGCTGCTGTACTGAACTTGCCGCCGATGATTTGTGGTGATAGGCTGGGACACTGTTGAGCATTCGCAAAAACCAATCATGAACGCCCAGGAGATCATCCGCTCGATCGAAGCGGAACAGATGAAGACCCAGTTGCCCGTGCTGCACATCGGCGATACGGTCAAAGTCAACGTCCGCATCCGCGAAGGCGGCAAAGAGCGCATCCAGGCTTTTGAAGGCACGATCATCTCCATGGCGCGCGCCGGCATCAACCGCACAGTCACGGTGCGCCGCATCTTCCAGGGCATTGGCGTCGAGCGGGTCTTTCTCGTCCACTCGCCGCGCATCGAGAGCATGACCGTCACCCGCCTCGGCAAGGTGCGCCGCGCCAAGCTCTACTACCTGCGCGACCGCATCGGCAAAGCCACCCGCGTCAAGCAAAAAATTACGCGCAAGGCCAACTGAGCCCCGGCCCCGGGGCGTTTGCACTGCGCCTCTTCTCGAAAGATGCTCCTTGACGGCAGGATCGACAATCTTTAAGATCGGTAGTTGCACAGCCGCTTCGGGCGGCTGTTACGCATGCGTGGTTAGTTCAGTCGGTAGAACGCAGGTCTCCAAAACCTGATGTCGAGGGTTCGAGTCCTTCACCACGCGCCTTTTTTCGGAGTGCCCCGCCAGTGACCACCGAGCCAAAGTCCACTTCCCCCGAGGTACCCGCCAAGTTCAATCCCCGGCAGTTTCTGACCGAGGTGCGCGGGGAACTCGACAAGGTCGTCTGGCCCGATCGCAAGCAGCTGATCAGCCAGTCGGTGTCGGTGGTGCTCATCGTGGTGGTGATCGCAAGCTTCATCTATTTGCTCGACGAGTTGTTGAAATGGTTATCGGGACTGATTTTCTGATGGATTCCGCAAGAAAGCCCGAGCAGCCCGAGCCGCACTGGTACTTCGTCCAGGTGGCCTCCGGATGCGAAAAAAAGGTCAAGACCAATCTGGAGCAGCGCATCCAGACGATGGAGATGAGCGAGCGCATCCTCAAAGTCGAGATTCCCGAGCGCCAGGCGGTCCGCATTCGGCAAGAGGGCTCGCGTACCGCGAGTGCTGAGAAGATTTTTCCGGGCTACGTGCTCATCAACATGGTGATGGACGACGAGTCCTGGCAGGTGGTCAAAAATACCCCGAACGTGATCAACTTCGTGGGCACCGAGGAGCGCCGCCGCTACGGCCGCGGGCGCGGCCACGTCACCCCCCGGCCCTTGGGGTCGGCGGAGGTCAACCGCATCTTCCGCGCCGCCGAGCAGGAGGAGCCGGTGATCAAGGTCGACCTCGAACCCGGGCACAAAATCGAAGTCACCGCCGGTCCGTTCCAGGACTTCAACGGCGAAGTGGTCGAGGTTAACCCCGAGCGGGGCACCCTCAAGGCGCTCATCTCCATCTTCGGCCGCGACACGCCGGTCGAACTGGGCTTCAATCAGGTCCGCCGTCTCGACGAATAGGAGGTACCCCTGTGACCGTTCTGGTGATTGTTCTAAGAATCCTGTGGTCGCTGCTTGCGGTGGGTATTGTCGTCACAGTGCTCCTGCACGCCGCCAAGGGCGACGGCATCGCCGCCATCGGCGGCAGCGCCCAGCTTTTTTCGAGCCAAAAAAGTGCCGAGAGCAACCTCGACAAGGTGACTTGGGCAGCGGTGGCCGGCTTTCTGGCGATCACCATGGTATTGAGCGCGGGCTGGCTTGAGCCGCCGGGTGCGAACGCCCCGGCGACGGCCATTCCCCAGGCGGCTCCCACGCTTCCCGCGCCCCAAGCGCCCAAAAAATAGGGATATGCCCCTGCATATCCCTATTCGAAGTCTGGTATCTACTACTTATTGTTGGTAAGCACTGCTTCTTTGAAGGTTTTGCCCGCGCTGAAGGCCGGTGCAACCGTCGCAGGAATGATCATTTTTTCATTGGTCTTCGGGTTGCGTCCCTCCCGCTCGGCCCGTTTACGCGCTTCGAAGGTGCCAAATCCGACCAGGGTGACTTTTTCGCCACCGGCGACGGTGTCCTGGATTTCGTCGAAGACGGCGCTGATCACGGCATCCGCTTCTTTGAGGGTTATCTTGGTTCGCTCGGCCACAGCCTTCACCAATTCGCCTTTGTTCATGTAGTCGACGTCTCCTCAGATCTGTCTTGAAATATTAAAGCATGAGAGCCTTGAGTAGAGCCGATTTGAGCGCTTTGGCCGTCAATAATTCGCAATAACAGGTGAGCGTCGGCTGTTAATCTGAAGGGTGTGTAAGACAAAAGAGTTCGCTCCGATGCCAATTACCTTGCTCGTTCTCGATCTCGACGGCACGATCGTGGGCCAACAACTGCAGGTCAGCGACGCCGTGATCGAGGCGATCCGCCGGGTGCGCGGGCAAGGGGTGCGCGTGGCGGTGGCCACCGGCCGCATGTACCGCGCGGCGCTGCCTTTCTACCGGCTGGTGGGTTCGGACCTACCGCTGGTGAGCTACCAGGGGGCGCTGGTCAAAGATCCGGTGGACGGTCGGGTGCTGCTGCACCGGCCGGTACCCGTCGAGCGGACTCTGGAGGTGCTTGCCTTTCTGGAGGGGGAGGGACTGGCGGTTCATCTATACCTCAACGACACGCTCTACGTGCGCGAACTCACAGCCGCAAGCCGGCGCTACGGCGAGCGCACCGGGGTCACACCCCAGGTAGTGGGCGATCTGCGCCGGGTGCTGACGGCGGAACCGACCAAGATTTTGGGGCTCACCCCCGGCGAGGCGACGACCGACCGTCTGCTCGGAGAACTGCGCGAGCGCTACGCTCCCGAGACGCTCTACCTCACCAAGTCCGACCCGACCTTTGTGGAGGTGGCCCACCCCCAGGTCAACAAAGGGCTGGCGGTGCGCTATTTGGCCGAGCAAATGTTGCAGATCCCCCGCGAAGAGGTGATGTGCGTGGGCGACCAGTTCAACGACGCCGAGATGCTCGCCTACGCCGGGATCGGGGTGGCGATGGGCAATGCGCCTGCCGGTGTGCAGGCGGTCGCCGACTGGGTGGCTCCCACGGTCGAGCAGGACGGCGTCGCCCGCGCGATCGAAAAATTTATCCTGGCACCCGAGAGCCTCCCATGCGTTCCTGCTCCCGTTTCACCGGCGCCCTAATCGGGTTTGCGGCCCTAGGCGGCATCTTGGCGTCCGCGGGCGACGCCCGCCTCCCGCGGACACCGCTCAGCTTGTCGGCTCTTTCCACCCTGCCCGCCGACGCCCGCGCTCTGCCGCTGCAATTGCCCTTTGCCCGGGGAGCCTGTTTCGTGGTCACCCAGGGCAACCAGGGCGGCTACAGCCACCACGAGCGCTCCAACCGCTACGCCTGGGACTTCGCCATGCCCACGGGCACCCCAATCGCCGCCGCCGCCGCCGGTCGGGTGGTGCCGGTGCCCAAAGTTTACGAAGGCATCGGCAAGAGCGTCGTGCTCGACCACGGCGGCGGTCTCTACACCCTCTACGCCCACCTGAGCCGCGTGAGGGTGCGTCCCGGCGAGCGCGTCGGGGCCGGTCAAATCATCGCCGCAAGCGGCCGGGATACCGGTGTGGCCCCACACCTGCACTTTGGGGCGATGACGCTGTTGCCCTCGCTCACTTCGCTCCCGGCCCGGCTGGCCGATAGCGCAGCCCCGGACGGTGTGCCCAAACAGGGCGAGCGCGTCTGCGCCCGGGGGGCGGCGGCGAGCCAGCCTTCCGACACGCCAGTTACGGCCGACGCTTTCATCGGCCAGGGCATTTTGCTGAAGACTGCCCCACCCGCCCACGCCCTGGTGATGGGCAAAAGCTACAAAGTGGCAGGGGTCTCCGCCCGCCCCTTCGGTGCGGTGTTCTATCAGGTGCGCTCGCTTGCGGGGCTCATCTACACCAACAACGCCGTTTACAGTGATGCGCGGGGTCGCTTCAGCTTCGAGGCAGAAACACCGCTGGGCAAGCCGGGCGAGCCGGTCCAGCAAGTGATCTTTAGCGACCTGGCCCGGCAGGGTACAGCTGTCTCGACGGTGGTGCTGGTCGAGCGCTAGGGCGGCGGTTGTTGCGTATCATGGCAGGCAGGGTATCGATGTGCACCGATGTCTACCAAAACTGTCCTTGTCTGGTACCGCAACGACCTGCGCGTGCACGACCACGAGCCGCTCACCAGCGCGCTGCACAAAAATGCCAGGGTCGTGGCGCTGTATTGTTTCGATCCGCGGCAGTTCGGCAAAGCCCCCTTCGGTTTTGAGAAGACCGGGCCTTTTCGCGCCCGGTTTTTGCTCGAAAGTGTCGCGGATCTGCGCCGTTCGCTGAGGCAACTGGGAAGCGACCTGCTGGTGCGCCGGGGCCATCCCGAGGAGGTGATCCCAGCACTGGTAAGCGAGTTGGAGATTGCGGCCGTCCACTACCACGGCGAGGTCACTTCTGAAGAACTCGTGGTCGAGCGGGATCTTCAGGCAGCGCTCGCGCCTTTGAACGTGCCGGTGCGTTCGTTCTGGGGAACAACCCTGGTGCACCCGGATGACTTGCCCTTCGCTATCGAGGCGATCCCTGAACTATTTACGGATTTTCGCAAGCAGGTCGAGCGCTCCGCCGCCATCAACCCGCCCCTGCCCGCCCCTGCGAAGCTGCCGCCCTTGCCTGCAGTCGATCCCGGCGAGATCCCGCAACTGGCGGATTTGGGTCTTGAAAGCCCGGTCACAGACGAACGGGCTGTGCTGCAATTCAAAGGCGGCGAGACATCGGGGCTCGCTCGCCTCGAAGAATACTTTTGGCAAAAAAGTTTGCTCAAGTCCTACAAACAGACCCGCAATGGCATGCTCGGGGCCGATTATTCTTCAAAGTTTTCAGCCTGGCTCGCCCTGGGGTGCCTCTCCGCCCGCTATATCCACGAGCAGGTGCAGACCTACGAGACAAAGCGCATCAAGAACGATTCGACCTACTGGCTTATTTTCGAACTGCTTTGGCGCGATTACTTTCGCTTTATCGCCGCCAAGCACGGGGATCGGTTGTTTTACACTGCGGGCCTTCGGGGACTGGACATTCCCTGGAAAGAGGACTGGGAGCGCTTTGAACTGTGGCGGACGGGCCAAACCGGCTTTCCGCTGGTCGATGCCAACATGCGCGAACTGGCGGCTACCGGCTTTATGTCCAACCGGGGCCGACAGAACGTCGCGAGCTTTTTGACCAAGAACCTGGGCATCCACTGGCACATGGGAGCCGAGTGGTTCGAGTCGCGGCTGATCGATTACGACGTGGCGAGCAACTGGGGCAACTGGAACTACACCGCCGGTGTCGGCAACGACGCGCGCGGCTTTCGCTTCTTCAACATCCTCAAGCAGGCCAGAGACTACGACCCCGACGGCGCCTACGTCAAACACTGGCTGCCGGAACTGGCCGGATTGCCCCCGGCCAGGGTGCACGAGCCCTGGAAATTGCTGCCCGTCGAGCAGAAGCGCTTCGGGGTCAGACTGGGTGTCGACTACCCGCAACCGGTGGTCGATCTGTTCCAATCGGCCGCCGCCAACGAGGCGATTTACAACGCTGCCTGGGAGCACCACCACAGAAAGCGCCGCGGACAACCGCGAAGCCGCACTTGAGTCGATATATAGGAGCGGTTAAAGTACGTGTAGTGTCAAAGCACCACCTGCGACTATGGACTGGCTGCAAGTTCCGCCTCTGCTGGAAAAAGATCCCGAATCCCCGGCAGCGAACGGCTGGGGAACGGTGCTGGCCAATGACCTCGACAGTCTGCTCTTTGGCAGCCAGCGCGGCATCTACCGCGGTCGAGACCCACTTAAAAAGCGCTACGGCTGCGACGGCGGCCAGTTGATCGCCGAGGCCAGCTTCTGCTTGAGGCTGGGGGGCTGCCTGCTCAAAGGCTCCCCTGAGATCCGCTTTTGCTCCAATCCTCTGTTGGAAGTGCTGCTTCGAGAAGCCCTCGAAGCACTACCCAGTTACCCCATCTGGCTTGCGGATCGCTGTGTCGAAGCGCGCTACCGCATCGGCATCGACGCCGGCCGCAACCAGGTGCAGATCAAGTGGCTGCCTGCCCCTCTGCGCTAGCGTCCAGAAAGTTGGGCGAGGATAGAAACACCATGCCTCAGAGGAGAGGTTAGATGCCGGCTATGCAAACCAAGCTGACGATACGGCTCGACAAGCGCCTTGTCGATAAAGTCAAGCGCTGGGCAGCCTCACGTCACCGCTCGGCGTCTGAAGCCGTCGAGCGGTTTTCTGCTCAGAGTCCGGATCCAGAGGCACTCCGAACACCAAAATCGAGTTCCTGGGTAAGGGGCTTGAGCGGGCTGCTCGATGAAGGCCAACCCGCTCCCACCGACGAGAAATTGCGCGATGAGTATATTGATTATCTGGAGGGTAAGTATCGGTAATCAGCACCTCATACAGGCATGGCTTCCAGGGCGTACTTCGCCAGGCTATCTCGAAGTTATCGATTGACCCCACTCATATCGGCATAGCGCTGCCCGGAAGCGGCTCCCCTGGGAGCAATCGCTTCAATGCTCGCCAGTTCCTCGGGAGCGAGGACAATTTCGGTGGCGGCGACGTTTTCTTCCAGGTAAGCGACGCGCTTGGTGCCGGGGATCGGTACGAGATCCTCGCCTTGCGCCAGGATCCAGGCGAGGGCCAATTGCGAAGGCTGCACGCCTTTTTGGGTGGCCAGTTCCCGGACTTTCTCCACCAGTTGCAGATTCTTTGTGAAGTTCTCGCCCTGAAAGCGCGGTGACTGGCGACGGTAGTCGTCGGGAGCAAAGTCGTCGGGGCTGGTGATGCTCCCGGAGAGAAAGCCCCGTCCGAGCGGGCTGTAGGGCACAAAGCCGATGCCCAATTCCCGCAAGGTGGGCAAAATCTCATCCTCGACGTCGCGGCTCCACAGCGAATATTCCGACTGGAGGGCACTAATCGGATGCACTCTCTGGGCGCGGCGAAGCGTCTGGGGAGCCGCCTCCGAGAGACCGATAAAGCGCACCTTGCCCGCTTGCACCAGTTCGGCCATCGCCCCCACGGTCTCCTCGATGGGGACTTTCGGGTCGACCCGGTGCAGGTAGTACAGGTCGATGACTTCGACCCCGAGCCGTTCAAGGGACGCTTCGCAGCTGGAGCGCACGTACTCCGGTGAACCGTTCACCCCGCGAAAGCCCCGGTCTTCGCTGCGCACGATGCCGAATTTAGTGGCGAGCACCACTTTGTCGCGGCGGTCGCGAATTGCTTTACCCACCAGCTGCTCGTTAGTGTAGGGACCATACATGTCGGCGGTATCGAGAAAATTGATCCCCAGTTCCAGCGCCCGGTGGATGGTGGCGATCGACTCGGTTTCGTCGGTGGCGCCGTAGAACTCAGACATGCCCATGCAACCGAGGCCAAGTTCGGAGACCACCAGTCCCTGATTGCCCAGTGCGCGCACTTTCATGGTTGTTGCTCCTGCAAAATTGCTGGATGGTGAGTGCGGTAGGTATGGGATCACCTTAGAACTTGGAGCGCGCTCTAAGTCAAGGCACTGCGCCAACTAGCGCGAGTAGACACCCAGATTCTCGATCACCATCTCGGCTAGATCGTCGATGAACGTCTTGTTGACGTTGAGGGCCTTGGCGCGGCGAAAGTCGTGAATGCCGGCAGCTTCAGCCACTTCGCGGTATTCGATCTCGATTTCTTGCAGGGTCTCGATGTGCTCGGAAATAAAGCTCACCGGCACCGCCAGCAGGGAGCGCACCCCTTTTTGGGCCAGTTCGTTGATGGTGTCTTCTGTGTAGGGCTTCAGCCACTCCACCGGGCCGACCCGGCTCTGATAGGCGAGCGAATGGGCGTTGGGGCGTCCAAGCGATTGCATGACCAGGTCGACCGTTTCCTCGGTCTGGCGCTGGTACGGATCGCCGTCTTGATCGACGTAGGTGCGGGGCACACCGTGGGCGGAAAAAAGAATATGCACCCCGTCGGGGTTGTCGAATTTGTCGAGGCCCTCGCGCACGCGCTCGCCCATCGCCCGGATGTAGCCGGGGCGGCTGTACCAGGAGTTGATCGTGATGCGCTCGATGGCTTTGAGGGACGGATCGCGCGCCCAGATCTGGTCGAGCAATTTGAAGCTCGAACCGCTGGTGGAAATCGAGTACTGCGGGTAGAGGGGCAGAAGCACCAGGCGGCGAATGCCGTCGGCTTTGATTTTGCGCACGGCTTCCTCGGTAAACGGGTGCCAGTAGCGCATACCGACGTAGACTTCGATGTCGAGTCCGCGGGCGGCGAGCGCTTTTTTGAGCACCCGGCCCTGCTGGTTGGTGATCGCCCTGAGGGGCGAACCGCCGCCGATGGCCTGATAATTCTTGCGCGATTTGGGAGCGCGCAAAGTCGAAATCAACCAGGCGAGCGGCTTTTGCAAGGGCGGCACCGGAATGCGAATAATTTCCGGGTCGGCAAACAGGTTATACAGAAAAGGCCTGACGTCCTCTTGTTTGTCCGGCCCCCCCAGGTTGAGCAACAGCACTCCGACTTCAGCCATGCGCCACCCTGACTACACAACGATCCTCAATCAGGCTAGCTCCGATTTGGTTTCCCGAAAAGACATCGCGCCCAAGAAGCGATCCCGGCCGCTGATCCTGGGTGGGTGCTTCGCTGTGACCCTGTTTGTCGCCGTCGGTACCAGCTGGATGGTGCGTGCCCAACCCGCCCCCCAGAAACCCCTCGAGGGCAAGCTCGAAAGCAGCCGCGAGGAGCAGCTGGCTCCCCAGTACAAACTGGGCCGGGAACTTTATATCAAGAATTGCAGCCACTGCCACCTGGCCATCCCGCCGGAGGTGTTCCCGAGCGATACCTGGCGGGCGCTGTTGCTCGATAGCTACCACTACGGCCGTCAGGTGCAGATCGACTTTCGCCCCGAGAAGCTGCTCGTCTGGCAGTACCTGCGCGACTACTCGCGCGCGTTGCAGGAAAAAGAACCGGTACCCTACTACTTCGCTGAATCGCGCTACTTCCGGGCGCTGCACCCGAAAGTGCCGCTGCCGAAGCGGCCCGACGCCGCCTCCTGCCTGCAGTGCCACCCGGGGGCCAAGGCGGACAACTACCTGCGCCTCAGCGCCGAGTGGGAAGAAAAACCGTAGCCCAAACGGCAGCCTGCGCTACACTCGTTCAGGTTGAAATTACAAGCGGGCCATGCTCAACAAATTTACTCGCCTCACCCTCGCCACCGCCTTGCTGCTTGCGGCCACCGCCGTAGCGGTGGGCGAGACTGCCGTTGCCCAGAGCCCCAGCCCCACCACAGGAAAAAATAAAATGCCTCAGCCAGGCCAAACTCCCTCGTACACCACCACCACCTCCGGCCTCAAGTACCTCGACGAGACCGTGGGCAACGGTGCTTCGCCCCAGAAAGGCCAGCGCGTCACCGTGCACTACACCGGCACCCTCGAAGACGGCAAGAAGTTCGACTCCTCGCGGGATCGGGGCCAGCCCTTCAGCTTTACCATCGGTGTCGGCCAGGTGATTCAGGGCTGGGACGAGGGTGTCGCCACGATGAAGGTGGGCGGCAAGCGCAAACTGGTCGTCCCGGCCAACCTGGGCTACGGTGCCCGCGGTGCGGGAGGGGTGATCCCGCCCAACGCCACGCTGCTGTTCGACGTCGAACTGTTGGGCGTGCAGTAGGTTTCAGGCACCGGGCGTCAGTGACCGCCTCCCGACACGAGTGCTTAGACCACGGACTGGCTGGGAGTTTCGGCTTCCACCATCGTCTGAAAACGCTTGAGGTCGTCCAGCAGATTTTCGTCCACCCAACGCTGTACCCCGACGCGATCCAGAAATGCCCCGACCATCCCGCCCGGGGTATCGAAGGACAGGGTAAGACGCAGGCGGCAACCCCGCTCGGTGGGAAAAAATTCCGCCGATCCGCGGTTGGAGAGGCCTGAGACTGATTCCCAGCCGATGAGCCTGAGGGGAATGCGCCGGGTGATCCGCGAGGTCCATTCCACCAACAGCGGTGCAGCCGGGCCAAACTTCCAGCGCGAAAGATCTCCCGCACCCGGCAGAATCTTGACCTCCTGCACAAAGCGCATCCAGCGCGGCAGATTTTCCATGTCCGCCCAGATTGCGTATACCTGCGCCACCGGAGCAGCCACATCCACTTCCACCGTGCGTTCGATCATCGTGTACCCACTTCAGTCCTTTACAAAAGTATAAACTATCGGAAATTGCGCCGGGTCGTCCCTATTGCTGATTACGCCGCGAACTGGTGCTGCGGAGCATGTGAGTGTATGACAGAAGGTCTATGGCGACCTAGCCCCGATTCGGTGGCATGGTTGCAATGCAGGACTGTGCCTACCGATGTACGACTGGTTTTTGATCGCCCACAGTCTCACCCGCTGGCTGCTGCTCGCTGCCATGGCATTGGCGCTCGGCTGGAGCTGGTTTGGCTTTTTGAGCCGCCGCAAGTGGCAGCCGGAAGATCAGCGGCCGGGGGCCTGGTTCGCCAATCTCGCCTCGCTGCAGTTTGTGCTGGGACTGGGGCTGTTTCTGGACCCGTCGGGTCTCGCCCGCAACGCCCTTGGCAATTTGGGCGAAACGATGAAAAACCGCGAACTGCGTCTATTTGCCCTCGAACACCCCCTGCAGATGTTTGTGGCCATCGCCCTCGCCCACTTGGGCTCCACCCGTTCAAGAAAAGCGAAGACGAGCGCCGGCAGTTGGCTGTGGTCGGTGGTGTGCTACACCTCTGCGGCCTTGCTGATCTTGACGGCCATTCCCTGGAGCCGTCCATTGTTGCGCTTGCCTTAGGGCTACCCCCCTACGAGCGCCAGTTCTCCAGACGAAGGCCGCCGACCCGCTCGAATTCAGTGGTGTTCGAGGTGACGAAAATCAGACCGCGGCATACCGCGCAACCAGCCAGGAGCACATCGTATGCCCCAATGGGTCTGCCTTGTTTTGTCAGGCCGGCGCGGATTGCGCCGGCCGCACGAGCGTCCTCAAGACTCAAGGGCAGTATCTGAACGCTGTCCACAAATGCGGCCAACACAGGAGCCACCTTCTCAGCCCGTTTCGGATTGAACTGAAGCCCGCATTCGATTTCCATCACCGTGATGCTGGAAATGGAAACCAGCGTCGGCGCCGTGGACTTGATCCGGGCGATCACGCCGGGCTGCGCTTTTGCAAAGTCGCTAACAGTGCAGGTGTCGAGTAAATACACAAATGTCACGCCAGCGGATCCTGTCTCGGTGGCAAAAGCTCGTCTCGATAGCTCTCGAACGTCGGCAGATCTTCGACACCCTTAAATTCCATGACTATGTCCGGCCAACGCGGTTGATCTCTTGTCGCAAGCCACTCGCGCAAGGCCTGACGGATGAGCGCGTTGCGGGTGAGCCCCGTCTGGCCGGCTACACGCTTGAGTTGTTCGCCTGTCTGATCGTCAACGTAAATATTGAAGTGCACGACACCCTCGGATATTTTTATCACATATTGATATGTTATACGTGCCCGGAGCACAAACACCATGGGCAGCCACGCCCGCGCGGATCGCCGATAATAGCGGATTATGAAAGCTTACGATGCGATCGTGATCGGCAGCGGCGCGGCGGGACTGTATACGGCCCTGAAGCTGCCGCGCGAGTGGCGTATCGCCCTACTCACCAAAGAAAATTTGACCCTTTCTTCGAGCCAATGGGCCCAGGGGGGGATCGCTGCGGTAGTCGAGCCGGATGACTCCTTTCGGCTCCATTACGAGGACACCCTGGCGGCTGGGGCAGGCTTGTGCGAGCCGGAGGCGGTGCGGGTGCTGGTGGAGGAAGCGCCCGAGCGCATTCGCGAACTGATCGCACTGGGGGTCGAGTTCGATCGCTACCAGGGGCGGCTCGCAGTCACCCTCGAAGCGGCCCACTCCCGCAGGCGCATCTTGCACGCCGCCGACGCCACCGGCCGCGAACTGGTGCGCGCCCTGGTCGAGGAGGTGCGCGACCTTGGCAACATCCGCGTCGTCGAGGAGGCCCTTGCCATCGACCTGGCCCTCGACGGCGGGCGCTGTCGCGGGGTGCTGGTGGACGCGCTCGGGGTGCGCGAATGGTACATGTCGCCGGTGACAGTGCTTGCCACCGGCGGGGCCGGGCAGGTGTTCGCCTACACCACCAACCCCGCAGTCGCTACAGGCGACGGGATCGCCATGGCGGCCCGGGCGGGGGTGGCGCTGCGGGATCTCGAATTCGTCCAGTTTCATCCGACGGCGCTTGCCATCGACGGGGCGCCGCGCTTTTTGATCTCAGAAGCGGTGCGCGGCGAAGGGGGACAACTGGTCAACCTGGCCGGCGAGCGCTTCATGGGCCGCTACCACCCTCAGGGGGAACTGGCTCCGCGCGACGTGGTCGCCCGGGCCATCTTCGATCAGATGCAATCGAGCGGCGCCACCCACGTGCTTATCGACCTGCGGCCCATCGGCGAAGCGACGATTGAGCAGCGCTTTCCCAACATCGCCCACGTCTGCCGCAAGTTCGGCGTCGATGTCTTCAGTGAAGCGGTCCCCGTCGCCCCCGCCGCCCACTACTGGATGGGCGGCGTTCTCACCGATCTCGATGGCCGCACAAGCTTGCCGGGGCTGTTTGCCGTGGGTGAAGTCGCTTCCACCGGCGTGCACGGCGCCAATCGCCTCGCGAGCAATTCGCTGCTGGAATGTCTGGTTTTTGCCCACCGCATCGCCGAGGCCGTGCGCAGTAGCGGCATCAGCCGTACCGCCGCAGGCATCATTCACTTTCCGCCCGCCGCCGCCCAGAGCCCGGTCAACTTTGAACTGGTTCAACGCATCCGCAACGAAATGCCGTGGTTGGTTTGGCGCACCTGCGGGATCATCCGCGAGGCAGACGGCCTCAGGCGCGGCTTGGAGCAGTTGCAAATGTGGAAACAGCAACTGAGCGGCGTCGATGCCACCACCGAGCGAGCCACCCTGGAGGTGCGCAATCTGGTGATTGCTGCGGAACTGTTGCTCAAAAGCGCCCTCTTGCGCACCGAGTCGCGGGGGGGGCACTACCGCAGCGACCACCCGGCCCCGGATCCCGCCTGGCAGGTACACACTGAGATTGCCGAGGGCCGCTTGTTTCAAACCCCGCTCGCGGTCGCTAAAATAAGACCAACTTCAGGCTAGCCACTTGATCGCACTGTATCCGGGGAGCTTTGATCCCCTGACCTACGGCCATCTGGATATTATCGAGCGCGCCGCCCGTCTGTTCGACCGGGTGGTCGTCGCCGTACTGCGCAACCCGGCCAAGGTGCCGCTGTTTACCGTCGAGGAGCGCCTCAGCCAGATCCAAAAGGCCGTACGCCACCTCGACAATGTCGAAGTCGAAGCGTTCCATGGGCTCACGGTCACCGTCGCCCGCCGCCTTGATGCCCGGGTACTGCTGCGCGGGCTGCGGGCGGTCTCCGATTTTGAGGCCGAACTGCAAATGGCCCAGACCAACCGCACCCTGGCGACCGAAATCGAGACGCTGTTTTTGAGCACTTCGACCGAGCACAGCTTCTTGAGCAGTTCGCTGGTCAAGAACATCGCCGCGGCCGGCGGCCCGGTGTCGCACATGGTGCCTGAGCACATTGAGAAAGAACTGCGGACGCGGTTCGCCGGAGCGCCTCTATGAACATCCAGAAGGAACTCGACCGCTTGGAGGACATGATTCTTTCCTCGCCGCGCATCCCCTTTACCGGCCGCACCGTGATCGACGAGAATGCCATCCTCGACATCCTCGACCGCATCCGCATGAATTTACCCAAGGTGATCGAAGAAGCCGAGCGCGTCGTCGATCAAAGCGAAGCACTCGTCGCCCAGGCCCAACAGGAGGCCGAGCGCATCTTGACCCTGGCCGAACAACGCGCCGAGCGGGTGGTGGAAGAATCGGAACTGTTGCGGGTGGCCCGTTCGCGCGCCGAAGACCTCAAAGCTGCCGCCCAAAAAGAAGCCGACCAGATCCAGCAGACCGCCCTTCAGCAGGCCCAGGCGGTCCAAAGCGGCGCCGATCAATACGCCGAGCGCGTTTTAGGCAAACTCGAAGGCGACCTCGGCCAGCTGTTGCAAATTGTCAAAAACGGCCGCCAGAGCCTGCACGGCTAATCACATCAACCAGCAGAGCAAGGCTTCGACGGCATAGAAAAGGGCGAGGGCAGCCAGGGTGCGCCGCAGCCGCCGCATCACCGGGGCTACCTGGTACTCAACCACCAACCGGTCTTTTGCCAGATCCTCGGCGGGCTTGGTCCAGAAACTGCCGTCGTACCAACCGGTTTCTTCGTAGTGCACGCTCGCCGAGAGCAAGCGCGTATGCACATAGGACCAGCCCAGGTAGAGCCGCAGCAGCACCAGCCCCAGGATGATCCCAGCACCGCCCGCACCGCCCACCAGAAACTGCCATGGCATGCGCCCCGGCGGGAAACTCCAGGCGGCCACCGGCCCGCTCACAATCCAGGCCACTGACCAGACCGCCAGGATTGTGCCCAGGTAAACCCGCGGCTCGACGGTCGCCCAACGAAAAAAGTACGAACTGCGTAGCTGCTGATACTCGTTGAACGGGCGCTGTTCGGGAGGTATCGCTACGGTGGGAGTCCGGCGCTCCATGCCTGAGTACAAACTCCTATCCTGGAGAGGGGCTCCTCTCCAGTCTATCGGTCACCACTACCTATGTTGCATTTCTTAATGCCTCCCTGGCCCACGGCGATCGTGGGCACGGGTTACGCAGCCCGCCAGCGGGCCATCACCCTCTCGGGCGATCCGCGCATCAAGCTCGTCGGTTTTATCGGCCACAGCCCGGCTGCAAGCGAAAAGTTTATGGCCGAATTCGGCATCGGGACGGGTGACGAAACGCTGCTTGCCGGGGCGCACTTGGTCTTTGTCTGCACTGTCAACCGCGACCACGGCCTCTGGGTGCGCCGCGCCCTGGAGCAGGGTGCCCACGTCGTAGTCGAGTATCCGCTGGCGCTGGATGCTGCCGAGGGGGCGGCGCTGATCGCCCTGGCACGCGAGCGCCGCCTGCTGTTGCATGTCGAACATATCGAGCTGATGAGCGGCATCCACCAGGCATTGGCCGGGCAGATGGCGGCGGTGGGTCCGGTGCATCTGGCCCGCTACAGCAATGTGGTCGCCCGCCTGCCCGAGCCGGGGCGCTGGACCTTTTCGGTGGATCTGTTCGGTTTTCCGCTGGTGGGGGCACTCTCGCGCCTCAGCCGCCTGGTGGACCTGGTAGGGCCGGTCGCCTCGGTCTTCTGCCAGAACCGCTACTTCGATTTGACCCCCGACGGCTACTACCGCGGCTGTTCGTGCGTGGCGCAACTTCAATTTGAGTGCGGAGCGGTCGGACAGCTCGCCTACGCCAAAGGAGCGGGCTGCTACCAATCCGAGACCCGCCTCGAACTGGCAGGCAGCCGGGGGGCGGTCATCCACGACGGCGAAAAGCTGCTGGTGCTGGATGGCCAGGATACCCGCATCCTGGAGCCCGGCAGCCGCCGGGGGCTTTTCGAGCGTGACACGCGCATGGTGCTCGATGTCCTCCAAGGCAGGGGCGAACTGTACACCACCCCCGAGCGCAGCCTGCACATTCTGGCGACAGCCGCCGCCTGCGAGCGCTCCGCCGCCCTCGGCCGCAGCGAAGCGGTGGAAGTTCCGGCACTCCCCATAGGATAGAAACAGCACGCCCAGGGTGGTCCATGGCCTTGCAGATCTACAACACGCTCACGCGCCGCAAAGAACCGTTCGTCCCCCTCGAAGCGGGCACAGTCAAAATGTACGTCTGCGGCGTCACCGTCTACGATTACTGTCACCTGGGCCACGGGCGCACCTACGTCGTCTGGGACACCGTTCGCCGCTACCTGATTTCGCGCGGCTACGCGGTCACGTATGTTCAGAATTTTACGGACGTCGACGACAAGATCCTGCGCCGCGCCCAGCAGGAAGGCACCACGATGGAGGCGGTTGCCGAAAAGTACATCGCCGCCTACTTCGAGGACATGGACAGACTCAACGTCCTGCGGGCGGACAGCTACCCGCGCGCCACCCAGACGATGCCCGAGATCGGCGCATTGATCGATCGGCTCACCTCGATCGGGTACGCCTATCCGGCGGCGGGGGATGTCTACTACAGCGTCCGGCGCTTTGCCGAGTACGGCAAGCTCTCGGGCAAGCGCCTGGCCGAACTGGAGGCGGGAGCAAGCGAGCGGCTGCAGGACGAAGAACTGGCGCGCAAGAAAGACCCGTTCGACTTCGCCCTCTGGAAAGGAGCCAAACCGGGAGAGCCCGCCTGGGATTCACCCTGGGGAGCGGGTCGGCCGGGCTGGCACATCGAGTGCTCGGCGATGGTGAGAAAAAGTCTGGGAGAAACCATCGACATCCACGCCGGGGGCGAGGATTTGCAATTTCCCCACCACGAAAACGAAATTGCCCAGTCGGAGGCCGTGACGGGTAAGCCGCTCGCGCGCTACTGGATGCACAACGCTTTTCTCAACGTCGTGAACTCCTCCGGGGCCGAGGAGAAGATGTCTAAGTCCCTGGGCAACTTCAAGACGCTGCGGGATCTGTTCGAAGTTTTCCCACCGATGGCCCTGCGGTTATTTTTGCTCAAGACCTCCTACCGCAACCCGATCGCCTTTTCGGCCGAAGCTTTCAAGGGTTCCGAGCAAAACTGGCGAGAGCTGGAAGAGGTGCTGCAACTGGCGGGCTGGATTGCTGGGCAGGGCCGGCCTGCCACCGACGACATCGAGTCCGAACCCTGGGTGCGGCGCTTCAACGAGGCGATGGACGACGATTTTAATACTGCCGCCGCCCTCGCCGAGGTAATCGCCCTGGGTAAGCAACTGGCCGGCCGCTACCACGCCGCCATCCACGGCACGCCCCTCGCGGACCCGGCGCGATTTGCCCGGGAGTGGCGCACATTTGCTCTGCTGTGCGACATCCTGGGCCTGAAGGCCGCTGAGCCCGAGGCGCGCCAATCGGCCCTTCCCGAGGCTGAGATCGAAGCGCAAATCGCCCTGCGCCGTCAGGCCCGCGAAGAGCGCAACTGGGCGGAGGCCGACCGCATCCGCAAGCAACTACTGGATCAGGGCATCGTGCTTATCGACCACAAAGAAAAACCGACCACCTGGCGCCACGCCGATCCGTGAGCGTTCACGGCCTGAGGGTGAGAAGCCAGCTAATCAACAGCAACAGCGCAAACAGCAGCGGCACGCTCCAGAAGCGCTTACTCACGGGCGTCTGGTACATCGGCGGCGGCTCGGCCGGGGCGCGCTCGTCGCGGTAAAGCGTGCAGCGCCGCGCCTCCGGAAAATCGGGCAGATTGCAATCCTCCCGGTAGGTGCAGTGCCCGCAGAGCACTTCGCCTTTGGGGGCCACCGCGATGCGGATACCCGGACGGTCGCCCGCCAGAAAACCCAGCCGGCATTCGGGGCAATGCAGTTCCTTCTCGCTCAGCAAGGTGCCGCAGCGGGGGCAGCGCATCGGTCTTCAGTCCTGCACGTACTCGGTACCGTGGATGAGGGCGTACTCGGCGCGTTGCAATTCGCGTCCCAGGTAGGCGGCGTGGTTGAACATGCCCACCGGCGGCGGGGCGTCCGATTCGAACAGCTTGACGCACATCTCCTTGGCCGTGCGCGCTGTGTAAGTGGACAGCAGCGGCGTGCTCACCGGGCCGCGCGCCGGCAGCGGCTTACCGGTCTGGGGGTCAATCGCCAGACCGCGAGCGTCGACGGTGAGGCCGAAGTGCCGGGCGACAAGCAGACCCTCCTGACGGTCGACGGCGATTAAAAAATACCCGGCCGCGTCGAGATCGATATGGCGACTGGACAGATTGCGGTCCACCTCTTCGATGCGCGATTGCCAGGGGGAAATTTGCTGAACCATGAAGATCTGCTGAAGAATTGTTTCCATCCTAAATACGGCGATAGGGAGCGTCAAATCGTGGCACAAAGCGGAGGGAGGGGGTATCCTCTATAGTGAAGAGAAATTAAGTTTTTCTTCATATTTAGCCCGTCGCTTTGCTGCCAACCGCCATGACGACCCAGATTACCGACCCAACGCAACTCGACCGCTACGAGTGCCGTACCTGCGGCTACATCTACGAGCCGACCAAGGGTGACGCTACGGTACCGGCGGGCACACCCTTCGAGGAACTCGCCGCCGACTGGCGCTGTCCGATTTGCTCCTCGGCCACCAGCCGCTTCAAAAGCATCGGCCCGAAGGTGGGAACGGTGGCCGGGTTCGAGGAGAACGCCGGCTACGGCTGGGGTGTCAATGTCCTCAACGCCCAGACCAAGAACGTCTTGATCTTTGGCGCTTTGTTCTTGGGTTTTCTGTTTTTCATGAGCATCTATTTTTTGGGCAACTGACATGGGCAAATGGAGCGGGCTGGGGCTGGGGTTGCTGCTGCTGGTGCTCGCCGGTTGCGGGGCGCCTCCCCTCGAGCGCGATGAATGGAAAGTGATCCCGACGGGTCTTTCCGATAAGGCCGATTTGCTGGATATCGCTTTTGTCGACGACAAGAACGGCTGGGCGGTAGGCAGCCGCTCGACGCTGCTGCGCACCGCCGACGGTGGTGAGAGCTGGACCGCCGTCCCCGTCAAGCTCGATTCGGATTCGCGCTTTTTGTCGGTGAGCTTCGACGGCAAAAACGGCTGGATAGGCGGCGAACCGAAGCGGCTGTTGCGCACCGTCAACGGTGGCGCAAGCTGGACGTCGATCACCCTCGATCAGCGCCTGCCGGGTAGCCCCCTCAAAGTTTATGCCCTTGGTGCCGACACCGCCGAAGTCGTGCTCAATTCGGGCCTGGTGATCAAGACCGTCAACGGCGGCAAGAACTGGCAGGTGGTTACCCCGGCCTCAGCGGGCGGCATCCGCAGCGCCGAGCGCGTCGCCGACGGTTCCTACTGGGTGGTCTCCACTCGGGGCGGCTCCTATTTGCAATGGAAGCCCGGCGATCCGCAGTGGACCAACTACGAACGCACCAGTTCCCGGCGCATCCAGGCGATGGGCTTTAGCAGCGGCAAAGCCGGCTGGATGATCAACCAGGGCGGCGAGATGCAATTTACCGCCAACCAGGGCGAAACCTGGACGCCGGGCCGCTCGGTGATCCTCAACGGCCTCAGTCTGCTCGACGCCGACTACACCGCCGCCGACAAAAAAATCTGGGCGGCGGGCGGCGGCGGCACGCTCATCGTCAGCGCCGACGACGGCCAGAACTGGAAGGCTGAGGAGGTTCCCGGCATCAAAGGCAGCCTGCTTAACGTCGAATTTATCGGCAACAAAGGCTTCGTGTTGGGCCAGAACGGCGTGTTGCTCAAATACCGGGGGGCCGCAGATTAAATTCTTGTTGTCTCGTGTAATGTTCCGTATCATTGTGTAAAATTGCAGTCAAGAGTCCTGGGAGGCCTTATCTTATGTCGAGCCGCAGCACTGGCGAGCGCCCTTTCACCGATATCATCACCAGTACGCGCTACTGGATCATTCACATTCCCGCTATAACCATTTTGTTTGCGAGTGGTTTTCTATTCGTTTACACGGGGCTCGCCTACGACGTGTTCGGCACTCCCCGCCCCGACGAATACTACAACTCCGACAACACCAAAAAGCCGCTGGTGAACAAGCGCTTCGAGGCGAAGCAGCAGCTGGACGAAGCCACCAAGAACAAATAATTTTGCAGGAAGCACTGTCATGACCACTTCTTCGAACCGTCCCACCCCCGGTGGCCCGACCCAGCCCGTCTCCTACCCGGTCTTCACCGTCCGCTGGCTGGCGGTCCACGCCCTGACCGTGCCCACGATCTTCTTCCTGGGCGCTCTGGCCGCGATGCAGTTTATCCAGCGCTAAGACGGAGAAAATCTCGTGTCCAAAGATCCGAAAAATCCTGGCGTCGAGCTGAACCGCACTTCCCTGTACATGGGCCTGGTGCTGGTGCTCGTGATCATCTTGCTGTTCTCCAACTACTTCATCAACTAATCGGAGCGCGACGATGCCGCAAAGAATTCCCCTGTGGATGGTGGGTGTGATGGCCGGTCTGGGCGTGATTGCGATCCTGGGGCTGTTCTTCTACGGTTCCTACGCCGGTCTCGGCGCCGGTTAGATCCCGCGTTTCCCATCGATTCGCGCAAGCGCGCAGTCTGTCGGCACCTGCCGCGGCTGGGCGTTTTCCCGTGTTTAACAGATTTCTAACATTCTTTCGGTAGCCTGGGTCTCAAGGCAGAGCCTCCCCGCCTGTGCCGCCGTCTCCGGGTGTAACCATGCCGAACGCCGCTATCCTCGTCGTCGAAGACGACCCGCTCATTCTTGAGACCATTCGCCGCTACCTCGAACACGCAGGGCACCGTTGCCATTGCGCCGCCGACGGTTGGGAGGCCGACCGGCTCGCCCTGCGCCACCGCCCGGATCTGGTGGTGCTCGACTGGATGCTGCCGGGCGTGGACGGTCTGGCGCTGTGCGAGCGCTGGCGCAAAGGGGAGTACTTCGCGCCTGTGTTGATGCTCACGGCGCGCACCGAGGAGGACCACCGCGTGCGCGCTCTGGCGGGCGGGGCAGACGACTACCTGGACAAACCTTTCTCTGCAAAGGAACTGGTGGCCCGGGTGCAGGCCCTGCTGCGCCGCGCCTACGCCAGCGGTTACCGCGACTGCAGCCCCAAAAACGGCCTGCTGGTCGATCGCAACACCCGTCAGGTGCAGCTGCACGGTCGCCCGATCGACCTGCGGGCCCGGGAATTCGACCTGCTCGCCCAGTTGGCCGATCACCCCGGCCGGGTGTACTCGCGCGACGAACTGCTCGAGCGGGTCTGGGGCTACGACTTCGAAGGCGGTCACCGGACGATCGACGTGCACGTGCGCAAGCTCCGCGAGAAGCTCGAGCCGGATCCCACCCGCCCGGTCTATGTGCTCACCGTCTGGGGTGTGGGTTACAAATTCGCGGGACCGCCGCGGTGAGCTTCCACCCAAGGGCCCTGGTGCCCCGCACGCTCTGGGGCCGCCTGACCCTCGCCTTCGTGGGCCTGACGGCCGCCTGCCTGTGGGGAATCGGCCTGGTGCTCGGCGACGCCCTCAACAATTTTTTTGTTCAAGACGCCCAGGCGCGCCTCGACCGCCAGGCTCGCGGGCTCGCGGAGTTGGCGCCCTCCGATTGGCGGGCGGCGACTCGCCTGAGCGCCCGTCAAAATCAACTGCAGGTGCTCGTCTTCGACGCGCGGGAGAACACGGTGGCGAGCGCCCAGGGGCTCGCCGGGGTGCACCAGGTGGTGATCCCCCGCGGCATCGTCCGCAAGACCCTCACAGGCCAGGGCCAGCGGGGCCGCCTCTGGGTCGAGGGGGAGACCAAGTATCCCTGGTGGCTCTACAGCACCGCACCCGTGCGCACCAGCGGCGCGATCGGCGCGGCGGTCTACGTGGCGATGCCCCTGCTGCGGCCCCGCCGTTTTGCCCAGCAGGTGACCGGTCTTGCGATGCTGTGCGTGGGCGGGGCGATGGTGCTGGCGGTACTGGCCGGTTTGGGCCTCGCCCGCACGATCGCGGGTCCTTTGCAGCGGTTGACCCGGCAGGCCAGACAGCTGGAAGCGGGGGACTACCAGGCCCGCTGCGGCCTGGACGGGGACGATGAAATCGCCCGCCTGGGCTTGACGCTCGACGCGATGGCCGGACGACTGGAGGAGACGATCGCGAGCCTCAAAGCCCAGGAAGCTTCCCGCCGGGAGTTGCTGGCCAACATTTCCCACGATCTGCGCACGCCGTTGACGGCAATGCGCCTCAGCTTAGAGGCGGTGCTCGACGGGGTCGTCAACGGCGAGCAGGTGGGCGGCTACCTGGAGAAGATGCGGCGCGAAGCGATTTACCTCGGGCAACTGGTTGATCAATTGATGCTGTTGGCCCGCTCCGACAGCGGCCAACTCGAAGTCAGCCTGCGGGAGGTCCCGATCGCCGCACTGCTCGGCGAAGCGCTCGAGCGGATCGAGCCGCAGGCCATCGCCCGGGGCGTCTTCCTGGATGGGCGCTGGTCCGGGCACCTGCCGGCCGTCAGGTTGGACGCGCATCTGAGCGCCCAGGTGCTCGCCAACCTGCTCGACAACGCCGTCAAGTACACCCCTGAAGGCGGTTCGGTGATCCTCTCGGCGCGCGACACCGGCGGCGGGGCGGTGCAGATCACCGTCGAAGACACCGGATCCGGCATGGACGCGCAGGTGCTCAAACGGGCGACCGAACGCTTCTGGCGGGCGGATCCGGCTCGCTCGGGAGGCGGGTTCGGCCTGGGGCTCGCCATCGCCGAGCGCCTGTGCCGCCTGCAGGGGGTCGGCCTCGAAATCGCCAGCGCCCCGGGCCGGGGAACGGCGGTGATCCTGCGCCTGCCCGTGCGGCGCCCCGACTCGGCGGCGTAGCCGGAGCACAACTTAGGGCAGACCGGGCGGGGGCAACTGCACCTGCACCGGTTTGGCCGCCTCGCCGCCTTCGCTCGGCACGATCACCAGGTAGCGGCGCGGCAGGGGGTCGTCGCCCTCGCCCAGGAGCGTCTTGAGCGGGCCGAGGGCGGCAACGATCGCCGCCCCGGCCGGGTTGGTCTTGAAGAGCGCTAGCGGTTGGAGCCGTCCGAAAGGTTCGCTGGGTCGCTCGGCGAGGGCGAGCCGGTAGGTGCGGCCGGGTTCCAGGCCGCTCACGGCCGCCTGCAGGTGGTCGAGCAGCCCCTGGGGGTTGACGGCGACGGTGGTCGCGGGCCGACGGGCCGACGAGCCGGGCGGTCCCAGGGCGAGCAGCACCCCGGGAACGGGCGTTAGGGTTTCGAGGGCGGCGCCTTCCCCGGGGTCCCCGGCCGCCCCCGGCGCGTAGACGATGGCCTGCGGCGATTGCCCGCCCGGGATGGTAGCTGTGACCCGGTTGGCGAGGGTATCGACCACGGCAATGGCGTTGGCGTGCTCCAGCCCGACGTACAGGCGCGTGCCGTCGGCGGAGGGCCACAACCCGTGGGGCAAAGCCCCCACCGGGATGGTGGCGACCGGCCGGGGAGTGTCGTCGGTGGTGAAGACTTTGACGGTGTTTTCGCCGCCGACGGTCACGTAGGCAAATTGCCCCCTGGCGTTGCGCACGAAGTTGACGTGGTTGGTGATCGGCCCGGTGTCGAGGACCGCCAGGGTGGAAAAAGGCGGCTCGGCGCTCAGGATCTGGGTTTTACCGGTGTCTTTGAGCGTCAGCCAGACCTGGCGGCCGTCGGGGGTGGCGGCCAGGTTGGGGCAGAAGGGCGAAAGCTGCCGGACGATCGCGACGGTCTGGTAGGTGCGCGGGTCGATCGCGGCGAGTTCGGGGGTAAAACTCGAACAGACGAACGCGTAGCGGCCGTCGGGGCGGAAAACGGCCATGCCCGGGCCATCCGCCACCACGATGCGCCGCTTTTCCCGGTAGGTCCGCGCGTCGAGCACCGCCACGTAATCCTCGCCGCGCACCGTCACCCACAGTTCGCCGCCGTCGGGGGTAAAAAAGGCTTCGTGGGGAGCCCGCCCCAAGTAGGCGGTGTGCCGGACCCGGTGGGTGCCGGTGTCGATAAATGAGACAGAATTGGAGCCGATCGAGACGACGGCGAGGGTGCGGCGATCGGGCGAGAGCGCCAGACCATGCACGAGCAACTGGCCGCGGTACAGCGGGCTCAAGTTCTGAGGAACGGTGTCCCCCAACCGGATGACGCCCAGCAGGCGCTGGGACCCGGGCTCGTAAACCGAAACCGTGTTGGAAGTCTGATCGGCGCTGTAGAGTCGGTCGCGGGGGCCGATGGGAACGTCCGGCGCCGAGGCGGGGCCTGGCACCTGTCCTGCGAGAGCGGGAGTGGCCAGGACCGCCAGCAGCAAAGCGCACGTTATGGCTCGTCTCGCCATAAAAGTCTCCTCGTAGTTAGCGCTGTCTGGCAAGCCACAGGCGCATCAGTTCGATTTCGGCTTGCTGCTCGATAACGATTTCCTGAGCAAGCCGGCGCAGGGCCGGGTCTTTGCCGTGGAGCAGTTGCGCGCGCGCCATGTCGATGGCCCCCCGGTGGTGCAACAGCATCAATCCGGCAAAATCGCGGTCGGTGTCGCCGCCGGCCGGCAGGGCGGCCATCGCCCGGTGCATGTCCTCCATCGCCTGCAGGAAGGGGGTCTCGGAGTGGGAGCCACCCGGAGAGGCAAACGCACCCAGCCCGGCAAGCCAGAGGCCCGCCGCCAGAATCGACCAGGGTCTGTGCATCGGCGGTTTGGCCTCCTTGCCTGTCGTGGTCTTCAGTCTGTCGGGCGGATGTTAGCAATCTGTTAATTTGGGGCGCCGACTTTTGCGGGGGCGCAGAGCACGACCCCCGCAAAAGTCGGCTCGGCTCAAGGTGTCGCCGTCAGATCCTGGCCGTTGGTCACCGGGCTGATGCCCAGGATCTGGCGGGTGCTGCCCGTGCGGCCGGTGGCGTCGGTGACGCTGGCGATGACGGTGAGCGTGGTCTTGCCGGCCGGCAATTCCAGCGAGCCGCCCACCACCCAGTCGGCGGTGGCGCGCACCAACCCTTCGGTCGTCAGTTCGCTGCCCGCGATATTGAACAGCGGCGCGAGGTTGGCCCCGGCCGGGATCAAATTGCCGTTCGGCTGGCGCAAAGGCGCATCGAAGGTCAGCACCAACCCGGGGTAGAAGCGGTTCGGTCCGCCCGCCGGATTGACCGCCGGGTCCGGAACCTGCGACCCATCAAGGATCACCCCTTCGGTCAGGCCGATGCCGTGGCGGGAGCGGTCCACCGCGCTCACCTGGATGAAAAACAGCGATCCGTCCGGGGCCACCGGCGTACCGGTCGGTCCCGGGGAGACCCCCGTAGGCACGCGCGGGGCGATCATCGTCACCTCCGGTCCGTCCGGATCGTCCTGGCCGTCGCCTGCTACCGCTTCCGGCTGGGGGGTGAGGGCCTGTCCGGAGGTGGCGCCGTTTTTGGCCACCCGGTAGCCGACGCGATCGACACCGACCCGGCCGCTCTGGTCGACCACCGCGACAGTGACAGCAAAGCGATCGACCCCCGGCGGCAGCGACTCGAGCACGTGCCAGCCGGCCCAAACGGTGATCCCGGAGCCGGGGGTGTCGTCGGTGCCCGCCACGTTGAACAGGGCGGCCAGGTTGGTGCCCTTCGGGATGATCCCGCCGTCCGGTTTGACAAGGTCGGTATCGAAGAACACCAGCAGTCCCGGAAAACTCTGGTTGGTCAGGCCCAACCGGGAGGTGTCGCGGATGTCGGTGGCCTCGCGGACCGCAAGCGGAACCCGGTCGCGGGTGACCACCTCGACGTTGAGGGCAAAGCCGGTTCCATTCTGGCTGCCCGCACCGACGACACCTTCACCGGGGGCGATCAGCGACTCCGGTACAGGCGAGACGATGCGGACGATGGGACCGAAGTCTTCTTTGGAAAGATTCTGGGCGCCACTTTTTTGGCTGTTTCCGAACGGCGCCGATTGGGCGAAGGCCGGGGCGGCCTGGGTGGCCAGGCCCAGCAGCATCAGCGCTGTGCAAATCGATTTGATGGGCGGCATGGAAAGTCTTGCCTCGTAAGGTCAATTCCATGCTTCGGCACAGTTGTTATCGATCTGTATGCCGTTCGAACGGCGCAGGGTGCCGGATGGCACCCCTTCCCATCGCAGTGCCGGACCTGGCTTTTATTTGCCCGGAGGTGCAGGTGCGGCCGTGGCTTTAGAAGCGCCGGTAGAACAGTTGGCCGCGCAAAGCGCCATCCGGAAACTCTTCTGTGTGGAAGTTGACGTAAAACTCCAGCGGCTGGTTAAGTATTTGCTCGGCAACCGCCGGATCGGCCGGCACGCATTTGTTGATGCTGCCCGGATCGGCACTGTCGGGTGGAACCAGATCGACAACCACAGAGCCGTTCACCCCGGCCTTGGCGTTGTGGATATGAAAGACGGTCGGTTTGCCGAGGTTGTCGACCCTGAGCGAGTAGCACGCCTGCCCCTTTGCCGGGTCGATGCGGACGTGGATGAAGCCGATGCCGTCTTGATCGCCAGCGTTGGCCTGACCGGTGCTGCTCACTTCGTTGCCGCCCAAGAGGATGGCCGACAGCGTGGGAGTCTCGGCAAAGGCGGGGTGGGCGCCCACGGTAAGGGCAGCCAGCGCGCCGAGAGTAACCATAACCTTGCGCATAGTGCGGTTCTCCGAAAGTAAGTGGGATCAAAAATCGCAAGCCAGAAGCCTCTGGGGAACGCTCCACAAGTCGGCGGAACGGAAATCGTCCGCGCGGCGGGCACTTGACGCAACTCGGGTGGAATAGTGACGGCGCCTCTGGCGGGCAGCAGACCGTAGGTCGAACAATCGGGCGTTCAGTATGCTTCGCTCAAACGTTTCAAAAAGCACAGTTTGCCGCTGCCCGTTTCAGGATACTCCCCCTCCTGTGGTGGGGTGCGTCTGCTGGCATACTCAGTCGACGGAGACTTTCGGGAGTGCCTCTTTCAAAAGCTTGCAGATCTTGTGAACATAACCCGGCATCGGGAATTTAAGCCAGCACTCGGGGGGCTGCCAGGTGTGTTCACGGCAGTCAAAAACCTTCGGCAGCGCAGCCGGAGCGGCAATCCACTGTGCCCGCAGTACTTGGGCTGTCAGATGGCGGTGGGTAAATTCGTGCTCCACCTGCCCCAGCCGCTCAAGCGATTCCAGGCGATTGCCAAAGGCCACTCGGACGGTTTCTTCCGGCTCGCCGCCGCCAACTGATTCGACAAACGGAAATTCCCAGAGCCCAGCGAGCAATCCCCGCTCCGGTCGGCGGACAAGTAAGAATTTTCCCTGGCACTCGATCGCGACGCTGACCCCTGCGATCTCGGAGCGCACCGCGCGGGCGGGGCGAACCGGAAAGTGCGTGGGATCTCCCGAGCGGCGCCCCAGACAATCGACTTGCCACGGACAGAGCAGACACAGAGGAGATCTTGCTGTACAAACTGTCGCTCCTAGATCCATCAACGCCTGATTGAAGTTGTGGGGAGCTTGCGGGTCTACCAGCCGCTGTGAGATCTCCCAAAGCTTCGCTTCTGCCCGCGCAGGAGGATCGCCCACCGCGAACAGGCGCCCCAGTACCCTGCGGGCGTTGGCATCGAGGATTGCTTCACACCGGCCGAAGGCACTGCTTGCGATTGCACCTGCCGTCGAGCGGCCGATACCCGGCAGCGCTTGTTGCAACTGCTGGGCGGTCTCGGGAAAAACTCCGCCGTGCTCTTTGACAATCACCTGCGCGGCTTTATGGAGGTTGCGCGCCCGGGTGTAGTAGCCCAGGCCCTCCCAGAGCTTAAGCACCGCCTCCAGCTCGGCGGCGGCAAGAGCCGCGACGGTCGGCAGAGCCGCAAGCCACCTTTGGTAGTAGGGCAGGACCGTTTTCACCTGGGTCTGCTGAAGCATGATCTCCGAAATCCAGATGGCATAAGGATCACGGGTACGGCGCCAGGGCAAATCTCGACCCATGCGGCCGTACCATTCCAACAGTTGGGCCCGCAGCCGGACGACCTGTTCGGGCTCGGAGCAGTTGTTGAGCGATGGTTTTGCACTGCTGTATCCCACAACTTGCCCGTCCCTTCAAAGACCTTTGACAGGCTAGCATCGTCCCCCCGCGGCCAATAAAACAAACGCTGCAGCACAACAGAGGCGAAACTTCCGCACTTTCAGCTCTGCATCCACAAATCATTGCCGCTCAGGCCCTGCCAAGGATGTTCGAGACATGGGCAGCCTGGAATCGGCACTGTGAGCCTGGGGCAGTGTTACGATCTGTAATCAAGCGTCGGACACGGAAGGGAGCAGCTTTGGAGCGTAAGAAGGCCATTGTCATCGGTTCGGGTGTCGGCGGGCTTTCGCTGGGGATCCGTCTGCAGAGCCTCGGGTTTGACACGACGATCTTCGAGAAGCTGGACGGACCGGGCGGGCGGGCCTACGTGCGCCGCGCCGAGGGCTTCACCTTCGACATGGGGCCGACGGTGATCACCGTGCCCCACTTTATCGAGGAACTGTTCGCCCTTGAACGGGATCAACCTGCACTCGATAAGCCGGACTTTCCGGCAGCTGTCCTGGATGAAAACCGCCGAATCACCTCGGGGGTGAGCGGGGGACCGGCCACCTCGAAGTATGTCCAGATCATTCCGATTTTGCCCTTCTACCGCATTTACTTCGACGACGGGACACACTTTGACTACGACGGCGATCCCGAGCGCACCCGCGAGCAGATCCGCGCCATCGCACCGGAAGATCTCGAAGGCTACGAGCGCTTTCACCGCGACGCGCGGGCCATCTTCGAGCGCGGTTTTCTGGAGCTGGGATTTACCTACTTTCGCGACGTGCCCTCGATGCTGCGCATCGCCCCGGATCTGGTGAAGCTGGATGCGGTGCGGCCGTTGTTTTCGTTCGTGAAGCGCTACTTCAAAAGCGACAAGCTCCGGCAGGTCTTCAGCTTTGAGCCCTTGCTGGTGGGCGGCAACCCGCTCGCGGTGCCCGCCATCTACGCGATGATCCATTTTGTCGAGAAGACCTGGGGTATCCACTTCGCCATGGGCGGCACGGGGGCACTCGTGCGCGGCTTCGTGCGCAAATTCGAAGAACTGGGCGGGACGATGCGCTATGGGAGCGAAGTCGCCCGCATCGAAATCGAAGGCAGCGGCAAGCATCGCCGGGCCACCGCCGTTGTGCCGGCGGACGGCAGCCGCCACCCGGCGGACCTCGTCGCTTCCAACGGCGATTACGTCAACACGTACTTGAAGCTCATCGACCGCGTCCACCGGCCGAGCCACCCGGACATACGCCTGAAGCTCGCGCGCCAATCGATGTCGCTGCTGGTCGTTTACTTCGGCTTTCGCTCGGACGGATTGAATCTAGACCTCAGACACCACAACATCATCCTCGGTCCGCGTTACGAAGAATTGCTCAAGGACATCTTCGGCCGGAAGATCCTAGCGGAGGACTTCTCGCAGTACCTGCACATTCCTTCGATTACCGACCCGAGCCTGGCGCCGCCGGGGCACCACTGCGCCTATACCCTCGTACCCGTCCCCCACAACGGCAGCGGCCTCGACTGGTCGAAACTCGCCGATCCTTTCGTAGACCGGGTGCTGCGCTTTTTGGACGAGCGCGGGTATATTCCGGGGCTGGGCGAGCGGCTCGTCTACAAGAGCTTCATCACCCCCGACTACTTCGAGCACACGCTCAACAGCCGGCTGGGCAACGGCTTCGGCATCGAGCCGGTGCTGTGGCAGTCGGCGTACTTTCGCCCCCACAACAAAAGCGAAGACATCGCCAACTTCTACTTAGTCGGCGCCAACACCCAACCCGGCGGCGGTACCCCGGCGGTGATGATGTCCGCCAAGATGACGGCCCGGGAGATCGCCCGCGACTTCGATATTCCCTTTGATGTCGTGGATAGACCGCAGGTGCGCGGGACGGTCGCGAAGTAGGTCGGCTGGGTATATTACTGGAAGTGCCTATCGGCGCGAGACACGCGAAGCGGGGAGGAGCAGCATGACTTCCAAAGCGGATTTTTCGGCCGGGGAGTGGCGCCTGTTGCGGGAGACGCCCCTCAGCATCGGGGCGGCGGTGATGGTGGCAGATACCGCGAGCGGTTTTTTCGGGATGCTCCAGGAGGGCGTGGCCCTCGCCATGGGAGCGATTGCCTGCGCCGCCGATTTTCCCGACAACGTCATTATCAAAGGCATCCTCTCCGAGGAAAAGCAACTGGACACCAAGCCCCGCCTCGATAGCCCCGAAGCGCGCACCCAATTCAAAGCCGAGACGCTCGATCTGTGCCGCCGAAGTGTGGCCCTGCTCGCCGAAAAAGCCACCCCTCAGGAAGCCGAGCAGTACCGCCGCTGGCTCGCGGCCATCGCCCGTAAGGTGGCCGAGGCCGCCAAAGAAGGCGGATTTATGGGTATCGGCGGCAAGCGGGTGAGCGAGGCGGAGGCGGTTTATCTGACAGAAATCGACACTGCCCTCGGCGTGGGGACGCAGGCCGGTTGAATGCCCAAAGCAATTGCCATCGGCATCGTGTGCTTCGCAGGCAAAGTGCTCATCGATCGCAGGCCCGTGGACGCGGCGCTGGGTGGGTTGTGGGAGTTTCCCGGCGGCAAAATCCTCCCCGGAGAGACACCTGAGGCGTGCGTGGCCCGCGAGGTGCTGGAGGAAGTGGGACTTACCGTAACCGTGGGCGAACTGCTGGCTATTCTGGAGCACGACTACTCCGATTTTTTCGTCCGCATCCGCGCCTACCTGTGCCACAGTGAGAGCGACGCCGCCCGGGCGATCGCCTGCGATGCCGTCGAGTGGGTGGAGCCGCGGGAACTGGATGGCTACACGTTTCCGGTGGCGAACGCCCCGCTTATCCCGCTGATTCAGCAGCGCCTTTGCCCATGACTGCCTCTGTGCCCCTTGCCTTTCCGATCACCGCCGTCGTCGCCCAGGAGGCGATCAAGCTCGCCCTGCTGCTCGCGGTCACCGATCCGGGGCTGGGGGGGGTGGCCATCAGCGGTCGGCGCGGCACGGCCAAATCGGTGATGGCCCGGGGCATCCACGCC
Organism: Gloeobacter violaceus PCC 7421; assembly: GCF_000011385.1. Classification (NCBI taxonomy): domain Bacteria; kingdom Bacillati; phylum Cyanobacteriota; class Cyanophyceae; order Gloeobacterales; family Gloeobacteraceae; genus Gloeobacter; species Gloeobacter violaceus. Next base: position 916,818 of record NC_005125.1, read on the forward strand.
CTGCTGCCGCCCATCGAAGTGATCGCCGGTTGCCCAGCAAACGACGATCCCGACTGGCCCGAATCCTGGTGTGACCAGTGCCGCCGCCTCTATGCCCAGCAGACTCCCCAACGGGCGATGCGGCCGGTGCCTTTTGTGCAGGTGCCGCTCGGGGCTACCGAGGACCGGGTGATCGGCACCGTCGATCTCGAAAAATCGATGCGCCTGGGCGAACCGGTCTTTCAGCCGGGGCTGCTCGCCGAGGCGAACCGGGGTATCCTCTACATCGATGAGATCAACCTGCTCGACAACCAGATCGCCAATTTATTGCTGACAACCCTCAGCGAAGGCATCAACCGCGTCGAGCGTGAGGGCCTCAGCTTTGAGCATGCCTGCGCGATGGTGTTGCTCGCCACGTTCAACCCTGAAGAGGGCGAACTGCGCGAACACCTGCTCGACCGCATCGCCATCTGCCTGCCCGCCGAGGCGCAGTTGAGCCTGGAGGAGCGTCTCGAAGTGGTGGACCAGGCGCGCGGGTACGCCCGCGATCCGGCGGCGTTTGTGGCCGCTCACCGCGGCGAGATCGAAGAATTGCAGACGCAGATTGTGCTTGCCCGCCAGCGTCTCGCGGAAGTGAGCATCGAAGCTGAGCAGATTGCCTACCTGGTCGAAGAAGCCGTGCGCGGCGAGGTAGAGGGCCACCGGGCGGAACTGTTTGCCCTCCGGGCGGCGAAGGTGCATTGCGCCCTCGATGGGCGCACCCGCGTCAACGCCGAGGACTTGCGCCGGGCGGTCGAGCTGGTGATTATTCCGCGCTCGACGGTGATCCCCTCGGAGGAGCCCCCACCGCCGCCACCCCCACCGCCACCGCCTCCCACCGACGAGCAGGAGCAGGACGAGGACGAGCAGCAGGACGACGACCCCGAGGAAAACGACACTGACGAGCAGGAGGAGCAGGAAGCGCCCCCGAGCCTACCCGAGGATTTTGTCTTCGACGCCGAGGGGGTCATTCTCGATCCGAGGCTATTGGCCTTTGCCCAGACGGTGCGGCGCAAGAGCAAATCCGGGGCGCGCACCAAGATTTATTCCGACTCGCGCGGCCGTTACGTCAAGCCGATCCTGCCCCGGGGCCGGGTGAACCGCATCGCTGTAGATGCCACCCTGCGCGCCGCCGCCCCGCACCAGAAAGCCCGCCGCGAGCGCGAACCGGGTAGACGGGTGATTGTCGAAGCGGGCGATGTGCGCGCCAAGCGCCTGGCGCGCAAGGCCGGGGCGCTCATCACCTTTGTGGTCGACGCCAGCGGCTCGATGGCCCTCAACCGGATGCGCTCAGCCAAAGGTGCCGTGTTGAAACTGCTCACCGAGGCCTATCAAAACCGCGACAAGGTGGCACTCGTTCCCTTTCGCGGCGAAAAAGCGGACGTGCTGCTGCCGCCCACCCGCTCGATCGCCCAGGCCCGCAGGCGCCTGGAATCATTGCCTTGCGGTGGCGGTTCGCCCTTGGCCCACGCCCTCAGCCAGGCGATCCGCCTGGGGGTGAACGCCCAGAGCGCGGGCGATGTCGGCCAGGTGATTATCGTGGCGATTACCGACGGCCGGGGCAACATACCCCTCGCCCGCTCGCTGGGCGAACCGCCGGGGGACGACAAACCCGACATCAAGGGTGAACTGCTCGCCCTCGCGGGCCGCATCCGTACCCTGGGTTTCAAGTTGCTGGTCATCGACACCGAGAACCGCTTCGTCTCCACCGGTTTTGCCAAAGAACTGACCACCCAGGCGGGCGGGCGCTACTTTTATCTGCCCCGCGCCAGCGAGCAGACCCTGGCGCGGGCCACCCAGGACGCGATTGCCGAACTGCGCGACTGAGACCGCTCAGAAAAGTCCCACAGAAGCTTTTCGCCGCCACTGTGGGACATGGTATTACGCTGCATTTTGGGAGTAAACAACCACCAGCAACATGACTGGAGGCTTCACCGCTCAACCGAAAATTGAGCGCCTCGGCCCGTCTACAGAGGCCGTTCGCCCAGGGAAACCCAGAAGCTGTACAGGCAATCTGTGCATAGCCCCGGTGCGACTCAGTCAATCTATCACGGGGGCGGGGATCAAGCCTGTGGCTGTAACAGAACATTGCCTTTGCAACAGCAAAGCTTTCGAGGCTCTCGATATCCCGATTGACAATCGCATCGGGTGTTTTGCTGTAAAGGGATCGGCTGCTCTACGATAGAGGCCAGAACGCTGCGAAAACCATTCCTCTTTTACTGGAGCATCTCCATGGTCAGCGTCCCCAGACGGATGTCCCCTGCCGAGTACATCGAGTGGGAGACCCACCAGCAAATCCGGCACGAGTACGTGAATGGCGAAATTTTCGCTATGACGGGTAGCAGCATTGCCCACAACACGATCGCTGTCAATGTAGCCAGGTTGATTGGCAACTACCTGGAGGACTCGAGGAGTCCCTGCCGGGTCTTCGTCTCCGATGTCAAAGCCCAGATCACCGAGGACGGTCCGTTCTATTACCCAGATGTGATGGCTACCTGTGACGAACGCGATCGCAATGCCGTCTACACCATTCGCCATCCCTGCTTGATTGTCGAAGTGCTCTCTCCGACCACCGAGGCTTTCGATCGTGGCGACAAGTTCGGCGACTACCGGCGCATCGACACGTTGCAAGAATACATGCTTTTCGATTCGCGCAAGCTTGCTGTGGAGCATTACCGCCGCGAGTCGGAGCGTACCTGGAAACTGGTGCTCTACGCCGCTGAAGACACCATGCACCTGGAAAGCCTAGATTGCGAACTGGCGATTGCAAGGTGCTACAAAGACGTGATTTTCGAGGACGCTCTATCGGCTCAACGTTAAGGGTTGACCGAGCATGGGCGAGAGCGTGACTACTTGTATTTTGTCACCCCTTTACGCAACACACAGATGACGATTCTTACGCCGTCTTGACAATTGCCACTGCTTTGCATAGGCTTTCTGGAGAATCTTTCTGCGCAGGAACATTTGGACGCAGGAACATTTGGACCAGAAGTGTTGAATGTCAGGAATTGATCCTACAAAAACAGCTCGAAGTCGTGTAAACTTCGAGCTGTGTTCAATTTCATTATGTTGAGACAATGCTACTCGATTTTCCGCAACTTGTCAAAACCGCTCTGTCTTCCTTGCCCAATGATGATTTTCCTGTTCTCGATTCCAGGCTCTTTTTCAGTTGCTGGCTTGCCCTGGTGATGGACAAAAGTACCGTCAGCATGCGGGACCTCTTCAAACGCGTCAACCACACTGGCATCCCCGTCGATATCTCCACTTTTTCCAAAGCCTGCAAGTCCCGCTCTCTCCAAATCTTCGAGCAGTTGTATCAGGCCTTGCTGGTCCGGGTCAGGCGAGAACTGCCCGCTAAAAAACTACATCCTTGCCCAATTGACTCGACGGTAGTCGGCTTGACAAGCAAATTGCTATGGGCACAAGACTATCACCAGGTCAAACTGCTCACCTGCCTTGAACACGGCAGCGGCGCCACCGAGGGTAGCCTGATCAACTTTGGCTACGACCACGATTCCAACTTCGTAAATGATATGCTTGAAGCGATTCCTGAAAATGGCGTAGGTATATTCGACCGGGGCTTTGCAGGACTGGAATATCTAAAAAATGCCCAGGCATCAAGCAAATATTTTTTAATGCGCATCCCGAGCAATTACAAGCTCACCTTCGAGGGCAATGCTGGCCAGATGCGGGTGGGAACGGGCAAAGAGTCCGGGGTGTATCGGGTGGTCAACTTCTGCGATATCGAGAACCGGGCTGAGTATCGATTGGTCACCAATTTGCCTGCCGAAGGCGAATGGTTAGTCAGGGACGAGGAGGTGATGGAACTGTACCGTCAACGCTGGCAAATAGAGCTGTTATGGAAGTTTCTGAAAATGCATTTGAAGCTGAAGCGGCTGATGACAAAAAATGAGAATGGTATCCGGATGCAGCTCTACATCACCCTGATTGCCCACCTGTTGCTGGAACTGGTGAGCGTGCCGAAGATTTGGGGGAGCCAACGGTTGGATAAGTTGCGCTACTTGCAATGTTGTATGTGCCAAGAAATCAGTTATGTGCATTGGCTAGGAAAATTACTCGGTAGCCAGAGGCGTAGAGCGCGGCTGCCCAGAGCGTGTACATATGTCCATTGATTCAACATTTCTGCATTTGGACATGGAAGAGGAAGATTTCCTTCAAGGCGATCTAGGTTGCAGCGAGAGCGCTACCTACATCGACACGCTCCACAGAAACACAGATTTTGAAAGCTTGAGTCAATTTGGAGAAGAGCAAACTTCAGGCGAAGAATGGCATGAAGAGCTCCAGCAAGAGTACAGACCACAGGAGGTTGCTTACGGATTCCAGGAGCAGACTAGCCTGGACGATAAGTCTGAGCTGTGGTCGTCTGCAGATTACTCGCAGAATTGGACTGAAAATCCAGAGCATTGGTGGGCACAGGCCCATGAAGACTTCCAGCAGCCTGACCAAAGCCAAGGAGTGATCGACAGTTATGTGGCCACTAGAATCGGTTTCGGCAGTGAAACTGAGGGACAGTTATTAGATACAGATACTGACCTTATCGCCGGGCGGCCAACAGATTCATCGGATTATGCTGGAGACTATCCGAATGGTTATCCTGACGATAGATTGTGTGCATTTGAACATGAGCTGGCAAAGAAGTACCCGGAAACTCCCCAGCAAAAGCGGGCTGAAGAAGAGCGGCGTTCGATGGAGCAAGTGACCTACCCCGGGATTTACGGCGGTTTGGCAGGTATGGGGACCGGTGCTTTGGGAGGAGCTTTAGGTGGTGCTGTGGGTGGTCCTGCAGGCATGGCATTTGGTATGGCTGTAGGCAGCTTGGCGGGGGGTATCGGTGGAACGATCTACGGCGAAAAGGTGCGCCAGGACAATGCTTGGGTTCTTGATGCTCATCAGCATTGTGAGGAACATGGCACGCAGGCTCCTTACACAAAACCAGACAAACCTTAAAAATAAAAGCGCAACATGGACGGACTGATTAAACCCGAATTTATCGCATGGGCCTTCACTTTCGGCGGTTTAGGCGGTTTAGTATCACAGATGGCGTTTGCATTGATGGGACGCCCCCTTCTGCGAAGGTTCACCATTGCCTGTGCTCTCGTCGCTTTGGTAGCTGGGGCGTGGAGTTTCTGGCTTAGTCCCTTGGGCACAAGCATCGCTATCGGCACTTATTTGCTCGGATTGGTCTTTCTCTTGTCTCTATGCATAGGAGTTCTCAAGCTCCGGCATTGAAGGCAGCTTGCTGAGTGCCAAAATCAGTCTGCAATCAGGGGAACGTGCAGCAACTGCGCGAGGGTGGCAGCGATAGCCGCAGCAAACTGGGGGCGTTCTTCGTAGGCGGGAAGGCGGTTGACTTTGCCGCCGGGGGTGCGCTCCAGACCGTAGTTGCTGTTGAGGCGCAGTTGTTCTCCCCAGTCGAGTACCTCGATGAGCGTGTTCGCCGGCAGATTGCCTATCACCCGAAACACATAGTTGAACGTGTTCTGGCGGGCGGCAGCGACGGTAGAAGGCTCCCCGTAGCCAGCTTTGAGCCTTAGGCGCACCTGCTCGACCAGGGCCGGGTCGTGCCACTCGTAAAGGAGCCGCGTGTCGAGGGTGAGGGCGAAATAAAATTCTTCGACAGAAACAAAATCCAGCTGCATCCGCGGCCTGTAAGGCTTGGTATCCAGTAGACGAGATTACCAGCCCTTGCCTCGCTGCGACAATCGCGTCCACAATGAACACTGGGCCACCAAACCACCAAAATCGCCATGCCGGAAGAGAATCAGGCGCCGCCGCCCGCCGAGGCCGCCGCCACCCAGACTCCCGAAAGCCCCACCGACACCAAAGCGGCGGATGCCACCCCCGCCCCCGACGGAGAAGCGCCCGCTCCCAAACCCCGCCCGCCGCGCCCCCGGCCCGCCGCGGCGAGTGCCGAGGGGGATGCTACTGAAGCGGCTCCAGCTGCTGCCGAGGGCGAGGCTGCCCCGGCCAGACCACCCCGGCCCAAACCCGGCGATGCCCCGGCCAAGCCGCTGCCGCAGTACATCCAGGAAGATATTCTGCCGCTACTCGAAAAGCGCATGAAGGCGGAAGGGGCGGCCGATGTCGCACTCACGGCCGGGGAGGCCGACTTTACCGCCACCTGGGACAACGGCAACAAGACCTTTACGATCTACTTCGACGAAGGCAATCTCGAAGGCCGCAAGACCATCGCCTACAACGAGGTCAAGTCCCCCGGCCGGGTGCTGCAGATGTTCATGCCCCCCGAGCGCGGCTTCAAAGGCGTCGATGCCAAACAGATCGTCGTGATGATCCTGCAGCAGTTCACGACGACGCTGACCTGGATTAAAAAACAACCGGCCGCGGCGGGTGGCGGTGCTGCCGCCAAAGGCAAGCCTCCCCGTCCGGAGCGGCCTGCCAAGTCGGTGGCAAGTTAAGCGTTTTAACACCCGTGGCCTGGAAGCTTTGTGCCCACGCTCGCGGCTACTCGTGCGGAGCCGCAACTTCGACTTTCTTGCCCTCGGCAATCTCGTCGCCCGGATTGACCACCAGCCGTTCGCTGCCGACAAGTCCCGAGACAATTTCTACCGTTTCGCCCAGATCGCGCCCGAGACCTACCCGGCGCAAGTGTACGACGCTGTCGGAACCCACCACCGCCACCTGCGTGCTCCCCGCGCGCACCAGCAGCGTATTGGCCGGGACGGTGAGCGGTGGGCTGACTCGCCTACCCGCGATCTCCACCTGGGCGTACATACCCGGCAGCAGCCGGTCGTTGCGGTTGTCGAGCTGCACCTCAGTGCGCAGCGTGCGCGCCGCCGGGTCGAGCGCACCCGCCGTGCGCGTCACCCGGCCTTCGAAGGGGCGCGGGTACTCCTGGACAGAGACTCGGGCGCTCTGGCCGGCTCGGATTGCTGGAGCAAAAGTCTGGGGCACATCGATGAAGATGCGCAATCGCTCAGTTTTGGCGACCCGAAATAGACCGTTCTGGCTGCTGCCTGCGGCGATGAGCGCCCCGGTATCGACGTTGCGGGCGGTGACGATACCCGAAAAAGGGGCGCGCACCTGCTTGAAGTTTTGCAAGGCCACCTGCCGATCGAGATCCGCCTGGCGGGCGCGGAGGTTGGCGCGCTGGGCTTCGACCGCCGCCATTTGCGCCCGGTAGGCCGATTGGCGCTCATCGACGTCCTGCTGGGAGACGGCTCGCTCCTCGCGCAGAGTGCGCCAGCGCTCGAAGGTGGTGCGGGCGAGGGCCAAATTGGCCTCCTGTTGCTGGAGATCGGCGCGGGCCTGGGCCAATGTCGAGCGCAGTTCGCTCACCCGTTGATCTAGTTCGGGGGTGTCGATCTCGGCCAGCAGTTGGCCCGAGCGCACCCGGTCGCCGATATCGACGAGGCGGCGGCGCAGGTAACCGTCTGAGCGGGCGTTCACGACCGTTTCCTGCAAAGCCTGGATGTTGCCGGGTAGCCGCACAGGAGCCGGGGCCGCCGCGCGCGTCGGGCGCGCCAACGCCACAACACTGGTTTCGCTCGCCGCTTCGTTTGCCGCGGCAAGCAACTCCTGCTGACGAGTGAGGCGGGGAAGCAAACCCAGGGCGAACAGTCCCCCGAATAGCAAACCGCCTACGACGAGGCCGGCTATCACCTTTGACGTTGTCGAAGAAGGCATGGCGGACTACTCCTGCTGTTGCTGCGGTAGGGCTGAGTAGGCGGGGCGGGCAAGGGATTCGGCGGGTTCAGTTTCCTCGGCCTCCGGATCGTGGGGCGGCTTGCGGCGCAGGACGCTATAGACCACCGGCACAAAAAAGAGGGTCGTAAATGTCGCTACCAGCAAGCCGCCAATCACCGCCCGGCCCAGGGGTGCGTTCTGCTCGCCCCCTTCACCGAGACCAAGCGCCATCGGCAGCATGCCCAGAATCATCGCAAGCGCCGTCATCAGCACCGGCCTTAGGCGCGTGTACCCGGCCGCGAGGGCGGCGGCGGTGGCGTCGTCGCCCTCGCCGCGCCGGTCGTTGGCGAAGGTGACCAGCAAAATGCTGTTGGCGGTGGCCACGCCGATGGCCATGATCGTTCCCATCAAAGCGGGCACGCTCACGGTGGTCTGGGTGACGAAGAGCATCCAGCAGATGCCCGCCAGTGCCCCGGGTAGAGCAGCGATAATCACCAGCGGATCGACCCAGGACTGGAAGTTCACCACCATCAGGCAGTAGACCAGTACGACGGCAAAAATCAGACCCAACGCGAGGCTGGTAAAGGCCGTATTCATGCTCTCCACCTGGCCGCGCATCGCGATGCGGCTGCCCCTGGGCAGTTCTTTTTCGGCCCGGGCGACGATGGCGCCGATCTCCGAGGCGACACCGCCCAAGTCGCGGTTCTGGACGTTCGCGTAGATGTCGAAGGTGGGCTGGACGTTGTAGTGGTTGACCACCTGCATCTGGTTGCGCCGCTCCAGTGAAGCCAGGTTGCTCAGCAACTGGGGCGCGCTGAGCCCGGCGGCGGTGATGGGTGTGTTTTCGAGGGCCGCAGCCGAATCGACCCGGTACTGGGGAGTTTGGATGGCCACCAGATAGTTGACGCCGTTTTTGGGGTTGAGCCAGTAGTTGGGCGCCGATTGGCCGCTCGACGCAAGCGAATAAAGTAGCGTGTTTGCCACATCGCGCTGGCTGAGGCCGATCTGGGCCGCCCGGGTGCGATCGACGTTGACGCGCAGGGCAGGAGCATCAAGGATCTGGTGCAGGTGCACATCGACCGCGCCGGGGATGCGGGCGATCTCGCTTTCGAGTTTTCTGGCGATGCGATAGTTTTCGGCCTGGTTGCGCGGCGGGCCGCTCACCTGCACGTCGATGGGGGCAGGCAGGCCGAAGTTGAGAATCTGGGTGACGATGTCGCTGGGCTGAAAGAAAAAGGTCAACTCGGGAAATTCGGTTTCGAGCGTCCGGCGCAGGCGCTCGACGTACTGGTGGGTGGGACCGTGTCCCTCTTCGAGGGAAACGAGAATTTCGCCGTCCGCCGCGCCGATCGTGGCGCTGTCGCTAAAAGCCAGGTTCACCCCACCCACGGGTAGACCGATGTTGTCGATGATGAGCGCCAGTTCGCGCTCGGGCACCGTCCGGCGAATCGCCGCCTCGACTTTGGCGAAAGACACTTCGGTTTGTTCGATGCGCGTTCCCGCCGGGGCGCGCACATGCAGGCGGAACTGGCCACCATCCACACTCGGAAAGAAGTCCTGACCCAATAGCGGGTAAAGCAGCGCAGAAAGAGCAAAAAAGCCGCCAAACAGTGCAAAGACGGCACCCCGATGGCCGAGCGCCCAGGTGAGTATCCCCCGGTACCCGCCACGAAAGTGCTCAAAGCCGCGATCGAAGCCCCGGTGGATTCCCCAGATCCAGTCGCCTTGGGCTTGCTCGGGTGCGATGTAAAGCTCGACTTCGGGCTTGAGCAAATAGCGCACCAGCACCGGCACCAGCGTGCGCGAGAGCAGATACGAAGCGAGCATCGCGAAGACCACCGCCATCCCCAGGGGTACGAACAGCGAGCGGGCCGCTCCGCTCAAGAAGAACACCGGCACAAAGACGATGCAGATGCACAGGGTCGAGACGAAGGCAGGGGTGGCAATCTGCTGCGCTCCATCGAGGATCGCTTCGCGCAGCGGTTTACCCTGGCCCAGGTTGCGGTGGATATTTTCGATTTCAACGGTGGCGTCGTCCACCAGAATGCCCACCGCCAGGGCCAACCCGCCCAGGGTCATGACGTTGAGGGTCTGGCCGAGGGTGCTCAAGGCCACGATCGAGCAGAGAATCGACAGCGGAATCGAGATGGTGATGATGAGGGTGCTGCGCCAGGAGCCCAAAAACAACAAGATCATCGTGCCGGTGAGCAGCGCGGCGATGAGCGCTTCTTTGACGACGCCGTCGACGGCCGCGCGCACGAAAAGCGATTGATCGAAAAGCAGCTTGACTTCCAGTTCCGGCGGCAAGGTGGCCTGGATGCGCGGCAGGGCCGCCTTGATACGCTCGACGACATCGAGCGTCGAAGCGCCGCCGTTTTTGATCACCGTGAGCAGGCTGGAGCGCCGCCCGTCCTGGCGCACGACGTTGGTCTGCACGGCGTAGCCGTCGCGCACCTGCGCCACGTCGCGGATGTAGACCGTGCTGCCGTTCACCTCGCGAATGGGCAGGTCCGCCAGTTGGGCCAGCACCTCGGGACTGGAATTGATCTGCACGTTGTACTCGCGCTCGCCGATCTTGGCGGTACCGGCGGGGAGGATGAGATTCTGGGCGTTGATGGCGGCGGTGACGTCGGTCGCCGAGAGCCCGCGGGCAAACAGCGCCTCCGGATCCAGGTCGATCATCACCTGCCGCGGTTTGCCGCCGTAGGGAAGCGGAATCGACGCCCCCTGCACCGTGGCCAGCTGCGTGCGCACAAAGTTGAGGTTGTAGTCGTACAGTTCCTGCTCAGAAAGCGTTTTGCTGCCGATGCCCACCTGTAGAACCGGTACGCTCGCGGCACTGTAGCGAATAATCAGCGGCGGAGTGATCCCCGGCGGCAAAATGCGCAGAATCGTCTGGGAGATCGACGTGAGCTGGGCGACCGCCGCCTCGACCTTGGCCCCCGGCTGGAAGAAGACCTTGATGACGCTCACCCCGTTCATCGACTGCGATTCCATGTGCTCGATGTCGTTGACCGTGGTGGTGTAGGCCCGCTCGGCGACCGTGACGATCCGTTTTTCCATGTCCTCGGGGCTTACCCCGGGATACGCCCAAATGACGCTCACCACCGGCACGTCGATTTCCGGCAGGATGTCGGTAGCCATTCGGCGGATGGTCACCACCCCCAACAACACGACAAGCAAACTGGCGACGATAAACGTGTAGGGACGGCGCAGGGCCAACCGGACAATCCACATAAAGCCACCCGCAACAACAGCAACGAAAAGTGCAGCCGACCGAAGTCGGCCGACCGGTAACTGAAATTGGTGGAACCGAAGCGCTCACCCGGCCCATTGAAAAACCAACCGGGAACGCTGTACGTGTGGAAATCTACAACCACAGTACGGGAAACGACTTGGTTAGTCAAACACTTATTTGAGCATTTGACCATTCAGGATGGTGGTGGTACTTTAAGAAGCCATGGACGTGCAATCGGACTACGAACAGCGGGCACGGGCCTTCATGGCCCTTTCCGATCCGACGCGGCTGCAAATCGTCGAACTGCTGGGCTCGGGCGGCGAGTCGAGCACTTCGGAGGTGGCGGAGCGGCTGGGAATCAGCCTACCGCTGGCCTGCCACCATACGAAGCTGCTCGTGGACGTGGGACTGATCAACAAACGGAAGGAGGGGCAGACCAAGTACGTCTCCCTCAACCAGGGACTGCTGAACGCTTTGCTTGCAAGCCTGTCCGGTCGCGCCGCCCGCTGAAGGGGTCAAGCCTGCCGACGGGTGACGCTTTGAAGCCGTTAGTAGAATCTAACAACTGTAAGCGTCACCCGTTCCCCTGCAATGATTCAAGATATCTATTTGCTATTTGGAGGTTGTGCCGATCGAAGAGCGTGCTAATCGACCGGCAGCTTGTATCGGGAGACAATTTTTTTGGCGTAACGGGGAATGTGCCGGTCGAACTTACCGGGGTAGCGGCGGCGCACGTAGAGATAGTTGCGGGCAAAGTGCGAATCGATCGAGAAGCGGGCATATTCCAGGCCACGCGGACCGATCTTGTCGATCACCGCGCCCATGACCTTCGCCACCCACATCGGCAGCGTCACCGCTTTGTCGTAGGCTTCGATGCCCTGCTGCACAGCCGCAAAGCGCTTGCCCGATTCGACAATGTCGGTAAATTCCAGTTCATCGCGCACCAGGTCCAGCAGCACCCGTCCTTTTTCGTTGCGCTCGACGATCCACTGCCAGCCGAACTGGGCGCCCATATAGCCCACCACCAGATCTGCGAGGCCGTTGACGTAATCAAAACAGCTCAGGCAGGAAGGGGCAAAGACCTCTTTGAGGGCTTTGGTGTCCAGACCAAAAAAGGGTACCTTCTCGATCGAGCCGTCCTCGTGTTTGAAGTGGATGCGAAAGTCCTGCATGAACTCGTAATGCACCACCGTGGCGGGCGAGCGGCTGGTGCTGTCGAGAAACGTTTGCAGACCCTGGCGGGTGACGTTGTCGACACAAGGGGTGCCCAGTACATAGAGCGCTTCGAGGCCCAGTTTGTCCTGTACCGTTCGCAAAGCCTGAATCTGGCAGCCCACGCCGATGGCAAGCAACCGCTTGATCCCGAGCTTGGGGATCTCGTCGAGCACCGAGAGATTGGGGCTGAGGGTAGGCTTGTTGACGCGGGCGGCGAGCACTTCTTCGGGAGTCCGGGCCAGCAGCGGTCGGGGGGTAAACCGGTCGATTTTGTCGGCACCCACGCACAGCACCGCGTCCACCAGACCACTTTCGAGGGCTCTCACGCCGATCGTGCTCACGATGCCGGTCCACTGCGCCCCTTCGACGGGCTTGCGCTTGCGGGCGGCGTACATCTGCCGGTGCACCCCAAAGTACAGTTCGCGCTCATTGTCGAGGTCGCGCTCGCGGCCGTGGGTTTTGCTTTCCAGCTCGTCCATGTGCTGGGTGATGAAGGCGCAGGCCCATTTGGCGTAGCGCAGATAGCTGGTGTCGCACAGCCCGCACTCGCTGCACAGTTCCAGGGCGGGCCGGTTCTTGGGCTTCGGGTGCATCGAACTTGCCACGGTCGAGTCGCTAGCAGTGTAGCGCAGCAAAGCAGTAACACCCAGAGCCGCGTCGGGCTTGCTTGAGTTTGGACGACAACTCAACGCAGTGGGTTTTCCCAAGCTGTACCGAAACTAACGATAGCGATAAATGCCGGCAATCACCGGCAATTAGCGGACCAGTCGAAGGCGCAGACCGTTCACTTCGCACTCAAAGCGATCGAGAGCAGTCGCTTCGGCAAAACCGCGCACCATTTCGTTCACCTGACGCAGTGCGACCGGGAAGGGCCGACGCTCGCCGCAAAGCTTGCGCGCCCGGGCTTTGAAGTAGTTGGTGGCCACCTGCGGAAACATCGCATAGGTAAGCACATCTTCCTCAGAAGTGGCCCAGGGGGCACTTTCGGCCAGCGCCGGCTCCCAACCCGGCTCGAGATCGTCGGCGGGTCGGTGGGTGATCGGTTGCCGGCCTTCGGCGACGCGCTCGAACAGATGCTCGGCGATGGGGTGGGGCGGGCGGCCGTAGCGCCCCAAGAGATAGTCGCGCGCCTCGGCCGGGATAATCTTGTAGCGCTCGCCCATCAGCACGTTGAGCACCGCCTGGGTGCCCACGATCTGGCTGGTGGGGGTGACCAGGGGCGGATAGCCAAAATCGGCGCGCACCCGCGGCAATTCGCGCAGCACTTCTTGCAGGCGATGCGAAGCGCGCTGCTGGTCGAGTTGGGCGAGCAAGTTGGTGATCATGCCGCCGGGCACCTGGTGCGAGAGTACGCGCGTGTCGATGATCGTCTGGCGAATCGGGGCGTTGCCCGCGTCGCGGAAGATGCGCTCGATAGATTCGGCCACGTCGACTAAAGCGTCAATGTCGAGGCCCGTGTCGAAGGGCGTATCGCGCAGTACCACTACCATCGTCTCGGTGGCCGGCTGGCTCGATCCCAGGGCCAGAGGCGAAATGGCCGTGTCGACGGCGTTGGCTCCCATCTGGATGGCTTCCCAGTACGCCATCGAGGCCATGCCCGAGAGCGAATGGGCGTGCATCTGGATAGGCAGCAGGGTACCCACCACCGGGCGCAGAGCGCGCACGAGGCGGCCGGCGGCGTCGGGTTTCAGCAGACCCGCCATATCTTTGATGCACAACGAGTCGATACCCATAGCTACCAGGTCACGGGCAACCGCCATGTAATGATCAACGTCGTGCACGGGGCTCACGGTATAGACCAGCGTGCCCTGCACGTGGGCACCGCACTCCTTGCCCGTCTCGATCGTTTTGCGCATGTTGCGCACGTCGTTGAGGGCGTCGAAGGTGCGGATGATATCGATGCCGTTGGCCACCGAGCGGCGAATGAATCGCTCGACGATGTCGTCAGGATAATGGCGGTAACCGAGCAGGTTCTGTCCGCGCACCAGCATCTGCAGGCGGGTGTCGGGCATCTCGCGGCGCAAAACTTTCAGCCGCTCCCACGGATCTTCGCCCAAAAACCGGATACAGGCGTCGAAGGTGGCGCCGCCCCAGACCTCCATCGAATGAAAACCGATGCGGTTCATCCGCGACGCGACCGGCAACATCTGGGCCGTGGTCATGCGCGTGGCCAAAAGCGATTGGTGGGCGTCGCGAAAGGTGGTATCGGTGACGCCGACCCGGGAAGTGGACCCGGTCGATAGTTGCCACTCGCTGTGGGGATCAACCGCAATCGAGGTCAAAGCACACCTGCACTATTTGATATCGATATGCTTTTCGAGGGTGGTGGCCAGCGTCGTCTTCGGAACGGCACCGACGACCATATCCACCTTGGAGCCGGACTTAAAAACCATCAGCGTCGGAATGCTGCGGATGCCGTACTGGCTTGCCACCTGGGGATTTTCGTCGGTGTTGACCTTGACCACCTTGAGCTTGCCACTGTACTGCTGGGCAATCTCGTCGACCACCGGCGCCACCATGCGGCACGGCCCGCACCAGGGAGCCCAGAAATCAACCAGCACTGGCAATTCGCTGTCGAGAACTTCGGTTTTGAAGTTCGAATCACCAACCGGCACTGCAGCTGACATATCTAATGGTGCTCCTGATACAAGGGTTTTTCCTCAGTGTACCATGGGCCTTCGGCCCGCGCCTACGGCGGGGATCAAGGCCCCGGCACAAAGAAACCGCCCGGAGCGACCGGGCGGAACATGGTGTGAGGAGTGAACGGAAACATGCGTCTCCGCTTCCTTCATTCTATGCGATGCCCCACCCATTCAAAAAGCTTCCCAAATAAAGAAGGGCTGCAGGACTGTCCGCGTTTCGTCCTGAGCCCTTCTTCCATTCACCCCTCACTAGTCCTGAAGTATACGACGAGCGGCATAGTCTGTAAACCCCACGGTAGTCTTTCTCCACATTTTCAGGGGGCAGCAGGGGTCAAACGCCCAGCCTGGGCTAGTTCTAGATACACCAAGAGCGCACTGACATCCGCCGGGTTCACCCCACCGATGCGGCCGGCCTGGCCGATGGTCCGGGGGCGTATGCGGTTTAATTTCTCGCGGGATTCTTTGGAGAGGGTGCTCAGCCGCTCGTAGTCGAGATCGGCGGGAATCACCCGGGCGTGTTGGGCGCTTACCCGCTCAATTTGCTCGTTCTGGCGCTCGATGTAGCCGCTGTACTTCACTTCGATTTCGACGCCCTCGCGCACCTGCGCATCGAGGAGAACCCCCTGATTCAGACTCTCCAGATCGCCGTAGTGCAACCCCGGCCGACGCAGCAAGTCCGCCAGGGTGATCGACCCCGGTTTGGCGGCGAGGTGGACGGGCAGATCGCGGGCATTGAGGCGTGTGGTCTCGAGGCGTTGGCGCTCGCAGGTGATCGCGGCAATTTTTTTCTGGTACAACCCCCAGCGCTCGTCGTCCACCAGGCCGATCTCGCGGCCCAGCGGGGTAAGGCGGCGATCGGCGTTGTCGGAGCGCAGCACCAGGCGATACTCCGAGCGGCTGGTGAGCATCCGGTACGGCTCGCGGATCTCCTTGGTGACCAGATCGTCGATAAGCGTGCCGATGTAGGAGCCTTCGCGGGGCAAGATCACGAGCGCTTCGCCGCGCACCAGGCGCGCGGCGTTGATCCCCGCCACGATCCCCTGGGCGGCGGCCTCCTCGTAACCGGTGGTGCCGTTGATCTGCCCGGCGCAGAACAGTCCTTCCACCCGCTTGGTCATCAGGGTCGCATAGCACTGGGTGGCAGGCAGGTAGTCGTACTCGACCGCGTAGGCGGGCCGCAGTACGGCACACGCTTCCAGACCCGGCAGGGTGCGCAGCATCGCGATTTGGACAGTCTCCGGCAGCGAGGTCGAAAAGCCCTGGACGTAGAGTTCGGGGGTGTCGCGGCCCTCCGGCTCGATAAAAATCTGGTGGCTCTCTTTATCGGCGAAGCGGACGATCTTATCCTCGATGCTGGGGCAGTAGCGCGGCCCGCGCGCCTCGATGTCGCCACTGTACATCGGCGAGAGGTGCAGATGGTCGCGGATCACTTGGTGGGTCGCGGCGGTGGTGCGCGTGAGATAGCAGTTGAGCTGCTCGCGCTCTACCCAGGCGCGCGGGTCGAACGAGAACCAGCGCAACTCGGGATCGGGCGGCTGCACCTCCATGACGCCAAAATCGACCGTGCGCCGGTCGACGCGGGCGGGGGTGCCCGTCTTGAGCCGCCCGGTCTCAAAACCCAACCGCTCCAGGGTCGCAGTCAAACCCTCCGCGGCAAATTCGCCCGCCCGCCCGGCGCTCATCGACTTGCGGCCAATCCAGATGCGCCCGCCCAAAAATGTGCCGGTGGTCAAGATCACCGCCCGGCAGGCAAAGTGCACGTCAAAAAACGTGCCGACCCCGCAAATTTCGTCGTGAGGACCCAGGTGGATGTCGGTAATCTGTCCCTGGCGCAGGGTGAGGTTGGGGGTGGCTTCGAGCACCTGCTTCAGCTCGCGGGCATACTCGCGCTTGTCGGTCTGCGCCCGAAGCGCCCAGACCGCCGGGCCGCGGGAACTATTGAGGACGCGCTTTTGCAGATAGGTGCGGTCGGTGATTTTGGCCATCTCGCCGCCTAGGGCATCGACCTCGTGGACCAGCTGCGACTTGGCCGGGCCGCCCACCGCCGGATTGCACGGTTGCCAAGCGATCGTGTCGAGGTTCATGGTGACCAGGAGTGTTCGACAGCCGAGGCGGGCGGCGGCGAGGGCCGCTTCGCAGCCGCTGTGGCCGGCGCCGACGACGACGACGTCAAATTCAGCAAGATAATGCACAGTCGCAGTTCGAAATCGTAATCTAATTGTAGGATGCGAAGCTGCGTCGCCGTCGCGGCAGCCGGCCGCAAGCCAATCCGGCAAGCAAGACATACGAATGCCTTATAGCCATCGAATTCACCTTCAGACTTTACACCCAAGTATATGGATCAAACTCATCGCTACATCGGCACTCCGGACCGGATTTAGCTTCATTTGGGCCAACGGCCCGTACGCTAATATGTACCCCATGAAGCCCGAGGCACAGCATGGCACAGACGTATTATTTTCTCGCGGCAAGCGATCGCTTCTTGCAGGGACATCAGGCTCAAGAGGTGCTCGAAGAGCGCACCCGCCACTACCTGGCTCACAGCAAGGCAATCGATTTCTGGCTGGTGCGTACTCCGGCCTTTCTGGCGGTGCCGGAGTTTGCCGATCTCCGGCACCGCTGCCCGGCCCCGGCGGCAGCCGTCGTCTCCACCGACGGCCAGTTTATCCTCTGGCTCAAGCACCGGCTGCAGTATGTGCTGCTAGGCCAATTCGAAGCCCCCAGCGCCGCGATCCCCGACCCGCTCGCCGTCCACACCGCCGCTCGATGAGCACCAAAAGCGGATGGGTGACGGGTATCGGGCTTGTGCTTTTTGCAAGTGCTGTCTGCGCCCAGACGGTACAGCCCTATCGCGATTGGATCTTGGGCTTTCGGTTCGTGCCGCCGCCCGGCTGGCATGTTCTCGAAAGCAAAGACAAGCTCGGAGAGGTTTCTCTCGTCGAGCCCGCCAGCAAGACTTTGCTGCTCATCTCGGTGGTACCGGCCCCCGGCCAGAAAGACGACGGCCGGCCTGCTACACCGGCCCAGCTGGCACGCTTGGGGCAGGTGTACCGGAAGCGACTTGCCCAAAGCCGTCTGGGCAGCACCTACAAACAGTTCGGCTTGCTGGGCGCCCAACCCGGCCGCACCGGCGACTTCAACACCGCCACGCTGCTGTTTAAGGGCGTGCCGACCGCCGCCACGACCCCTGAAGGCCGGATCCTCGTCTCGGTGGGAGGCGATCGCGACCGGCTGGTCACGCTGCTGGTGGTGGGACCGGCGACTTTTTACCCGCGAGTGCAGCCGGTCGCGGAGGAGGTCGCCCGCTCCTTCCGACTGGATTGATGCGGGGAAGCGGGCGGGTCCATCCGGCTTTCGCGCCCGGCGTTGTTTATGATAGGGAGGCTATTGGGATGCGGGCCGCCGGTACAGCCATGATCCTGGTGATCGACAACTACGACAGCTTTACCTATAACCTCGTGCAGTATCTGGCGGAACTGGGTGCCCAGGTGGAGGTGCACCGCAACGACCGCATCGATATCGACGGGGTGCGCGCCCTGGCACCCGGGGCGGTGGTGATTTCCCCCGGTCCGGGCAGGCCGGAGGATGCGGGAGTTTCGGAGGCGATTATCGCCGAACTGGGCTCACAGTTGCCGGTACTGGGAGTCTGTCTGGGCCACCAGTGCATCGGCCGCGTCTTCGGTGGTCAAATTGTCCGGGCACCCGAGCTGATGCACGGCAAGACCTCGCTTATCCACCACCGGGGGGAGGGGGTATTTGCGGCTCTGCCCGAACCTTTCGTCGCCACCCGCTACCACTCGCTGGCGATTGCCGCCGAAGCCTTTCCGGCGGTCCTTGAGATTACCGCCTGGACCGAAGATGGTACGGTAATGGGCGTGCGTCACCGCACCTGGCGCCACATTCAGGGGGTCCAGTTCCATCCCGAGAGCATTCTGACCGCCGTAGGTAAAGATTTGCTGCGCAATTTTCTTGAGAGTTTACCGAGCGCATGAAAAGACGACCATTGCTGCAGACCGGCCTGGCCGGCTATCTGTGGGCGTGCACGCAGCCGCTGCAGGCTGCACCCGCCCGTTCGAAAGCTTTGCAGGTGCAGTGGCTTGGGCACACCTGCTTTTTGTTCATCTCCGATGAAGGGCGCCTGTTGGTCAATCCCTTCAGGCCGGCCGGCTGCACGGCGGGTTACCGCCGCCCGGAAGTGGCAGTCGATTTGATCTTGCTCAGTTCCCGATTGCTCGATGAGGGCGCCCTTGACGTGGTCAAGGGCAACCCCCGCGTGCTCTACCAGCCGGGAGTGTTCACCGTCGACAGCTTTGACAAACTCCAGGGCGTCAAGACGCTGCACGACCGCAAGGACGGACGCCGCTTCGGCGTCAACGTCGCCTGGCGCTGGCGGCAGGCGGGCCTCGACATCGTCCACCTGGGGGTGATTGCCGCCCCCCTGAGCGACGAAGAAAAAATTCTGCTCGGAAAACCCGACTTGCTGTTTGTCCCGGTGGGCGGCGGCGAGAAAGGCTTCGATCCGGAACTGGCCCACCAGGCCACCGAGGAGTTGCAGCCGCGCATGGTGGTGCCGATGTATTACCGGACCGAGGCGGCCGAGGATGGATGCGAACTGGGCGGGGTCGATCCGTTTTTGCAGCTGTTCAAAAGCGACACGGTCAAGGTCTACACCAACCCGCTGGTGCAGATCAGCGCCGCCAACCTGCCCAAAAGCGGGGGAGCGCCCCTGGTGCGCGTCTTCGCCTACGACTTCAGCGGCAAAACCCCACCGGTCAGCGGCAGCGGCCGTCCGGCGGTCCCGAAGGCGCAGGAGCGCTCCTGAAGCAAGGTTCTGTAGGCCCATTGCAGCCACAAGCAGATAGGATGCTTGTGGCTTACCTGCGGGCTGTTCTACCGCATCAGGGGTTCGAAAAAAATGAGGAAACAGGCTCGAATGCGCAATTTCCGGCGCCGACTCACTCAAGTGGGCGGCGGGCTGCTTGGGGCTGTGCTGTGCGCCGTGCCTGCGGATGCGGCGGAGCGGATTTTCTTCAATTACGGGTTACTCGGTCTTTCGCTGCCGGTGACCGAGCTCGAAACCTACACCCGCACCGGGGTGATGAGCGAGCGGATGGCCTTTCTAGCCTCGCTTGCCGGGGCAAAGGATGTGGTGGGACTGCGCGACGCGCTCAATACACCGCTGCCTTTTTCCCAGGCGCAAGTCGCCCAGCTGACCTACACTCCCCTGGGTGAGCGGACTTTGCAGCGCATCGGCAACCTGCTGCGCACCGATGCCGACAACAACAGCTTCCTGGCCCTGCGCGCCGCGAGCATCCTGGCTGCAGGCGATCCTCAGGGGCTGACGCTGCTCAATTTTCTGCGCTACTACCCACTTCAGACTTTGAGAATCGACGTCGCCTTCGGGGCGCAACTGGCCGTCGAAGTGGGCAATGCCTTCGACCTGGGCGAGACGACCTTCAGCGCCATCGAAAAGCAGGCCGACGCCGCTCCCCCTGCCCCACCACCTCCGGCCAACCTGGGGGATCCGCGCCCGGCCGGTCCCCTCGGCTTTCAGGTGCGCTCGCTGGTCTTTGCCAATCCCCGCTACGCCGGGGCGCAAGCGTGGCTGAGGCAGGCCTCCACCCCGATGATTGCCGCCGATGTCTATCTGCCCGAGGGGCTCGGCCGACCGGCGCCGGTGGTCGTCATCTCCCATGGACTCGCCTCCGACCGCACCACGTTTGCCTACCTGGCCCGCCATCTGGCCTCCTGGGGTTTTGCTGCGGCAGTGCTTGACCATCCAGGATCGGACAAGCAGCTGGCCGCCTCCATTTTTAGCGGATCCGCCACCAGCAGCGGTCCGGGAGAATTCATCGCCCGACCCCAGTACGTGAGCAGCCTGCTCGACGAACTGGAACGGCTGGTGCGCACCGACCCGACCTGGCGTGGCCGCTTGGATCCCAAGCAAGCAGGTATCGCCGGTCAGTCCCTCGGAGGCTACACGGCTCTTGCCTCGGGGGGAGCGGGCATCGACAAAGAGACCGTCCGCCTGGGCTGCGAGAAATCCGACCGGCTGGGCGACATCGTCAATCCATCGCTGTTGCTCGAGTGCGGCGCGCTGGCTTTGCCGACTTCCGCCCCCACTCAACTGGGTGACGCGCGCATCAAGGCCATCTTTGCCGTCAATCCGATCGGCGTTGCTCTGTTCGGCCGCAAGGAACTGGCCCGTATCGCGGTGCCGACCTTGATCGTCTCAGCCAATAAAGATGCCTTTGCCCGGCCGCTGCTGGAGCAGCTCTTGCCCTTCAGCGTGTTGACGACCTCCGAGAAATATCTCGTCCTGGCCCGCAACGCCACCCACTTCACCCCGGCCATCGATCCGACAGAAACCCAGTCGGTGCTGCCCATCCCGGCCCAGTTCGTCGGGCCGAGCCCTGAGCCTTACTTCTTTGCGGCCCTCAACGCCCTGAGCCTGGCCTTTTTCAAAACCCACCTCGCCGGTGAGACGGCTTATCGTGCTTTTCTGCAACCAGGCTACGTGCGTTCGCTAAGTCAGGAGCCGTTCGGATTCAGCCTGGTCAATGCCCTCGACAGCCCCGAAGTTCAGCGGCTGATCGAGCTTGAAAGACAAAAACAGTTCCGAGTCATCCAGGCCGACAATTGACGATTGTCGAGCCGCCCGCTAGCGCGGCGGGGCCGGTGGGATGGGAATTGTGTCGACCAAAAACTGCAGTTCGCGGTCCGGGTAATCGGCGAGGCTGAGGCTGAGGGCCTGGGCCTTGTCGATGTCGCTTGCGGAGATCTGGATAGTGCCTTTGTACAGTTCGCGGTCGGCGGGAAGCTCGCCCGGCAGACCCTCGCTAAACGTTCTCACCGGCTTGCCTTGATCGTCGGTGATTACCAGCAAGTTGAAGGCGGGGCTGTAGATAAAGCGGGCCGGATGAAAACTCTTGTTCTGCAAGCCCACCTGCAAAACCAGATTACTCCCCCGCCAGGCGACCGAATCGAGGGTGAAAGTGACGTTCTCGTCGCTGACGGCGGTGCCGAGTCTGATTTTCGCTTCGCTGGTATCCTCGGCGGCCAAATCCTCTTGCTGTTCGAGCAGCTGGTCTTCGGTCAGGGTATCGGAAGGGTCCGGCATCGTCGTGAGCGAGCCGAGAATCTGCGCCTCTTTGAGCAGGCCCTTGCTTTTGCCCAAGGGCTTGCGGGCGTCACCCAGGGCCGATTTGGGAGCGGAGACATCCTCCAGGGCCGACTGGCCGAATTGAAAGCCGAAAACACTCGCTCCGACACCGGTAAGCAGCACCAGGGCGGCGAGGGTGAGATTGCGCCGGCGGTACGAGGCGGGAGCCGGAGGGGGCCGGCGGCGCACCCGAAGGCGAGGCGTGGCAGGCTTGGTCACGGGGGTGGGTGGGTTGCGTCCCCCACAATATACCTTGAGGGTGTCCCATTTTTGGAGGATATTAACAGCTTGTTCAGGTTGCGAGGGCACCGCCGCAACTGGAACCCGAACCTGCAGTGCAACCGAAGCAATGCTCGCCGGTGGCAATGGGCCGACCGATCAAATCGGCGGCAGAATACTCCCAGAGAAAACGTCCGGTCGTTCCCAGGGCCGTCAGGTCCAGCATCTGATTGAAATCGCAGTCGTAGAGCCGCCCCTGCCAGTCGACGCTCACCAAACTGCGGCACATCAAGCCGACGAGGGTGCTCGGGTTGAAGTTGTCGCTCAGAAGGCGGTTGTAGGTATCGAGCTGGCCCATCCTCTGCAAATAGTGCCGGAAGCGGCGGATCGGCATGTTGGTGATGGTGAACAGGCGGTTGAAGACGATGCCGTAGTGCTCCGACAGCTCCTGCCGGTAGCGCGCTTCGAGGGAAGTCTGGGCGGGCGGCAGGTGGGCGCCTACAGGGTTGTAGACCAGATTGAGCAGCAGGCCGCCCGCAGGTTGGCCGTAACCCAATTGGTTGAGCTGCCTGAGGGCTGCGATACTCTGCTCGAAGACGCGGTTGCCCCGCTGTTTATCGACATTGTCGGGCGAGTAGCAGGGCAGGGAGGCTATCACTTCGACGCGGTAGCCGGCGAGAAATTCGGCCAGATCCGCCTGGCCGGGCTCGAAGAGCACCGTCAGGTTGCAGCGATCCATGACGTGCAGGCCCAAGGCGCGGCCGGTTTCCACCAGAAAGCGAAATTGCGCGTTCAGTTCCGGCGCACCGCCGGTCAGATCCAGATTTCGCACGCGGTTGGCCCCCAGCCAGGCGGCGATGCGCCGGGCGGTGGGGGAGTCCATCATCTCGGTGCGGTTGGGACCCGCTTCAACGTGGCAGTGGGTGCAAGCCAGGTTGCAGTATTTGCCGAGGTTGAGTTGCAGCGTTTCGAGCGTGTCTCGCTGCAAGGTACCGGCGCGTTCGGCGAAGGCGGAGGCAGACATAGGTAAAGATCTACAGACTCGTCCAAGCTAACGGAAGTTCGGTCGCGGCGGCTCAATCGAGCGGCAGGGTATCCGTTGTCGGGACGCGCCGCAAATCGAGGCTGATGTCGAGCCAGGGGGCGCGGGTGATCGTGGCGCTGGTGGAGATGTAATCAACGCCGGTCGCGGCGACATCGCCCAATGTATCGAGGGTGATGTTGCCCGAAGCCTCGGTAAGAACGCGGCCGGCGATCAGTTGCACCGCCTCGCGCATGCGCTCGACAGGCATGTTGTCGAGCATGATCACCTGCACGCCGCACCCGAGCGCTTCTTGGACCTGTTCGAGCGATTCGGTCTCCACTTCGATGGGCATCAAAAACGGGATGCGTCCACGCAGGCGCTCGACTGCCGGCCGGATGCCCCCGGCTGCCTCGATATGGTTGTCTTTGATCATGGCGGCGTCGTCGAGGCCGAAGCGGTGGTTGAGCGCACCCCCCACCCGCACGGCGTACTTTTCGATGAGCCGCAGCCCCGGTGTGGTCTTGCGCGTGTCGACCAACCGGGCATGGTGGCCCGCAAGCCGCTCGACATAGCGGCGGGTGATTGTGGCGATGCCGCTGAGGCGCTGCAGCAGATTGAGGGCCACCCGTTCTCCCATGAGCAGCGAGCGCACCGGCCCTTCGACAACGGCAATCACCGTGCGCGCTTCGGCGGCGGTCCCTTCTTCGCACATCGGCGCAAAGCGCACCGCCGGATCGACGATGGCAAAGAGTCGTTCCACCAGTGGCAGCCCCGCCACTACCCCGGCTTCTTTGAGCAAAATTTTGCCGTGGCCGTCGGGGCTTTCTTCGGCAAACAGCGCCTCACTGGTGCGGTCTCCGCGGCCCCAATCCTCGGCAAGCCAACTGGAAAGCAGCGGATCGAGCAGCAGTGGATGCGGCAGAGCGTAGCGATTGGTGAGCATAATCTGATCGTAGGCCCCGTCAGGTGCAATGCGGATCGACATCGTCACGTTGTTTCCGGAGTTCTTTGTTTCCCCCCTGCAGTGCAGTTTGCTCGCAAGGGCGATAGCAGGCGGAGTGTGCAACATCGCGATCACCAACCCGCGCGATTTTGCCGCCGACCGCTATCGGACGGTCGACGACACTCCCTACGGCGGCGGGGCGGGCATGGTGCTCAAACCCGAACCGCTCTTCGCGGCGGTCGAGTCGTTGCCGATCATCGCACCGCGGGCGGTGATTCTGCTGACTCCCCAGGGCCGTCCTCTCAAGCAGGTGTTCCTGCGCTCGCTCGCGGCCGATTACGCCCAACTGGTGCTTTTGTGCGGCCACTACGAAGGGGTGGATGAGCGGGTGCGCGCCCATCTGGCCACCCACGAAATTTCACTGGGGGATTTTGTGCTCACCGGCGGCGAGATCCCGGCTTTGGCGCTCATCGACGGGATTGTGCGCCTGTTGCCCGGTACTGTCGGCAACCGCGCCTCCCTCGAATCGGAAAGTTTCGAGGACAACCTGCTTGAATATCCCCAGTACACCCGCCCGGCCGACTTTCGAGGCTGGCAGGTGCCGGAGGTGTTACTCAGCGGTCATCACGCCCAGATCGCCCACTGGCGGCGCGAGCAGCAACTGACGCGCACTCGGGAGCGGCGGCCGGACTTGCTGCCGCCGGAAGCGTGACCCATGCAATATCTGTGGTTGGTGGTCTTTGTGCTGTGTACAGCCTGGGCGGCTGGGGCTGAGGAACGGCTGGTAGTAGGCTCCAAGCGGTTTACCGAGTCCTACATTTTGGGAGAACTGGTGCGCCAGACGGCCGAGCGGGCGGGCGAAGCGCAGGTCACCCATCGCCAGGGGCTGGGCAACACGGGCATCTTGTTCGCGGCCCTGACCAGCGGTGAAATCGATCTTTACCCGGAGTACACCGGCACCATCGACAAAGAAGTGCTCAAAAACCGCACCCCGGCGGATCTGATGACCTTGCAAAAGCAACTGGCTCCTTTAGGGCTGGGAGTGGGGGTGCCCCTCGGCTTCAACGACACCTACGCGCTCGCCATGGGCGCAGATCAGGCCGAAAAACTGGGTATCCGCACCCTCTCGGATTTGAAGCGGCACCCCGAACTGCGCTACGGGCTGTCGCAGGAATTTCTCAACCGCGCCGACGGCTGGCCCGGGGTGCGGCGCGTCTACGGGCTTGCCGCCCAACCGCGCGCCCTGGAGCACGGGCTTGCCTACGAAGCGATTGCGGCCGGACAAATTGACCTGATTGACATCTACTCGACCGACGCCAAGATCGACCGCTACCGGTTGCGGGTGCTCACCGACGATAAGCGGTTTTTCCCGGCCTACGACGCGGTGCTGCTCTACCGGCTGGACTTGCCGAAACGATTGCCCAAGACCTGGGCGGCGATTGGTCAATTGGAAGGCAAGCTCGATGAGAAGCAGATGGTGCAACTGAACGCCGATGCGGAGTTGCGCGGGCTTACTTTTGCCGAGATTGCCGGGCGGTTTTTGCGCGGCGAGACCGACCAGGCCACCACCCGAAGCGGATTTATCGATCAGTTATTTGGCGCAGACTTCGGGCGGCTCACCTTCGAACACTTGCTACTCGTTTTCGCTTCGCTGCTTGTCGGTGTAGCCGTCGGGGTGCCCCTGGGAATTTGGGCGGCAGCGAAACCGGCGCTTTCCCAGGTGATTCTCTCGGGCGTAGGCATCATCCAGACGATTCCCTCGCTGGCGCTTCTGGCCTTTCTCATCCCCGTCCTGCAGCAGATCGGCACCGTCCCGGCTTTGGTGGCGTTGTTTCTCTATTCGCTGTTGCCCATCGTGCGCAACACGTATACCGGTTTGATGGATATCCCCCCCGGCCTGCGCGAATCGGGGCTTGCCCTTGGTCTGCCGGCAGGAGCCAGGTTGCGGCTGATCGAATTGCCCCTCGCTTCGCGCACGATCCTGGCCGGGATCAAAACCGCCGCCGTCATCAACGTCGGCACTGCCACGATCGCCGCCTTTATCGGCGCGGGCGGCTTCGGCGAGCGCATCGCCACAGGGCTTGCCCTCAACGACAACGCCACCCTGCTCGCAGGCGCCATCCCGGCGGCGGGACTGGCACTACTCGTACAGTTCGCCTTCGATCTGCTCGAACGCTGGGTCGTACCCAGCGGCTTGCGTTCTTGAAACTCAGTCTTCACATAGTCGGGCTGCGATGGGTATGCTAACTTAAAATTGAGAATTCACTGCTTATTACTTGCCAAAGGTGCTCCAGGATAAGGATTTTTGGACTCTTCGGCAACCAGGTACTTGATAAGCACGCTTGTATTCAGACATAGAGCTTTAGTCACGCCGTCCTTCGTCCTCCCTCAAGCTGCGGATGAGGGCTGTGGAATCGACTTCGATCGCTTTCGCGGCACGCATTTGTTCGCGCCTGGCAACGATACGCCGATGAGCCGCCCACCCTCGGCGTCGGCGCACTTCCCGGTCGACAGCTTCCACGACCAGTTCATTGAAGGATTCTCCCGCGCCCTTGAGCGCCTTTGCCTTGCGGAGCAATTCGGCAGGAAAATGGATAGTGACCGACTTGCGCTCCATCAGATACTAAAGCCATTTGTTGATACCGTTGAGTTTAACTGTTCAGGCTGTACGATAAACCCCAGCTCGTGAGTGTGCCAGCAGAGGCAAGGCTGCCCTGGCTTGTAAAGAAATACGGGTAGTGCCGTAGAGCACCAGCGACCAAAGATTAGCCGTCATACAATTGCGCACTGATCTTTTCTGTGGAGTTATGTGTATGGAAACCACATTGCAGCGGTTGTTTTTTGCTGGAAGTGCTGTGGGTAGTTGTGCGACCCGAACGGGGCTCATCGGTCTGGGTCTGGCAGTATCGCTTAGCCTTGGAACGCTACCTGTCCGGGCACAGGTGGACTTTGCACCTGCTCAAAATTTTTATGCGGGCGGCAACCCCAACTCTGTAGCTGTTGGTGACTTCGATGGAGATGGTGATCTTGACCTGGCCCTGGCCAACGGCAGCTACGGCGACTCCGGGCCGGTATCGGTGCTGTTGAACGATGGCCAAGGTGTATTTTCGGCTCCATCCACCTTTGGAGCCGGCGATCTGCCGGTGTCGGTGGTGGCAGGAGATCTCGATGGCGACACTGATCTGGATCTGGCTGTAGCAAACGGCGGGTTTGACAGCGAAGCGGTATCGGTACTCAAGAATAACGGCGACGGCACGTTCGGACCCCCGCAAGCTTTCCAAATCAGCGGCTTGGGTTTTCCCTATGCGGTAACCACCGGCGATCTTGACGGGGACGGCGATCTCGATCTTGTCGCTGTCAGTACTTATGATCTGGGCGCTGTCTCGGTGCTTTTGAACCGTGGCAATGGAAGTTTTGTCGAGACAGGTTTTGATTATGGCGGCTATGGACTGAATGCTGTCACCGTCGGCGATCTGGACGGCGACGGCGATCTCGATGTCGCGATTACTTCAAGCGGATTTGGCGACAATGGCTATGTTGTTGTCTTTCTCAACAACGGCAAAGGCGAGCTTTCGTTCATTTCGTCCATCAATGTCGGTGGTAATCCTCTCTCTATCCAGGCTGCCGACTTCAATGGCGATGGCGACACCGATCTTGTCAGCGCTGATGCCTCTTTTAGTGCCCTATCCGTGCTGTTGGGTAATGGCAACGGCACTTTTGCCTCACCCCAGAGCATTTCGATCAAAATCAGACCTTACTCTGTCACGGTGGGAGATTTTGACGGCGATGGCGATCTGGATCTGGCTACAGCCAACTATGGTTCAGACAATATTTCGGTGTTGCTGAATGGTGGTGGCGGCGACTTTGCCCCGGCACTCGACTTTGCCGCCGACAAAGGTACCCGGAGTATCAACGTTGGGGATTTCGATGGCGACGGCAATCTGGATCTGGTCGCAGCCAACTTCCAGGCTGCAAATGTGTCAGTGCTGCTGAACACGACCGGTTTGGACGCAGCGCTGAGTATCGACACTTTTACCCCGCGCCGTGGTCCGGCGGGCACAGAGGTGACTATCTCTGGAAGCGGTTTTGCAGAGGCCACGGCCGTTTTGTTCAAGGGCAACACCACCCGCGCCGTGCCCGCAGACTTTACTGTCGTCTCCGACACCGAGATCATGGCGATCGTGCCGACCGGCGCTGTGTCAGGACGTATCCTCGTCAAAAACCCGACCGGTACAGCGACCAGTCGGGGCAGGTTTGAGGTCACGCCCTGAGCCGAATCAGGGCAGTTTGCCGATGTTGAGCAATCGGGTTTCCCCGGCGCCGTCGTTGTCGTTGACCACCCAGAGATTGCCGCGCTTGAGGGCAGTGCCTTCGATCTTCTCCAGGTCGAAGCCGAACTGGGTCAGTAAATCGACGCGCAACTGCTTGCTTACCGTCGCGCCGGGGGCGAGGCCCTTGAGGCTGAACGAGTAGATGCGCTTGACGGTGGCGTTGCCCGCCGCCTGGTTGTCGCGCTCGATGACGGCGAAACTTTCGTCCCCCAGGGCGGTGATTTCGCTGAGGCCCACCCAGCCGTCCTCCGGCGGAGTGTCGAGCGGGTAGTTGTAGAACGCCCAACTGGCCGTATCGCGGTCGTAGGCACCCACCAGCACAAAGCCGACATCGCCTGCCAGCTCGCGCTGGATGACCGTGTAGACCTTGCGGCCGGAGGGACTGACGGCAACGCCCTCGAAGCCGTTGTCGCCCACCCGCGCGGCAATCTCGCCAGGCAGCGTGATTTCTTCTTTCACCGCACCGCTCGCGTCGGTGCGGATGAGCAGGTTGGGCGGGTCGTTGGCTTCCTCACCCTCGCTTGCAAGCCAGAAGCCACCTTCGGGGGCGACGGCGATGCCTTCGAGATCGTAGTTTGCCGGGGCGCCGTCTTTGGTGAGCGGGAGGGCTGCTTCCACCACCGCGCGCGATCCTTGCAGGCGGACTGTGAAGATGCGCGAGGGCTGGAAGGCTTTATCCGGCACGGCGTACAGCACGTTGTCGGGGCCATTGTCCAGGCCGCTCAGCGCACTCCAGGGCAGCGACAGCTCGCCGCTTCTGACCGTGGGCTGGCTCACAGGCGGCACGTAGCGGCCGGGAATGGCCTCGAAGATGTCGACGGTACCGTCCTCTTCGTTGGCGGTGAGCACCAGTCCGCGGCTCGGGATGGCAAGCACCCCCTCCGGAGAGATGCCCGTGGGCAACAGTTGCACGAAGCGGGGAGCTCGGGGGTTGGTGAGGTCGTAGACCGCGAGGAAGCTGCCCCGCTCAGAAGCAAGAAACGCGAAGGGCGTGCCGCCGAAGGTGGCGAGTGTTCCGCCTTCGACTTCAAGACCCCGGTTCTCAGAGCGCGAGTCGGGGTAGTGGCCGAACAGCACAGCCCGCGACTCTAGGCTCGAACCGCTGTCGTAGAGCACGCTGCCTTCGAGGTCGATGACGCTGAAACCTCGCCCGCCCGAATCGCTGCCCTCGGTGTCCCCTTCGTTGGCGATCACCAGCGCCCTGCCGTCCGGGGTGAAGGCGACCGCATCCGGTTCGCGCCGTCCCGCAAATGGCTGCACGAACTTGATGTCGTTATCGTCGATCAGATCCGCCGCCCGGTGGGTCGAAGTACCCAGCGAGAAACTACGTACGACCGTGGCGCTCTCGATATCGATGAGCGATAGGACGTTGTTCTCCTGCACGCTCACTGCCGCCGTCTTGCCGTTCGCAGAGATGGCCACGAATTCCGGCTGCGGATCGCTTACGAAATTGGCCCCCGGGACCGACGCGAGGTCGATGGGTACGTTGGTGATCACGGAGTTGGCGGGGGAGTCGTAGTCGAGCTTGACGACATTGACCGAGCCGGGGCGGCTACCGGGCAAGTTGTCGGTGTCCTCCTCGTCCTCGATGGCGATCACAGCCTTGGCGCCGTCGGGGGTGAGCGCGATGCTGTCCGGGCCGATGCCCAGCAAATTGACCTGCCCTACGACCGTGAAGCTCACCAGATCGATAAACAGCAGCACCCCCGGCTTTTGGGCGGCGATGTCTTCTTCGTCATCTTTGATCACCGCCAGGGCGTACCGGCCGTTCGGGGTGATTGTTACCGAAGTCGGCTCGCCGAAGCTTGACACGTCGACATTGCCCGCCTCCACCGGTAGCGCCGGATTCTGGAGGTCGATGAAGCCCACCAGTTGCTCCCCGGCGTCGGTGTAAGCCAACAACTTGCCGTCCGGGCTGGCGGAGATAATCTCGGCGATCGAACCGCTGACGTTGTAGCGCGCCAAGGGTTTAAAGCCTCCCACCGTCGGCGACGCGGCCACAGGCAGCACACCGCTGGCCGCAGCCAGGGCGATTCCACCCCCGAGGAGCATCCCCAGGGCCAATCCAAGAGTCCATTTGCGCATTTTCCACCCTCAAAAAATAGATTCAAGCCGCACAGCGGGCAGGCTTGTCCCGTGGACCGCAAGGTTGATCAACCGCACGACCCTGGCGCGGTTGTCATTGGGCCCTCAAAAATTTACCGATGACACGTAAAGCCAAGATTATGAAACCACTAAGTCAAAGTTAAAGAACAAGAAGCCCTGACGATGGAGTACACACATCAATGCATCCGTCTTACGGAAGTGATCAAAATCTCCAATTGGTACTGGTGTGCTTGCGGGGAAAGGTACGAGAATGAATCCAAGTGCTTGGACAGGCAGCTAAGCTATGTCTCTACCGCTTACCAGGACGAGCAGAGCAGGTGAAACAGCCCTACAAAAGATCTAGTCGAGACTGGAAGGCCAAGATCGCCCTCGAAGCCCTGCGAGGAGAACAGACGATCGCTAAATTAGCTGTACGAGGCCAACTGCGGCCCGTTCAGATCTCCCAATAGAAAAAGCAGCTTTCCGAGGAAGCCTGCGATCTTTTTGCCACGGCCAAAACCAAGCAAGAAAAACACGGCAACGCCAAAATCGACGCGTTGTACCGCTAAATCCGGCAATTGACGGTCGAACACAATTTTAAGGGCGCAAGTGCAGCAAGTTAGTGGCACAGGTTGTCTGAGAATACTCGAACGCTACGACGGTACGCTCTCGCCAAATCGACAATACAGATTGTTGGAACTGGCGCGTTCTTCGCTATACTACCGACCGGCACCGGTATCTGGGAAGACCTGCATAGGATGCGACTCATCGCTGAGCAGTGTCTGGACGCGCCATTCTACGCTTCGCAGCATTTGGCTGCCTGGCTTGCGCGAAGGATATCAGGCCAATCGCAAGCACATGCAAAGTCTGGTATGGCAGACGAGCATCGAGGCGGTGTACCCGAAGGCTGACACCAGCCGCAAAGCCCACGAACACAAAATTTGGCCGTCTCCGTCGCGAGGAGTGCTGGTGGTGAGAACCAATCAAATTTGGGCGGCAGATATTATCTGTGTTCTGATCAGCAATAGTTATCTGTATCTGGCAATTACCGTCAATTTTCACCGTCGATACGAATTGTCTAAGTTTGTCGAATATGCTAGAAGCACGCTTTTGCGCGGAGGCTTTTCAGCGCGCTCTGCAGTATAGAATGCCGAAGACATTCAAATGGAAGAGGGTAGTCACTTTACCAAGTGAAGCGTTTGCAAAGGTATTATTTAGTAAGGGGATTAAAAGTAGCATAGACGGCAAAAGTAGATGCCTGGACAATTTGTTTGTGGAAAAGCTGAGGCGATCATTGAAGTGTCAAGAAGTGTACTTGAAAGCTTATGAAGATAGAGGAGAATCCCAGGAGAAATCGGTGTGTACCTGCGATTTTTCAACGGACAGCGTTTGCATCAGAGCCTGAAGTATCGAACACCACAGAAGGTATAGCAGGCGGCTAACTTGAAGGAATGTTTACAAAATGAGAGAGGTGGTTGACAGGCGGAGAAGGAGGACTTATTTTGAGAACTGTACCACGGTTGCAGCAATGGTCAACTAGGCAGCTCCAGGCTTAGGCATGACTTCAATGTGCCTAGAGACTGTGCAAAGGGTGTGGTTCCCGCTCGGTGCCACCGGCCTGAGACCATAAGTGCGTTATTGCAGAATCGGCGCAGCGGGGTTAGTCGATGCGCCTATCTGGAGCAATGGCGATTGCTTTGACTCTGTGAAAAGTCATCTTCGTCTATGCCGGACAGTCGGCTGCTCTGACTGTTGGCTGTATCATATGACACATTCTGCCTTCCAGGAGATCTTCATGAATTTTGCTGCGTGCCTATTGAGCGGGTTCCGCAAACCCGCGGCCGTCGAGATGGGTCTACTACCGCCTTGGCTGATCGGGCTCGGTTTGGCGGCGAGTGTGGCGTTGCCGGCACTGCCGGTGCAAGCCCAAGTTGCCTTTTCCGACGCTCAGAGCTTCTCGGTGGGCATCAGTCCCTACGCAGTGGCTTGCGGCGACCTCGACGGCGACAGCGATCTTGATTTGTTTACCGCTAATCGCGATTCCAACAACGTCTCGGTGTTGTTGAACAATGGCGACGGCACCTTTGCCGAACGCCGCGACTTCGCCGTCGGTTACACGCCGCTTTCGGTAGCCTCAGGCGATTTTGACGGCGACGGTGATCTGGATCTAGTCAGCGCCAATGTCGCGACGAACGAAGTCTCGATGCTGTTAGGCGATGGTAGCGGCAATTTCGCCACCGCCGTCAAATTCAGGACCGACAGCGGTCCCAGTTCTGTTGAGGTGGGCGATCTTGACGGGGATGGCGACTTGGATCTGGCCACGGCCAACGTTTACTCCAACAACATCTCGGTGCTGCTCAACAACGGCAATGCCACCTTCGCAGCCTTCCGCAGCTTCGCGGCGGCTCAGAGAACCAAAGCCGTCGCCGCAGCCGATCTCGATGGGGACGGCGATCTCGATTTGGCGGCGGCCAATCAGGATGCCAATACGGTCTCGGTACTGCTGGGCAACGGCGACGGCACCTTCGCGGGGGCGAGCGATTTTGCGGTCGGCTCCGCACCGGTATCCTTGATCGAGGGCGATTTTGACGACGACGGCGATCTCGACCTGGTCGCCGCCAACGATCTGTCCGATGACGTCTCGGTACTCATCAACAGAGGCGATGGCAGCTTCGATGCTCCGAGCAACGCGTTCATCCGCAACGGCTCCTACGCCGTCACCGTGGGCGACATCGACAGAGACGGCGATCTGGATCTGGCTGCGGCTAACAACGTCTACGTCTCGACGCTGCTGAACAATGGCGACGGCACCTTCGCCTCTGCCCTCAACTTCCCGGCCGGCGAGACGGCGCCCTTCGGCGTCAGCGTCGGCGATCTCGACGGCGACGGCGACCTCGATTTGGCCGCGGCGGTATTCAATGCCAGCACTGTCTCGGTGCTGCTCAATACCACCGCCACCGGTATACCCGTCGCCATCGAGGTTTTCTCCCCCAGGTTCGGTCCGGTCGGTACGCAGGTGACCCTCACCGGCTCGGGGCTGGCCGCGGCGACGGCGGTCACCTTCAAAGACGGGGTTGCCACCAGCTTCACGGTCGTTTCCGATAACGAAGTGCGAGTGACTGTGCCGGTGGGGGCGCTCAGCGGCCGGGTGAAGGTGACCACCACAGCCGGGAGTGCCGCCAGCCACAACCGCTTTTTGGTCACGCCATGACGGGCGCTTAAAACGTGCTCGAAAGCCCCACCCGAAAGTTAATCCCCGGCCCGGGGTTGCCGTAGGAGCGCTCGTAGTAGCTGTTGAACAGGTTGAACACGTATCCGTTCAGGGCCACGGACGGGGTGAGGGGAACCCGTACGGACATATCGACGGTGGTGTAGCCGGGCAGCAGCGAACCGGGGGTGAGGCGGGCCGGGTGCAGCGTGTCGAAGGGGCCGACGTGGTTGACATCCACCGATCGGCCCCCCGAAATGTTGGCAAAGAGGCTGGCCCGCAACCCGCCGGGCGGCTCGTAGGTGACCCCCAATCGGGAGGTCAAAAAAGGCACCAGCGGGTACTGGGTCTGCACCAGGGCGTTGCGCTCGGCCACATCGACACGAAAGGTGCCGTCCTCGGAGTTGTTGATGCTGCCGAGCTGCACCAGCTGGTTGTTGACGGTGGCCGGATCGGGGGCGGCCACCAGACGCGAATCGACCAGGGTTGTGGTGGCAAAAGTACTCCACTCGGAGGCGATCTTCCAGTTGAAGGCGGCCTCCAGGCCGGAGGAATTGACGCGCGGGTAATTGACCCGAAAGCGCTCGGCATTGCTGCGCGGGTCGTCGTTGCAGTCGGGGGCATTGCCGTTCAGATCGCAGGCGTTGCGCACCAGCAGGTAGTCGGTGAGGTTATTGACATCGGCGGTGAAGTAAGTGAGCCGCAGTAAGCTGGTGCCCCCGGTCTGCCAGTCAAGGCCGATGTCGAAGGCGTTGCCCGATTCGGGCTCCAAAAACGGGTTGCCGATGTGGGTGGTGCGGCCAAAGAGATCGTTAAAGTTGGGGGCGCGGTAGATGCGCTGGTAGTTGCCGCGCAGAGCTAGTCCCGGCAACAGCTGGTAGCGAAAACCCACCGACGGGTCGACGGAACTGGGAATATCGCGCACCAGGCCGCGCGCCACGATATTGCCCACAAAAGTGGCGCGCACACCGGCGGTGATCACCAGCGGTTCGAGCGGTTTCCAGGTGTACAGGGCAAAGAGGGCCGGCAGATCCTGGCCGGTATCGAAGCTGGTGATCTCACCGCTGTTTTCGCCCGAGCGGCCAAATTGGCGCTGGTACTCGAAGCCGTAGGTGATGTTGTTGGTCGGATTGAACTGCCAGTTGTGGCGGACCTGAAAGTTCAAGACGGAGATGTCGGTGTAGGTACCCGGATCGCCCAGGTCGACGCCCGAAAATTCTTCCACCAGATTGCGATCGACGGCTGCGAGTACCTGCAGCTTCGAGTCGCGCGCCTGGCCCAGGTCGCTGTCGTAGGTGAGGGCGAGGCCGTTCGCCTGGGTGACCAGGCGGGTAATCTCGAACTGCGGCTCGCCCGTGGCCGAATCGAGAAAGGGCCTGGCCGGATCGAAAATCGAAAAAGGAGCTATTCCCCGCGTGCTGCCCCGCAAGTAGCCGTCGAGGCGCAGGCGGTTGCGATCGTCAAAGTCGTAGCTCAAATTGAGGTCGTAAAATTTGGCGTGCTGGTAGGCGTTGGGGCGGTTGCCGGTAAAAAGCCCCGTTGTCGGCCGCTGGACCTGGTAGTAATAATCGTCGTTGGTGTCGAATTGGCGGTAGCCAGCGCGAAAACCGAATTTGTCGACTTTGCCGCCGTAGCTTGCGCTGTAGTTGCTGTAGCCGTAGCCGCCGAACTCGACTTTGAGGTCCGCTTCGAGCGGGCCGGTCGGCTTGCGGGTGATGACGTTGATCACCCCGCCCGCCGCGTTGGTGCCGTAGAGCGTCGTGCCGCTGCCGGTGAGCACCTCGATGCGCTCGGTGTTGTAGACCGGCAGATCGCTCAGATCAAAGTGTTCCTGGTTGAGGTTGGTAATCAGCCGCCCGTCCACCAGGATGCCGATACCGAGATTCGGCAGGCCGCGGATAAAAAAGTTGTTGTGTACATCGGCACCCGCTCCGAAGACGTTCGACTGCACGCCGGGCACGCCGCGGATCGCTTCGCCGACGCTGTTGGCGCCTTTGTCCTCGATTTCTTTGCGATCGACGGTGTAGACCGTGGTGGAAGTCTCGTTGGTGCGCGCCGGCCGGAGGGTGCCGGTGACGGTGACCTCGTCGAGGCTATAGCTGCCCGCCGGCCCGATCGATTCGATCGCCGTTTCGTCCGGGGGAGCCTGGGAGACGCTGACTGCCGGTGGCTCCAGGGCTTGGGCCAGTGTTCGGATGCCTGCTTCCTGCCGCTGCAACTCGTTTTTGGTGGGAACGTGCTCGGCGTGGACAGGCGGGTTGCCTAGAACAAGACCCAAACCTAACACCCAGACCTGAAAGCGCATGACAAACTCCTCGGCAAGTACTGTCGATTGAACAATCCGCTAGACCGTTAGCGATATCCCTCCGGGGGGCATCGCACAATCCCAGCGGTGCTACAAATTGATACCTTGCTGGCTGCATAAGCGCTTGAGAGCAGCTTAGTCGGGCTTGCTGTTCATCCTCCAGTCCAAAAACAGTCCAACTTTTACTCACTATTATCAATACCGGTGCTGTGAGTACCGGTCAACGGTTTGCGACGATTTTTTCGATCAGCGGCCGGTCGGGGCGGGGGCGAGCTGCTGGTTGGCCACCCACCCCAGCAACAAACTCACTTCGCTCTGGTGTTGGCGCTGGATCTCCTCCAGACCAAAACTCGTACAAAAGCGCTCCAGGCAGGCCCCGGCGGCTTCGAGCAGTACCTCGTCCGGCACCAGGGCCGCCACCGTCGCGTAATCGCCCGATTCCGGACCGATGCCTTCGATGCTCTCAAACGCGACACTCAAAGGTACCTGCTCCCAGAAGCCATTCCAGGCAGTCCGAACGACAGCGACCACCGGCACGGGCAGCTGGTGAAAGCGCGCCAGAAATGCCCGGTAGATCAGGGGACTGACGGTTTCCTCTTCCACGCGGCGGCTGGCGCCGGGACCGTAGTCTTTGCGGGTGACATAAAAGTGCACCCGCGAAGCCGCCTCGGCCCGCCGCAGGCGCAGGTACTGGTGCGGCCCCAGCACCTCCAGATAGTGGTCGGTCTGCTGGGCGGCGGGTTCAGCACGAAAGCCGCTATCGCCCAGTTGCGCCTCCAGATGGGTGCGCCGGCCGACCGCGAGGCGGTAGCGCCGCTCCAATTCCAGCGCTCCTACGGGCAACTGGTTGCCCTCGAACAGCTCGCGATCGTCGGCGGTGCCCGGCCAGCTCACCCACACCGCCAGGCTGTTGCGCATGTCCTCAGACAGCAGTCGCGTCTTCAGCCGCCGGAAGCGGCGTACAGCGTTGCGCCGTTCGTTTCTCACCAGCGCCGTCAAACGGGAAAAAGGCTGCTGCCAGGGGGTGGCAGGACCCAGTGGCTCAGTGTGCAGTTGGCCCAGAAGCACGTCGCAGTCGTGGATGATCCCCAGTTCCTCCTGAATGCGCTTCAGTTCGCCGTGCAGCGAGCGCACCGCCTTGCCGTAGCAGCCCAGGAAAAATTCGAGGTTGTAGCGTACCCGTTTGACGGCGATACGCAGGTCGTGCATGGTCTCGACATCCGGCTCCTCCCAGCCCGGGTGCGCCCAGAGAGTACTCAGTGCCTCGCGCAAAAAAGCAGGCAGCAGGTGGTACAAGCTCTCGTCAGCTCCCCGCCTGAATTTGGGAGATTCCAAAAATTCGGTGTAGGCCGATTTGAATTGTTCGTAATCCAGCCCGTCGAGGTAGCGCAGCATGGCGCTTCGCGCCTGGGTGCGCAGGCTTTCCAGGTGCGCCAGCAACCGCTCCAGGGCCTGCTGCTCCCCCTCCGGCAGCGCCCCCAGATAGCGCTCGCGCAGCATCTCCATCTGCACATCGAGGTCACGCACGCTGCCCAGCACCGCCGCCAGCGGCGAAAGCGAACGGCGCCGGGCGGGCTTGGGGAGCTTCAAGGCCGGTTCGAAAAGACGCAATGCCGATCGCAACCGCCGGATGCCGACGCGCATCTGGTGCAGTTGCTCCGGGTCTTCCCCCGCGCGCGTGCCCGCCTCGTGTTTGAGAATCCGGCGCGTCTCGTCCGCGAGGATCTGCAGGGCGGC
Organism: Gloeobacter violaceus PCC 7421; assembly: GCF_000011385.1. Taxonomy (NCBI): domain Bacteria; kingdom Bacillati; phylum Cyanobacteriota; class Cyanophyceae; order Gloeobacterales; family Gloeobacteraceae; genus Gloeobacter; species Gloeobacter violaceus. The sequence goes on from NC_005125.1 coordinate 954,610, forward strand.
TTCGCTCCAGCGGGCGCTTGCGTGAATTTTGGCCATGAGTTCGATTGAGTCCTTGGGTGTCCAATAAATAATTAAGCCGACGCTGGCAAACGGCGCCTGCAACTGGCTACAATACGACACATTGAGAGGCAAACACTGGAGAGAGCGCTATGGGATTATTCGATCGCATCGCCGCGGTCTTGAAGTCCAACCTGAACTCTGTGGTCACCAAGGCCGAAGATCCCGAGAAGATGCTGAACCAGACGGTCAACGACATGCAGGAGGACCTCGTCCAGCTGCGTCAGGCCGTGGCCCAGGCGATTGCCAGTGAAAAACGTATAGAACAACAGTACCTCCAGGCCGATGCCCAGGCCAACGAATGGCAGCGCCGCGCCGCCCTCGCCGTCTCCAAGGACAACGACGAGTTGGCCCGCGAAGCGCTGACCCGCAGAAAGTCTTTTTCTGAAAGCGCCACGGGCCTCAAGACCCAGCTTGAGCAGCAGCGCAAGACCGTCGCCACCCTCAAGACCAACCTGACCGGCCTCGAAGGCAAAATCTCCGAGGCAAAGGCCAAAAAAGATCTGCTGGTGGCCCGCGCCCGCTCCGCCAAGGCGACCGAGCAAATCAACCAGACTCTGGGCAAAGTCAACACCGGCGGCTCCTTTTCGACCTTCGAGCGCATGGAAGAAAAGGTCAACGAACTGGAAGCCCGCTCCCAGGCGGTGGCAGAACTGGCGACCGACAACCTCGAAGACCAATTTAAAGTCCTCGAATCGGGCGGTGGCGTCGAGGACGAACTGCTTGCCCTCAAGTCCCAACTCGGCTCACAAAAGTCGCTGCCGGCTGCCGAGGCTCCCAAGCCCGACGCCGACAAGGCCCCCTAGCGACGGAGCCGACCTTCCACTGCCCAGAGCCCGTGCCGCAGCCCCTTTTCTGAGTCAGAAAAGGGGCTGCAGCGTCGATGCGCACCAGGCTAAGGCAGGAAGGGTCGATAGATGTCGCGGGCAGCCTGCATGCGGCTTACCTGGCCGGCGGTAAATTGAAACATGCAACCGTCGTCGGAGTAATCCATAAAGTTTTCGATCGGATCGAGACCGGATGCGCTGCAGGTGTCGCGACCGACGGGGCATCCGGAAGCGGGAGAACTCTCGCTGGGAGTGTCGCCGACATAATCGCCGTAGTAAGAGCAGCCGCCCTGGAAGGTGTGATAGAGACCCAGCCAATGCCCGACTTCGTGGGTACCCGTGTCGCCTTCGTTAAATGGAAAGGCACTGCCGCCGGGCAAAGAGGAGTACAACACCACGACACCGTCATTGGTCGGGTCGCTCGAGAGCGACCAGGGAAAAGTCGCCCAGCCCAGTAAACCGCCGCTGGGATTGGCCGTATAAAAATTGAGCGTCGAGGTGGGCGAGACCGCAAGGGCCGATTTGGCTTCGCGCTCGGCGCTTGAACCGGGCGTCATTGCAAACCAGGTGGCATTGTCGGTGCGGTCGATCGACTGCACATAAAAAGAAAAGCCGGTACCGCCGTAGGCCGAGTTCAAAACGGCGATCTGATTGTAGACATCAGTGTCGGAAAGGTTGCCTGTGGAGCCGCTGGAGATGACGTGAAAAGCCACCGGGACGCTGGCACCGCGCTGGGGGGCAGCAATGTTGGACTTGTTGCGCCGCTCGATGAGCCATTTGTCGATTCTCTGCTGCACTTCCTTAATCACCGCCGGGTTCGGCGAAGCGGCGGCGCAACGGGCACCACTGCCGATGAACGCTTCTTTGGATTCAAAAAGAAAACCGCCGACCGCAAAACCTGGCTCTCCAGCTGCTTGAGAGGGCACGGCGCCACAAACAAGCACAGCAAACAACAATGCCATTGTCCGTTTCATTGGGTAACCACTACTTAACTCTACGGGTGGTTACCGTAGCATCCACCACAGCCCAAAACGGTTTGCATATATACGAACAATTACTTAAATTGCAAATAAATATATAGCCAACAATCGGAATTCCCGGCGATTAAGAGCCGGACATGCCAAGACCGGCTGCCACAGCGGCACCGATGGCGGTGTTGATCACGTTCGTCATCTCGTTGGTGAGCCAGCCGCGTTGCTGGAGGGTGGCTCCAATCAGGCTTTCGCAGGTGGTGGCCACGAAGGCAGCGACCACGCACCAGAGCAATCCCCAGCCCGAAACATATCCCACCAGCCAGCCGCAGGCCGCGAGCACCAGCGATCCGGCCACCCCGGCCAGGGTGCCTTCGAGGCTCACTGCCCCCTCGGTCCCGGCGGGAACGGGCCTCAGCGTCGTCGCGAGATAAGTTGTTTTGCCGTAGGCCTTGCCCACTTCGGAGGCGGCGGTGTCCGAGAGTTTGGTGGCGAGGCTCGCGGTGTAGGCCAATAGCCACAGCGGATTGGGAACAGCAATGTACCCCAAGGCGCACAGGGCCGCGACGGCGGCCGAACCCCAGACGTTTTCCGGCCCGCGCCGCCCCCCACGCCCCTCGGCGATTCCCTTGGCCGCCTTGCGCGCAAACCCGATGCGCGTCGCCAGCGTGCCCAGCGCGAAGTACACAAGGATGATTGCGTAACCCCGCCAACCTAGAGCGCCCCAAACGAGCACCCCCAGCGCCCAGGCGTTGAGCAGGCCCCAGTTGGTGAGCAACTTGGCCGGGAAAGCCAGGGCGCCCAGAAGGGTGTTGACGGCAAGCGCGATCGACCAGTTGGTAAGCAAGGCTCAGCGAAACATGCTGCTGACGGAGGAATCTTCGTGGATGCGCCAGATCGCCTCGCCGATCAGATCCGCCACCGAGAGCACCCGCAGTTGCGGGAAGCGACGATCGGGCGGCACCGGGATGGTATTGGTGACCAGCACCTCGGTGAAAGTGCCGTCGGAGAGGCGGTCGATGGCCCGGGAGGAGAAGACCGCATGGGTGGCGCAGGCGTAGACTTCTTTGGCCCCCTGGCGCAACAGCACCTTGGCCGCCTCCGAGATGGTGCCGGCGGTGTCGATCATGTCGTCGACCAGGATGGCGGTTTTGCCCTTGACGTCGCCAATCACGTTCATGACTTCGACTTCGTTGGGAGCCTGGCGGCGCTTGTCGACGATGGCAAGCGGGGCGTCATCGAGTTTTTTGGCAAAGGCGCGCGCCCGGCTGACACCGCCCACGTCGGGGGAAACGATCACCATATCGCCCAGCTGCTTTTCTTTGATGTACTGCAGCAGGACCGGCGAGCCGTAGACGTGGTCGAGGGGAATGTCGAAATAGGCCTGGATCTGAGCGGAGTGCAGGTCCATGGCAAGCACCCGGTCGACACCTGCCGCTGTGATCAAGTTGGCCACCAATTTGGCGGTGATCGATTCGCGACCGGCGGTCTTGCGGTCGGCGCGGGCGTAGCCGTAGTAAGGAAGCACGGCGGTAATCTGGCGGGCGGAAGCGCGGCGGCAGGCATCGATGAGAATCAGCAACTCCATCAAGCTGTCGTTGACGGGGCTACAGGTGGGCTGGACCAGATAGACGTCGCAGCCGCGGATAGACTCTTGAATCTGAACGTACAATTCGCCGTCGGCAAAGGACTTGCGCACCAGCGGTCCGGGGGCCAGGCCCAGGTAGCGGGCCACCAGTTGGGCCAGTTCCGGATTGGCCGAACCGGAGAACAATCTCAGCCGCTCGTCACCCATCAGGCGCACCGGTTGTACCGTGGATCTGCGCGGCAGCAAGTCAGGAAAAACCACCTTATGTACCCATTTATAGAGACAGCGAACCGCTCGGGCGCTACGGGCAGTCCAAGACAGTCTAGGCCCTGGCTGCGGTCAGTTTAACATAGACCCGGAACGCCTATCTGCCTCTCACGCCCGCCTGCACGAGGATCAATCGCCGCCGCGGACTCGGCAGACGATGGAGCCGTCGTTGATCTCCACGCGTTCCGTAGCCAAACTTAATCGAAAATGCCTTGATTGTGAGCGCATGTTAAGTAGGGGAATGGTACGGTTACAGAACCCAGTTTCGGTAGCCAGGCATACGTGGAGGTGCTGTCCCATGGAGAACATCATCCGATCGCAGATGAGCGAATTCGATGAGAATCGTGTGCACGGTCTCAAGGCCCGTTGCAAAGTGATACCTGACACGCGCAACCATCAGGGCTTTTTTATCTCCGAGGACACCTACACGCTCATCGAAGAGACGGAGACGGGCTGGGCCTACATTTGCACCGACGACTCCGAAGACGGTTTCCCGAGTCGCTGCCACTTCGTCAACCCGGACGATCTGCGCTTTTTGAAGAAGTTCCAATAGCACTAGACGCCCGGCTCAAAATTCTGTACACTTGTGCATTGTCGCTATTGTGGCGGACTCCGGCACCGGCTGGTGTTTCCGCCCGCTGAGACCGCTCGCGAGGGCGGTTTCGATCTGCCAGGAGCACATGCACTATGGGCATTCGCAAATATCGACCGATGACCCCGGGCACCCGCCAGCGCTCCGGCGCTGACTTTGCCGAGGTCACCAAGTCCAAGCCCGAGAAGAAACTCACCAAGTACGTCCACCGCAAGCAGGGGCGCAACAACCAGGGTGTGATCACCAGCCGATTTCGCGGCGGCGGTCACAAGCGCCTGTACCGCTTCATCGACTTCAAACGCGACAAGCGCGGCATCCCGGCCGAAGTCCTGGCCATCGAATATGACCCCAACCGCAACGCGCGCATCGCCCTGGTGCAGTATACCGATGGCGAGAAGCGCTACATCCTGCATCCGGTCGGGCTCAAAGTCGGCGCGCGCATCAGTGCCGGCGAAGACGCGCCTATCGAACTTGGCTGCGCACTGCCGCTGGAGAAGCTGCCGCTCGGCTCCAACGTCCACAACATTGAGCTGTTGCCGGGGCGGGGCGGCCAGATGGCCCGCGCCGCCGGGGCGGTTGCCCAATTGATGGCCAAAGAAGGCGACTACGCCACGCTGCGCCTGCCCTCGGGCGAAGTGCGCGTCGTGCGCAAGGAGTGTTACGCCACTTTGGGGCAGGTGGGCAATCTCGACGCCAAAAACATCTCCATCGGCAAAGCCGGTCGCCAGCGCTGGTTGGGCAAACGCCCCCACAACCGCGGCGTGGTCATGAACGCGGTGGATCACCCCCACGGCGGCGGCGAGGGCAAAAGTCCGATTGGCGGCAAACCCCAGACCCCTTGGGGCAAGAGTGCCCTGGGCACCAAGACCCGCAAGCGCCGCAAGCCCAGCAGCAAGTTCATCATCCGCCGTCGCAAGACGGCTTCCGGGCGAGGTTAGCAAGCATCATGGGACGTTCGCTGAAAAAAGGAGTCTTCGTCGCCGATCACCTCCTGCGCAAGATCGAGACGATGAACAGCAAAAACGAGAAGCGCGTCATCAAGACCTGGTCGCGCGCTTCGACGATCGTGCCGCAGATGATTGGCCACACGATCGCGGTGCACAACGGCAAGGAGCACCTGCCGGTCTACGTCACCGAGCAGATGGTGGGCCAAAAACTCGGCGAGTTCGTGCCGACGCGCGTCTTCAAGGGCCACGCTGGCAAAGACAAAAAAGGCAAGCGCTAGGGGCGCTAGCGACAAACCCCGGTGGAGCCTCCCCTCCATCGGGGTTTTATTTTAAGATGCGCTCACCAGACACTGATCTCATCCGCAGGGCCACCGGCGGCGTAAGTTTGTGGGGGGATTACGACCAAAAAAGCCGACTGGTTGCACCGCCATCGGCCCTTCCGGCGTCGAATCTCACCCTCAATCGGCACAACGCGTATGGCCCCACAACTTGCGATTCCCTCGAAGACGTTCACGCTGCTGAGCATCGGCCAGCGGGGTGTGGGCAAAACGGTATTTCTGGCGGGCAGTTGCGCCCACCTGCTGGAGCGCCGGGATCCCAGCCGGCCGCTCTGGTTTGAGAGCAGAGACGGCGACTCGCGCAAACAAATTGACAAGATCTTGGAGTACATGGCCCGCACGGGCGAGTATCCGCCGGCCACCGCCGCAGTGAGCACCTTTCAGTTCAGTCTTAAATGCCGCTCGGCGCTCGGGACGCGCACGCTCTGCCACTTTCGCTGGCAGGATATTCCGGGCGAAATTTGTCACGTGCTCGACCCGGCTTTTCGGCAGATGATCCTCACCTCCCACGGCTGCTGCGCCTTTCTTGACGCCGAGGCGCTTCTGGAGCGCGAAGGTTATCTAGAAGAAGCGGCGGGGGTAATCGAACAGGTGATGCTGATTGCCAATCTCGTTGCCCTCAATGGGCTCAAGTACGCCTTTACCTTGGTGCTCACCAAGTGCGACCGCCTGCGCTCGCAGCCGCAATTGGCGGTGCGGCTGGAGGAACGTCTGCAGCCGGTGCTAGAGCAACTGCAGGCCCTAGGCTGCCACTACCGGGTTTTTCAATCCGGGATGATCCTGCGGGCCGGGGCGCCGGTCCCTGTCGAGGCGACCGCTGGGGTAGACGCGCTGGTGTGGCTGGTCTCGGAGGTCAACAAGGCTCACCGCGACCGCTGGACGCAGACGGTGGGCAGATGGCTTGCGGGCTTGCTCGGAGGCGGCCCGGTAAACCAGACTGAGCGAGGGGCGCTCGGGGCGCTGCTTGCCTCGCAACCCTCCGCATCCAAGCCCCACTAGCGGTTGCTTTCTGTCGGGCCATCACAAAACGCCATGTCTTTGCTGCTTGAACCATTGATCTATACCAGTCTGCCGGGCAGGGGGTTTGCGACCCTGACGAGCGATGCCGTCGATGAAGCCACGCGCCAAGTGTTCTTCGATGAGATCGTCTCTCGCCACTGGAACGCCTACGACCCACCCCCGGCCAACTTTCGGGCGGCTTTTCTGCATTGGGATCCAGCCTGCGGCCGCACGCTGTTCGGCTGGCTGTACAACGACGGGCGCGACGAGATCGGCCGCGCGAACGTGCCGTATTTTTTGTGCTACCGGTTGCGCGATCCCCTCGATACTGTGCGGCTGGAGCGGGTTTTTGCAGCTCTGGAGCGCGGACCGCTTGCCTTTGTCGAACGGGCGAGTCTGCCCACGGCACTGGTGAGTGTGGCCTGGGGCGAGGAGACGACCGCCGATGCGGCGCGGCCGGGGGTGGCTCTGCCTGCACCCATCAAGGCGTTCGCCCGTGAGGGTTGGCGCCGGGGTGAACCGGTGCGGCTGTTTGTAGCCGGGGAGGAGCCGGCCGCTACGACGGACGCAACGGCGCGGGCTATCGAAGCGCTGACCGCCCGGCTGCCGGTAGCTGTGCGGGAGCGCCGGCAATCGCTGGAGCGGCGCAAGGCCCGCCGCACGCCCAGATTGGCGATTGCCGGGGCACTGGTATTGGTCGCTTCGCTGGCGGGTGCCGCCGTGGCCCTGTGGCAGCCCGGTCCCCCCGCACCCGCCCGGATCGCTTCTTCCCCGGCGGCGCGCTGTCAGGGCAACAATTGCCCATCCTGGCAGCAGGCGCGCGCCAGGACAGTGGGCGCTCACCCCGGCCCGGTCTGGGCAAGCGCGGTGCGGCCCGACGGCCGCATGTACGCCAGTGGCGACGACGATGGGGCCATCCGGCTATGGTCCCCCGCCGGGACCCTGTTGCAGACGCTGGAAGGCCACACAGGCACCGTGCGCGCCGTGGTCTTTACCCCCGACGGTCGAGCCCTCGCCTCCGCCGGCAGCGACCGGCGCGTTCGCCTGTGGGATGTGGGCACGGGCAAATTGCGGCACACCCTCAAAGGACACAGCCAGCCGGTCTGGACTCTGGCGATGGCCCCCGACGGCCGCATCCTCGCCTCCGGCAGCGGCGATCGCAGCGTGCGACTGTGGGACATCGCCTCCGGGCGGCAACTGTACCGGCTGCGCGGCCATGGTGATTGGGTCTTCGCCGTCGCCTTCAGCCCGGACGGCCGCACCCTCGCCTCCGCCGGCAAAGACGAGACGATCCGCCTGTGGAACAGCGCCGACGGCAAGCTGTTGGCTACCCTGCGCGGCCACAGCGCTCCGGTGCGCGCCCTCGACTGGAGCAAGGACGGCCGTACCCTCGCCTCGGCAAGCTGGGATAAAACCGTGGCGCTGTGGGATGTACCTGGCCGGACGGTACGCACCCGCTTGAGCGGACACACCGGCCGGGTGACGGCGGTGAGCCTCGCCCCGGATGGTCAGTTGGTCGCAAGCGGCAGCATCGACGGCACCGTGCGGCTGTGGCGACCCGATACCCGCCGGCAGATCCATCGGTTCGATCTTCCAGACTGGGTGCTCTCGCTGGGATTCAGCCCGGATGGGCGAATGTTGATAGCAGGCGGCAAAGACAGCACATTGCGCCTCTGGCAACACCTCTAGAGCGGTTTATAGCTGACACCTGGAGGCCTTGGTGAACAAAGGTTTCAAGCCTGATCCCACTGATCTGCCAAACACGGGTGAAACGTTGATTTTTCGTGGGCTGAAACCCCGTGCTTTCGTTGAAAAGTCCCAATGTGACAAATCAGGGATCATGAGCAAATCACCGAGGCTTTTGCCGCCGACCGTCATTTCAAGCAGGCCGGATTCATCGAGCTGCTGTAGCTATAAGGTGCCAAAGTATTTTCAGCTAACCACTGGGGATGGATAGTTCCGCGATCGCCCTGGAAATCGCCACGCGCTGCTCGCTTCCGTAACCCCAGCGCTGCAAGAAGGCGGCGTAATCACCCTCTCCAGTGGCTAAAGCCTGGCGCAGCAGCTCCAGATGGCGTGCGAGCGGCTCTATTTTTAGTTGGGCGATCAAAGCCGCGCTGCGGCGGGCCACCCGATCAGAGCCCAAAGCGGCCTGCTCGTCGCCGCCCTCGCGGTGCGCCCAGATCATCGCCGTGGACATGGCGAGGTTTTTAATCATCAGCTCGGCCACCAACTCCGGCGCCGTGCGCAGTGCCGCGAGCACCTCCTCGGGCACTTGATCGGCGGCGGCCCACCGGCCGGGCAGAAACGTCACAAAAAAGCCCCGTGCGCCGTTGGCCGCGGAGATCAGTTGCGCCACCTCCTGGTAGAGCCCCTCGCCGCCGAGCTGTCCCGCCGCCTGGGCATCGAGCAGTTGGGTCGCTTGCTCGATGGCTTGTTCGAAACTGAGCGTCCGGACCGACATCGCACCCAAAAAAACACCGCATCCAAAGTCTATCCGGGGAAGGCCAAAAGTTGAGCGCCGCCAAACCCCGGCGCGCGCTGCCGGGCGGGCTATCACCTTTATGAGGCGGTCTGTGCGGGCCAGTGATCGTATTCCATGCGCCGGGCGGTCCAGCGGGCCACCTGCGGGCCGTGCAGACGGCTCACCAGATAGAGGCTCATGTCGATCCCGGCGGAGATACCCGCTGAGGTGAGAATTTTGCCTTCGTCGACGAAGCGGGTGTTTTCGAGCACCTCCACCTGGGTGTAACGACTGCGCATCCAGTCGGTCACCGACCAGTGGGTGGTGACCCGCCGTCCATCGAGCAAGCCGGCCTCGGCGAGCAATAGCGCCCCGGTGCAGACGCTCGCGGTGATTTCGGTGGTCCGGTGTTGCCCTGCGATCCACTGTAGGAGTTTCTGGTTGCCGAGCAGTTTGCGCGTGCCGATGCCGCCCGGCACGAGCAAAACATCGAGGGGCGGGTGGTCGGCGAGTACCGCCTGGGGCTGGACCTGCAGCCCGCCCACGCACCGCACGACGGCGTGGCGCTCGGCGATGGTGAGCACTTCAAAAAGCGGCTGCTCGTCGCCGTCGTCGCCGTCCGCGCGGGCCACCGAGAAGACCTCGAAAGGGCCGCACAGGTCGAGCACCTCGACATTATCAAAGATTACGATTCCCACAGTCCGCATGCGCCGTCTCCATGATCCACAGCTTGGTAGCCGCCGTCAGTCGAAGACCGGCGGCCACAGTTCACTAACCGGCACTTCCCAACCGGACAACACATCCGCAAATCGAAGGCTGTCTGTACCGCTCAGCACCTCCAGCAGCCGCCCGGGACGATACACACTCACCGTCCGTTTGTCCGGATCGAGAAGCAGCCCGACCTCCGCTCCAATCGCCAGATAGGCCAACAACTTTTCTTCGAGCACTTTGAGGCGGTCGGTGCTGGATTTGATCTCCGCCACCAGATTCGGCACCACCTGGGCATAGGTGCGCGGGGCGCGGCCGAGCCGCTCGCGCGAGACGAACGACACATCTGGGGCGGTGAGATCGGTGTTGGGGGGACAGAAACCGGTGCCGGCGTCGAAGACGTATCCCAGAGCCCGCTGTTCGACCCACAGGTTCAAGCGCGTCGAAAGGCGCACCCCCACGATCCCCGAGACCGCGTCCGATGGACTCATGATCGTGATCACCCCATCGCGCAGTTCGATCCGGTAGTCCGGAAAAAGCCGCTGAACTTTCTCGACATCCGCGATCGTCATCGCCATCGGCCTGCTCTCCACGCCGCTTCCACAGTTTAACTTTGCCGGCGCACCGCTAATAGCGACCGGGATCGTCGTCGAGCGACAGCAAAAAATCGACCAGGTCCCTCTATTGAGCGTAGGTGAAGCCCGCAGCCGGATCGACAACAGCGAAGCTGCCGTCGGCAAAAAACTGCAGCGCGCCCGCGCGCACCGCCGCACCACCGTCGTGGAGGTAGGGCGCGGACAAATATAACCCGCGCAAAGCCGGGGACTTGTAGCCGCCGTCGGGGACGATGCCGGTGGGCAATGACGTGGGTGTCGGGGCGATCCCCGCGGTGGGCACAGCCAGGATCTCGGCGCCGGGTGGGACGGGTACCGGGGTGTCGAAGGTAAACAACAGCGGCGGCACCAGCAGCGGCTCCAAACCGAGGCGCGAGCGGGCGCGGGCCGGATCGGTGCCGATGGTGCCCGCCGGGTGGATGCGGTTGTCGGTAAAAAACGGAGCCGGGTGGCAAGCGGTGCAACTGGCTTGCTCGAAGACCCGGGCGCCGCGGCGCACTGCACCGGTGGCGAGCGCCTGACGATTGGATTGGGTGCGATTGGCGGGCGGCAGCAGGCTGTTTTGAAAGGCTGCCATCGCGTTGGCGGCAAACAGGAACGGGCCGCTGGCGCTGTCGTTGCGCCTGTCGGTGTTGGGGCTGAATACCAAGCCGTTGAACGTAAACAATGACGGAGAAAGATTGGGGTAGCTGCCGGTGCCGGGAGCAGGAACTTGATCTTCCAGTTCGGCCGCCTCCGGGTCGGGCGCCACCTCGCGCAGCCACTCGGAAGGTTTGACCGGCTTGCCCTGTGGCAGGCGCACCTTCGGATCGTTGGCGTTTTGCAGTACCGTTCCCAGGTACACTTCGCGGTCGATACCGAGGGTCGCTTCGCTAATCTGGGAGGCGGCCAGCAAGTTGACTTCTGAGGAGTGCACGCCGTTGTTTACAGAACTCAACCCGCCGAAAGGACCGGCGGCGAAGGAACCGTCTGCGGTGTAAGGGCCGCTTCTAAAGGTGAACAGATTCGGGATCTGCGTGGTGTCGTTGATGCCGTCCGGCGAACTTTCGAAATGGCCGAAGGGCACATCGAGCACCGCATTGTCGAAGGCTTGTTCGATTTTTTGCGGGTCGGGCAACTCGACGCGCCTGCCCTGGCTGTCGATGATCGTCTTGCCGCTGCCCCGATAGGCCGGATCGAGCGGATCGATGTTGAGGCGCGCGAATCCGGCGGCGGTATTTGGCGAGAGGGCGATGAGCAAGGGAATGTTGAGATCGCCGTTGGGCACCCCCTGCAAGGGGTTGCCGCTTTGTTTATGGCAGTCGTGACCTCCTCGGCGGATTAATACCAACCGAGATCCGCTTGCGCAAAATTATGCGCCTCGCAACCCCAACGAGCCTGTCGCCTGCGCAAAACGTTGCATGCGCCGCACGGTCAAGGCAGCCCCCAACCGGAGCGCAGGACTTTGTAAACAGCTTCGGGAAGCTGGACGATGACCGGCTCGGCCTCGGGTCTCAACCAGGACAGCAGCGTCTCGATCCGCTCGCGCGCCATCGCCGTGCAGCCGGCGGTGGGCGAGGCCGCACCGGCCCAGACGTGCAGAAAAATGCACGATCCGCCCGCGGGCCGGGGCGGATCGCTATTGTGAGCCACCACGATCACCCAGCGGTACAGTTCGTCGTCGCGGCGCATCACCTCGGCGGAAGACCAGGTCTCGGGCCGGTCGGGGCCGATGGAGACGATCCGGTTGTACTCGCGGGCTTGCGGGTCGTCCACGCAGCGGTCGGCAGCGGTAAGCGCTCGGTAAGTCACGGCTGTTCCGGGAGGTGGGGCGCTGCTGTAGCCATAAGTCTCATTCAACCGGTACACCCCCGCCGGGGAGCGGCCGTCGCCCTCGCGCTTGGTGGGTCCACCCGCCGCCGGGGCCGCCAGCCCCTGCCCCCACCCGAGGCCGCCGCTGCCGAGGACGATGGGCCAGGGATCGCCCACAGGTTTCCAGGTAACGCCCGAGCGCTCGTAGCGCTGCAAACGGCCGGTGGTCGCCCGCCAGTCGGCACTGGTGACCAGGATCAACTGGGCGGTATCCTCAGGAATCGGCACAGCGTGGACCACAACGGGCCAGATCAACCACAACAGCGCAACCCACCAGCTTCGCGACACGCGCACTCTCCACAGCCTGCGCCGAACAATCTAGCAGTTGCGGGTGTACCGTTGGCAGGGCAAACGATGTACCTTATACTGCACCCGACATCGCTCTTGCCGCCATGCTCTCGCTCAACCGCTATCAGTGGACGGTCCTCTTCGCCGCCTGGCTCGGCTGGGGATTCGACATTTTCGACAGTCTGCTTTTTAACTTTGTCGCCCCCAACTGCGTGCCGACCCTGCTGGGGCTGACCATCGGTTCGCCGGAAGCCAAAGAAGCGACATTGCAGTGGACGGGAATTCTCACTTCGCTGCTGTTGCTGGGGTGGGCGGCAGGCGGCATCCTGTTCGGCAAGATTGCCGATCAGATCGGTCGCACCAAGACGCTGCTGTTTACCATCATCCTGTACGCCGTGGGCACCGCCAGTTGCGCCTTCGCCCCCAATATCTGGGTACTGGCGCTGTGCCGGTTGGTGGCAAGCCTGGGCATCGGCGGCGAGTGGGCGGCGGGGGCGACGATGGTGGCGGAGGTGGTGCCCGAGAACAAGCGCGTCGAGGCGGGGGCGATTCTTTATACGGCGGCCCCGGCCGGTCTGCTGCTTGCGACCTTTTTGAATCTGCAGGTGGCGGGGGTTTTCTTGAAATCGAGCCCCGAGACCAGCTGGCGCTACGTATTTTTGTTCGGGCTCATCCCGGCGGCGGCGGCGCTGTTTGTGCGTCTTTTTCTCAAAGAGCCCGAGCGTTGGCAGCAGGTGGCAGGCAAGCAGAAGCCCCCCGCCATCGCCGAATTGTTCGAACGGCAGAACCTGCCTTTGACCCTGAGCGGCTTTTTGATGGCCGTCACGGCGCTACTCACCTGGTGGAGCAGCTCGGCGTTTATTCCGGTGGTGGCGACGGGATTGGCTGCCAGCGAGGCGGCCCTGCGCGGCCTCGCCAAGCCCGAGACCCAGGGTCTGATCGAAAACTGGAAAGCGATCGCCTCCAACAGCTTCAACCTAGGCGGCCTGATCGGCACCCTGCTCACCGTGCCCGCCGCCAAGTACCTGGGGCGGCGGACGATGTTCGCGCTGTATTTTTTGTTGTCGGGGGCGGCGCTGCTGGTCACCTTCGGTCTCGAACTACCCCCGGAGGTGCGGCTTTATTTGTATTTCCCGATCGGCCTCACGGTCTTCGGCGTCTTCGGCAGCTTTACCTATTACCTGCCGGAATTATTTCCGACGCGCCTGCGGGCCACCGGGGCGGGCTTTTGTTATAACGTCGGGCGGATCGTGGCGGCGGGGGGACCGTTCCTGGTGGGCTACATCGCAAGCCAGGGGGCCAACAGCCTGCAAAGCGCCCTGAGCACCCTCTTTTGGGTCGGCTTCGTGCCGCTGGTGGGGCTGCTGTTTATTCCCCTGGTGATCGAGACGCGCGGCCAGGTACTGGCGGACTGAATCAAGGCAACTCTGGTCATCTACGTGAGCGCCAGAACCATGCGCGCAATCCCCGGACAGCCGAGCGCCTCTTCGAAACCGGGATCGGTGCACTTTTCGACCAGCCGGAAGCCGGCTTTTTCGTAGATCCGCTGCGCGGCGCTGTTGCCGATGTAGAGATTGAGCTGGGCAGCTGAGAAACCCAGGCCGCGGCCCTTTTCGACCATGTGAATAAGCAGCGCGCTTGCCAGGCCGCGATCGCGATAGGCGGGCAGGGTGGCGACATGGTCGATGCTCCAGGCGTGTTCCCCTTCGCTCGGAGTACAACCTTCAAACGGCTCCACCCGCTCGTTCAACTCGGCAATTTGCCGTTCGCCCCAACCGATTTCGTAGAGCGCTTCACCCAGGCAGTGCAGACCCACAGCCCGGCTGTCGTAACCTGCGAGCACCGCCGCCACCCGCCGCTGTTCCTCGGCCACCACGAAATGCGACCAGTGAAACCAGGTCACCGTTCGGGCGCGCACCAGTTGCTCGAGCACCCCCAGCCGCTGCTCAAAAGAGCCGGGAAAAAACAGATCGTAGGGAGCCACCGCCAGGTGGGAGCGGTTCGCCAGGTAGGCCAGGTAGGCGATCTCGGGGCTGTCGGTGGGACGGGCGGGACGGATGGACATGGTGAATAGACCGGCTGATTCATCGTAGCCAGCCGCGTCCACGAGTCATCGATCGCCGGACAAGAAAGGTGAGACCCACCGGGGCCTCACCCATTACCTTTCAGCGCTGGACCCGCCGCGTCCGGCAGGAAAACTCTATCGCCCGGCCGCGCTGCTCAGCCGACGGGTCAACCGACACCCGCTTGCGATGTTGGTTGACCCGGGCCGCTTGACTCTTAGCGGCAGTTGGCGCTCGCCAGGGCGGTCGCGGTGCCCGCGTAGGGCGTCGAATCGGTGTACGGCTCCGAAGCGCGCGGACCGCTCTCGTCGTTGTCCGGGTTGAAACGCGGGTTGTCGATGCACTGCTCGGCGCCGGGGCTGAAGACCACCCCACCGAGGCGGCCGCCCTCGGCGCTCAGGGTAGGAGCGACGGTCTTGCCGGCCTGGATGTCTTTGATTTGCTGGACGCTCAGGCCGGGGTACTGCGAGCGCAGACCTTTGTCGACGGCCAAAGCGGGAACGCAGAAGGCGACGAGGGCAAAAGCGGCGAGGACGGGGGCAAAGCGACGGTGCATGGCGGTGTCTCCTGGGCTGAAAGTGTGTTTTTGAGCGCTCTGGGCTCATGACTTCATACTCAGGGACGGCAATGAGCGCTTTGTGAAGTTTTGATGAGAAGCCCCTTAGGCAAACTCTCCCTGCCCTGCGGGTCGTTGGGCGGAGTCGAGATCCCGCTGGGGTGCCGGGCGGCGTACTAAGTACGGGGGACACCGGTACAGGGTACAGAGCATCGAGGGGACCATGGCAGTCGAACCACCACCGCAGCACGATGAATATCGGTGCGCAGCCGCTCAACCGATGGGCGAGGAACCGCTCAGCGCCGGTCAACGCCTGGGAGCGTACAGGATTATCCGACCCGTCGGCCAGGGCGGCATGGGGGCGGTCTACCTGGCGGAGCGCGACGACGGCCAGTTCGACAAGCGCGCCGCCGTCAAAATTCTCCAACCGCAACTGCACGGGCCGGGCTTGCGCGAACGGTTCATCGGCGAGCGGCAGATCCTCGCAAGCCTCGATCATCCGTACATCACCCGTCTGCTCGACGGCGGCACCACCGAGCAGGGGCTGCCTTATCTGGTGATGGACTACGTCGAAGGGCAGCCCATCAATCTCTACTGCAACGAACGGAAACTGGATGTAGACGAACGGCTGCGGCTGTTTCTCAAAGTCTGCGAGGCAGTGCACTATGCCCACGCCCACCGGGTGATCCACCGTGATCTCAAGCCTGCCAATATTTTGATCGACCCGGAGGGCAATCCCAGGCTGCTCGATTTTGGAATCGCCAAATTGTTGCCCGCCGACCCCGAGGCCACCGCCGTGTTCAGCCAGTCGATGACCCGGCTTTTGACGCCCGGGTACGCCTCGCCGGAGCAAATCAAAGGCGAAGCGATCACCCCGGCTAGCGACGAGTATTCCCTGGCGGTGGTGCTGTGCGAGTTGCTGAGCGGCCGGCGGCCAGGGGAGGCAACCCCACAGCAGCTCACCGGAAAACTGGCCGGTCCGCTCGCCAGTCTTGTGCTCAAGGCGCTCTGCGAAGATCCCCTCGATCGCTTCGGATCGGTGGCGGCATTTTCCCTGGCCATCGAGCGCCACCTGACGGGCCAGGCTCTCCCGTGGCCGCGGACGGGCACGCTGCTGTGGCCAATCCGTGCCCACCGGCGGCTGGTGACGGCAATGGCGGCAGCCTGTCTGGCGGTGGGTCTCGGCTGGTGGTCGTTGCAGGCCGCCGTTCCCCCCGCCCGCCGAGCCATTGCCGTACTGCCCTTCGAGAACTTGAGCGGCGACGGCCGGAGCGCCTACTTCAGCAAAGGCGTCGCAGTCGATCTCGCCGATCAGCTGGGCAAAACCGGGCGCTTTACGATCATCGCCGGGCGGGCGGCCACGGGCGGGAGCCATCACCACCTGCGCCGACCCTTCGGCACCGAGGCAGTGCTCAGCGGCAGTGTGCGCCGCACCGGCGGGCACATCCGCGTAGTCAGCCAGCTTATCGATGCCCGTAGCGGTGTGCAACTGTGGTCCGAAAGCTTCGATCGGCCGCTGCAATCCGGCTTTGCCGATCAAACGGAGGTTGCCCGGCAAATTGTCGGTGCTCTGGAATCCCAATACTCCCCAGTCCGCAAGACGATCGCTCCAAAGTCGCGCTCTGCGAAGGCAAACTGTTTACAAAACTTTTGCCCTTCCGGGGGTCCAAATTGAGCTACTGCGGTGCATTATCGCGCGTATTTATTTATAGATGACAGTTAGAGACACACGCAAGATCCGCCCCTGCATCCACTGCTTTTCCCTCTTCATTCCAGGAGATTGTGATGAAAAACTCCGATGATTTTGGTGTCGCCAACACCCGCGTGATCGTCCAGGCAACGGCCATCGACGTGGCCTTTACCAACGAGTACAAAAGCTTTCCACGCACCGCCCTGGGGTTGATGCTGGCGGTGGGTTGCGCGTTGAGTAAGCCCCTGCCGGTGACTTACTGGGCTGTGGATCACCAACTGAGCGATATCGACGCGCTCGTGGCCCGGGTGCCGATGCATCCCTGATTTTGCTTCCGCTCCAGCCGGGTGCCGGGGGAAATCCCCCGGCACCTATTTTTTTGCAGACCGGGACAGCCGGCGATAGACCACCGCCAGGGCTTCCTTGGCCCCGACGTTGCCCGGAAAGAGCACCACCGGCAGATCCGGAAAATCGGGATGATCGGCGGGGGTGCGCACCACCGAACATCCGGGTAGGATCTGGCCCAAAAGCCGGGCGGTGCGCAGGGTGAGTCCCCGGCTGAGGGTGTCGTTGGAGGTGATGCCCCCTTTGCTCACCAGATAGCCAATCGTTTCAGGCAGGTGGCGCTCCACGGCCATGAGCAACCCCGAGACCGTCTCGCCGAAGGCCAGGCGCGTCTGCACATCCGGAAAAGTCAGCTCCCGACGGCTGGTGTAAACGACGGGCGTCTCGCCTCGGGCGTGGGCCGCCGCCACGGCGGCATTCACTTCGGTGAGCAACTCGGCGCGCGCCGCTTCCCCCCCCGCCAGGAGCCGTTCCACCTCCACGGCGATCCCGGCGGTGCCGGGCTCCTGGAGCAACCGTTCGAGCTGCTCGGTGGTCTTGCGCACGTGCGAGCCCACGATCACCGCCCCCGGCCGGCCGCCGCGCACGAAGGACGCCATTGCCTCGGCGGGAACCGGCT
This sequence comes from Gloeobacter violaceus PCC 7421, assembly GCF_000011385.1. NCBI lineage: Bacteria > Bacillati > Cyanobacteriota > Cyanophyceae > Gloeobacterales > Gloeobacteraceae > Gloeobacter > Gloeobacter violaceus. The sequence goes on from NC_005125.1 coordinate 972,394, forward strand.
GCGGAGGCAGATCGGCGAGGGCCGTCAGCACACTGGCGGCGCTGCGCAACAAAAACCGTTTGCCCCGCTCCACCGAGCGCAGCAGCACCCGGGCAAAGCGGTCGAGATCGTCTTGAACCTCCGCGTCCACGACGACGCTGCGGTTGTCCTGCAGCGCCATCAGCCGCTCCTGCAGACACTCCCCGCGGATATCGCCCAGTACCAGGCGCTCGACGGCTTCAGCCGGGATGCGACCGCCGGTCTTCTCCTCGACGTAGGCGGGCAGATAGCTGTGGCGGTAGGCGAAGACCGAGTCGCGCGCAAATTCGGTCTCGTGCACCGGCACGCCGTTCAGGTAATGGACGCTGTCGCGGGTGAGCCGGCCCCCTTCGAGAAAGGCGGGCACCAGAAAGTGGGCGTCGATCGGCCCCATCTCCTGGGCGATCACATCGGTCTCGAGCGGATAGTGGCCCCGCAGGGTCGAATCGGAGCGGCTCACCAGCAGATAATCGGCCACGCCCATCGCAGCCAGGGCTGTTTTGAGGTTGCGGCAGACGGCGCGTGTCGTCTCGGCGGCGCGCTCGGGGTCGAGGGCGCGGGTGTTGGCCAAAATGAACATCAGGGGCGAATCGTCGGCGATGCCCAATTTGAGCGTCTCGACATCCCACTGCATCAGCAGCAGGCAGCCGTGGACCGTCTGGGAGCCGGTCGGGTCGTCGTCGATGACGACGAGCTTAACGGCGGGGGATATCATTGCGGCAGATGGGGGTTTGGGCGAGTGTCGGTTTGGGTCCGGCAGAAAGGGCGGGGATCGCCTCGGCGCTGGGCTTGTCGCCCGCCGGCCAGCGCTCGCCGTCGGCAAAGACGACCGATTTGAGCTGAGCGGCGACGATCGCCCCCGGCCAGGCCAGGTACAGTTCGCGCAGGCGCAAGCGGTCGCCCGCTTCGGGCTGCAGATTGGCTGCGAACGGACAGGTGAGGCGGGCCATGATCGTGCCCTGGACATCGGCCATCGAGATTTCGACTTCCAAGCGGTCGATCGGCTTGGGGGAGATGTTGCGGTAAGTAACGGTCGTATCCCAGATGAGGTTGATACCCTGATACTCCTTGTCTTGAAGACTGCTGGAGATCCCGTCGATGCGCACCGGCGGGTTGTCGGCGACAGGCGGCAGGACGATCCCCTGCAAGATGCGGTAGGCGTCGGCGGTGCCGGTAGTCAGCAACAGAGCGACGGCAGTCCATAGAACAACTTTCTTCAAAGCATACCCGTTGAGCTGGTGGTCTCAGTAGTCTCAGTGGTCTCGGCCGGTGTGGAGGCGGGGGGGGTGCGCCACTGGTCGAAGTTGAAGCGCTGCCAGAGGGCGCCGTCGACGCGGGCCACCGGCACCGGTACGAACGGTTCGGGGCGCTGCCGGGGCCGGAAGGTCATCAGCTGGGCGCCGACGGTCGGGGGGGTGCGACGGTAGATGGCGTCGAACTGGACCCGCAGGCCGTAACTATTATCCCCGTAGAGCAGATTTTGGGTATTGGGGGCGTAGCGGGGCGGACCGATGGCAATGGCCGGGGCAATCAGCGATCCCACCAGCCGCGCGCTCCCTTCGCTCAAGAACGGACCATTGCTGAAGATCTGGGCCTGCAACCGCATCAGGGGCACCACCTGCGCTTCGCCGCGCACACTCTCGCGCTGGAGCGAGCCTTGCTGGCCGCGGCTGTTGACGCCGATGGAGACGAGCACCTCAGGCGCGTCCCGCTCCGAAAGGCGGGCCAGGATGTAGTTGCGCCGGTCGAGGGTGACCGCCCTGGCGCCGCTCGGGATGCTGATGCCGTCCACGGTGACGCTGCTAATCAGCCGCCTGAGGGTGGTGGGCAGGTTGGGCGGGGCACCGATGTCGCGTTCGAGATCCTTGCGCTCGACGGTCAGGGGAATACCGCGGGCGTTGGCCAGTACCGTCACCGGGATGCCGCTGGAGAAGGACATCTTGATGGCGGGCGGCTTGGGGGGCGGTCCCGCCGGGGGGGCGTTCGGCTGGCCGGGACGACCGGTGGTAGAGCCGCCGAGGCCGGAGGCGCCGCCCGGGGGCACCGGGGCACCGGGCAGGGTGGATCCGGCTGGAGTGGAGGGGGTTGTCGAACCGCCGGGGGTGGAAGCGCCTGTTCCTGCCGCCCCGGCAGCCGCCTGGGCCTTCGGATCCGGCGGCTTGAGGGCACAGACGATCGTCAGGCTGTCGCTTGCTCCCAGCGGCACCAGGCCGGCATTTTCCAGCGACAAACAACTGCTGCTGCTGGTGATTACCAGGGTGCCCCGGCCCTTGTAGGTAAAGACTTTGAACGGCTGGCCGCGCAACAACAGCGTGCGGTCGGGCAGATAAAATATCCCGCGCCGGGCTTTATTAAAGTCAAACTCCGCTTTTTTGGCGTCGTAGATCGTCTCGCCGCGCGGGTTGAGGATGTTGTTGGCGTCGTTGAAATCCTTGCGGAAGGTGGTGCCCGCTTGACCAATCAATTCTGCCAGCGGCACGGTGAGCTGCAGCGTGCCGGGGCTTTCGGACTCCTCGAAGCTCTCGAAGTCGGCTTCTAGATCGATTTTGCCCGGCCGGGCGAAACGGCGGTCGCCCCCCTGGCTGAGGATCGTCTTTTCTTTGTCGTTGGCAAACTTGAACAAGTCCGGGTTGAGGGGCCGGGCGGGGGTACCGTCGGTACTCTCGCCGTAGGAGGAGCCGGTGTCGGGGTTGCGCGGTGCGGTGACGGTGAATTTGGCCTGACCCTCCAATCGCGCCCAGTCCCCCTCGACTTTGGGCGTATCGACGAGCACCGGCCCTTCGATGCGGATGCGGCTCGGTTGCTCCTGGGCGACTTTCAGGCTAAAAGGCGGCAGCGGTTCCGGATTGACCTTGGCGACCGAGACCACTCCCAGGGCGACTTCCGGGCGGCGGGTGACCGCTTGGGCGTTCAAATCCACCGCCAGGCGCAACGTCTGGGCCACCGCCTGGCGCCCGTCGCTGCCGTCGCCGCCGCTCTCGCCCACGACCTCCACCTGGCGGGCCGCCACCGGCAACAGGCCGCCGCCCTCGACCGCCTCGGCCACCGACAGCGGGATCCAGCGCACCGCCCCCAGCTGATGCACCCACCAGCGCTGATTCGGGGTGCCTTCTTTGAGGGCCGTGGCTTCGAAGGTATCGGGCAAGGGCTCGGCGCTCATCAGATCGTGCATGCCGAGCACAGTGCCGTCGAAGGAAAGCTTGGCGTAGCCCAGATAAAATTTGCCGTCGCGGCGGTAAAGACCAAACGGGCCGGTATCCTCGGCAAAGACCGCCTCGCCCCGGTCGTTCATCGAGAGCAACTGGCGGCCCATGCGGCTGCGGACATGGGTGAGGGCCGATTCTGCCGACAGGTACGCTTCGGTGCGCGCTCGTTCGCCGGTGGTGGCGCGGGAGTTGTTGACCGAGACCGAGAAGACGGTCGTCCCCACCACCAGCAAAATCGCCCCCAAAAGCAGCACCAGCACCAGGGTGAAGCCCCGGCGGTTGCGGATGCGTCTCACCGCGGCGGCTCCAGGGGCAGTTTGGTGTCGGGTAACGGCTGCACATCGCGCACGCGCGGGGTGATGAAGACCACCAGTTCGCTCTGCTCCAGGCTCACATTGGTGTTGCTGAACAGCTGGCCGATAAGCGGGATGTAGCCAAAAAACGGCACGCGGGTGATGACCTCGCGGTTGGTGGTCTGGATGAGCCCGCCGATTTCGAGGGTCTGGCCGTCTTTGACCAGGATGATATTTTTGACCTTGCGCCGGGCAATGTTCGGAGGGACGGTCGTGCCGGACGAGGTCAACGTGGTGGTGCCCTGGGGCACGGAGGATTCGACGCTCAATTCGGCCAGCACATTGCCGTCGGCCTGGACGGTGGGGGTCAGTTCGACCACGGTGCCGGCGCGGAGGGTGCTGAGGGTGGTGTTGTTGACGGTGGCGCCGCTGACGTTGGTTAGCTGGTTGAGAATCAAGTTGATGTCGGTTTGCACGTCGATCGACGCTTTTTGGCCAGTGATCGTGTTGAGCTTGGTGTCGGTGACCACCCGCGCTTTGTTCTCGGTGATCAGCCCGTTGATCACAACGATGGCGCGGGCGATGTCGTTGAAGGTGGCAAACGAGGTGGGCGGCGAGAACAAACCACCCAAGCTCAAAGGAGCGGTGTTGCCGGGGGAGACGGCGCTGCCGGACTGAATGGTGCGCAGGGCGTTCAGTTCGCGCGAACCGGCGTCGCTCAGTTCGACGATCTTCACCTCGAAGACCACCTGGCGCAGGGGCTTGTCGATCTGCTGCAACAAGTCGCGCACCCGGGTGCGCAACACGTCGGTGCCGCTCACCACCACGGCGTTGCGCGGCTCGTCGATTTTGACAAATTGGGTGAGGCTCGCCGGGATGAGCTTGGGTACGTTTTTCGCCTGGGTGAACGAGAGGGCGATAGCTTCGGTGCGCTCGATGGCCCGGCTGGTGGGGGTGCCGGGGGTGGCATCGCCGATGAGGTAGGTGCGGCCCTCGCGGACGAATCCGTAGCGGGTGCCGTTGAGCAGTTGGCCGAGGGCCTCCTCGAAGGGGATCCCCGAGACCCGGCCGGTCACCCGGTCGGAGAGTTGGCCTTTGATGATGAGCTGCGCCCCCGCCTGGTTGGAAATATTTTCGACCACGGTGCCCAGCTCGGCGCTTTTGACGCTGAAGCTGACCGGCCGCTTGCTCGGGTCGGCGCCGCCGGGGGTCGTCGGTACCGGCAGTTGGGGCAGGCCGCTTTTGAGTTGGCTCACGACATAGACATTGCCTTCGGATTTGTTGATCGTGAGGCCCGCCACCTGGGCGACGGCGGTGAGGGCGTCGTTGAAGGTGACCTGTTCGAGGTTGAGCGAGACCCGGCCGCTGACCGAGCTTTCGGTGACGACGTTGGCCCTGGCCACCCGCCCGAGCAGCGCAAGGGTGTCTTTGACATCGCCGTCGCGCACCTTCAGGCTCACCCGCTCTTCGGGTGACACCTGCGGCGGCGTCTGGGCTATGGGCGGAGGGGGCGGCACCGTGGCCAGTCCCCCCGAGCCGCGAATTTCGATAGTCTGGCTATCCGCCACCGCTTGGCCGGCCACGACCTGATAGGTGCTGCCCAGGGCGCGGGGGCGGTAGGTGAGGCGCATTCCCCCGGCCACCACCTGCACGCTCACCGTCCCGGCGGCCGTCTCCTGGCTCGCGGCCACGCTGCCCGGTTCGGTGCCGGGCAAAAACAGCACCACCTCGTTGGGGGTGTTGCGCTCGATTTGAAAGGCGACCGTCCCGGCGGTGCGGATGCGCAGGGTATTGCCTTCCACATCGATGCCCGCCAGGGGGGCGGCCCAGGCCGCCGTACTCAGACAGCCGGCAAGCAGGAATCCGGCGGGCAAGCTCAGCCAGCGTTTCACGTGCATTTTTCTCCGATGGACGCCCGTCTAGACTGACACAACCCGCAGAAGTTCCTCAATGGTGGTGCTGCCCTCCATGACCTTGGCGATGCCGGCCTCGGGCAGCGAGCGGATGTTGCGCGCGCGCAGGTAGGTGGTGATTTCGGCGTTGGAGGCGCGGGCGTGGATGAGCCCCTGCAGGTGGTTGTCGACTTCCATCACCTCGAAGATGCCCTCGCGGCCGAAGTAGCCCGACCCGAAGCAGTGCTGGCAACCGTGGGCGCGCTTCCATTCGAGCGGAACATTGGCGTACTCGGGGTGGGCGTCCAGTTTGAGCCGCTGCAGATCGACGCTGTCGGGGCAGTACGGTTCGCCGCAGTGGCGGCACACTCGGCGCACGAGGCGCTGGGCAACCACCCCCACCAGCGCCCCGGCGATGAGATAAGGCTCCACCTGCATGTCCAGGAGGCGGCTCACGGCACTGGGCGCGTCGTTGGTGTGCAGTGTGCACAGCACCAGGTGACCGGTCATCGCCGCCTGGAACACCGTCTGGGCGGTCTCCAGGTCGCGGATTTCACCCACCATGATGATGTCGGGGTCTTGCCGGAGAATCGAGCGCAGGCCGCTTGCGAAGGTGAGACCCGCCTTCGGGTGCACCTGCACCTGGTTGATCCCGGCAAGCTGGTATTCGATCGGATCTTCGATCGTGACGATGTTGCACTCGGGCTTGAGGATCCCGCGCAGGCTGGTATAGAGTGTGCTGGTCTTGCCGGAGCCGGTGGGGCCGGTGATGAGGATTAACCCCTGGGCGCGGCCGAGCCAGTGGCGATAGGTGGCCAGGTCCGCCGCGTCAAATCCTAGTTCCTCCAGCAGCGTGAAGGTGTTGTTCTTGGGCAGCAGCCGCAGGACTGCTTTTTCGCCGTGCAGGCAGGGCAGGGTGCTCACGCGCAAATCGACTAGTTGGCCGTTGATTTCTTGGGTGACGCGGCCGTCCTGGGGGCTTCTGTGGTTGGCGATGTCGAGTTCGGCGAGCACTTTGACCCGTGAGATGAGCGCTTTGCTCTCGGCAACCGGAAAAGTGCCCATCTCGCGCAGCAGGCCGTCGATGCGAAAGCGCACCCTGAGACCGTCTTCCTGCGATTCGAGGTGGATGTCGCTTGCGCGGCTTTTGAGCGCTTCGTTGAGGAGTCTTTGCAACTGGGCGCTGATGCGCTTGCCTTCGGGAGTGCCGTCGGTGCCGATGGTGATGGCAACCGAGGGTTCGGCCGCCGCGAGGGGCTCAAGACCGCCCCCTCCGGCAGCCTGAAAATATTCCGGCAGCCGCTCGCGCCCGATTTGCCACCAGCGGCGCACCTCTGAGGAAGCCAGGGTCAGGGCGCGAAGCTCGCAGGGCAGTTTCTCGCGCAATCGGCGCAGATCGGTCTCGCCGAGGGCGCTGAAGCTACCCAGATAAAGCTGTTTGTTAAAAAAGGCGAGCGGGACGATAGAGCGCAGTTCTTCGCCGAGCTTGCCGCTCAGCGAGCGGATCAAGTTCCAATCGAGCGACTCGGGAAGCAGCACGACGCCGATACCGGGGCTTTCGGCGATGGGCAGTTTCAATTCCGGGGGCAGCGTATAACCTTGCATAGGTACCCACTTTTTAATCTAGGCAGTTGGACGATCCAGAGGTACTTCAGGGTTCCTGAAAAGTGATCATTGCAACCATCCGCACATTATCACCGCTTGGGCGACGATAAGGGTGTGATGGCGCCGACAGATCCGGTGCACCATAATAAGTACGCGCGAACGCCTCTACAGTATGCAGCCGACCGCCGCCGAGGCCATCCCCTGGCTTCGTGAAAATACCCTCTTCGCAGCGCTAGGTGAAGCGGCCCTCGCCGATTTGGCGGGCGAACTGACTGAGCAAACGGTCCAGGGCAATCGGCGGCTGGTACTCGAAGACAGCCCTGCCGAAGAACTGATCATTCTCAAAGAAGGCCGCCTCGAAAGTTACCGCACCAGTCCGAGCGGCCCGGCCGCCGCGCTCAGTTTGCTCCCAGGTTCGGTGGTGCATCTAGTCGAACTGCTGATGGAGCGCCCCGTGCAACGGACGCTTATCACCCTTGCCGACTGCCGGCTTTGGATCGTTCCGGCGGTGCGCTTTCGCGAGCTTGCTGCCCGCTATCGCGAGATCGCCCGCGCTCTGCCGGAGGCGCTGGCGGCAGAAGTGGCGCAACTGGCGGCCCAGCTCAATTACGAACAGGAGCGCGCCGCCGCGCTCAGGCCGTATCTAATTACCCGCGCCCGCCGCGGCATCGTCGGCAAGAGCCGCTACGCCGCCACCCTGCGCCGCCAGATCCGGTCGGCCACGGCCGATCGCAAGCCCGTGCTCCTCTTCGGCGAACCGGGCCTCGAAAAGGACAACGCGGCGGCCCTCATCCACTTCGGCTCCCCCGCCCGCCGCGAACCGATTATCCAGGTGAATTGCGCCACGCTGCAGCCGGGGGGTGCCGATCTGTTCGGCCGGGCGGGCGGGCGGCCCGGCCTCATCGAGTGGGTGGGGGAGGGCACGTTGGTGCTCAACAACATCCAGGATTTGCCCGCCGGATTGCTCGCCACCGTCGAGCAGATGCTCGCTACCGGCACCTACCGGCCTGTCGCCCGCCCGGAGGAGATCCCCCCCGCCCCGCGGCCCTTGCGCGCCCGCGTCGTGCTGGTTTCTGAAAAAGCGTTCTCGGGCCTGGAGCGGCTGATGGGCCAGGTCATCAAGGTACCGCCACTGCGGGTGCGCAAGGGCGATATCGCCGTGCAGGTCGATTACTACCTCAATTTGCTGGTCAGATCCGAGGGGTTACCCTTCAAGCCGCGCGTCAGCCCCGAGGCCCTCAGGCGATTGCAGAGCTACGATTTTCCGGGCAACCTGGCGGAACTGGCCACGCTGGTGAGTCGTGCGGTTTCCCAGGCGGCCGGGGCGCGCGAACTGAGCGAAGAAGTCTTCTGGCCCGCCCAGGGGCGCAAAAAACGCTTTCGCGCCAATTTGCTCAACGGCTTTCCGTGGCTGAGGCGCTTTTTGCGCAGCGCCTGGTGGCCCGACCGGATCAACTTCGGATTTACCGCCGGTTTTTTCGTTTTTATCGTCGCCGTGCTCTTTGTCGGGCCGCAACAGCGCGAGGAGAACTTTGCCCTCAATATGTTCTGGGCCTGGTGGTGGCCGCTGGTATTGGTCGGTTTCCCTTTCGTGGGCCGCCTCTGGTGTGCGGTTTGCCCCTTCATGATCTGGGGAGAAATCGTCCAGAAAATCTCGTTGCTTATCTTTCCGCGCACCCTCAGGCGCTGGCCCCGCGAGCAGGCCGAGCGCTGGGGCGGTTGGTTTCTCTTTGCCCTATTCGTCCTGATTTTTCTGTGGGAAGAACTGTGGGATCTGCAGAACACCGCCTACCTTTCTGCCTGGCTGCTGTTACTGATTACCGGCGGGGCGGTGGTCTGTTCGCTGATCTTCGAGCGGCGCTTCTGGTGCCGATATCTGTGTCCGATTGGCGGCATGAACGGTCTATTCGCCAAGCTCTCCGTCACCGAACTGCGCGCCCAACAGGGCATCTGCTCAGCCACCTGCACCACCTACCAGTGCTACAAAGGCGGTCCCGCCAAGGACGAAGGCCAGGCCACCGGTGGCTGTCCGCTCTACTCCCACCCCGCCCAGCTCGAGGACAACCGCGACTGCGTGCTGTGCATGACCTGCCTCAAAGCCTGCCCGCACCGCTCGGTCGAATTGAACCTGCGCCCGCCCGGCATCGAACTGTGGACGACCCACGTCCCACGCGGCTACGAGGTGGCGCTGTTGCTGTTGCTATTGGGCGGCGTTTTTCTGCATCGCTTACCCGAGGTGCAGAGCCGCCTCGGCTGGCCGTGGGGGATTGAGGCGTTTGGAGCACATCTGGCGCTGGCGCTGATCGCCCTGGCAGTCCCGGCCTTGGTACCGCTCGCAGCCCACGGCCTGTTTCGCCTGGTGGCAGGCGGGCAGAGCGCCCGGCCGTTCGTCGAACTGGCCTATGGCTATTTGCCCCTGGTGTTGGGAGGCACCCTCGCCCATTACTTAAATCTCGGCCTCGGGGAAGCGGGAAGGATTGTTCCGGTTACCTTAGCCACCTTTGGCCTTGCCGGAGCGAACCTGCCGGTGCTGGTTGCCCACCCGGCAGTGATCACTTTTTTGCAGGGTGCCTTGCTGATCGCATCGGTGCCGCTCAGCATCTGGTTGACCCAAAAAATCGCGCGCATTCCCGTGCGCTCACTGTTACCGCAGCATCTGGGGGTGTTGACTCTAGCTGGCGGGCTATGGGTGCTGATTGTCGGGTATTAGATCCCTTAAGTCCAAGGTGAAACAACGGCGGGCAAAGGTACTGTACTTCATCGAACCATTTTTTCGAACAGTCAAACCCGTTGCTTGGCACTGGGTTGCTGCAGGGATATGCGTTGCGCACCCGGTTCATCGATGGCGCTGCGGTGATCATCGAGAAGCCGACGGAATTTGATGACCGTCTCAGACCGTGCTGAGCATGGCACCGGCAAGCTTGGTCGAACGCCTATGCTGGCGGTGACACCTTTCAAGAGAATCCGATGATCGACCCGGCGCTGTGCATGCGCGCCCCCGAGGGCTGGACGGTGTTTACCGTCTGGCTGCTCGAATGGCTCGCCAATCCCTGGCTGGTAGTGGCGCCCCTGGCGCTGTTGCTGGCGGCCCCCTGGTGGATCCGGCCGCTGCCCTGGAAGATCCCGATCAGTGTACTCGCCATCGCGCTGTTGCTGGTCTACTTTGCCGCGGTGTCGCCCCCGGCCCTGGCCCTCGCAGACGCCCAACTGGGGGACTATCCGGAAGCGCCCTCCAATCTGAAGGCGGACGCCATCGTTGTGCTCGGGCGCGGCGAGCGGCTCAGGCACACCCGCGTCGAACTGGCCGCCCGGCTGTGGCGGGCCGGTCGTGCTCCGCGCATCTTTATCAGCGGTCGCAACGACGCCGATACGATGGTGGCCGATTTGCGCCGGATGGGCCTACCGGCAAAGGCCGTGGCCGGAGAGGAATGCTCGCGCACCACCCAGGAGAACGCCGAATTTACCGCCCGCATCCTCAGGCCCGCGGGGGTACGCACGCTGCTGCTGGTGACCGACGCCCCCCACATGCTGCGCTCGCTGCGCACCTTCAAAGAAGCCGGATTCAACAGTGCCGCCGTCACCTCCCCATTTCCGGAGAAACTCTCCGAACTGCGCGAGCGGCTCATCGTCGTGCGCGAGTACCTCGGGCTTTTGACCTATCGCTGGTTGGGGCGGATCGAGGTTTGAAACGGGTTTCAGGGAAAACCGGAGCCTGTGCAGGTTTGCGGACATACTCCTCGGCGCGCAACTTACTCAGAATTGTGCCGCAGTCGACACGCGTCGTGCAGGCCCTAAAAGAATAAGCCCACCCCCCAAGTCTCGTTCCTGGCCGTGCCGCTAAGTCCGGGGGGTGTCGGGGGGGTGGCACCCCCTCGACACGGGGAGGTTGGAGAGCGCGAGAGGGGAAGCGCGAAGGGGGTTCCGCCTCTCGCCCCACAGACCCTCGTGCAAAGCCAACTGCCAAGTATCACGATTCGCCGAACGCCTCGCCCTCGATGCCCTTCCACCACTGACCGAGCGCCATCAACTGCCGGTGCAGCTCAGCAAATTCGCGCGCATATTCCTCGGGCGAGGTCGTATCGCGCCGCTCGCGCAGCATCGCGATGCGCAACTGCACCAAAAGCCAGGGCTTGGAGAGGCTGTCGGTGGCCTCGATGTAGCGGGCGATATCTTCGCTGTTCATGCAACAATTCTACACAATAGAACGCTCAAAGCCCCTCCCCTTCAAGCCGGTCGCTGGCCCCCGGCGGGTTGGAGCGGGGCGCAAATTCGCTCAGGTGGCGGGTTTGCTGAAAATGATCGAGCGCCCAGCGCACCGAAGGAAAGGCCAATTCGCCCCAGGGGATCGCTTCCCAGCTAAACAGGCGCACCTCCAGGCTCTCCGGGCCGGGACCGATGTCGAGGGAGAGCAGCCGGGCGCGGTAAATCAGCTGTACCTGGCTGATGCGCGGCACGTTGTAGACGCCCAGAAGCGCCTCGATGGCGATGCGGGCGCGCGCCTCCTCCCAGGCTTCGCGCACCGCCCCGGCCTCGGTGGTCTCCCCCAGTTCGAGATACCCCGCAGGCAGCGTCCAGTAGTTGCGCCGCGGCTCGATATCCCGCCTACACAGCAAGACCTGGTCTTCCCACAGGCAGACCGCACCGGTGACGATGCGCGGGTTGTCGTAGTAAATAAAGCCGCAGTCAGGACAGACCAGCCGCTCCCGATTGTCACCCTCGGGAATCTTGAAGACGGATGGACCCCGCGGTTCGGCATCGGCTGGCATGGCAGTATTCTAGCCGAGCACCCAACCGGGCTACACGGCGCCCACCTGTGCGGCAATGGCATCGGTTTTGGCCGCCATCACAAAGTCGTTGCGGTGCAACCCGGCGATGGCGTGCGTCCACCAACTCACCTTGACGGAGCCCCATTCGGTGAGCAAAGCCGGGTGGTGGCCCTCCGCCTCGGCCTCCTCGCCCACGCGGACGGTAAAGGCGATGGCCTCGCGAAAGTCGCGCAGCCGAAACTGGCGCTCGAGGCGTGGGGTACCCTCAATTTCAACGATTCGCCACGCCGGGATCTGGGGGTGCAATTCGGCGATTTCGGCCGCACCCACCCGGGGGGCGTCGGGGCGGCAGGCGGTGCAGCGCTGTTCGGTCAGGTTCATTTTAGAGAGAGGGTATGATTCGTCACTTTCGCGTATACGATAAGACGAATCCGTTGTCATCCATCCGCAGGTAGAACCCGATCCATGGAAGTGAAGTTGCTGCGCATCGACCGCACCGTCGTTTTTTACCGCTATCTGGGGCGCGGGCGGGTATTCAAGAGCCTCTGCCACATCTGGGAGGTCTGGTGCGAGCAGGAAGACGGACAACTCGCCACGCTGTCGAGCTGTTTTCCGGTGCGCTACGGCTTTTATCGCTCCGAGCGCGAGGTGCGGCGCGATGCGACTGCCTTTGCCCGCAGCCGGGTGCTGCCGCCGGAGACTCAGGCGTAACCCATGCGCTCCATGAAACGGTAGAAGCGATTCCAGGCGGCGTCGGAACCCATTTCGTGGCTAATCTCAAGGCCGATGAATTTGCCGTTGAGGTGCTTGGAGCGGATGTCGCGCACGGTGATTTCGCCTTCTTCGTCGCGCATGCGGAAGCTCATCACCTGGTTGAGGTCGGCCTTCGGCGCGGCAATGTAGATGAGCGCAGTCTTTCGGGAAGTATCGTACTTAGACGCCATCACCCGGATATCTGTAATCTCTTCGTTGATTCCCTCAAGAAACTGCGCTACCGCCATCGCTTCACTCTCCGAAGTTAAAACTTTGACCATTTTACAAGCGCCCAAGAAGTGTGAAGCATCCGTTACCCGGGTGGCCAGGCGAGCATCCGGCCGCCCAGCAGGTGGACGTGGAGGTGGTAGACTGTCTGACCGCCCTGGACGCCGTTGTTGACGACCAGGCGGTAGCCGCTGTCGAGTCCTTCCTGGCGGGCCACCTGCACAGCGACATAGAGCAGATGGCCCAGGAGCGCTTCGTCCTCGGGGGCGACCTGCTCGAGCTGGGCGATGGCACGCTTGGGGATCACCAGGATGTGGACCGGCGCCTGGGGGTTGATGTCACGAAACGCCAGAGCGCGCTCGTCCTCGAAGACAATCGCGGCCGGGATTTCCCGCCGGAGGATCTTGCCAAATACCGTATCGGTGTTCATGGTTGCAGTGGTTGGAGTCAGACTTATATCCTGAAGGAGACTCTACCGTGTACACACCAGGAAAGGCCACTGCATGAGCGTCGTCAGTCTGCGTACAGCTTCCTCTTACGCTCCCGGGGTACTGGGACCGCGGCTTGCGCAGCTCTTGGAGCCGCTCGGCGGGATGGCCGCCTACGTCCGCCCCGGCGACCGGGTGCTGCTGAAGCCCAATTTGCTCACCGGCGCCAGGCCCGCCAAAGCCTGCACCACCGACCCCGAGATCGTCCGCCAGGTGGCGCTGTTGGTGCGCGGGTGCGGCGGCAAGCCCTTCTTGGGCGACAGTCCCGCCTTTGGCACCGGCCGCGGCGTGGCGGTGGCCAACGGTCTGCTGCCTATCTGCGAAGAGCTGGCCCTTCCGATTGTCGAATTTTCGTCGAGCCGATACCGCTCGGCGGGCGAAACTTTTGAGCACCTGCGCCTGGGCAAGGAGGCGATGGAGGCGGACGTGCTCATCAACCTGCCCAAGGTCAAATCCCACATGCAGCTGACCGTCACCCTCGGGGTCAAAAACCTCTTCGGCTGCGTGCCCGGCAAGATGAAGGCCTGGTGGCACATGGAGGCGGGCAAAGACAGCCTGCGCTTCGGCAAGATGCTCGTGGAGACGGCCCTCACCCTCCAGCCGGATCTGACGATTATCGACGGCATCGTCGGCCACGAAGGCAACGGCCCCTCGGGGGGCGAACCGCGCGCATTGGGTCTGCTCGGCGCCTCGGCCGACGTCTTTGCCATCGACCGGATGTTTTGCGCATTGTTGGGGGTGGACCCCGAGCAGGTGCCGGTGCTGTGTGCGGCGCGCGCACTGGGAGTGATCCCGGAGGGTCTGACGGGGATTATGCTGGACGGCCCGCCTTTGGAGCAACTGCGCTGCCCCGACTGGCGGCTGCCTGAGACGATGATGCCCATCGACTTCGGCTTGCCCAGGGTGATCCGCTCGACGATGAAACATCTTTGGATCCGGTTTTTGAAAGAACCCCTGGCCGGCGGCTTTACCCGGGCCGAGCGGAGAGCACCCCTTTGAAGACATTTGCCGAGGCAAGGTCGCGCTTTTCGCTGCCGGGGCTGACGATTATGGACCGCTACCTGGCAAGCGAACTGGTTTTGCCGTTTTTGTTCGGTGTGGCGGCCTTCGCCTCGATCGGCATGGCGATCGGATCGCTCTTTGAACTGGTCCGGCTCATTTCCGAAAACGGCCTGCCGCTCACCACCGCGCTGCAGGTCTTCTTGCTGCGCATGCCGCAGATCATCACCTACACCTTCCCGATGTCGGTGCTCTTTGCGACGCTCCTGGCCTACGGGCGTCTGTCGGGGGATCTGGAGATCACGGCGCTGCAGGCGAGCGGCGTGAGTATCCTGCGCGTCGTCGTTCCCACGCTGCTGCTCAGCGTCATAGTCAGCGTCATTACCTTTTTCTTCAACGAAGTGGTGGTCCCCACCGCCAACCAGGAGGCGAGCACCACCCTGGCGCGGGCGATTGGCGGGGGCGACCGGCCGCGATTTACTAAGGACAACATTCTCTATCCCGAGTACAACTGGGTGCCGGGCAAGGCCGGCGAGCGCGAATACGCCCTCATTCGGCTGTTTTATGCCCGCCGCTACAGCGACGGGATCATGTACGGGCTGACGATTCTCGACTACAGCCAGGAAAACCTCAACCAGGTGATCACCGCCGATTCAGCCTACTTCGATCCGAAGACCGACGCCTGGCGTTTTCGCAACGGCACCAGCTATCTGATCGGCAACGACGGCACTTACCGCAATATTCTTCAGTTTCAAGAGCAACAGGTCAAAATCAGCGAAGATCCGCTCAAGTTCGCCCAGGAAGTGCGCCGGCCGGAGGAGATGACCACCGTCGAACTGCGCCGCTATATCGAACTGGCCCAGAACGCCCGCCAGGAAATTCGGGGGCTGCTCGTCAGTCTCTACCAGAAGTACGCCATTCCGAGCGTCTGTTTTGCCTTTGCGCTGGTGGGTGCCCCGTTGGGCCTGCGCCGCCAGCGCACCAGCAACGCCCTGGGATTGGGCCTCAGCATCCTGATCATCTTCAGTTACTACATTTTTCTATTCATCGCCCAGGCCCTGGGCCAGACGGGCGTGCTGCCGCCCTGGCTCGGAGCCTGGCTGCCGGCGCTGATTACGATGGCCGTGGGTGCCTACCTGCTCTGGCGGGCCAACCAGTAACCGGTGGTGCCGAAGACTGGCGCTTGGGCCGCGAGGCGGGATAATCGTAAAGAAGCATCACAAGGACGAGCGTGAAGGTATTGTTTGCGGCGGCGGAGTGTGCCCCCTTAGCCAAGGTGGGCGGCATGGCGGACGTGGTGGGCTCGTTGCCCCTGGCCCTGGCCGAGATGGGGCTCGATGTACGGATCATCCTGCCCTACTACGGCTTTTTGGGGGAGCTGCCCAAGTCCGAGCAGCCGGTCTGGACCGGCGGCGCCATGTTCCAGCAGGTCGAAATTTACGAAGCGCGCCTGCCCGGCAGCGACATCCCCCTCTATCTGGTCGGTCACCCGGCCTTTGCCAACGAGCGCATCTACGGTTTTGAGGACGAAGCCTGGCGCTTCACGCTCTTCTCGCGCACGGTGGCCGAATTTCTCTGGCGGGGCGGTTGGGATCCGCAGGTGCTCCACTGCCACGACTGGCACACGGGACTGTTGCCCCTCTGGATGCGGTCGATGCCGGTGATGACGGTCTTCACCATCCACAACCTCGCCTACCAGGGACCGCCCCTGCCGTACTTTCGCGCCTTCGTGGACGTCCCCTACGACACGGGCGCCTGGAACCCGATGGTGGCGGGGATCATCCACAGCGACGCGATCACGGCGGTCTCGCCCACCTATGCGCGCGAAATTTGCACCCCCGAGTACGGCGAGCGCCTGGACGGCCTGCTCAGGGGCCAGGGAAACCGCCTGACCGGTATCCTCAACGGCATCAACACCAAGGCCCTCGACCCGGCCACCGACAAGCACCTGACGGTCAACTACGACACGACCAGTCTCGATCGGCGCGTCGAGAACAAACTGGCCCTCCAGCGCGAGTTCGGCTTCGAGGTCAGTGCCGATCGCTTGCTGGTGGGTATCGTCTCGCGGCTGGTGGACCAGAAGGGCTTCGATTTGCTCGCGCCGCTCTGGGACAACTGGATGCACACCAGCGGCGCCCAACTGGTCGTGCTCGGCAGCGGCGACCCGTTTTACGAATTTCTGTTTCGCTCGGCGGCGGAGCGCTACCCGGACCGCATCAAGGCGGTGCTGAGCTACAACGTGCCCATCGCCCAGCGCATCTACGGCGGCGCGGATCTGTTTTTGATGCCCTCGCGCTTCGAGCCCTGCGGCATCGGCCAGATGATTGCGCTGCGCTACGGGGCGGTGCCTTTGGTGCGCAAGACCGGTGGCCTCGCCGACACGGTTTTCTTCCACAATCCGCTCGATGAAAAAGGCAACGGCTTTTTGTTCGACCGCTACGACCCGGCCAACCTGCTTGCCATGCTCTACCGCGCCGAGGAAGCGTTTCGCTACAAAGACTACTGGCGACGACTGCAATTGCGCGGCATGGAAGCGGACCTCAGTTGGCGCGCCTCCGCCCATCAGTACGCGGATCTCTACAAGTCGCTGATTGCTCGCCTGGGCTAACTACCCAGTCTTCACCGGCAACAGCGCCTCGGAGAGAGTGCGCAGCTGCGCGTCGGTGCCCAGGCAAAAAAGAATATCCCCCTGGGCGAGGATGGTCTCGCCGGTGGGACTGCCCACCAGTGTGCCGTCGGCGCGGCGGATGGCCACTACCAGGCCGCCGCTGCGGTTGCGCAGGTTGATCTGCTGCAGCGACATGCCGACAAAAGGACAACTGCGCTCGTCGAGTTTGACCTCCTCGACGATGAGCGAACCGCCGCCAGTGCCGCTGAAGGCCGTCTCGATAAAATCGACCACCCCGGGCCTCAGGGCAATCGCCGCCATTCGCCGCGCCCCGGCGGTGTAGGGGGAGACCACCTCGTCCGCCCCGCCCCGGCGCAATTTGACGGCCGCTTCTTCACTGCTGGCCCGGGTGATCGTGCGCACCTTCGGGTTGAGGTTGCGCGCCGAGAGCACGATAAATAGATTATCGGCGTCGGACGTGAGCGCGCAGATGACGCTGCAGGCCCGCTCGATACCGGCTTCGACCAGGGTCTGATCGGCGCTCGCGTCACCCTCGATGATCCGGTAACCCTTGGAGCGGGCGATGGTTGCCGCCCGCGGGTCCGCCTCGACGACGACGAACTGGGCATGGCTTATCGTCAGTTCTTCGCAGATGCGGCTGCCCATCCGGCCGTAGCCGCAGATGATGAAATGGTCCTTCAGCTGGCTGAGCATACGCTTCTGTCGGGTATATTTGAGTCCTTCTTGAAGATAGCCTTCTCCGAGGGCCTGGACAATCCGGCCGACCAGAATGCCGAGAGTCGCCACACCGAGCACAATGAGCACGATCGTAAAGATGCGTCCATCGGTGTTGAGGGGCCGCGTCTCCCCGTAGCCCACCCCCGCCAGGGTGATCACAGTCATATAGAGCGCGTCGAAGAAATCCCAGCCTTCGATGACCATGTAGCCGATCACGCCGACCACGTAGAGTCCGACGATCGCCATCACGATGTTGAAGACGCGCCAGCGAAACTCGCGCAGGCGTTCGGCGGGGGGGCTCATCGTACCTCCAAGCGCTCGGGCCGGTCTTTGCCCGGGGGCCACACCAGCAAATCGGCATCCGGCGGCCAATCGACCGGTTCGCCCAGGACCCGCCGCGGCTGGAGCGCCCCCAGGCGCAGGGCCACGCCCGGATCGACCCCGCACTGGCCCACCAGCCGCGCCAGTACATCGGTGAGGCTGAGGGCGCTACCGGCGAGCCGACCGTCTTCGAGGGTCACCTGCCCGGCGCGCACGGTAATGGCGAGGCCATGCCAGTCGTAGCGACCGTCGGCGATTCCCAAGGGTGCCACCGCATCGCTCACCGGGATGAGGCCCGCTTCGCCCTTGGCGCGCAGCAGCAATTGGGTGGCAGCCGGGTGCAGGTGGATGCCGTCGGGAATGCACAGGCATTGCACCCGCTCATCCAGCAAAGCCGCCCCCACCACGCCGGGCTCGCGGTGGTGGAAGGGGCGCTGGGCATTAAAAATATGGGTCACCAGCCGCGCCCCCGCGTCGAAGGCCCGCTGCGCCTGCTCGAAGGTGGCGGCGGTGTGGCCGAGGCTCACGTGGATGCCCTGGGCGACCAGCCAGGGGATCGTCTGGCCGTCCGGGTCGAGTTCGGGGGCGAGGGTGACGAGCTTCACCAGGGAGGCGTAATCCCCCAGGACGCACTTGGCGTCTTCGACGGTGAGCGGCAGCAGGTACCGGCGCATGTGGGCGCCTTCGTACTCGGGGTTGAGAAACGGTCCTTCGAGGTGCACCCCCAGGATGCGCGCGCCGCTTTTGGGGGGCCGAAAGCGGCCAATCACCGCGAGGGCTCCCTGCAGCTTTTCGACCGGGACGCTGATCAAGGTGGGCAACCAGGCCGAGAGGCCAATCGACCAGAGATAGGTCGAGATGCGCCCCAGTTGCTCCAGGCCCTCGTCGCCTTCCAGTTCCGAAAATTCGACCCCCAGAGCGCCGTTGAGCTGCAGATCCACCAGCCCCGGGCTCACCCAGGCTCCCGCCAGATCGATCGAGTCGGCGCTCCCTTCCCAGCAGTCGCCCGATGGGTCCACCGCCTGCAGTTGTCCCTCGGCCACCAGTAGACTGTAGAGATTCCCGTCTCCCGCCCAGCGGGCGTTGCGTATCTGCCGCATCCTGTCGAGCCCCTCGCTGAGTAGAGTGTAACCAATGCGCAAGCGCGTCATTCTCACTTTTCCGCCCGCCATCGTGCATATGCCGGTCACCTACCGGCTGGCCAAGGATTTCAACATCGCGAGCAACATCCTGCGCGCCCAGGTGGCCCCCGACGAAGTGGGCAAACTGGTGCTCGAACTGTCGGGGGATATCGATCAGATCGAAGCGGCGATCACCTGGATGCGCGATCAGGGCATCGACGTCTCGCTGCTGGGACACGAAATCGTGATTGACGAAAACCTCTGCGTTCACTGCGGCCTGTGCACGGGGGTTTGCCCGACCGGCGCCCTGGCCCTGCACGCGGAGACGTTTTTGCTGCAGTTTCGCCGCTCCCGCTGCATCGTGTGTGAACAGTGCGTCCCGGTCTGCCCGGTGGCGGCGATTTCGACCAATTTGTAAGAGGGAATAGGCTCGGGAGAAAACGGCGATGACGGTCACACTTCAGCTTGAACAACTGAGCATCATGCCAGGACAGCGGATTGTGCTGCGCGACGTGAGCTGGCAACAGTTTGAAGCCATCCTCACCGAACTGGGAGATCACCGGGCCAGCCGACTGGCATACGACAACGGAATGCTGGAGATTCGCATGCCCCTGCCGGAGCACGAAAGGAGCAAAGTTCTCCTCAGTGACTTTGTAAAAAACTTGCTTGAAGCCTTAGATATCGATTTTGAGCCCTTTGGCTCATCCACGTTTAAACGCATAGACATGGCCAAAGGCATCGAACCGGACGAGTGCTTCTACATCCAAAACCATGCGGCGATGATCGGCAAACGGCGCCTCGATCTGACCATCGATCCGCCGCCCGACCTCGCAATCGAGGTTGACCTCACTTCCAAGACGCAGCTTGAAGTATATCGGGTCCTGGGTGTGCCGGAGTTGTGGAGGTACGAATCCGGACGGCTACGCATCGATGTTCTGCAGTCGGGCCGGTACGTCGAATCGCCAATCAGCCCAACCTTTCCGGACTTGCTGCTGGTGGAGAGGTTTCCCGGCTTCGTCGAAATGGCCGCCACAGCGGGGACGCGCCCCGCGCTGAAAGCTTTCAGGCAATGGGTAAAGGAACAACTTCAACTCTAAGCGCGAGCGGCAAAGTTTGTTGTGCAAAAGGTTTATCCCCCTGAGCAGAAGGGGCCAGGGGGATGAGGGCTTCCTACGCTACGTTGCGCATCGTCACGTACTGCTGCGGCACCGGGTAGCCCGCTTCGCCGAAGGTTTCGCGAATCAGGCGGTTGGTGTCGAAGTAGACCTGCCAGTAATGGGCGTTGTTGCAGAAGGGCCGCACGGCGAGCACCGGACCGGCGGCGCTGAATTCGAGAATCTCGACGTCCGGGGCCGGGTCGATCAGCACATTCGGGATCGAAGCGAGCTTTTGTTTGAGGCGGGCGATGGCGTCGGCGTGATCGACGCCAGCGTTGAGCTGAGCGGTCAACTCGACGCGGCGGTAGGGATTGGTCGAGTAGTTCTGGATATTGTCGCCGAAGACCTTGGTGTTGCCTACGAAGGTGTGGACGTTGTCCGGGGTGTCGATCGCCGTCACGAACAAACCGATCTCCTTGACGGTGCCTGTGACGCCTCCGACGGTGATGAAGTCGCCGACTTTGAAGGGCCGCAAAATGATCAGAAAAACCCCGGCGGCGAAGTTCGAGAGCAGCCCGCCCCAGGCGGCACCGATGGCTACGCCGGCCGCTGCCACCAGGGCGGCGAAGGTGGTGGTCTCGACGCCGAAGTAACCAAGAATGGAGACTACCAGCGCGATGTTGGCGAGCACGCCGACAATCGAACCCACGTAGCGGACGACCGTCGGATCAATTTTTTGTTTATAAAGGGCGTTTTGCACCAATCCGATGACCACGCCGATCAGCCAGCGACCGAAGATATAAAGAAGAATCGCGCCGACAATCTTCAAGCCAACGTCGGTGACAGTAACAAGAATCGTTTGACCGATTGCATTGAGGTCCATGTTTTACCCTTCTCTAGTGAGCGAAATGTGCAGCACAGTGTGCATCAGATACTGAGTTAGACCGGCCCGGAGTTTGAGAGAACCGGAGGCGGCTATCACCGATGAGAATATACGGTCTCAAACTTTGGCCGTGTATTTTAGCTCACCGCTATATTGAAAAGCGGTGGCAAAGAATACTCAATAAGGCAACTGGCCGCGGGTGACACCCAACTGGTTGAAAAGTTTTAATTCCCGCCACAACTCGCTGCCGCTCATCTGGCCCGCCAAAAGCTTGCGGTAGCTGTCGAGGACGGTGCCCACCCGCTCGGGGGGGTCGTTAAGAAATTCCACCCGCAAATAACGCGCCCCCAATCCGACCAGATGCTGCACGTACTCCGCTGCGCTCTGGGCTCTAGCGTTAAAGAGCGTGTTGCGGCAACCGGCGTCCGCTTTCAGGGGGTGCGCCGAGCCGACGCGATCGCGCAGTTGCACTTCGACCCGCTCGCAGGGACGGCCGCAGTTGGTGTGATCGGTGCCTTCGGATAAAAAAGCGCAAAAGACACAGTGCTCCATGTGGAACAACGGCATGTGCTGGTGGATGGTGATCTCAAACCAGGCGGGCGGGGCACCGGCCAGCAGTGCCGAAAGCTGGGCGACATTGAGGTCGTAACTCGCGGTAAGCCGTTCGAGGGCGTAGCGCTCTTTGAGGTACTTGGCGGCAAGCGGGTTGGCGACGTTCAAAGAGAAATCGCCGACGCAGCGTTCGGAGGCGAAGTAATGCAGGTGATCGTAGTTGCGCACCAGGTAGCCGTCCGCACCGCTCGCCCTCACCTGGCTCAAGATCCACTCTTCGCCCATCTTGGCGATGCGCGGCGGGGCGACAAAGAGGGTGGCCCCCGCGGCGCGGGCGCGCTCCACCGCCCGGCGATACTGCCGCACATCCTCCAATTCGCAATAAACCGTGCGCAGACCGCTATCCAGCACCGCGTCGAGTTGGGCAAACGAACGCACCAGCGCGATCAGTTCCGGCTCGGCAAGGGTCGGTGCCTCGCCATTGACACGCGGGGCCGCCGGGGTCGGGTGGCTCTGCCAGCGCAAGGGCTCGGCGCGCAGGGCGATCAATCGCTCCACCACCTCGCGGCGCAGCCGGTTCAGTTCGCTCACCGGCAGATGGACGGCACCTTCGATGTGGTTGTCGAGGGCACCCAGCTTAAAGGGGGTTCCCCCCAGGCGCCCCAACTGTTCCGCCAGCCGCTCGGTGTCGAGGGTGTGTTTGTGGGCTTCAGCCAGGGGCAGCGACGATTGTACCCGCACCAGGCGACCGGATTCGTCCTGGGCTTCGAGGACGAGTGCTTCGCCCGGCCGGCCGGACACCTGAAGGTGTACAGGCCGCTGAAAAGGCGCCGCCCCGGGTGCAAAGCTCCGGCGCACCCGGCGCTCCAGTTCGGGATCGCTGGTCTTCCAGAGCTTGTCCCCCGGCTGCACCCGCCGCCAACGAATGTCGCCCCGACCAAAACCGACGCGGGCGAGTGAGTGGTGCATTTCGACCATGTAGACCCGGCCCCCCTGCTCGGGTTCGTCGGGCCTGCCGCCGTCGAAGACGACGCCGTCCCCCGGTTTGAGGGGCGCTTCGAGTACCAGTTCGACTGTGCCTTCTTGCACCCGCAGCACTTCGCCCAGGTAGACGCCCCGCTTCTTGCCATAGCGGGCGTGGACCAACCGCTGGTTGTCGATGCCCTCAAGCCAACCGGTGGAGAGACCCCGCGAAAAAGCCATCTCCAGTGCGTAGTAGGATGCGGGATCGACAGGGCCGGTCTTTTCTAGCTCAGCCGCCGCCCGGTCGAGGGCCTGGCGGTAGACACGGGTGACACTGGCCACATACTCGGGAGATTTGAGCCGGCCTTCGATCTTGAGCGAGGCAAGCCCGGCTGGCAGCAGCTCGGGGATCAGGTCAATCCCGGCTAGATCCTGGGGGCTCAGCAGGTAGGCGCGCTCCCCCAGGTCCACCCGTTCACCGTCTGCGACCAGTTCGTAGGGCAAACGGCAGGCCTGGGCGCACTCGCCGCGGTTGGCCGAGCGGCCCCCGAGCGCCTCGCTGGTGAGGCACTGCCCCGAGTAGGCCACACACAGCGCCCCGTGCACAAAGATCTCCAGCGGCAAAGGCCGCTCGGCGGTAGCCGTGCGAATTTTGGCAATCTCGGCGAGCGAACATTCGCGGGCGAGCACCACCAGGGCGCAACCCAGTTCGCGCACAAAATCCACTCCTGCCGCGCTAGTGACGGTCATCTGGGTGGAAGCGTGGATCGCAAAATCCGGCGAGATTTGGCGGATCAATCGACACACGCCGATGTCCTGAACGATGGCCGCGTCCACCCCGGCCGCCACGATCGCCCGCAGGCTGCGCTCGGCACTGGCCAGCTCATCCGCAAAGACGAGGGTGTTGAAGGTGACGTAGCCCCGCACGCCGCGGCTGTGCAGGTACGCCATCAACTCCGGCAAATCGGCTTCGGTGAAGTTGTGGGCACGCAGGCGGGCGTTGAAGCGCTCCAGCCCAAAGTAGACGGCATCGGCGCCGTTTTCGACCGCCGCCCGGGCGCACTCCCAATCGCCCGCCGGGGCCAACAGCTCCGGACACCGCCACGCCATCGCTTCTCCACCACAAAAAATCTTTCCTAATCTTAGCGGTCCCAAGTCCGCAGCAATCCGCTGCGAGGGCTTGACCCGGGCGGCAGAGGCGTAGTATATCTGTAATACGAAATTTTGGAATCCCGCCGACCGATGTTACGCCCAACCCGCCACGGTGCCCCGAGAACCGGCTTCTGCCCCACCCCCAGAGGGTGGACGCAAGCGGGCACCATCGCGGGCAAGTTTGCCCTGTTGCTGCAGGCCGCCGAGATCGGCGATCTGCGTCGCATGCTCGGGGCAGATCTGCCCAATTTCCGGCGAAGCGGGTGGTACAGGTTCGCTGTACCTGCAGACGGCTAGAAAGAATCGACCCTCTTTCTGACCCCCGCTTCCGGACCACCGAGGCGGGGGTTTTTGCATGGCATCAATCCACTTGCCGGTCCCGAAGTTTACCGAGAAAACCTTACGACCCGGGAGAGTGCACGACCATGTTGAAGCTGATGTACACCGAAGCGGGAATCTACATAGAGGCGGTGGCCCTGTCCGTCGAGCGCTTCGTGGGCGAGCGCGGCACCTTTGCCGCCTCGGTGGGGACAAACCTGATCGCCGAGCCGGGCTGGGCGTCGGTGCTGGTGGCGAACCTGCCCGGGGCGGCTTCCCTCGCGGGCCAACCGGGCATTGCCCTGTGCCGGGCGGAGGAAGGGTTCGTGGAAGTGAGCGTCATCGGCGTGTGGCTGGCGAGCGCGCTGACCAGCGAGGAGGGCATCTTCGCCGCCGAGTTGCCCCCCGAGTGCGAAGCGCGGCTGCTGGCCCTGTGGGAGCACGGCTGCCGAGCCGAATTGAGCCTCACCGATTAGGGCAATGGTCGCGAAATCGCTGAGTAACCTATCTGTAGTATGCTCCTGCGCCTTGCCCGCAGGGCAAAAGCGGCCAAAAATGGTGCTGGCGAGTGGATGGCAACAAGCCCATGGACGTTCCCCAGCTGATGCACGCGGCGGTTTTCTACGGCGTAGGCGATCTGCGCTACGAACAGGTGCCGGTTCCCGAAGTCGCGGCGGACGAGGTGCTGGTGCAGGTGCGCGCCTGCGGTCTGTGCCAGTCGGACATCAAAAAGCTGCGCTACCCGCTACTCGACCCGCCGCGCATCTTCGGCCACGAGACGAGCGGCACGATCGTGCGCGCCGGGGAAGCGGTGGAGCACTGGCGGGTAGGCGAGCGGGTGGTGGTGCTGCACCATATTCCTTGTTTTCACTGCCCCTACTGCCTTAACGAGAACTACTCGATGTGCCGGGTCTACAAAGAAGTGACCACTACCGCCGGCTTTGCACCCGCCGGCGGCGGCTT
The DNA here is from genome assembly GCF_000011385.1 of Gloeobacter violaceus PCC 7421. Taxonomy (NCBI): domain Bacteria; kingdom Bacillati; phylum Cyanobacteriota; class Cyanophyceae; order Gloeobacterales; family Gloeobacteraceae; genus Gloeobacter; species Gloeobacter violaceus. Next base: position 997,358 of record NC_005125.1, read on the forward strand.
CGCCGAGTACGTCAAGGTGCCCGGCCACATCGTGCGCTCGGGAGGTCTGATGGCGATTCCCGACGGGGTGAGCTTCGAAGAAGCGAGCTTCGTCGAACCCACCAACTGCTGCTTGAAGGCCGTGAAAAAAGCCCAGGTCCAGCCCGGCCAGTGGGTGCTGATCACCGGCGCCGGTCCCATCGGGCTGATGTTCGCCATGCTCTGCCGCCAGTTCGGAGCGAAACCGATCGTCACCGACTTGCTCGCCTCGCGCGTCGAGCGCGCCCGCGCGCTCGGGGCCGAGGCTGCCCTCGATGCGCGCTCCGCCGATCTGACCGCCCGGATCCACGCCCTCACCGGCGGCCTCGGAGTGGATGTCGCCTTGCTCGCGGTGCCCAGCGTGCAGGCCTTTTCCCAGGCCCTCGATGCGACGCGCAAGGGCGGCAAGATTCTGTTTTTTGCCGAATTTGCCGAATCGGTGCAAATCCCGCTCGATCCGAACGTGCTCTACCGGCGCGAAATCGACTTGATGGGCTCCTACAGCTCCTCGTTCAAAGTCCAGCACCTGGCAGCCGATCTTGTCTTCGGGCGGCGCATCGACGTGCAGGCGCTCATCTCGGACTTTTATCCGCTCGCTGAACTGGCGGCGGCGGTGGAGCAGGCCGTGCATCCAACCCCCGAGACCTGCAAAATTCTTATCCGGCCTTGACCTGCCGTCCCCCCGGCAGGAGCCAGGCGATGCCGCCCAATAGAGCGGCGACGGTGTAGACGGCGAACCACAGCGCTCCAAAACCAAGGGCCTGCTCCGCAGGCACCCCCGCCATGCCCAACAGCAACACATACCCCCCTTCGCGCACCCCCAGGCCGTTGATACTCACCGGTGCCAGCGTCGCCAGGGTCGTGAGGCCGTAGGCGGTCATCAAAGCCGCCGCCGGTACATCCATCGGCAGTGCCAGGGCAATCGCCACCAGCACCCCCCAATTGATGAGCTGGATGGCGAGGCTGCTGGTGCCGATGCGCGCCAGATTGCCGGGGGTGCGCAGTCGCCCCTCCCAATCGGCAACCGCGCCCAGGGCAGGGGCGAATTTGAAGGGCTTCCCGGCCAGGCGGCGGCTCAGCGGACCCAACAGCGCCCAGGCGGCGAACACTGCCGCGCCCAAGGCCCACAGCCAGGGCTTGAGGCGGTCGTAGGTACCGAGGGTGGCGCAGGCGGCACTCGCCAGCCCCAACAGAAACATCATGCCGCTGTAGCGGTCGGCAAGCACCGTGTAGGCGACCGCCCAGCCGCGCTTTTCGCGCCCGAGCAGCACCGCCCGACCAACATCGCCCCCGAGGCTGCCCGGCAAAAATACCGCCAGAAACAACCCCATAAAGTAGACCTGCACATAGCGGCGGCGGGTAAACGGCAGAGCCAGAGCCTCCCCCAGCCAGTTCCACTTCAGGGCGTTGAGCGCCTGACCCGCCAGAAACCCGACCACCGCCACCGCCAACCAGAGGGGATCCGTGCCCGCCAGCACCGCGGCCACCTTGCGCCCATCGACGAAAAAAAGCAAAACCGCCAGCAGCGACAGACTGGCCACCACCTTCAAAACCGTTTTGGTCACAGGACCGACGCGCAGGCGCGCACCTACGCCGGGTATCCGCAGGGACGGGAGCATAAAAACGATTCTACAGGAAGGGCAGGCCTGCTCCGCCCACAAACGCCCTGCGGCCCGCCGCCCGGGCAAAAAACGTCGTTTATGCTACCAGATGTCGGCACGGCGGGGCGACTTTGGACCGGTCTTCAGATTTAACAATTCGTAACACTAGTTGGGTGCTTTCCCCACTTTCGCGCCGCTCCTCCACAAGTTTTCCACAGGCTTGCGACGTAGATGGTGTCCCTCAGGACACTACCTGTGGAAAACCGCCGCCGCCGAGGGGCGGCGCTATTATTAAGCTAGGTGTACGGGATCGGGAAATATAACCGATCGAATTATGTCGTCTGGACAAATGCTTCGTTGTACTCGACAGTTTCGGGCGATTGACAGTCCGCCTCCACCGACAAACAATAGGTTCAACTTGATCAACACGAGTTCAAACCGATGAAAACAATGGTCAGCGTTCTGGCTGAGATTCCCGAAGAATTGCATGATACGCTTCAAGTCTATCTGGACAACCATCCCGACTGGGATCAAAACCGTATCTTCACCGCCGCCCTCTCTTTGTTTTTGCTGCAAAATGGCAATGGAGACCGGCGCGCCGCCCGCACCTATCTCAATACCCTGTTTCAGAAGACTTCATAATCTTGGCGATTCGCGCTTGCCTGCTCGGGCCAACCGATAATAAGTGTAGCTATGTTTGCGGTAACCCATTGCTGAGCATCGGCCTTTCTATTTGTCAGTTTCGACCTCACTTTATGCGCGATTATTCTGTTGCGTCGGCAATGTTTCGTCGCGGAACATTGCCCGCGGCAGCGCACGGGGAGATCCCGGGGAAGGGCGGTCGTGTCATAGTTGGCAAAGAGACTGATTCGGGCAATGAACACGGCCGAGGAATTGCTGGATGTACTGGTGGTGGGCGCTGGCCTGAGCGGGCTGGCGCTCGCCTGGAAACTCAAGCGGGCCGGCTGCACGTTCTTGGTCTGTCAGGCGGGCGAGCGGGTGGGCGGAGCGATCACCACCGCGATCGCCGACGGTTTTGTATGCGAGGGGGGTCCGAACAGTTTTCAAGAATCCCCACCCCTCATCGAGCTGTTGACCCAGTTGCAACTCGAAGATCAAATCGTCACCGCCGATCCGCGCCTGGCGCGCTTTGTTTGGTGGGAGAACCGCCTGCGCTCGGTGCCGCTCACCCCGGCGCAGCTGGTGCGCTCCGACTTACTCAGTTGGTCCGGTAAAGCCCGGCTGCTGTGGGAGTTGTTCGTCCCGGCCCTAGGCGAGCCCCGCGAGGAGACGGTGGCCGAATTTGTCCTGCGCCGCTTCGGCGAAGAAGTCCTCTCGCGGCTGGTCGATCCGCTGGTTTCGGGGATGTGCGCGGGCGATGTCGGCCAGTTGAGCATCGAAGCCACCTTCGAGCGGCTGGTCGATCTGGAGCGCCGCCACGGCGGGGTGCTGCGGGGTTTGTGGCGGACTGCCCGCACCCGCCCACCCTTCAAGCGCCTCTGCACGTTGCGCGGCGGCCTGGAGCAGTTGCCCCAGGCACTCGCCCAGCGCCTGCAGCCGCAAATCCTGCTTTCCCACCGCCTCGAGGCGCTTGAACACCTGGCCGGGGATCGCTGGCGGGCGGTGGTGGCCGGTCCGCAGGGCGAGCCGGTGGCAATTGCGGCGCGCACGGTGATTCTGTCGGGTTCCGCCCACGCCATGGCTTCGGTCTTGCGTCCCCTGGACGCCGGTCTCGGACGCGCCCTTGAAAGCATTTACTACCCACCGGTCGTGAGCATCAGTCTCGCCTACTCCAAAAGCCAGGTGCCCAACGCGCCGGAGGGCTTCGGGCATTTGATTCCCCGCAACCAGACCCTGCGCAGTCTCGGGGTGATCTGGAACAGCAGCCTCTTTCCCCATACCGCCCCACCCAACTGGCGGCTCTATACCTGTTTTGTGGGCGGCACCACCGATCCGGCCACCCCCAACCTCAGCGACACCGAACTGGCCAGCCTCGCCCACCGCGAACTGCAGACGGTCCTCGGTTTCCAGGCGGGCTATCAACTGCTGCGCGTGACGCGCTGGCCCCAGGCCATCCCCCAGTACGCCCTCGGCCATCCCAGCAAGCAGGAGCGGGTCGAACGGGCGCTGTTGGGACTGCCGGGGTTGTTCCTGGTCGGCAATTACTTCGGCGGCATCTCCCTGGGAGATTGCGTGCGCCATTCCGGTGCGGTCGCCTCCCGCGTACTGCAGTTTTTAACCACGGTGGCCAGCAACGGCAGCCTGCGCCCGGCCTGAGCCCGGATAGACTGAATAGATGAAGCAATATTGCGAAGTCGGGCCGCTGGCGGACTGGTGGCCTGGGGAGCGCGCCGAAGCGATCGCCCTGGGTGCCCTGTCGCCGGTACAGCGGCTGCTGATGGTCACCGACGGGACGGTGACCGAGTTGTTGGCGGCTTACTTTCTGGAGCCCATCGCCGTGCGCAAGCTCGGGCCGCTGGTGATGCGGGATTTGGGCGAGCGGGTCTACGAGCGCGAGGTGCTGCTGACGGGCCGCATCAGCGGGCAAGCTTACGTGCATGCCCAGTCGACTATCCTCATCGACCGGCTCACAGCCGATCTGCGCGAGGGACTGCTTGCCACCGACAAAGGGATCGGCGAGTTGCTGCGCGAGGAGCTCACCGAGACTTACCGCGAGTTGAGCGGCTACTGGCACGAGGCGGCGGGCGGCCGGGCCGCTTACTTCGGCACCGATCCTGAAGCGCCGCTGCTCGGGCGCAGTTATGTGGTGCGCTGCAACCAGATACCCACCATGCGGATCACGGAGCGCTTTTGGGCAGCGGCCTTCGCCTAGGACGGCGGTATGGTAGTATCTCCCTGTTGAAATTAAATAGACAAGTCCATGAAGCAACACCCAGGGCCACACGAAGCAATGATCGCCGCCGGGCTGACGCCCGATGAGGCCCTGGAGCGTTTGTTGGCAGGCAATTGCCGCTTTGTGGCGGCCAAATTGGAGAATCCCCACCGCACGGCTGCCTACGTGCGCTCGATTGCCCACAGCCAGCATCCCTTCGCCGTCTTGGTCGGTTGCGCCGATTCGCGCGTCGCACCGGAGATCTTGTTCGATCAGGGATTGGGAGATCTGTTTGTCAACCGGGTGGCGGGCAATTGCGTGAGCGACGACATCCTCGGCAGCATCGAGTACGCCGTCGAGCACCTGGGTTGCTCGCTGGTGCTGGTGCTTGGCCACGAGCGCTGCGGGGCGATCCAGGCGGCGATCGCAGCGGCCACCGCTGGGGCGACCTTTAACGGCTATGTGCGCCACTTCATCGAGGCGATCCGCCCGGCGGTGGAAATGTGCCGGGCGCAAGCGGGCGATCTGGACGAAAACGCACTGCGGGCCAATGTGCTGCGCAATGTCGAGAAAATCAAGACGGCCTCCGATATCATCCACTCCAAGCTCCTGAGCGGTGAAGTCAAGGTGTTGGGGGGGCGCTACGACCTCGATGACGGTGTTGTGACGCTTTTGGGCTGATCTTGCAACTGGAGTTTGCGGTGTTGGGCGCGCAGCTGCACCAGGCGCGCTGCGAGGTTTTGGGAAGTCAGCAGCACTCCAAAATCGGCGGGTAGGCCGGTGGGATTGGGATCGAGCACCCGGCGCAGGACCATGTCGCCCACCGGCTTCAAAAAGTGCACCGGGTCGCCGAAGTTGCGCCCATCGGCGGTCACCGAATTGACGCCCGCGAAATCCCAGACCCGGCCGCCGACGCGCACCGTCTCGGCAAGCCAGCTCAGGTAGGCGTCGATGTCGTAGGAACGAAATTTTTCGAGGCTGAAAGGCGGTACGACCAGCACCCGCGCGACTCCCGCCGCATCGAGCAAAGCGACGCTGCGCCCGTATTCCTCCAGGCCGCTCGCCGCAACCGGTCGGGGGGGCTTGCGGTTCGAGCGGGCGATATCCAGGGCAAGGGCACCCGCACTGACCGCATACAGCCGCTCAGGGTCGAACGGCCGCCCGATGGGGTAGAGCGCCTGCGGGCCGTTGTCGTTGCCGCGGTCCCAGGTCTCAAAACCGTAGGCTTTGCGGCTGTCGAGATTCTCCGCGACGAACAGCGCGATAATTCGCGGCTGGAAGAGCAGGTATTTGCCGTAGAAGCCCAGGGCCGAATCGCCGCTCACCAGCGGATGATCCTGGCGCAACAAATCGAGGGGATCGGTGGGCACCGACTGGATGTCGAAGTCGAGGCCGATGAGCGCTTTTTGGATCCGTTTTTGGCGGATGAGCCACTCCAGTTTGCGGCGGATTCCGAAGCCGTTCTCCAGGCTCACCCCGAAGTTAAAGAAGCGATAGCGCTCGCCGCTGGCGCGATCGGCGGCAGCGGCGGCATAGTACATGGTGCGCGAGGAGCCGAAAATATACGCGTCGAAGCGCGGCTGGGTCAGCAGGTACTCGACTTTAAGGTAGCGGGTGTTCGGCTCAAAGTTTTTCTTGGTAAAGCGCACGACCCCAAACACGTCGTAGGGATCCACGGCGATCGCCACCACCAGTTGCACGACACTCAACAGGACGACCGTCAGAAGCAAAACGCGGCTGTAGTTTCCCATACTTCAAAACTGGTAGTAGAGAAATTCGGTGGGCCTAGCCAGGGACATCAGCGCGAGCCAGGCAATCACCCCGACACAAACGGCCCAGCCGCCGCTCGGCCGCCAGCGCAGCGACCAGCCCTCGGCCGGCGGCGGATCTTTTTCGTAGCGCTCCACCAGCGATTTGAGGCTCGGGGTCCACCAGCAGATCACCAGCAAGCCTGCGAGCGACAACAGCGGCACCCAGTCGGGATCCGCAAAGCCCAGATGCGGAAACAGGCCCGCTGCGGCATTTGCGGCATGCATCCCGGCCATACTCTTGAACATCGTCCCCGCCGCCGCCAGGCTGTCGCAGCGGAAGATCACCCAGCCGGCCACCACGGCAACAAAGGTAACGGCAGTGCCGATTCCTGGAGCCAGGGGACTGCGAGCGCCACCGCGCCTGCGCTGCAGGTCGTTCCAGAGGTGGTTGAGGACAATATAGAAACCGTGCAGGGCCCCCCAGGCTACAAAAGTCCAATTGGCGCCGTGCCAGAGCCCGCCCAACAGCATCGTGATCATCAAGTTGACGAAGCGGCGGGCGGGGCCTTTGCGGTTGCCCCCCAGCGGGATGTACAGGTAATCGCGCAAAAACTGCGACAGGGTGATGTGCCAGCGCCGCCAGAAGTCGATGATGCTCGCCGCTTTATAGGGCGCGTCGAAGTTCCAGGGAAAGCGAATCCCGAAGAGCAGCGCCAGCCCCACCGCCATGTCGGAGTAGCCCGAGAAATCAAAATAAAGCTGCAGGGTGTAGGCGAGGGCGCCGAGCCACGCCTCGGCGGCCGTCAGTTCCACGCCCATTGAAGCCGCCGCGAAGACCGGAGTGGCGTAGGCGGCGATGCTGTCGGCAAAGACCACTTTTTTAAACAGACCGGCGCTGAAGATTGTCAGCCCCAGGCCTACACAGGCACTATCAACAGAAAAGTTGAATTTGTTGAATTGAGGAATAATGTCGCGGTGGTGGACGATGGGACCGGCGATCAGATGGGGAAAGAAGACGATAAACAGGCAGTAATTAAAAAAATCGTACTCTTCGACTTTGCCCTGATAAGCATCGACCAGATAGGCAATCTGATTAAAGGTAAAAAACGAAATCGCGAGCGGAAGAACAATATTGGGCAGTGCAAAGCCGGTGCCCCAGATCGCGTTGGTACTCGCCAGAAAAAAGTCGGTGTATTTGTAGTAGGCAAGCAGGCCCAGATTCGCAGCGACACTGACCCCCAGCAGCAGCTTCGCCTGGGGAGTCTGCCCCGCAAACTCTCGGCCCATCCAGGTTCCGACAGCATAATTGAATGTGATCGAAGCGATCAACAGCAACAGGTAGGCGCTTTTCCAGTAAGCATAAAACGCCAGTGAAGCGGCAATCAGCCAGAGGGTCGCCGGTTTTTGTCCTCCCCGTTTGCCGATCTGAAAAAACAACATCAGCACCACGGGCAAAAACAAATAAATAAATAGATGCGAGTTAAATAGCATCGAAAGCGCACCAGAGACGTCGGCTTGCGAGGCGAACTTTCAGCATTGATCCCGGCTCGCGCTCAGCGACCCAATTCGAGCAATGTACCACGTCGGGCCAGGGAGCCGTCACCCCCCAGCGGGCCGCCGGATCCGGGCATGGTTCCAGGCAAGCAGCATCGCGGGCCGCCCGGCGTCGGTTTAAAGCCCATGGGCGGGGGTGCCGCTGGTTGCCGCCTGCCACCCGCGCTCGATGCGCACGTACTTGAACTGGTGCTGTTCGAGCGGATCGACGTACCAACCCTGCACCCAGGGTTTTTTGAGGTAATTGAGCGCCATATAGGTGAGGGGGATGATCGGCGACTCTTCGACCAGCCGCGCCTCGGCTGCAGCCAGAAGCGCCAAGCGGCGACGCGCGTCAGGTTCGACGCTCGCCTGTCTGAGCAGTGCGCCGTAGCGCGGATCGGTCCAGCCCGAGTGGTTGTTGGCGTTCGCCTCCGCAAAGATGTCCAAAAAGGCGGTCGGATCGATGTAATCGCCCACCCAACCGTCGGTGGTCACCGCAAAATCGCGCCGCTCCAGGCGGGCGGTGTAGGTCTGGCCTTCCTCGCTCTCCAGCCGCACGTCGATACCCAGGGTGTGCTTCCACATGCTCTGGATCGCCTCGCCCACTTTGCGCACGTCGTCGCGGGTAAACAAAGTGAGGCTGAAGGCCGGAAAACCCCGGCCGCCCGGATAGCCTGCCTCGGCAAGCAACCGGCGGGCGCGCTCGGGGTCGAAACCCACGGCCTCAGGCGCCCGGTAACCCGGAACGATGGGCGGCACGACGCCACCGGCGGGCACCTCACCATTGCCGATGAATTTGGCTGCGAGGACGGCGCGATCGACAGCGAGACTCAAAGCCCGGCGCACCCGCACGTCGTCGAAGGGTTTGCGGGCCAGGTTGTAGCTGTAGTAGCGCGAGGCAAAATAGGGGCCGCGCTGGAAATCGCGCTTCCGGCTGAGGCGCGGGATCATCGGCAGGGGCAGGTAGCCGCCGCGCATCACGTCGATTTCCCCGGCTCGGTAGAGATTGACATTCTGGGCTCCGTCAGCCACCGGATAGAGGTAGACCCTCTCCAGCTGCACGTTGCGCCGGTCCCAGTAGAACGGATTTTTCTCCAGCACAATCTGGTGGTAAGGGACATGTTCAGCCAGACGAAACGGGCCGCTTGCCACCAGATGCTCAGGCTGCGTCCAGCGGTCTCCCCGGCGCTCGATGACGTGGCGCGGCAGGGCGACGAAGGCCCAGGCGGTGACCAGTTTGTCAAAGTAGGGCGTCGGCTGCTCCAGGTCGACTGCCAGGGTGAAATCGTCCAGGGCCTGCACACCGAGCGCATCGATCGGGAGTTTGCCCTCGCAGATGGCGCGGGCGTTCTTGATGCCGTAGGCGGCAAAGATGTAGGGCGAGGCGCGCTCCGGCTCCACCAGCCGCCGCCAGCTAAATACAAAGTCGTGGGCGGTGATCGGTACACCGTCGCTGAAGCGCGCTCCCCGGCGCAGTGCAAAAATCCAGCGGCGACGGTCGGCGGTGGTCCGCCAACCGGTGGCGATGGCCGGACGGGGTTCGAGGGTCTTGCCGTCGCGGCTGGCCAGTCCTTCGTAAATGTTCAGATAGACGTGGCCTTCCGGGTAGGCGATCGACTTGTGGGGGTCGAACGAACGCGGTTCGTGGCCGTTACCCACCCGCAGGATGTTCTCGGGCGGCGGGTCCAGGCGACCAAAGTAGATCTCCTCGGCCTGGCTGCTGCAACCGGCCACAGCCAGGCCCGCCAGCAACGCCGGCCACGATCGCGCGAGGGCCCGGGGCAGCGGCACCATCTTCGTAAGACCTTGCAACGTTGGCAGCCAGGTTAGGACAATTCGGGCGGCCGCTCTGTATGACTTGACACACCCATGCGAGAGCGCGGCGGGCAAGCGCTTGGGCGACGCGCTTCGGAAGTGCGGTTGCAAACGATCGCCGCCCAAGCACCACCGCCACCCAAGACGGCGATCATCGACATTCAACAACCGACCGAGTAGAAAAGCGGCGCCGGGGAAAACACCAGAACCGCCGGGGAAATCACTACTGTCAATTCTGGTAATGAATTGCAGAAGCTGTTTCGCTCACTCCCGCCGTTGTACCACAGAAAATTCAACCGCAACAGGGCAAAATGGCGGAGGCTGAAACCGGCAATCAGATGTAACGTTCGCCGCGGGGATCGATCGGGGGAGATTCTAATTTTTTTCACAACTCTTGATGTTCTGAGGTTGAAGGTTTGCAGAATAATTTAAGAGCAATCCCAGAGCCAGGGAAGCCCTTCGGTCGCCTCGCAGCATTGGCATTGTGATGGACTGCCACCGGCAGTTTGCGCGTTGCTGTTGCCGCGGGTGTTCGTCTGGACTGCCCTGGGATTTTGACGTCCCATGTTAGGAGAACCCCACCATGAGCGTGCTCACCGGCGACAACCAGCAGCGCGGCAGCAAGTTGTTCAAGATCACGATCGCCCTCTCACCGACCCTCGCGCACCATCCCTGGCCCGGTCTCGACACCCACGAACCGAGCCAGAGCAGCTACAGCACGATCGTATCGCTTGAGCGGCTGTTGCCCGAAATGACCAGAATCAAGCGCAACGGCGGCCGGATTCTCGAAATCACCGAAGGCGAAGCTTCCGAAAGCCGCGCAAACTTTCCGGCGGTCATGGAGCCGCCGGTGGTCGAGCTATATCCCCGGGCCGGCGAAGCGGAGGTGCAGGCGGTGATCGCCGTTGCCTACAAACAGGTGTTCGGCAATATCCACGTCATGGAGAGTGAACGGATTGTGTCTGCCGAGTCGCTGTTGCGCAACCGTTCGATCAGCGTGCGCGAGTTTGTGCGGCTTCTGGCCAAATCGGACTTGTACAAAGAAAGTTTCTTCCATTGCACCTCCAACAATCGCTTCATTGAATTGAATTTCAAACACCTGTTGGGCCGTGCTCCTTACAATCATTCGGAGATTATCGAACATCTCGATCGCTATCAGTCGCAGGGCTACGACGCGGAGATCGATTCCTATATCGACAGCGACGAGTACGTCAAAACCTTCGGCGAAAATGTCGTTCCCTACCACCGCGGATTTAAGTCCCAGGTCGGCCAACAGTCGGTGGCGGCTTTCGAGCGAATGATCCGGCTGTTCGGCGGCGATGCCAGCAGCGACACCAGCCTGAACCGCACCGGCCAGAAGCGCCTGGTCGATCCCAAGCAATTGCTGCGCTCCGGCCGCGGCATCGTCTAGGGGTTCTTGCGCTCCCGCCCCTGGGTTTGCGGAAAAGACCGCCGCCGTTCGGTGTACACCGAACGGCGGCACGGCCTGTTGCTGCCGCTGACGCGCCGACATTGCCAGGAGTTGAAAACGGTGGGCAAGCTGCCCATGTCCCGCATGCTGCTGTCCCATAGTTTCGACATTCCGGAAGGGATCGTTCCCTGGTTGGGTACCGACGAGATCGCCGCCGCCTTTCTTGGCGCCCTCGGGTCGTACAGCGGCTTGGTGTGCCGGTCCCTCGACCACAGCCCCTACTGGATGCTCGAAATTCGCTTTTCGTGCGCAGTATTGCCCCCCCGCCGGATCGGGGAGGCGTGCGCCAGGGCCTTGATCCAAAAGCGCCACCAGCTGCAACCCCAGCAGTGGTTGCACCCCACGGTGCTGGTCTATGGCGCCAAAAAAACCAGCCCGGCCAGAAGCACCTCCCCCGATGCCTTACAACTGGGCGACTGGGGGGTGAACGTCGTCGAGACGGCCTCGGCGGCCAAACTGCTCCAGGCCATCGACAAAGAATCGAACCTCAGCCAAAAACCGGCCGACGGCTTCTTTGTCTCGGTGGTCGATGAAGCCTGACGGATCGAAATTAAATATGGACAAAAGATCTCAAGCGCGGTAATCTGGTGGGCGAAAAGGCGGTCCGGTCCGGTGTTCCGGTTCAAGGCGCACCATCGGCCCGCCACCTCAGGAGAGAAGCGATGAGCAGTACGGCCAACTCTGTTCACAGTGGCCTCCGGACCACCGCGATCCCTTATCTGTGCACCCGGGATGCCGGCAGGGCGTTGGAGTTTTACAAAAACGCCTTTGGAGCGACCGAGGCCATGGCGCCCATGACGGACCCGAGCGGCAAAATCATGCACGCCGAGATCAAGATTGGGGACGCGCTCATCATGTTTGCCGATGAATTTCCCGACATGGGCTTTTTGAGCCCGCAGGCGCTCGGCGGCTCGTCGGTGACCGTCGTGATGCGCGTCGAGGATGTCGATACGTTCGCCGATCGGGCCGTCGCGGCCGGGGCGAAGTTGTGCGCTCCTGTGGAGGACCAGTTTTACGGCGAGCGCATGGGCAAACTCATCGACCCCTTCGGCCATGTCTGGATGATCTCGACACCCACCGAAGAAGTTACGCCCGAGGAGCTGCACAAGCGCTTCGCAGCCCTCTACGGCTGAGGGCCGCTCGGGGCACCTCACGGTGTGGTGTTGATCAACACCGAGACACTGGCGGAAGGGTTGTTGCCCGTGGCCAGATCGAGGTCGCCGTCGCCGTCAAAATCGCCACTCACCACGGCGATCGGATTGACGGCCACCCCAAAATTCTGGGCGGCGGCAAAGTTGGCCTTCCCCTGATTGAGCAGCACCGCAACGGTGTCCGGACCCTGATTGGCGATCGCCAGATCGAGATTGCCGTCGTCGTCGAGGTCGGCGATCGCGATGGCATTCGGCAGATCCCCGACTGCAAAGCGGCGTTGGGCTGCGAAGGTGGCGTTGCCGTTGTTCAGCAGGACCGAAACGTCGTCGGAGCCGATGTTGGCCGTGGCCAGGTCGAGATCGCCGTCGCCGTCGAGGTCGCCCACGGCCACCGCCTCCGGAAAGTCCCCGACCGCAAAGGCACCACCGTTCGCAAATCGGCCCCGGCCGTTGTTGACCAGCACGATGGCGCTGTCGTAGTTGTCGCCCACCACCAGATCCACATCGCTGTCGCCGTCGAGGTCGCCCGCGGCGATGGCCCGCGGTGCGGCGCTTGCGGTGGCAAAATTGCGCACCCGCCCGAAGGTGCCGTCGCCCCGGTTGGGTAGCAGCGAGACATTCTGCGAGCCGAAGTTGACTGTGGCCAGATCCAGGTCCCGGTCGCCGTCGAAGTCGGCGGAGGTGATCTCGAAGGGCGAGGCACCGACGCGATCCGTGGCCGGAGCGGCAAAGGTTCCGTCGCCGTTGCCCAAGAGAACCACCGCCTGATCGCGACCGGACAGATAACCGCGGGAGGTGGCAACGGCGATATCGAGGTCGCCGTCGCCGTCGAGATCGCCCACGGTGGCCCCGACAGAATACGAGCCGACGGCAAAAACGCCCGCACCGGCGAAGGAGCCGGTGCCGGTGTTTGTGAGCACCTGTAGTTGGGAACTGCCCACAGTCCCCAGATCCAGATCCCCGTCGCCGTCAAAATCGCCGGCAACGAGATCCTGCGAGAAGCTCACGGTCGCCACATTGACGGCCGGGGCAAAATCCACCTGTGCACGCGCGGGTACAGTTCCTACAAAACAGGTCAGCGCGAGCCCCAATCCCAGCGAGCGGGCAACGGCCCACCCCGAGCAGGCCAAGCCGGACAGAAGCGGCAACGGATGACATCTCATCTTGACAATCTCCCAAGTAAGGCGTCCCTTCGAGGAGTCTACCGCGGTTAGGCGCCCGGTGGCCGACTGCCATACACAATGCAAAATATGTCGTTCCGGCGACATGGCCACCGGGTCGCGTAGCAGGTGTGCGGGAAGCGACAGTTCTTTCTTCTCGCCGAAACCACTACAATGCCCTCACCGATTTCCTGAGGGAGAAGTCATGGACACTTTGCACACCCGGCGGGCGAGTGGCCCGCCGGTCTGGAGTTCTTTATTCGCATTGGCATTTGTAGTAGCCGCTTCTGGCCTGGGGACACCTGCCGCTCTGGCGCAAGCGCTCTCCCCGGCCAATGCCCAGAGGCTCTATGTCTTTGGCGACAGCCTTGTCGATCTCGGCAATGTCTTCATCATTTCGAGAGGAACCTTTCCTCCCAGTCCGCCGTACTTCGAGGGCCGCCTGTCCAACGGCCCGCTGTGGATCGAAGATCTGGCCGCCCGGCTGAACCTGCCTTTGCAACCCAGTCTTGAAGGGGGCACCGGCTACGCTTTTGGAGGTGCAACGACGGGCTTCAAGCCGTCGCAACCCCCGCCGCCCGGGATTCCCCCCGGCATTCCGGGCGTGCTTGCCCAGGTGGCCACTTTCGCCGAAACCCGGCCGCCGGTGGCCCCGGAGGATCTGTTTTTTGTCGTGGCGGGTTCCAACGACATCTTGCTTTTCGGCGAGAGCGATATTGACCTGTTGCTCGACAACGTCGCCACGGCCCTTTCGGAACTTTACGCCCAGGGGGCGCGGACCATCGTCGTGACCAACCTGCCGCCTCTATCCAGAACGCCCCTGGCGGGTTCCGACCCCCAGCAGGTTGCCGCTTTGGGCGTGCTGACGCGGACCTACAACCGCAAGCTGGAACGCCGGTTGCAGCTGTTGGAGCAAACCCAACCCGGTCTCAAGCCGATCTTGCTCGACGCCTACGCTTTGGTGCTGGCGCTCATCGACAACCCGGCCCGCTTCGGGCTCACCAACGTCACCGAGCCCTGTCTGACAGAAACCGCGGTCTGCCCCGATCCAGAGCAATACCTGTTTTGGGACGAAGTGCACCCCACCGCTGCCGTCGGCCGCATCCTCGCCGATTACGCCTATGCCGTGCTGGCGCGCTCCACACTGCCGGCGGCCAGATGACCCTTAGGGTAGCCGACGCACCTCGCACGTTTGTCAAATTTCCCGGTGCGCGCGGGCGACACCGAGCAAGGACTGCAGGGCAGGGCGTTCATCGTTTTCTCGGCTGGCCACCGCCAGGAAGCCCCGCAAAAACTGCAAGTCCATGCAAGACAATCTACGGCATCGATTGTGGCGGGTACATCTATCTATTGGACAGGTGCACGGCGACCCTGATAAACCTGGTGCAGCGGGAACAGCCGGCCGTGGATTTTCCTGTAAAGGTCGGAGTTTGGGGCTTTTGGGAGGTGGGAAGCGGTGGAGATTGGGATCATCGGTACAGGAAACATGGGGCGCTCGCTCGGCATTCTTTGGGCCGAGCGGGGGCACGCGGTCTTTTTTGGGTCGCGCGAGCCGGACAAGGCCCGGCAGGCGGCGGAGTTGGCCGGGCGGGCGGCCCGGGGCGGCACCAATGACGAAGCCGCCCGCTTCGGGCAGGTGTTGTTGTATGCGGTCCGGCAGCCGCCGTCCGAGGTTTTTACCAGTACGGATGTTCTGGACGGCAAAGTGCTTATCGACTGCAACAACCGCGAAACTCCCGAGGGGTTTGCCTTCGAACCGCCCTCGCGCCCTTCGCTGGCCGAGAAAGTCGCCTCCGATGTACCCGCCGCCCGGGTCGTCAAAGCCTTCAACACCTTTGCCCAGGAGGTGTTTGAGCTTTCGCCGCTGCCGCTCAAGGAGTACGGGGTGTCGGTATTTGTCTGCGGCGACGATTCGGACGCCAGGCAAACGGTGTCGACCCTGGCGGAGGATATCGGTTTTGTGGCGGTCGATTGCGGTACGCTTCGCAACGCCTGGATGGTCGAGGCCACGGGCGATTTTATCCGCCTTTTGATCGCCGATCGCGGGCGTGGCCCCTACGCGACCATTTCGGTGCGCGAATTGCCCCGTGCAGATTCTGAGCGGCTGGGAGGCCGCAAGTCCGGTTACAAGTAAGGCGTTCACTCGCCGTCCCACGCCAATCCAGGGTGGAGAAAGGTTCCATGACCGAAGGACGGACCACCAACCCTACACAGAAGGTGCGGGCCTTTTTTGCAGCGTACACCTCGCCCCCAATGTCAACGGAACCTAGTGCACCGCCGCTCCGACGAAGCGATCCGGCCGGTAGGGCTTGAGCAGGTCCGGACAGCGGCCGGTGGCAATCTCCTCGGCGAGCAACCGGCCCAGAAGCGGTGCCAGGGTGATACCACTGTGGGTGACCACGCCGTAAACGCCCGGGGCACTGGCAAGCGGCCCGACGATCGGAAAGCCGTCGGCGGGCACTGGCCGCACGCCCACGCCAATCTTCGAGCGCGCCGTTAGACCGGGATCGTCCAGGGCTTTGAGGTGCCGGGCAGCCGAGTGCAACAATTCGGCGGCCTGAGCCTGAGGCTCCTCGCCCGGCGGCAAGTCTCCCAGCCGCTCGTCGATGCCGTCGGCTCCCAGCATCACTCCCCCCGCGAGTGTGGGCCGCAGGTGCAGCCCGCTGCCGTCGAGGGGTTCCACCAGACGCTCGATAAGCCCGATCGCCGAGCCGGGCGGGGTTTGGACCAACAGCCCCGGCACCCGCCGCACCGCGAAGCGCTCGCCGTCGATCGGATCGCGGGCGGCCATACGCACCAGCGCCGGCAGGTGAATGCCGCCTGTCAGCACCGCTATCGCAGTGGCGATTTCGCCTTGGGGGGTGACCACAGCAGCCAGATGCCCGGCGTCCTCGAACCGAAAAGCAACAGCAGGACAGCGCTCCCGGATCTCTCCACCCAGCGAACGCACCCGCCCGGCAAAAAAGCCGGCGAGTACCGGCGCTTCTACCCACCGATCCGCCGGGGCGAATAGACCCAGGGCCGCGGAAGGAAAGCGTACCTGCGGTTCGAGCAGCCGCAGGGTGTCGAGTTCGAGCAATTCTGCCGGGTAGTCCCACTGCTGCAGCCGGCGGATCTGATCGTACAGGCTGTCGACCGCGTTGGAGTCGTCCCCGTTCACCCAGGCGAGATAGCCGCCCCCGCCCATCCCCAACGCCTCGCACCCCCAGCGCGCCTCCAGTTCTATGTATATCTCCATCCCCCGGGCGTTGAGACGGTGATAGGTCCAGTCGGTGGTCTTGGAAGTGGCGTTGAGCCAGCCGAAGGTGCAACCGGTCGCCCCGGCGCTCAGCGACTTTTCCTCCAACAGCACCACTTTGAAGCGGCGCTCGGCCAGCGCCCAGGCGACGGCCACCCCCAGGATGCCGCCACCCACGATCACTACGTCTGCCAATGGTTTCATTGCGGACTCACTCCTCACTAAAAGTCGATGCGGACGGGTGCCACCTAGCCCAGGTAAGCGCGGACGGTGTTGTAGAAGTGGCTGATCCCCAGTTCGTGCTCCTCGGCCAGGTGGGAAATCTGGTAGGCGCGGGAGCGCACGCCCTCCTGCAAGAGCGTGCACACGTCGGTGTCCTCCTGGCCCACTTTGCTCGGTCCGGCTTCGCCGATGTAGGGCTCGGCAGCGTGCTGGGCAGGCGTCTGGTAGATGAACGCCTCGAAGCGGGTGACGGTCGGATTCACCGGGATGTAGCGCGAGAAGAAGACCGTGTGGGCGGAGGTGCCGTAGGTGATGTTCGGGAAGATGAAACCCTGGTAGGAGACGCCCCCCGCCTCCCAGCGGCGGCGCTGGGGGTCTTTGGGTGGACAATTGGGCGCGTAGGGAACGGGGATGTTGATGTGGCGGCCGGCGGGAATCGTGCCGATGCGTTGCACGTCGTAGAGGGGAGTGAGCGTCTCGGCGTGGACGGTGGCGAAGTGGTAGTCTTCGACAAAGTTTTCGATCTGAAACTTCCAGTTGATCGGCTCCTCGCGGGTGAAGTGGGCGATCTGGCGCAGATCCTCCCATCTTTGGCCGTACTGGTTCAGATAATCGGGCACTCCCGCCAGGTATTCGGCGAGACACTCACCCTCCGGGTCGGGGTTGACGAACACGAAACCGCCCCAACTGTCCACCTGCGCCCCGGCAAGCCGCACGGCCGATTTGTCCAGCTCCGGAAACCAACCCGGCTGGGCCACCGCGAGCAATTTGCCGCTCAGATCGAACGTCCAGGCGTGGTAGGGGCACTGCAGGAACTTGCAGCTGCCTTGCTTTTGGGGGAGCAGCCGCGCCCCCCGGTGCGGGCAGACGTTGTGCATCGCCAGAAGTTCGCCGTCGCCCCCCCGCACCACGAAGATCGGTTCTTCGCCCAGGACCGTCGCCAGATAGTCGCCGGGGTTTGTCAAGTCTTCGAGGCGGCCCACCCACTGCCAGGTGGAGCGCCAGATGGTCTGCAGCTCGCGCCGGTAAACGTCGAGATCGGTGTAATAGTTTCCGGGCAGTTCGTAAGTCCTTGGGCGGGGCGGTTGGATGGCGGTCATCGGTTTTTCCTCTGTAGAAGTGGAGTATAGAAAATACAAATTTTGGATGTCCGGGTGCTATGGCGGCGCGGACTCGGAAGGTTGCACGACCACAAGCGTCTGGCCGGCGGCGACCAGACACCCTTCGGCGCACAGCACCGCGAGGACTGTACCGGAGATGGGAGCGGTCAGGACAACCTCCATCTTCATCGACTCCAAGATCACCAGGGGATCACCGGCGGCGACCGGCTCTCCCGGTTGGACGGCAATCTGCCAGACATTCGCCGAGAGCTGGGCGCTCACCGCGCAGGCTCCGGCGGGCAGTGCGTACTCCTCGGCCGCAGACGGCGCAATAGCCGGATCTTCGGCGACGGCGGCAAATTCGCCCGCCTCGCGCCACCGCTCGCGCTCCTCGGCAAAGGCCGTCTGCTGCTGCGCTTTAAAGGCTGCGGCCTCCGGGGCGATCTCGGCTAAAAAGTCGTTGTATTGTTTCAGGCTGAAGATCGCTTCGCTCACCTCGAGCTTCGCGCGGCCGTGGCGAAAATCCTCGCGCAGGCGCAACAGTTCCGGCCCGGAAACCGGATAGAAGCGGATCTGATCAAAAAAGCGCAGCAGCCAGGGCCGGGTAAAATCGGCGGTCTGCCGGTAGCGGTTCCAGACCTGGACGGTACGGCCCACGAACTGGTAGCCCCCCGGTCCCTCCATGCCGTAGATGCAGAGATACGCGCCGCCGATGCCCACGGCGTTTTCGGGTGTCCAGGTGCGCGCCGGGTTGTACTTGGTGGTGACCAGCCGGTGGCGCGGATCGATTGGGGTAGCGACGGGCGCTCCAAGGTAGACATCGCCCAGGCCCAATACCAGGTAGCTCGCCTCGAAGACGATGCGCTTCACCTCGTCAATACTTTCAAGCCCGTTGATGCGGCGGATAAATTCGATGTTGCTCGGACACCAGGGAGCGTCCTTGCGCACCGACTGCATGTACTTGCGGATGGCGAGCAGCGTCGATTCGTCTTCCCAGGACAAAGGCAGGTGCAGGATACGGGTGGGCACCTCCATCGCCTCGATCGGGGGCAGTTGCGACTCTGCGGCGGTCAGAACCTCCAGCAACCTTTCGCGCGGCAGGATGCGGCCGTCGAAGTGCACCTGCAGCGAGCGGATGCCGGGGGTGAGTTCGAGCATGCCCGGCAAGGCGTTGGCCTGCAGCCACTCCATCAGCGCGTGCACCCGGAAGCGCAAATTGAGATCGAGCACCGGCGGGCCGTACTCGATAAGCAGGTACTTGTCCCCCGACTGGCGGTAGACGACGGCGATTTGCTCCGCAGTGGCCGCGATGGTGTGCAGCACCGCCGGGTCGCCGGCTTCGGCAAGCGAGGGCGCAGCCGGTTTCGGAAGGGAGAGTCGATCGATTGTGAAATCTTGTGCTTGTTCGCGGCGCAGGGCTTCGGCAAAACCCAGCCGCCGGAAGCGGACGGTGTCTCCCGGTTTGAGTTGGCCGATTTTCCACAGTTCCGCCCGGGCGACAGTAGCCGGGCAGACGAAGCCTCCCAGGCTCGGGCCGTCGGGACCGAGGATGACTGGCATGTCGCCGGTGAAATCGACCGTGCCCACCGCATAGGCATTGTCATGAATATTCGACGGGTGCAATCCCGCTTCGCCGCCGTCGGAGCGCGCCCATAGCGGTTTGGGACCGATGAGCCGCACGCCGGTGCGCGCTGAGTTGTAGTGAACTTCCCAAGCGGTGGCAAAAAATGTCTCGATGTCCCGGTCGGTAAAAAAGTCCGGCGCTCCGTGGGGACCGTAGAGTACACCAATTTCCCAATCGGAGCGGTATTCGGGGATGAGAGCGGGAGCGAGCGGCAGCGGGAGGTCTGCAAGATCATGCCGCACCAGCCGGAGCACATCGCCGGTGCGCAGCGTCCGACCGCAGTGGCCGCCGAATTGTCCCAGGGTAAAAGTCGCCTTGCTGTCCAGATACTCGGGCACGTCGAAACCACCCCGGACCGCCAGGTAGGTGCGGTAGCCGGGGCCGGTGACGGCCCCCAGGCGCAGGGTGCTGCCTGCCGCCACCGGCACGGCGCACCAGTAGGAAACGGGTTTGCTGTCGATCCGGGCGTCCATCGCGGCACCGCACAGGCAGATCACCGCGTCGGTGTGGAAACGCAAGGTCGGGCCGAGGGCAGTGCATTCGAGCCCGGCCGTCTCGGGGGGGTTGCCCACCAGGCGGTTGGCAAGGCGGAAGGCGAGCGGGTCCATCGGGCCGGAGGGCGGCACGCCGATATCCCAGTAGCCGGTGCGCCCCGGGTAGTCCTGGATGGTGCTGTAGGTACCGGGCTCCAGCACCTCGACGGTCAGCGGCGCGTAGTGAAAAGTTTGCGAGAAGCGGGTACTCAGGTTGCCCGCCAAAAAATCGGCGTCCGCAAGGATCTGGCGCAGGTAGTCCAGGTTGGTCTCCACCCCGGCGATGCGGGTGTCCGCAAGCGCGGCCTGCAGACGGGCGATCGCCTCGGGTCGCGATTCACCCCGGACGATGAGCTTGGCGAGCAAGGGGTCGTAGTAGGGCGTCACCTCCGTGCCCCGCTCCACCCAGCCGTCGCAGCGCACCGCCGCAAAGACCGCTTCGGTGAGCGTGCCGGTGCTGGGCTGAAAATTGCGGCCCGCATCCTCGGCGTAGAGCCGCACCTCGACGGCATGCCCCCGGGGCCGGTGGCGGTACTGCTCGAGAAAGTCGCGCTCCCCGGCCGCCAGGCGCACCATCCATTCGACCAGGTCGATCCCCGCCACCGCCTCGGTGACGCCGTGCTCCACCTGCAGACGGGTGTTCACCTCCAGAAAATAAAAATCCGCCGCCTCGGCGTCGTAGATAAATTCCACCGTCCCCGCCGAGCGATAGCCGACCGCCCGCCCCAGGCACACCGCCGCTTCACAAAGCCGTTCGCGCAGCGTCTCGCAAATACCGGGGGCCGGGGTCTCCTCAAGCAGCTTCTGGTTGCGCCGCTGGATCGAGCAGTCGCGCTCGCCCAGGGCGATCACCCTACCCTCGCCGTCGCCGAAGATCTGCACCTCCAGGTGCCGGGCGCGCTCGACGTATTTTTCGAGGTACACGCCGCCGTCGCGGAAATTGTTTTCGCTGAGCCGCTGCACGGCCTGGAACGATTCGGTGAGTTTCGCTTCTCCCCGACAGAGTGCCAGGCCGATCCCGCCCCCACCCGCCGTGCTCTTGAGCATCACCGGGTAGCCAATCGCCGCCGCCTGCCGGTGCGCTTCGGCAAGATCGATGAGCAAGCCCGTCCCCGGCAACAGGGGCACACCGTTTTCGGCCGCCAGAGCGCGGGCGGTGTGCTTGCGCCCGAAGCGACCCATCTGCAAGGGGGTAGGTCCAATAAAGACAATATTCTCGCGTTCGCACGCCTCGGCAAATTCGGCGTTCTCGCTCAAAAAACCGTAGCCCGGGTGGATCGCCTGGGCACCGGTGGCGACGGCCGCTTCTAAAATCCGCTCGTAGCGCAAATAGCTCTGGGCCGCCGGGGCGGGGCCAATCAGGACCGCTTCACCCGCTCCCCGGACGTGGGGGGCGTAGGCGTCCGCCTCGGAGTACACCGCCACCGAGGCGATCCCCAGCCGGTCGAGGGTGCGCAGGATGCGGCAGGCGATTTCGCCCCGGTTGGCAATCAAGACTTTGTCGAACATGCGAACGTCGTCGTCGGGTAGGTAAGTTTAGCGGCAGGGGTCAGGCGGGGGCGGAGCCCAGATGACCAGCCGGATGGGGGTCGGATTGTAGCCGTTGCAGGGGTTGTTCATCTGGGGACAGTTGGAGATCACCACCAGCGCGTTCATCTCGGCGCGCAGATCGACCGTGCTGCCGGGTTCGGAGATGCCGTCCACGATTTCGAGTGTGCCGTCGCGGCTCACCGGCACGTTCATAAAAAAGTTGATGTTGCTCACCAGGTCGCGTTTGCCCATACCGTAGCGGCTGAGGGCCGCGAGGAAATTTTCGACACAGGCGTGCTGATATTTTTTGTCCAGCCCGAAGCGCACCGAGTTGCTCTCGCAGCTGCAGGCGCCGCCGGAGGTGTCGTGGCGGCCGACACTATCGCCCACGATCGTCATCAGCACCCCGCCGTCGTTGGAATAGAGGCGGCTGCCGGTGGTGAGGAAGATGTTCCCCTGTAGGCGGATCGTGTCGGGGGCGCTGTAGCGCTCCGAGTAATCGTCGGCGTTGTAGACCAAAAAATCGACCGCCTGGTTGCCCCCCAGATCGACGATGCGCAGAACCTGCCCCCGCTCGACGACGTGGGACCAGGGCCTGCGCGCCGCGAGCACCTCGTCGTAGACTACCCGTTGGGAATCGATCCCCTGCAAAGCTGTCGCTACCATGACCAACCTCCTTTAGACAAACAGCGCGTCGGTATTCTCAAAGCCGCGAACCGCCTCGGGGCAGCCCGTGCGGCACGGATCGCCCGAGGTGGGAGGGGGCGAGTTCCAGACCACCACCCGGACGGGCGTCGGCTGGTATGTCGGGCTCGGGTGCAGGACGTGGGGCGTGTTCGAGATCACCACCAATACGTTCATCTCGGCGCGCAGATCGACGGTGCTGCCCGCTTTGGAACGCTCCTGGAAAGTCAGCCCGCCGTCCTCCTCCACCGCCACCCGCGCAAACAGGTTGAGGTTGGGCATGATGTCCTTTTTGCCCAGGTCGTGTTTGGCAAGCGCGTTGATAAAATTCGAGCGCGTATCGCGCCAGTCGCCCTCGCCGTACTTCTGGGTGCTGCCGGCCGGATTGCTCGCTCCGCCCAGGGTGTCGAAGGCGCCGCCGGTCGTCTCGCCGGTGATCGAAAAGAGCACCCGCCCCATGTCGGAGTAGAGCACCTTGCCGACTCCCAGAAAGATGCCGAACTGGATCTTGACCGTGTCGGCCGCGTTATAGCGCTCGATCGGATTGTCGGCGTTGTAGCACAACAGCGAAACCCCCTGCCCACCTTCGAGATCGACAATCCGCAGCGTGGCGCCCCGCTTGATCTTCCGCGACCAGTAGGCGCCCCCGGGCACGGTCTCCGCCCAGGTGATCAGTCCCGGGTCGATCCCATCGTCCGCCGTCACCACCATCGGTTACTCCTCCTTATGAACCACAAAGCCCAGGAGACTCCGGCAGCAAAGCTTGCTGCGGTGCTCTCCCGGGCTTTTCTCCCGCCGTGTGACCGGCCCTGCTGTCGGACCGGCTGCTTCTCTCGGACCAGCCGTCCCACCACAGGAGCGGGACCGGAACCCTAGAAGCCAGTTTTTACTGGACACTCTTATCAGGAGCACAGGCCGGGCGGTGTATCGGCGGCTACGCTTGCCGATGGGTCCGGCCGGGCAAGATAGGCTGCACTTGCGTTTGGAAAGTTGCCGATGCCTTCGCCGTCCTGGAGTCTTGACCTGCGGGCGCTGGCGGCGCGCTACCGGTCGGGGGAGGCCACGCCCGCAGGGGTGGTGGCCGAGGTCTACGAGCGCATTTCCCGCTACGCGGATCCGGCCGTCTGGATTCACCTGCTGCCGATGGAGCGGGTGCTGGAGGGAGCCCACACCCTGGCAGGCCGCGACCCGGCGGGCCTGCCGCTCTACGGGGTACCTTTTGCCGTCAAGGACAACCTCGATCTGGCCGGGGTGCCCACCACCGCCGGCTGTCCCGGTTTCGCCTACGGGCCTGAAAAGACGGCTCCGGTCGTCGAGCGGTTGATGGCCGCCGGGGCGATCCCGGTCGGCAAGACCAACCTCGATCAGTTCGCCACCGGTCTGGTGGGCACCCGCACGCCCTACGGCGTCTGCCGCAACCCGTTCGACCGCCGCTACCTGCCCGGCGGTTCCAGTGCGGGTTCGGCGGTGGCGGTGGCGGCGGGGCTGGTGAGCTTTGCCCTGGGCACCGACACCGCCGGGTCGGGGCGGGTTCCGGCCGCCTTTACCAACACCGTCGGGCTCAAGCCCACCCGGGGTCTTTTGAGTACCCGCGGTCTGGTGCCGGCGGTGCGCAGCCTCGATTGCGTGTCGATCTTCGCCCTGACTTGCGAAGATGCCGGGGCGGTGTTGTCGGTGGCGGCGGGCTTCGACCCGGACGATCCGTTTTCGCGCCGGGCGCCCGCTGTCGAGACTCCGTCTTTTGACCGCCTGCGCGTCGGCGTGCCCGAGACCGACTATCTCGAATTTTTCGGCGACCGCGCGGCGCAGGGTCGCTACCGCGCGGCCCTCGCTCGACTGGAAGCCCTGGGCTGCGAACTGATCACCATCGATTTCGGGCCGTTTGCCGACACTGCCCGGATGCTTTACGGCGGGCCGTGGGTGGCCGAACGCCTCGCGGCGGTGGGCGATTTTCTGGAGCGCGAACCGGAATCCGTCCATCCGGTGGTGTACGAGATCATCGCGGGCGGGGCGCGCTACGACGCGGTGAGCGCCTACAAAGCCGCTTACCGGCTTGCCGGGTTGCGCCGCCTGAGCGAAGGGCAGTGGCAGCAGATGGACGTCCTGGCCCTTCCTACCACCGGCACGATCTATACCGTCGCCGAGGTGGAGCGCGATCCCATCGCCCTCAACGCCAACCTGGGCCTCTACACCAACTTCGTCAACCTGCTGGATCTGTGTGCGCTCGCCGTTCCGAGCGGCCCCGGCAAAGCCGGTCTGCCCACGGGGATCACCTTCGTCGCCCCCGCCTGGCAAGAAACCCTGCTCTGTCGGCTGGGGGGTGTCTTCCATCCCTGGCCGGGGGCGACACTCGGCGCAACCGGCCACCCGGTGCCCGTCCCCGAACCGATGGCAGACCCAGCGGATCGCGGGATCCAGCTCGCGGTGGTAGGCGCCCACCTGAGCGGCCAGCCCCTCAATCACCAACTCACCGATCTGGGCGGTGCGCTGGTGCGCGCCTGCCGGACGGCTGCGCACTATCGGCTGTTTGCCCTCGTGGGTGAAAAAGTTCCGAAGCCCGGGTTGGTGCGCACCGACGACGGCAACGGTGCGGCTATCGAACTGGAAGTCTGGAAGCTTTCCGCCGAAGGGTTCGGCCGTTTCGTGGCCAATATCCCGCCGCCACTTGGGATCGGCACGCTGCTGCTTGAAGACGGGGAACAGGTGAAGGGTTTTCTGTGCGAAAGCTACGCCGTGGCAGGTGCGCCGGACATTACCGGCTTCGGCGGTTGGCGGGCCTATCTGGCCGCCAATGGCTCTTCAGCCGGGATCGCGCACGGGTAAGGGCAGCGCCGGGACAAAACCCGGCGGGTGGCATTCGACGGGCAGCACGTCAATGACCACCAGACCGCCGCCGCCGATGGGCCGGTAAGGCAGGTACACGGGTCGTCCCCAACCCTTGCGCTCCCAAATTTCTGCCGATTCCCCAAAAAAATTGACGATCAGCCCGGCGCTGGTCATCGCTAGAGGCAGGGGTACAGGCATGATGTCGTGGGGCTCTGCGAATCCCCAGATCCGTCCATCGACGTTGTAAAACCCCAAGTTCACTGCGCAACCCCCGCAGCCGTGCTTCGCCGTCCAGCCGGTAAAGGGCCTGCGTTCGCAGCCCCCGCCGGTTTACCTGTTGCAATACTTTCGCACGATCTTCCCATTTCTTCTACCTAGGGCAATACATCCTACTGGCATCGGTTTCGGTGATTCATGCGGCAGCCCGCAGCGGTGTCGACGCGCTCAACGGTGGACCTTTCGGCACCCGCGGCGACGGTGGCGACCACCGCACCCCTGGCCTGGTCCGAACGCTTCGCACGCCGGTGTCCTTAAAATTCGAAGACAGCCCGCAAAGTACCGACGGCAAGCCCATTGGAGTTGCGCGAATGCACGGGCTGGACAATAAATTGCAGATCCGGGGTGAGGCTCACCCGATCGTTGAGCCGCAGGCGGTAGAAAATTTCGATATTGCCCTCTGTGCCGCTCGGGACTAGAGAGGTGGTCAGGCCGGCGGCGGTCAGACCCGTGGCGGTGCCGGCAAAAACGCGGACGGGCTGGCCGTAAGCGACGCTCAGGTTGTTGCCGGGGGCAAACAGATTCGGTAGCGCGAAACCGACGTGCCAGGTATTGGAGCGCACCCCCGAGAAAGCGTACCCGTCGAAGGCGTTTACCTGGGTGGACGCAATGCCGTAGCGCCCAAACAGGGCGAAGTGGGGGGTGATCGCCCACTCGGCGTTGATGCCGTAAGCGTCGTTGGTGCTGTTGCGGATTGCCTCCGGCATGACCGTGGCGAGCACCGCCCCCTGTTCAACGACGCGGGCGTACTGCAGCTTGATCGAGGCCGCCGGACCCGGGTCGATGCGCAATTCGATCACCGAGGCTGTTTGGCCGCCGAAAAGGCCGCCCGCCCCAAAGCCGCCCACCGGGGCGCCGAAGGCGTTGAGCCGGTTGCGGGCATCTCCGGAGACGGCACCGCCATTGCCGGCGGTGTAGATAGCCCGCAGGCGCATCGCGTCGTTGATCTGCCAGGCCAGACCAAAACCCGGCCCGAAGAAGGACGAGGCGGACAGGGTAATGAGCTGGTTGTTCAAAAATGAGCCGTTCGAGAAATCCACCTCCTCGTTATTGGCAAAGCTGTTGGTGTCGATGAGCTGGCCGATGTTGACACGGCCGGCCGCGAGGAAGCGAAATTTGGCATTGTCGTCGATATCGGTGGTGTAGTACAGCTCGTCGATGGAGACCGTCGCCCGGCCGTCGGTAGCCACGGCGCTCGTCGATTGATCGTAGGAGGTGCCGTTTGGTCCGCCCGCGTAGAACAGCGGACCGAGGCCACCTGCGATGCCCGGCAGGAGCGCACCGATGTCGTAGCCCGCGACCCCCCGCAGGCGCAAAAACAGCAAGTCGCCGCCGGTGATGCTGGCTTGCAAGTTCAGCGAGCTACGGGCCAGGAAGGTGACATTGGCGGCGGTTGCCGGTACCGGCGATGCCCCGAGGGCATCGCCGAAGGCGGGAGAAGTGTCTGGAAACCCCGTAAAGAGACGGCTGCCCGCTCCCCCACCCCCGCCGTTGAGGGCAAGCACCACCGATCCGTCGAGCTTGGCGGTGGGCGAAAACAGGTTCGCTTCCAGATTGCCGGCTTTTGCCTCCAGTGCTGCGGTCCGGACGCGCAGCAGTGCCAATTCCGGCTCGAAATCCGCCTGCAACCGTTCGAGCACTGCCAGATCCGTATGGGTCAAATGCTCTTCGCCGCCAACGATCAGAGTGTCCAAGGCATCGAGGGCAGCGGCCAGGGCCGCGGCAAACTCCAGACGGTTGAGGGGCCTTTCCCCTTGCAGCAGACGCCCGGGCACCCCCTGCAGCAACTTGCCTCGGGCCAGGGTACTCAAAGCCCGGCGAGCCCAACTTTCGGGCTCCACATTCTCCAGGCCCGACACGGCGTCAACAGCCACCATTTGAGTCGGTCCGGACCAGAAATCTTCACCCTGAGCGGGCGCAACGTTCGGCGCCGCCACTATCCAAGCCGCCGTTCCTGCCAGTATCCACCGCCGCACGGCACCCCCGCTTCACCTGCCGAATCCTGCAATTGCACCTATCTATCATGCATAGGTGCTGCGGACAATGATCTCGGGGTGCAATCCGGAGGCTATGGGGGAGATGTGGGAAATCTTCGGACTAACAGCAAACCCAGCAACTCTCCAGCCAGTCGATCATATCGCCGCGCCGACCGCGAAAGCGAAACAGCACCGATTGAATCTGACGGGCCTGCTGGACACCCGCTTCTCCCGGTTCGATCAGGGCCAGCAATTGCCCCTGGGCTGAAACTTGCGTGCGAATGCCAAGATCTTCGAGGCGTTGCTGGACCATCGTCCGTTCCCAGGGATGCACAGAGACGAGTTGGGCACACTCCGGCGCTTTCGTAAATTCCATATCTGGCGACGCTTTCCTCAGGAGGCGGTTGGCTCTTGCTGCTATTTATTCTCAACTATCCACAATGTAAGGTCAGCCCGGGGGGATGTCAACCGGTGGGAACCTCCAAATTTTGGTGGGGATAGCCGAACAGGAGCAAGGAAGGAGGGTTTATTAAGTGGTTGGTGCCGAAAAATACGCTCGATCGCAACAGAAAACGCACCAAAGGTTGCTATAGTAATTGAAAATTTTGGCACGGCGTGTGAGGAACAAACGGGTTGTACTGTGGTCTGCAAGCAGCGTGCTCGCCTGGGCGTCCTGTCTTGTCTGCTGCTCCACCGCCCTGGCGATGCCGCAACTGACCGGCTGGCAATTCGACTCCCAGGCTCAGCAGCTTTCATTTTTTACCCGCGGCAGCGTGCAGCCGCGCATTCAGATTGTCGAAAAACCCCGACGGGTTGTTGTCGATTTGCCGGGGGCCGATGTGTTCGCACCCTCGGACGCGCCGGTGAGCAGCGGTCCGGTGCGCTTCGTGCGCGCCGGGCAATTCGACCCGCAGACGGCGCGCATGGTGATGGAACTGGCCGAGGATGGCCCGCAGCTGCAGCCTGAGCAGGTGCGCGTGCGCCAGGTGGCCCCCGACCAATGGCTGGTGCAACTGCTGCCGAACGTGCCGCCGCCGCCAAGCGCCCCGGCCGCTCCACCGGTGGTCGCGCCGCCGCTGACGATGCCGCCTGCGGTCGGTCGCCGGGTCCTGGTAGGCGGGATCGAGGTGCGCCCCGAAGGATTTTTGGTCAAAACGGGCGGCTACGTGCGCTCCGACGCCCGGCTGCTGGAGGAGCAACCGCCGCGCGTCGTCGTCGACATCGAAGAGGCCGAACTGGCCAAGAATTTTGCCGAGCGCAATCTGGCCGTCAACCAGCAGGGCGTCACCCGCCTACGCACCGGTCAATTCCAGGACGACCCGCCGCTGGTGAGGGTGGTGCTCGATCTGGGGGCAGGGGCGGCCAATGCCTGGGAAGCGCGCTACAGCGCCGATTTGGGCGGGGTGCTCATCCGCCCGGCCGGTTCCGCGCCCGCCGCCACGGCTCCCACCGGCGAAAAAGTGTCCTTGCAATCGGCCCAATTGACTCCTGAAGGCCTGGTGTTTAACAGCGACCTGCCGCCGCGGCTGGAGACCAACTGGGAGAATCCCAACGAATTTCGGATTGTCTTCAGCCCCGCGCAGCTACCGGCCAACTTCTCCGGACCGCTCATCGACGCGGCAAGCCCCATCGACAACCTCAACATCCGCCAGGTCGACGATCGCACGGTGGTGGCACTGGTGCGGGTGTTACCCGGCACGCGGGTGGGCGATCCGAGGCCGCTCGACGGCGAACGGCGCCGGGTGCTGGTGCCTCTGTACCGGCGCAGCACCACACCGACGACACCCGTTCCCGATAGCTATGACCCGCTTCCCAACGGCAGCGGCCGGCGCATCGTCCTCGACGCCGGGCACGGCGGCAAAGACCCCGGCGCCATGCGCGAGGGGGTGCGCGAAAAAGATCTCAACCTGGCCATCGTCCGCCGCCTCAACAACAAGCTGCGCGCCGCCGGCTACTACACGATCCTGGCGCGCTCCGACGACACGTTCATCTCGCTGGGTGAGCGCGTCGACATCACCAAGGCGACCCAGGGCGACATCTTCGTGAGCGTCCACGTCAACACGATGCCCAGCCGCAGCGATATCCAGGGCATCGAGACTTACTATACTCACTCCCGAAGCGCCCGCCTCGCCTACGTGCTGCACCGCCGTCTGGTCGAGCGCACCGGCAAGCCCGATCGCGGCGTGCGGGTGCGCGGTCTCTATGTAACCCGCCACAACGCCGTGCCTGCGGTGTTGCTGGAGGTGGGGTTTTTGACCAATCCCGAGGAGCGCGCCCAGTTGCAGCAGCCTGAGTATCAGGAACTGATCGCCGACGCCATTGCCCAGGGATTGCAGGACTACGCCCGTTAGGCCGGACCGGTCGATGACTAGACCGCTTGCGCGAATGCCAAGATAAACAGCTCAAACCATTGGAAGCTCATTCCGCAATCCGGTTCATGCAAGAGCTCTAATGAGTACGATTCAAGCGGTGGTGCGGGTGGTCGGCCTCCTGCGCTCGGGCGGCTGGGGAGGACTGGTGGCCGTGTCGACCGCCGCCCACAACTATTTATCGATTGCGCAATCTCCGGCCGCGAGGAGCGCCTTGCCAGATGCATCAATGCATGGTACAAAAGCCTAGGATTCAATAGTGCAATTAATTAGAGCAGTTTAGGGCTTTGGCGGCAATTTTCGCCGAGTCCCTGGCGACCTTTCACGATCAGTTTGAAGGGAATTGCGCCATCATTCGCCGAACGTTGTTGTTCATGTTGTTCGTACTTTTTACAGAGTATTAAGGAGTTTGGTTATGCTTCGCTTAACAGCCGTGCCGCTTGCGGCAGTACTCGGTCTGATTGGCTGCGCATCCGCCGTTTGGGCAAACGATTCGCAACCAATTGAGACGGTGGCGGAAGTGGATTTTAACCGGTACGATGGGCGCTGGTACGAGCTTGCCAGAACACCCAATATCTTCCAGATTGGTTGCACTTGCGTGACGGCAAATTATTCCGTGCTCTCCGAATCGTCGATCAGCGTATTCAATACTTGTAACCGCTTTCGGCCCCGGGGCAATCTTGTTACTATCGACGGCGTTGCAGTCGTTGCCGATCCCAATGCCCCGGGAAAATTGCTGATTACGTTTGAAGGCTCTCCCGTGGCTGAGGATTACTGGATCATAGATCTAGTGGAAGATCCTAACAATTCGGCGGGAGACTATGCTTTTGCTGCCATCGGAGGCCCGAATCGAGACTTTATCTTTATCATTTCCAGAAAACCTGCCCTGGAAACCTACCAGGATGTCCTTGCGTACCAAGGAATTGTGAAGAGATTGCAAGCGCAACATTTTCCTGTCGACGCTTTAAACAGCACCCCCCAACCAACCAGTTGCACATATAAATCGCAATCCTTGCCAGGCGGACTCTAAGCCCGCCACAAGCCTTCACGCAAAATAAGCCGGGTGCTGTGCCTCTTACATACAGGCAGCACCCTGGCCGTGCAGGCAGGCTCAGCCCGCGCGCAAAGCCTCGCGCTTAGTTGCGATGGCTGCTACTTCATTGGACCTCCTACATGAATCACGCCAAAGCCGGAAGCGCAAGCTCAAAATTGTAGAGGCCCGCCGGCCGGCTCACGCGCAAACCGAAGCGGCGACGCCGATTGCGATGGGGACCGGCCGGCATCCGAAGCAGTCTTTGCTTTTTTTGGGTTGTTCTATCGGGACTTTGTTGACGTCCACGACCACCACTTCGGGGTGCACGTTCGCTTGAGTGGCTTGGCGCGATGGCAACCGAAAGCATCCCGATCGCAGCCGCTGGTGCTCGACTTTGTGGACAGCGGCAGGCGGTCGATTCGTGCACTCCCCAGCTTTGGGCGGCACAACCCATACTCGCCATTCATGCAAGAGGTCTACTGATTGCCGGCGGTTTGTCAACGGCTTAGCGCGCCGTTTGCCGGTGGTGCGGGCGAAAGAAATTCTGGCGCTTCGCGTATATATCTTCGGGGCGATGTTTGAACCTCAGGCAAGCACTTAGCATCGAAAGAAGGTAGATATCTTTCGAACAAAGGAGCCTTTTCAATGCTGAACACAGTACGCCGTTTGATCCGGGCGGCTGCCGTTGGCGGCACCGCCTGCGCCCTGGCTTTCGGTCTGACAATCGGTGCAGCCTCGGCCGCGGACCGCGACAACAATCCGCCGGGTCGGGGGGGCGGACCGGGGACCAACTGGGAGAACCCCCGCGGACCCGCGGGCGGGCCGGGAGCCAGTCCCGACGGCCGTTGGTGTCTGCCGGCGGATCGCGACGGCAATCCGCCGGGCCGGGTAGGCGGGCGCGGCACCAATTGGGAAAACCCGCCTGGGCCGACGGGCGGGCCGGGTAGCAGCCCTGACCGGCGCGGGTATTATGCGGCGCGCGACCGCGACGGCAACCCGCCGGGAGCCGTGGGTGGCCCCGGAACCAACTGGGAGAATCCCCGCGGACCCGTTGGCGGGCCGGGAGCAAGCCCCGATCGGCGGCGCTGCTAGGGCACCCTGGACACCCGGCCCACCTCAGCGACCGATGCCGACGTAGACCAGGCCCAGTTCCTGGACCATCTCGCGCTTGAGGCAGTTTCGGCCGTCGATAATCACGCGCCCGCGCAAGCGGCGGCCGACTTCACCCAAGTCGAGTTGCGGGTACTCGGGCCATTCGGTCATCACTACCAGGGCGTCGGCTTGATCGAGAGCGCCGAGGGCACTGTCGGCTATCTGGAGATCCGGCACCTGGCTGTGGGCTTGAGCGGCCGTCACCACCGGGTCGTGGGCCACCACCCGGCAGCCCAAATTGAGTAACTGGTTGGCCACTTCCAGGGCCGGGGCGCTGCGGATGTCGTCGGTGTGCGGCTTGAAGGCCAGGCCCCAGATGGCGATCGTCCGGCCCTTGAGGATGCGCAGTTCCCGCTGCAGCTTCTCGATGATCCGTTTTCTTTGGGTGTCGTTGACCGACAGCGTCGCCTTGAGCAGGGCGCACTCGTAGCCGTATTCCTGACCGGTGCTTACCAGGGCCGAGACGTCTTTGGGAAAGCACGAGCCGCCCCACCCGGCACCGGCGTTGAGAAACTGGTTGCCGATGCGCTTGTCGAGACCAATCGCCTGGGCCACCCGCGAGACATCGGCGCCGACCCGTTCGCAGATATTGGCGATCTCGTTGATGAACGAAATCTTGGTGGCCAGAAAAGCATTTGCAGCGTACTTGATCATCTCGGCGGAGGCCAGATCGGTCACCACCAGCGGCACAGGCTCGCGCTCGGGCTCATCGGGGCTCACCCAATGGCGGTACAGCTCGCGCATCACCTGCTCGGCGCGCTCAGATTCAGCACCAATGACGATGCGGTCGGGATGAAAGGTGTCCCAAACGGCGCTGCCTTCGCGCAGGAACTCGGGGTTGCTTACGACGTTGAAGTCGGGCTCACCCGCCTGCGCACCTGCACCGCCGCCGTCGGTGAGGGCCGGCACGGTTTTGCGGGCGCCGTCCTCGACCAGCATCCGTACCCAGTTGCCCGAACCGACCGGCACGGTCGATTTGTTGACAATGACGCGGTAGCGTCCGTCTAGATGCTGACCGATGCCACGGGCCACGGCCCGGACAGCGGAAAGATCCGGCGATCCGTCCGGGCGTGAAGGGGTACCCACGGTGATGAACAGTACTTCGGCATGCTCGACAACCGCAGCCAGAGCGTCCGTAAATTCCAGCAGCCCCTCCTCGACACCCTGACGGACCAGTTCCTCCAGCCCAGGCTCATAGATGGGCATGATTCCCCGCTTGAGGCGGTCAACCTTGGCGGTATCGTTGTCCATGCAACACACCCGATGGCCGACCCGGGCCAGACAGGCGCCGGTAACCAGACCGACGTACCCTGTGCCAATCACTCCCACTTTCATGCAATGTTTTCCTCAATCAGCATTCGGCGCCCCCGGAAGGTCACTGCGGCACTTCACATTAGAGTACGCTAAAAGGAAAAGTCTCAAACAGGCGACACTCGACAATTGCGCACGAGCGCAAGCGAGCAGAGCGACACGATGCAGCAGACGCCTCCTCCTTTTCTGGCAATTACCATAGGCGATCCGGCGGGGATAGGCCCCGAGGTGGTGCTCAAGGCCCTGGCCGACGACACCCTGCGCGGGCTTTACCGGCCGCTGGTCTGCGGCAGCCGCCGTCTGCTGGAGCAAGCCTATTTGTACTTGCGCGCCTTGAGCCCGGATCCGCTCGTCAACCCCGACGACCTTGAGATCGTCGATCTGCCGTCCTCGCAGCCGATTGAGACCGGTAAGCTCTGTGCCCACGCCGGGGCTTTGAGCTTTGCCTATCTGCAGGCGGCTATCGAAGCGACGCAGGTAGGCCGCTGCGCCGGGGTGGTCACCGCTCCCATCCACAAGTCCGCCTGGCACCTGGCCGGACACCGCTATCCGGGGCAGACCGAAGTCCTCGCCCGTGCCTGCGGCGCCGAACGCTACGGAATGCTCTTCGTGGCGCGCTCCCCTGTCAACGGCTGGCCCCTCCGGGTGCTGCTCGCCACCACCCACATTCCCCTCGCTGCAGTTCCTACGACCCTTACCCCCGAATTGGTGCGCTCCAAGCTCGAACTGTTGTTCGACAGTCTTGGGCACGACTTCGGCCTGGGCGACCCGCGAGTTGCCGTGGCGGGTCTCAACCCCCACAGCGGCGAAAACGGCCAGCTCGGCAGCGAGGAACGCGACTGGCTGGCGCCGCTGATTGCCGATTGGCCGGGAGACCGGTTGCTTGGCCCGGTGCCGCCCGATACGCTGTGGATAGAAGCGGCGCGCGCCTGGGCCGGGACCGCCCACCACGGCGCCTGCGACGCCTATCTGGCCCTCTACCACGACCAGGGCCTCATCCCGGTCAAAATGCTCGCCTTCGATCAAGCCGTCAACACGACCATCGGTCTATCCATCGTCCGCACTTCCCCCGATCACGGCACCGCCTTCGATATCGCCGGCCGCGGAGTGGCCCGTCCCCAGAGCATGGTCGCAGCCATCGCCCTGGCGGCCGAACTGGCGAACCGGCGGGCCACCCGTTCCCTTGCTGCTCCTGCTGCGTTGTGAGGTAGTCCATTGAGCGAGGTTAAACAAGTTTTCCGCTGGGAACCGTCCACCCGCTGGTTCGCCGCCGCTGTGGCGGCGGGTCTCGGATTTTTTGCCTGGTGGCAGGTGATTCCGTTGGGGGTGGGTATGGTTCCCACCGACGGTGCCACCGAGGTCGATCCGCGCGAGCCGGTCGTCATCGAGACTATCGGCCTCGGCAGCCGCCTGAGCGAGGTGCAGGTGCGGGACAATCTCGGCCGCTCGGCGGCGGGCGAAAGCGACGGGCGGCGTCTTACCCTCAAGCCGCCCCTGGCCTTTGGGACCCGCTACACGATCACTGCGCGCGTCGAGCGCGAGTGGACGCAGCAGGCGGTCAGCGAAGTGATGCACTTCGAGACCGTCGCCATCCCCAGACTGTCCGGTTCCACCGAGCGGACGTTTAAGCCCGATCGCTCGGTGACGCTCCAGTTCGACCGACCGGTGGGCGAATTGAGCGTGCTTGGCGATCTGGCCGTTGCTGTCGAGCCCGCCGCCGACCGCCGCTCCTTTCGCCTCGCGGCGAGCAACCCCACCCAGGGCAAGCGCTACCCGGTGCAGCTCGCCTGGTCCACGACCACCGGTGTGCCTTTGCCGCCCCTGAAACTCGACCTGGTGGCGCCGCCGCCGTTGACGGTCAAGGCCAACGCCCGCGGCCTCGACAACCTCGGGCCGGCGTTGCCGCTGCAGTTTACCTTCAGCGAGCCTCTGCTGGAGCGCGAGCAAGCGAGCAGCCACATCGCCGTGCAAACCGACAAAGGCGAGGCGATCGCAGGCAAGTGGCGCTGGGTGGGCAGTCGGCGGCTGCGCTTCACGCCCGCGGGCGGCTGGCCGTCTGTGAGCACCATTCGGGTGAGCGTCGGTGCGGACGGTCTTGCGGCCGTGGGCGGCGGTTATCTGGAGAAGCCGTTTGACTTCAGCTTCACCACCGGCACCGACCGGCACATCTACATCTACCTCGACACCCAGAAAGTGGCGGCGGTCGAAAATGGCCGGGTGGTGCGCACTTTCCGGGTGAGCACCGGCAAAGCGGGCACCCCGACGGTCACCGGCAATTTCTACATCTACGACCGCTACGCCATCAAGACGATGCGCAGCCGCGCCGACCCGGGCGAGCCCGGCCACTACGTGGTCGAGAATGTCCCTTATGCCCAGTTTTTTCACGAGGGTTACGCCTTTCACGGTGCCTGGTGGCACAACGCCTTCGGCACCCGCGTCAGCCACGGCTGCGTGAATATGGCCACCCGCCGCTTCAACAAGCGCTCCGGCGTCTCCGAGGATGCCGGCTGGCTGTGGAAATGGGCCGCGATGGGCGTGCCGGTGACGGTGCTGGCGAAGACGCCTGCCCGGGCGGCCTCGTAAAAAGCTTCAGGAAGTATCTACCATGCAAGGCTGGCATTGTGTGCAAAATTGCGGCGCCTGCTGCTACTTGGCTCCCGAGGAGCGGCCGTTTCTGGCGGAGTACCTCAGTCCTGGGTTGCTGCGGCTCTATCACTCGCTGGTGGGCGACGACGGCTGGTGCGTTCACTTCGACAAATCCAGACGCACCTGCGGCATCTACCAGACGCGCCCGGCATTTTGCCGGGTGACCCCGGAAGTATTGCGCGATCTTTATGGCGAAGATCCGGCGGATCTTTCCGCCTGGGCCGTCCACTGCTGCCGCGAGCACATCGATTCGGTCTGGGGAGCACAGAGCCCCGAGCGCCGACGCTTCGAGCAAGAAGTAGGCGGAGCGGTCCCCGGCGCCTGACACTCACGGTACAATCTCTGGGCGGCAAAAACGTTCGAGGAATCTGCTTCCATGCAACGGATACGACGGTTGGCCGGCGTGCTTGCGGGCGTCGCCTTCGTCCTGGCTACGACCGCCTGCACCCAGGCCGGAGCACCACCGGCCGCCCCACAGGAGAATCCCACGGTGAACAATCCCAGCGGCGCCCGGGCCGATTTGCCCTCCCTCGCGGGCAAGGCCACCGTCGATCTGAACACCTCCAAAGGCCGCATCCTCCTCGAGGTCGACGGCGATAACGCTCCGCTCTCCGCCGGCAACTTCGTCGACCTAGTCAAGCGCGGGTTCTACAACAACCTTGCGTTTCACCGGGTGGTGTCGGGGTTTGTCATCCAGGGCGGCGATCCGCTCGGCAATGGTACCGGCGGCTTTATCGACCCGGCCACGCGCCAGCCGCGTTCGCTGCCTTTGGAGATTCGCGCCACTACTGGCGACGGCCGGCCGGGCGAGATTCTTTATGGCCAGACATTTAGCCTCAGCGGGCGCAACCCCCGCACCCAGCCGCCGGTACTCGTCCATAGCCGGGGGGCTCTGGCCATGGCCCGGTCGCAAAATCCCAACTCGGCCTCGTCGCAGTTTTATATCACCCTAGCGGAAACCCGGCAGCTCGACGGCGAATACGCCGTCTTCGGCAAGGTGCTCGAAGGCCAGGATGTGGTCGATAAAATTCAGGTGGGCGACAAGATTCTCTCGGCCACCGTCGTCTCCGGGGGCGGCGACCCGGTCGGCGGCTCGGCCCCCGGTTAGCGCGAGGCCGTCTGCAAGCGGCGCTGCGCTTCGCGCAGGCTGATCTGGGCGAGGGAGCGGTAGAAGACCACCAGTTCCTCCGACGGGTTGGCGTTCGCCACCCCCAGGCAGCGGCGCGCCGATTCGACTGCGGCCTGGTAAAATTCGGGGTCCGAAGCGACAATCCCCGCCGAGAGCTGGTAGAAGCTGTTGACGGCGGCGGCCACCGTGACGGCGAGCTTGTCGTCGGAGTGCAGCCGCGAGAGTTGCTGGGCGATGCGCCGGGCGGAGGCCAGTTCGGCAAGCAGTTCGTCGGGGGAAACGGCCCGCGACTCGCTCACCTGCCACAGGGTTTCTTTGAGCCCGAGGGCCACCCCGCGCACGTTGCCGTCGCCGGTAGGTGAAGAAACCGGCGCGGTGCCGTCCAGGTTGCGGCTCAGTTGCAGACGGGCATCGGGCAAGCTCCAGGCGATGCCCAGGGTGCCGGCCAGGATCGCGGCGAGCCCGAGCCCGGCGAAGGCCGCCACCGCCAGATAGCGGGTCCACGGCCAGCCCTGCACCCCCGGGTTGTTGGCGAACAAGAAGACACCCGGCTGGTTTTCGTCTGGCAAACTTAGATTGCTCACCACCGCCGTCAGGCCGTCGGCGCGCTCGAGCTGATCGCCCAGGGCGAGGCGCTGTTCGCGATCGAGGGGCAGGCCGTTGAGCTTGATGGTTTCAGCGGGCACGCAGCGCACCCGGCAGCCGTTCTCGTGCTGATAGAAAACCAAGAGCGGTCGGTGGGTGCGCCCGGCCACCAGCCTGCCGTCGCTGTCCCAGCTGACGCGGATGATGTTGCCCTGGAAGCGGAAGATTTCTTCCTCGGCAAATTCGTCGTTTTTGAGCACGCGCAACTGCAGCAGCATCGCTTGGGGATCCCTTCTTGTGATAGCTTAGCGAACCGTTCGGGGCGCTTTTGCTAAGTTAAAGGGCATGCAGACCACCTGGACCCAGCGGCAAC
This sequence comes from Gloeobacter violaceus PCC 7421, assembly GCF_000011385.1. Classification (NCBI taxonomy): domain Bacteria; kingdom Bacillati; phylum Cyanobacteriota; class Cyanophyceae; order Gloeobacterales; family Gloeobacteraceae; genus Gloeobacter; species Gloeobacter violaceus. Next base: position 1,035,301 of record NC_005125.1, read on the forward strand.
TGCGCAAAGCCGTGCGGCGCACAGCCAAACTTTTGCGGCGGCAGGCGCCCCCGCGGCCCTTGCGTGCGCCGCCCCGGCCGCCCCGGCCGCCGGCCCCGGTCGCCCCACGCCCACAGCGCGATCCCCAGGCTTTTTTGCGTCAGGTCCTCCTGGCCGTCAGGGGAATCGGTCTGGGCATTTTTCTGAGCGCCGCCGTTTTGTGGATCTTGCAGTTGGCCCTTCCCCAGGGACAGTACCACGCGCGGGTGCAAATTCCCCTCGCCCGGCACTGGGGACTGCTCGAGCGCGAGGTGATGGGCTGGTCGAGTTACGCCGAAGCGCTCGTCAAGGCCGGCAAACCGGACCAGGCCCGCTCGGCCTACGGCATCGCCCAGGGTCTGCTCGACACCCGGGCCGAACCCACCCCGACCAGTCTCGAACTGCAGCGCCGGCTGCAGGAGCAGACGAAGGCCCTCGACCCTCTGCGCGGCAAAGTCGACTTTCCGGTGATGATGCGCCCCGGTTGGGGGGAGACGCTGCTGCAGCTGGCGCGCGCCCCTTTTGCTCCGGATCACTGGCTGGATGCGCTGGTGGCCTATCCGCTGGTTCAGGAGCCGCAGATAGCGGCGCTGTTGGTGTTGAGTTTGTGGCTTGCCCTCAGTTTCGTGCACGCGCTTCAAAACCAGATGGCCTGGACGCGCATTCTCGATCAGGAACGGCCCCTGTCGATTGGCCGGGTGCTGCCGCTGGTTTTGGGAGCGGCACTGTTGGCGCTGCTGCTCGCGGCCCTGGTGACGCTCTCGCCTTCTGAGCCGGTGATTGTGGCGGTGGTTTGCGGTGCGGCGGTGCCGGGGTTGTTTGTCCAGATTCTCAATCGCGCCTACCAGTTGCGCGCCCGGCGGGCGCTCGCCGCCTGGGAGTCGCAGCACCGGGCCGAATTTAGCAGCGAACTGCACAATACCGCCCAGCAAAGCATCATGGCGGCCCAGGGTCTCCTGCGCGAAATCATCCACGATCTTGAAGCTTCCGACGATCCGGAGGCGGGGCATTACGCCTGGCGGTTGGCGGAGGCGATGGAGCGCTGCCAGGAGGTCGAAAACGAACTGCGGGTCTTGCGCAACGGCACCGAGGACAAATTTGCCCGGGGCCAGGCCTTTGCCGACGCCATCGAGCCCATCTGCGACCGCCTCATCCGCCGAGGGGTGGACAGCCACTTCCACTGGCTGTGGGAGGGCCAGCCCGTGGACGCCGCCACCTGGGGCAACTGGGCTTTGAACCTGGCCGAGAGCGCCCGCGACCGGCGCATCGCCGCCACGTTCTATCAGGTGCTCTCGGAACTGACCTGGAACGTCATCAAGTACGCCTGCCTAGACAGCACCCCGGTGCACGTCGATGTCGTCTTCAACTGCACCCGCCAGAAGCATCTGGTGCGCTACACCCTCGAAGTGAGCGACAACGGTCCCGGCTTCGACGTCCAATCGGCACAAGATCGCCGCCCCCACTCGGGCATCTTCTCCCTGGAGCGCTATTTGCGCCGCGTCGAGATCGTTGGTGCCCAGGCCCACAGCACCCTGCACACCGCCCCCGGCCAGGGCACCCGCGTGATTACCGAAATCGTAGCGACCGCTCAGCGCGCTTAGCACCCAGGTGCTATCCTGGCTTGCAATTGTCGGGGGTTGCCGTGCGTTCGGTCGTGCGCTTGTGTCTGGTGTTGATCGCTCTGTGCGTCGGTCTGGGTTTGACGGCAGTCGACAGTCCCGCCCAGCCGAAGCGCAAGAGCAACGATACTTCCCGCAGCGAGCGCGTCGAGCGCGGCAAGACGGCAAAAGCCAAAAGTACCAAGCAGGCCAATAAATCGAAACGGCCCGATAAGTCGGTCAAGGTAGCCCGCAAAAAATCGGAACGGCCAGAAAAAATTGCCAAAGCGGCCCGCAAAAAACCAGAACGGCTCGCCAAACAAGCGAAAGTTTCCCGCTCCGAGCGGGTCGCTAAATCGACAAAAAACCGCTCTATAAAGACGGCGGCACGGGAGAAACCCCAGAAGAGCGCCAAAGCCAAACCGGCAAAACCCGCCCGTAGTGTCCAAGGGGTAGAAGTCGAGCGCAAAGCGTCTCCCCGAGCGGATTACTCTACCCGGACCATCACCTTTGCTGATCCCTACGCAGGTTGCAACTCCCAACTCAAGAGCACCAACTGGGTTGATTACCAGCGCTGTATCGAGCAGAAGTACCGTCAGCGCCCGCGTTGACTGTCTCTTAATTCTTAGATACCATTCAGATACACCAACTGTTGCACAACATCAATTTTCAAGGGTAAAGTAGATGCTTCCGGCAGATGTTCGCAGCGGTGACTACTCTTACTTTCTAAAATTGCCTTCGGGTGAGTGTTACAGCGGGGTTTTGAGGCTGCGTGATGGAAACGTCTTTGGTGGAGACGGTGCAGTCGTTATCACCGGTACTTACGACTCTGCCATTAGCAGGATAGTGACAGCAAGTATTAGAATTCGCCTGCATAGGCAACTTTTACCAAGCGAAACTATGCTGTTCTCCGAAGGTCAGTATACTGATTGTTATCTAACGATAGTAGATAACGATACCATCAAGTTAGCTTTGTTGCCTGATCAAGACACTGCGCCTCCTGTCACTTTGAATCGATTGCAGGAATAGCCTTCCACGAATAAGCATAATTTAAACCATAGTCTCGCAGGAAAAGAAATGAGAGATGTTGTATTGAAGCCACTTTCACAAGCGACTTTGCAGAACCTATTAAGACATTTGCGCACTGAACTAGAAGTTTTGTATGGTTCTAGACTTAAGCAATTAATTTTGTTCGGTTCTTACGCGCGTAGTGAAGCCCATGCAGAGTCAGACATCGATATTCTAGCTGTACTAACTGGTGATGTGAATCCCGTTGAGGAAATATGGCGCACCAGCGAACTTGTTGGGCGTTTATCGTTACAATATGGACATGTGATTGGCTTGTTGAGTGCAAGCGAGTCAGACTACCAAAAAGGAGAATGGAGCTTCTTAAGTAGTGTTCGGCGCGAAGGTATACCCATTTGACGCCAGAGCAACAAGATTTAATGGATCGTGCCGAACAGAGCCTGCAAGCTGCCCGAATATTGGCAGACGAAGCTCTCTTCGATGTATCTGTGTCTCGTTCTTACTACGCTATGTTCTACTGTGCCCGAGCCAGCCTCCTCGCATTAAATTTGTCCAGCAAGAGTCATAGCGGCACGATTTCATTGTTTGGTCAGCACCTCGCTGCTGCGGGACGGTTACCCATTGAGATTCACCGTCAGCTAATAGACGCTGAGCGGTTGCGCATTCTTGGTGACTATGGAGGTGCCAACAGCCACTGCTCGCAACAGGATGCTCAGGTACTCATCGCACAGTCAGCACGATTCATGCAGATTGCGATGGAATTCCTTGCACAGTAACTGCCGCAGACAAGTAAAGATTCAACGTGCTTGGAGACCACCGCTTTGGCGTCGAACAGGGCACAGGTCATTCCACAAAGAGCGCTCGCACTGATTGTTTTTAAAGTTTACCAAGCCGCTTGAAACGTAGGCGGGCATGGAAAGCCCAAGTAAAAAGCAGATAGGAGTATGTGTCCGATTTGAACCCTGCTGCTTTACCCGAATTCGCTGGCACGGCCTGTTGCGCAGCAAGCACCGCCACATCCAGGAGTAACGCCCCACGATCTACCTTGGTAAATCCGCTTCTCGATGGCCATGCGGTATAGGCGGCGCGACAATGGTGCAAGCCCCTGCGCAATCGCACCGATTCGGACAGTGGTGCAGATCGGGCCACAACTCCGGATGTTCGGGCAAGGAGCCATGTCGGCAAAGGAAGAGTGCATCGTGAATGGCGGGTTGAGTGCCTTTATCCTACGGGGTGGTGATCCGAAAGTGCCGGGCTTGACCTTTCGCGCAGTCGTTTTGTGGTTGCACGTAGCCTTAGGAACCCTTGTGGTTGGCTGTTTGCCTGTAAAAGCGGAGGTGACGGCCGCCGGTTCCGGTGGAGCGGCTGTGCTCTGGCCGCTGCCCGCCGCGATGCACCCGGCGGTCGAGCAAATGCCTGCCGAACACGAAAGCAGCATCACGGCGGTGGCCCGCCACCTGGCTGAGCGCGAGAGCGATCCATTCCAGCGCATCAAGGCGCTGCACGATTACGTGATCCGCCGGATGCGCTACGACGAGGAGGCGCTTGCACTGGGCCGCTGGCCCGCCCAGGATGCCCAGGCGGTCTTCGCGTCGCTCCGGGCGCTTTGCACCGGCTACGCCCAACTGCTCACCGCCCTTGGCCGGTCCGTCGGCGAAGAGATTGTGACCCTTACCGGTCAAGTGCGCACTTTGAGCACCTTTCCCGGCACGGCCCTCCATGCCTGGAATGCAGCCCGCATCCAGGGACGGTGGTATCTCATCGACGCCGCCTGGAATGGCGGCAGCCGCCGGGACGGACGCTTTGTGGGCGGGTACGGCACCGATTATCTGTTTACCCCGGCGCCGGTTTTCGCCTTTGAGCACCTGCCGGCCGACCCCGCCTGGCACCTGCTGGGTGAGCCCCTGAGCGAGCGCGACTTCGTCGAGCAACCGCTGCTTCCCGCCCGCTTCGCAGGCGAAGGTCTGAAGCTGGAGGCGGTTCGCCACACAAGTATCGGTGTGCAGCTGCAACTGGCCAATCCCCAAGACCGCTTTGTGCTTGCCCGTCCTGTCGCTCCGACAGTCGGGGGGTGCACCAGCCCCACCGGCACAGTGCTTGAGATCCGTTGCGATCTGAGTAGCCCCGGTCGGCACAGGCTGCAGCTGTTTTCAAGCGACCGCCGAGAGGGTACCTATCTGTGGGTAGGTCAGATCGACATCGCTCTGCCCCACCAAAAAAGCGAGGGTGCCAGGAATGCACCTGACACCCAAGTTGGTGAAATTGAATGAACACAAGGTGCTGCCGCCGAGTTTCAGGCCCAGGTTTTGTTGTCTTCCTTCCTGGCCTGGCGTTCGATTGGCTCCGCCGGACCTACTTAGTTTTTGCGATTGCGGCAGCGATAATCGCGCTTCTTGGACTCCCGTTCGTAGCAGTCGGGAATGATCGGAGTGCTGACGGCCAGCAACTGGATCGAGGTTGGTTCTATAATGCCCGCTTCGGTCCCGCTTGGGGCGAGAGCGTAATGGAAATCGAGGTCGGTCGGCTCGTTGGGGGTGGGGGGATTGCCCACCATGGCCGTTGCGCGCGAGGCGGAAGTGGGCAAGGAGAGGCGCCGATCGGTTCGCCCGTTCGCAGGCGACTCGCTCGCCGCGGCGCTCGGCACCGTTGCGGCGCTCACCGCACCCGAGGAGACCTCTAAGTATGCCTGGCGGGTGGTCACGGTCGGCTGCTTGCCAGGAACGCGCTCGTCGTCGAATTTCGCGGGCGAGGTTTTGACCACCATGGGGCGACCGGCGGGGGCGGCAGACTTGGCCCCGACCGGCGGAGCACCGGGTTGCGGCTGCGCAAGCCAGGCGCCGGCGATCACCGCGACGCCACCGGCGAGGGCGGCACCGACCGCCGCCTGGCGGGCCGGAACAGGCAGCTTGCGGATGGCAGCCTGGGGGGAGGGCAGCTTATCGCTTTGGGCCGCCTGCAATTCGTACTCGGCGCGCAACGCCAGCAGCGGCGCGGGCAGATAGTTCAGGCTCTGGAACAACAGCCCGATTCCCAGAAGCAGCAGCAGGCTCGAGGGCGGCTGGGCCACGCAGATGGCGAGCCCCAGGCCCAGACAGACAATCCCCAAGAGCAATTCGGTGCGGGCGGAGGCGAGGGCGACCAGGCCGCTGGGCAGCGACTTGAACTTGTCGGTGCGGCGCCACGCAATGCGGCCCACGAACAGCCCCATGACGCTTGCGGTGATCATCGTATGGTAGAGCGCCTGCTTGGCGAGGATGGCGCCGATCGTGTCGCGCAGCGAACAACCCATCTCGACGCGGTGAATGAGCCAGGTGAGCAGCCAGCCTGCGACCGTCGCGCAAACGGCGGCAATCCAGAGGCTGCGGGGTGCGGCGACACTCTCCCCTTGCACCAGCATCGAGACGAGCACCGCCAGGTTGACGGGCATCATCAAAAACGACAGGCCGGTGGTGAAGGGACCGAGGCCGTGGTTCATGTGGTGCAGCTTCTGGATAGGCCGCAACTCGGAGGGCGCAGCCCAGGGCTTGGGCAAAAAGAGCCGCAGATGCTGCTTGAACTCCTGCACCGGCCCGAAGGTCCAGCGGAAGCGCTGCTTCTTGTAACCGGCAAACGTCTCGGGAATCAGCCCGCGGCCAAAGGTTTGGGGTACGAATACCGAGGTGTAGCCCAAGGCATGGATGCGAATGGCCAGCTCCGAATCTTCGGTCTGGCACCATTCCGACCAACCGCCCGCCTCATCGAGCGCCCGGCGGCGAATCAGACACATCGTCCCGACGGTGAGCCCGGCATCTTTTTCGTTGAGGCTGGGCATCGTCGTTGCAAAAAACGTCTTGTACTCCCAATAGCACATGCGCTGGTAAAGGCTATTTTCCCAGCCGCGGTAGTCGTGGGGCGTCTGCACAAAGCCCATGCGCGGCTCGTCGAAGTGAGCGAGCAGCGAACTGAGAAAATCGGGCTCCGCGTGGTAGTCGGCGTCGATAACGCCGATGATTTCGACATCGCCTGCGACCCGCTCCATGGCCCAGTTGAGCGCCCCTGCCTTCGCCCCGGCAAGCGGATCGACGTGGAAGAAGCGAAAGCGCTCCCCAAGCTGCTCACAGTAAGCTTCCACGGGCTTCCAGAGGTTTGGATCTTTGGTGTTGTTGTCGATCACCATCACTTCGAAGTTGGGGTAGCGCAAGGCGGCGAGCCGGTCGAGGGTGGCCGTCACCACCTCCGGCGGTTCGGCGTAGCAGGGCACCTGGAGACACACCTTCGGATAGTGCTCCCGCTCGCCGATCGGCTTGACGGTGCGCGGCCTGAGCCAGCGCTTGCGGGTCAGTACCTCCCACTGCTCCAGCGAAGCGATGACGCCGATGGGCAGCATCAAGACAAGCAGCGGATAGCCCGCCAGCATCAGCATCCTGGTGAGGAGGCTGATTTCGAGATTGACAATGAAGTTCACACCCCACGCGAGAACCGTGAGGGCAAGCAAGAAATTGTTAACCAGCAACAGACGGCCGGAAGCGCTGAAGTGGGTCATCCAGCGGTGAACCAGAAGCTGGCCGGTGGCGGCTACCCCCAGCGGCACCAGGACTTCCCAACCGTGGGGAGAAAGATACCCGGCCACCAGCGCCGCTGGGCCGTTGCCCAGGGCCAAAGCAACCGCTCCTCTCAGTCCGCCTTTGGCGGCAAATACCTTCTCGTAGACCGTCAGCAGTGCGGCCAGGAGGAAGGCCGACGAGAAGTAGATCACTCCAGTAGTAAGAACATCGAAGAGGCTAGATGACATCGATTGCCATTCCCCTATTGTCGGTTATAAAAATCGCACGGCAGGAAGAGCACTGCCCCCAGTTATGATCATAGGGAAGTTGTTAAAAACCTGTTAAATAAATTCATCTACACAAGGGATATGGCTTATCCCCCTTGCGCAGGGGAGACCTTCGTGTGAAGGATCGACACTTCCTATCAGTCTACCGAAAGATGTATTCCGTCAAACGGGAACAGTTAACGCCGCAGTGCCTGAAACTCGAGCAAGGGGACACCCCAACGCCGGAACTTGCCTTTTGCACTACAGCATACACCGCCACACCCGTCCGAGTCCCCGAACAAATCAATTGGCTAGCAAAAAGAAATGGGAGCCGCACAGAATTCCCCTTGTTTACAGCTCCGGTAGAGGGCTAAAAAATGGCGTGTAGATGGCACCAGTCAATCGCAGCGGTTGTGACCGGCGGCCCTGGTTTTCTACTCGTGGGGGGTATTACCGTCCAGTTGTTCAAGATAGTAACGGGCGAACTCGGCGACTTTCTCGTCGTCGTCTTTGGCCAGATAGGCGAGAGGTGCGCGGCTCGGCTCCTGGATATTGGTCTCGCGTGCCTGCAGGGCAATCAGACCCAGCGCCTGAGCAATGCGGCGGCGCACTTCGGGGTCCGGATTGGGCACCAATGGCAACAGCACGTCGAGGGCGCGGGCGTTGCCCAGTTCGCCCAGTGCACTGATGGCGGCATCGCGGATCATGTCGGTGTCGCTTGCGATCGCGTCGCGCAGTACCGGGTAGCCTCGCTCGTCGCGCAACTGCCCCAGCGAGACCACCGCGCTGTAACGGACGATCCAGTCGATGTCTTCGTAATAAGCCCGCAACAGGTATTCCACCGCCCGTATGTCCCCGAGCGAGCCCAGGGAGCCCGCCGCCTCCGCCCGTACCGAGGCGTCTTTGTCGTTGTTGAGCAAGTCGATGAGCAAGTCGAAGTTGCCTTCGCCCTTCTTCTTACCCAAACCGATGGCGGCGTAGACGCGCACCAGCGGAATCGGGTCGAGAGCCGCCTGGAACAGCAGCGGCACCGCTTCTTCGTCCGAGAAAAAACGCAGGGCAACCAGGGCGGCCATGCGCTTGCCGGGGTCGGCACTGGCCATTTGGGCTTTTACTTCTTCTAGAGAGGATGTCATCGCCGCAAAGGCCCCAATATGTTACATCTCTTAATCTAGCAGTGCCGAACCCAGGGGGCAATCTCTCCTACTGCAGAAGCGTCGGCCGATCAGCTAGTTTTGAAGGAAGGTTACGGGGATGGCGATGGCTGAATACACCGGCATGACTCCGACGGTGGTGGTCGGTCTCGGGGGCACAGGCAAAGAGATTCTGATTAAAATTCGGCGGATGATCGTCGAGTCCTACGGCACCCTCGACGCGCTGCCGATCGTGTCGTTTTTGCACCTCGACACCGAGCAGAACGCTAAAGTCTCCGAGCCGCAGACGGTGCTCAAACAGGATATCTCCCTGCGGCCGGTGGAGCAGGTTTGGACGAAGGTCGAAGATGCCAAGGCGATCCTCAGCCGCATCGGCTCCTACCCGTACCTGGCGGAATGGTTCCCAAGCCAGCTCAAAGGCACCGATTCGATTCTGGCCGGAGCGGGTCAGATTCGCGCCTTGGGCCGCTTTGCCTTTGCAGTCAACTACCAGCAGGTCAAAGGTGCTTTCGCGGCGGCGCGCGGTCGCCTGCGCGGACACGAAAAATTTATGCTCGATACCTGGAAGGTGCAACTCGACCAGGGCATCAACATCTTCGTGGTGGGCTCGCTCTCGGGGGGGACCGGCTCGGGAATGCTCCTGGATCTGGCCTACAACCTGCGCGACTGGGTGCCGCCCTCGGATCTGCCCCAGTCGTCGGCCTATCTGGTGTTGCCGGGGGCTTTCTCCGGCCTGGGCGACCGGGTGATCGCCAATGCCTACGCGGCGTTGATGGAACTCGATTACTACAGCCGTACCGACACGCGCTTTGAAGCCCAGTACAGCACCGCCGCCTCCGACCGCATCAGCGATCAATCGGGCCGCGACGTGCCCTTTAACTTTTGCTATCTGGTGGGCAACTCCAACAACAAAGTCACCTTCGCCAGTCTGGAGGCGGTGCTGGAGATGGTGTCGCAAAATATTTTTCTCGATTTCTCCTCGGGTTTCAGCCAGTTCAAAAAGCTCGTGCGCGACAATATCCGCAAGCACTGGGCCGGCCCCGACCCGCTCGGTCATCCCCAGAGCTTTATTACCTTTGGACTGTCGAGCATCCAGTTTCCGATCGAGCGGGTGATCAACGCCTGCGCCTCGCGATTGGCAGGCCGGGTGGTGCGCTGGTGGATGAATCCGACCCCGTCGCCCACCGCCATGCGCGACTTGATTCGCACCGAGATTCTGCCCGGCCTGGTGCTCGCCGAATCGGACAACCAGCACCAATTGCTCGATTCGATCGCCATGGGCGACAACGCCAAGCCCTACACCAAAGAAGTGGCCGACTGGGCGGCAAGCCTGCGCAAGCGCCGCAACGACCTGCAAATTCCCTTTGAAAATCTGCAGCGCTTTGTCTTGGTCGAGCAGGAGAAGTACGCTGTGCACTTTAGCGACGGCGACACCGACCCGCGCCGCTGGAGCGACTTCTACCAAAAAATGTTCGACAACCTGGAGCGGCTGAGTGTCCAGAAGTGCACCGAGCTACGCGCCACGGTCGCCAAGATGATCGAAGACCGCTTTCGGGGACCGAAGTTCGCCCGCCAGTTTCTGGAGGTGCTGCTGGAAGTCTTGGCCGATTACAAAAGCCGCTTCGACCAGGATCGCCAGAAGAACTCGATCCCCCAGGAGCGCTCCGCCGCCAACGCCCTGCAGACACTCACCAAGCAGATCGACGACCAGGCCCGCCAGTTTCTGCTGCTCGATCGCAAGCGCCGCATCGACGAGACCTTCAACGCGATCATGCTTGCCCTGGAGACGGTCTACGTCTCCAAGATCGAAGTCAAAAGCCGCACCCTCGGGGTGCAGCTCGTCGAGGCGCTCCGGGAAGAGACTGAGCGGCTATTGAGCGATCTCACCCGCTTCGACCGGTTGATGGAGAGCCTCGAAGCGCAGTTTGCAGACAAAGAGAATACTTATCTGCGCGAGACGCGCACGCTCACGGTCAACGGCATCCTGCTCTACGACGAAAAAGACGTCGGCATGATTTACCAGAACACCCTGGGAGAACGCGAGCAGGCCGTCTGCGGGCTGATCTCCGAGAAGGTGCTCACCGCGAGCGACGCGATGCTGTTTGACCTGCACACCTTCGACACCTTCCGTGCCCGGGATCTGTTCAGCCGTCTACTCGATGCGAGCCTGGATGAATTCGTGGGCCGCTCGCGCGCCCGCGTCTCCGCCGCGCGCAAGTTTCTGGAAACTTACCCGACCGTCGAGCAGCAGGAGGCGCAGATCAAGACGACCTTCGAAAAATCGGAGCCCTTTTTGCGCTTTTCCCAGGAGCAGGCCCGCCTCGGCTGGGACGACAAACCCGAGAAGCGCCAGACCCTGGTGGGCATCCAGGGGGGCAACAAACCCGACGATCCGGCGGCGGCGACGCTTTTGCCCTTCATCCGCAAAACGAGCACGATCACCGACAAGGACATCCGGCCTTTGGGCGAGTCGCACCGGATCTTCTTTGTGCAGGAGGCGGGGGCCTTTCCGCTTAGGCTCATCGAGGGCATGGCCCGCATGCGCAGCGTCTACCGGGCGGTCAAAGCCGTCGAGCGCAACCCGCTGCATACCGACAGCGACGAGGACCGCTTCGGCGATTTGATGCCTTCGACCGAGGACGAAGTGCAGGTGCGCCGCAACGCCATCCTCGGCCGCGCCCTGGACCTGATCGATTTGGTCGAAAACAAGCTCACCGGTTACCAGGAAGCCCGTCTGCGCTTTTTTGACCGTCAGTCGGGGCTCGAAAAAACCGAGGTGCTTGGCAACGACTGGCAAAGTGCGACCGAATTTCTGCTCAACGACGCCAACCGCCGCCTCAAGGACATCCTGGCCGACGAGCTGGCCCGCCAGGGCGGCTCGCCCACCACCCGCCCGGCCAAGCAGGAATTTTATACCCGCCTGATGCAGTGGCTGGCGGTTCACCGCGCCGAGATTGAAGGGGGCGAGGACAACCCCGCCTACCGGGAGGCCGCCGAGGCGATCGAAGACTTTATCAAGACCCACAATCTCTACATCGAGGGCACGCCCCGCCCCGGCGCGGCGGCAAACGGCCCCGCCAGAGCCACCCCCGCCCCGCCCCCGGCGGCGATCCTACAGCCGGGCGATCCCGCCCGCGAGAGCAACCTCGACAAATACCGCAAGCTGGTCGAGAGCTGCGTCAAGGACGGCGAGCTGAGCGCCACTGAGAAGACGCTGCTGGAGCGCTTCCGGGTGCGCTACAGTGTCAGCCCCGAGCAGTCGCAGCAACTGATCGAGCTGCTGACGCCCAAACCCCAAAATAAAGGAGCGGTGCTCGAATACGGCCTGATGTTCCGGGCGTTTCTCGAAAACGACGCGGCCATCGACCCGGAGGAGCAGGCGCAACTGTTGGAATTGCAAGAAGAATTGGGGCTCACCAACGATCAGGTCCACATCATCGAAGCCAACGTCAAAGAAGAGCTGGGTCAAAGCTAGGAGGCTCCTGCCATGGTTCGCGACCTCACCTACGTCACCTGCCCCAAGTGCGGCCACGACCGCAACCCCAACACCGCCACCAACTGCGAAATTTGCGGCCAGCGCCTCAAAGGCGGCGGCATCCCCCCCATCGCCTGGATCGCCCTGGCGGTGCTGCTGTTGGGCGGGGCCGGGTACTACTTCTGGCAAAATCGCCCCGGCGAGGCCCCGGCCCCGGTGGCTTCCACCCCGGCGCCGCCCGCTTCCACTGCGCCCGCCCAACCGGCCACCACCCCCGGCCTGGAGCAGGTCAAATCGCCTTTTGTGAAGCTTTTCGCCACGATGGCCGAAGTCGAGAATGTCCCGAGCGGGCTGTTCAACTACGGCGGCTCGACCACTTTTGCCCCCTTGCGCTCCCGCACGGTCCTGGGTGCAATTGCCCAGGCTCATCCCAATTTCAAATTGCGCTACGCGGAGCCCGTGAGCGGCAAACCCGGCTCCGGCACCGGCATCGCCATGCTGATCGCGGGCGAGATGAGCTTTGCCCAGTCCTCGCGGGCGGTCAAATCCAAAGAGTACGCCGCGGCCAAAGAGCGGGGCATTGCCCTGGAGCAGGTACCGGTGGCTATCGACGGGCTCGCCTTTTTCGTCAATCCGGCCAACTCGGTAGCTGGGCTCTCGGTCGATCAGATCGTGGGCCTTTTTACCGGCAAGATCACCAACTGGAAGCAGGTGGGCGGACCGGACCGGCCGGTGGTTCCCTTTAGCCGCAATTTGCAGGCGGGGGGCACAGTCGACTATTTCAACGAAGAAGTGCTGGGCGGCGCCGGGCTCGGCAAAGTCGTGCGCGAGACGCGCGACACCACCGACGCACTGCGCAAAGTCGCCGCCACCCCCGGCGGCGTCGGCTACGCCACCGCTTCTGAAGTGATCGGCCAGCGCTCGGTGCGGCCCGTTCCCCTGGCGCGCTCCAACTCCCGCGAGTACGTGGCGCCTTTCGCCGAAGACAGCCAGGTCAACCGCACCGCCTTTCGCGACGGCACCTACCCGGTCACCCGGCGCTTATTCGTGGTCATCCGCCGCGACGGCAGGCTCGATGAGCAGGCCGGGGCTGCCTACGCCAACCTGCTGCTTTCCGGCGAGGGCCAGCAATTGGTGGAGAAGTCCGGATTCGTGGCTATCCGTTAGAGCTGATCGATCTTCGAAATACTGCTTTTTCTCCTGGCGTCGGCTACTGTAAGGCGTGACCTTGCCAACGAAAGCGAGAAATAAGAAATGGAAACAACGGTACTGTCGCTGTGGACTCGTGATCGAAAGGTTCCCCGGTGTGCGCCGCGCCGTTGGCGGGGGTGGTTGAGCTTCTCGTTGGGGGTGTGGTGGTGCGTGGTTTCCCTGGCGCCAGTAGGGGCGCAGGCACTGCTGAGGGCGGTGGAGACCCCGGTGGGTGGGGGCCTGGGTTTTGTCATCAACGGCAGCAACAACTACGATCGCTCCGGCACTTCTGTCAGCGGGGCGGGGGACGTCAACGGCGACGGGCTGGATGATGTGATTGTCGGGGCTTCCAGTGCCTCCCCGGACGGACGGTACGCAGCCGGTCGCAGCTACGTGGTCTTCGGCAAGCGGGGCGGCCAACCAGCCGAATTGTCCACCCTTGAAAATGGCACGAGCCGGGACGGCTTTGTCATCAACGGCAGCAATAACTACGATGGCTCCGGGTATTCTGTCGACGGGGCGGGAGACGTCAACGGCGACGGGCTGGATGATGTGATTGTCGGGGCTCCCGGTGCCGACCCGGACAGTCGGTACGCAGCTGGCCGCAGCTACGTGGTCTTCGGCAAGCGGGGCGGCCAACCGGTCGAGTTGGCCACCCTCGAAAGCGGCACGAGTCGCAACGGCTTTGTGATTAACGGCAGCAATGACTACGATAGCGCCGGCATTGCTGTCAGCGGAGTGGGGGACGTCAACGGCGACGGGCTGGATGATGTGATTGTCGGGGCTCCCGGTGCCGACCCGGACAGTCGGTACGCAGCTGGCCGCAGCTACGTGGTCTTCGGCAAGCGGGGCGGCCAACCGGTCGAGTTGGCCACCCTCGAAAGCGGCACGAGTCGCAACGGCTTTGTGATTAACGGCAGCATTGAAAACTTTCTCTCCGGCGTTGCTGTCAGCGGGGCGGGGGACGTCAACGGCGACGGACTCGATGACCTGATCGTCGGGACCGACCCGGACGGTCGGTACAATACCGAACACAGCTACGTGGTGTTCGGCAAGCGCAACGGCAGACCTGTGGAGTTGTCGGCGCTCGAAAGCGGCAACAGCCGGACGGGCTTTGTCATCAATGGCATTTACTTTGCTGAATCCGGCGAATCTGTGGGCGGAGCGGGGGACGTCAACGGCGACGGATTGGACGATGTGATCGTCGGGGCTCCCGTTGCCACCCCGCCTGATGGCTACTTTTCTGGCCAAAGCTACGTAGTGTTCGGCAAGCGCAACAGCCAACCGGTCGAACTGACAGACATCGGAAGAGGCACCGGTCGGGACGGCTTTGTCATCAACGGCAGCAATGACTACGATAGCGCCGGCCGATCTGTGGGCGGAGCGGGGGACGTCAACGGCGACGGATTGGACGATGTGCTCGTCTATGCTCCCTTTGCCTACCCGTACGGTCGCAGCTATGTGGTCTTTGGTAAGCGCAGTACCCAACCGGTTGAATTGTCCACACTGGAAAGTGGCACCGGCCGCGACGGCTTTGTCATCAACGGTAGCAACAACTCTTTCAGCGGGGCAGAGGACGTCAACGGCGACGGCCTGGATGATGTGATTGTCGGGGTTTCCAGTGCCTCCCCGGACGGACGGTACGCAGCCGGCCGCAGCTACGTCGTGTTTGGCAAGCGCAACAGCCAACCGGTCGAACTGGCGGACTTGGAAGCCGCCGGGCAACTCCCTTGAATAGGGAAAGTTGACGGATAGGAGTGCGTTTGTCCATGAATTGCCGCCATGAACAACCCTCTCAGTTAGAGCAGGTGCCAGGTGTGAGGAGAATGGGCCTGTAGGCCGAGGATTCTCGACCCGGGTTCAAGATACAGGTCGAGCGTGCCGTTTTTGCGACAGTACCTAAGCCTTTTGAGGTTCGTCAAGCCGTGAGGGAAGTCAGCATTGATATGTGGGGCGGCTTCACAAAAGTGGTGCAGCAAGTATTTTCCAAAGCCGTGATCGTCTACGACCGTTTCCATGGGACGCGGATGGTGGTCGAGGCGGTGAAGAAGATTGCTAAACAGTGCGGCTTTAGAAAGTGCAAAGAGCAAGCCTGCCTACTCAAAAACGGGGTGGATTTAAGTATCGAAGAGCAGGAGGAGTTAGAAACACGCCTGAAGAGCAGCTGGCGGCTGCGCAAAGCCTATGCATACAAAGAAGAGTTCCGTTCGATTTAAGAGACAAGCCGAACGATGGAGGAAGGTCAGCAGCGATTGGAAGTGTGGCTGTTAAAAGTTTGGAAGGTATATGGGCGGGTAGTGCAAACAATAACGGAGCACTTCGAGGGGATATGCAACTACTTCTTAAGCCGTTCAAGTAGCGGAGTGATGGAGGGGATCAACAACCGTATTAAGCTAATTAAGCGTCAGGGCTACGGCTTCACGAATTTCAGGAATCTGCGATTACGGTTGCTCGCTTGCTTTGCCAAGAAAGGTTGCGCCTCACCTTAAACTCAGGAGAGCCCCCTCCAGCAGATCGTCGCCCACAAACACCAACTGCGCCACATCGACAAGATGCTGAGCATGAACAATACCCAACCGCCCGGGGTATTTTGGCAGGGGTGAGCACCGGCCGTCTGCGTTCCATAATGATTAAGAAGTGCGCCGCAAGCGATGGAAACCAATCTCCCGACAATCATTTTGCCCGGCTATTTCGGTTCCGCCGGGGAGTACGCCCAACTGGCCCGCGACATCGAGAAGGCGGGTTTTCCGGCTTCGGTGGTGCCCATTCAGTGGTACGGGTGGCTCCCCACCCTCGGGGATCGGCCGATGACGCCGGTGCTGAAGCTGCTCAAAGAAAGTATCGACCGGGCTCTGGAACGCCATGCCGCCGGCCGGGTCAATCTGGTGGGCCACTCGGCGGGAGGCTGGATCGCCCGGCTGCTGTTGGGTGACAAGGAGTACGGGCGGCGCACCTGGAACTATCGAGACCGGGTGGCAAGCCTGATCACCCTGGGCACACCCCACTTGAGCAAAGAAAAATACACCGTCAAGAATATGGGTTTTGTCAATTCCACCTACCCGGGGGCGTTCTACGGCGACGCGGTGCGCTACGTGTGCGTGGCGGGCAAAGCCGTCTACGGCGAGCGCGGCTCGTTCTGGCAGAATTTCACCTACCAAAGCTACGAACTGACCATCGGTCGGGGCGATTGCTGGGGCGACGGGATTACCCCGGTGGAGGCCGCTCACCTCGAAGGGGCCACCAATTTGACCCTGGAGGGGGTCTTTCACTCTCCAAGGGGCGGGCGCTACTGGTACGGATCGGCGGAGCCGCTGCGCGCCTGGATGCCGTATCTTATCTGAAGCCGGGCGGATCAAAAGCCCGCTTGCTTTGTGGCGTCCGGTTGTCTACACTGGGTAGGTATTGTCGGTTTTGACAAACCGGCTTTTTCTTTGTCGCTGCGCATCTTACAGATCCCGGAGGAACGTCGATTTTGATGGAACTTGGCACCCCAGCCCCCACTGCAACGGACATCGGCTTTACCCGCGAAGACTTCGAACGGTTGCTCTCCCAGTACGACTACCGCTTTAATCCCGGCGACATCGTCAAAGGCACGGTGTTCAGTCTGGAGCCCCGGGGGGCGCTCATCGACATCGGCGCCAAGACCGCCGCTTACCTGCCTTTGCAGGAGATGTCCATCAACCGCGTCGACGACCCGACCGAGGTGCTGGGAGAAGGGGACACCCTCGACTTTTTCATCCTCTCCGACGAGAACGAAGAGGGCCAGCTTACCCTCTCCATCCGCCGCATCGAGTACATGAAGGCCTGGGAGCGGGTGCGCAAGCTCCAGACCGAAGACCAGACCGTGCGTGCGAAGATCTTCGCGGTCAACCGCGGCGGGGCGTTGGTGCGCATCGAGGGCCTGCGCGGGTTCATCCCGGGTTCGCACTTGTCCACGCGCGAACCGAAAGAAGAGCTGATCGGCGAAGAGCTGCCTTTGAAGTTCCTCGAAGTGGACGAGGAGCGCAACCGCCTGGTGCTCTCGCACCGCCGGGCTCTGGTGGAACGCCGCATGAACAAGCTGGAAGCAGGTCAGGTGGTGATCGGTCGGGTGCGGGGGATCAAGCCCTACGGCGCCTTCATCGACATCGGCGGGGTGTCGGGTCTGTTGCACATCAGCGAGATTTCCCACGACCACATCGAGACGCCGCACTCGGTGTTCAACGTCGGGGACGAGGTGAAGGTGATGGTGATCGACCTCGACGCCGAGCGCGGTCGCATTTCGCTTTCGACCAAGCAGCTGGAGGAAACCCCTGGAGCCATGACCCAGGACAAGCAGGCGGTCTTCGACAATGCCGAAGTGATGGCCGAAAAATACCGCGCCCGCATGGCGGCGGAGGCGGCCGGCAGCGAACCAGTCGAGGAGTTTGACGAAGCGGTGGTCGCCGCCATCGACTGATCCGTGCGCTTCTGTCGGCCGGAACGCGCCATGTTCGTCCCAACGCTCCCGTTCGCGGGAGCGTTTTTGGTATCAATGAAGTGATCTACTAGGAGAGAAGAGCGTGGCCACTGGTTTTCACTCCGTTCCCGAGATCCTGGACGAATTGCGCGCCGGCCGGGCGGTGGTGGTCGTCGACGACGAGAACCGCGAGAACGAAGGCGATCTCATCTGTGCCGCCCAGTTCGCCTCCCCCGAAATGATCAACTTCATGGCCACCCACGCCCGGGGCCTCATTTGCCTGGCGATGACCGCCGAGCGGCTCGACCAGTTGCAGTTGCCGCTGATGGTGAGCGAAAACACCGACCGCAACCAGACGGCTTTTACCGTGAGCATCGACGCCGGCCCCCACCTGGGGGTGAGCACCGGCATCTCCGCCGCCGACCGGGCCAAGACCATCCAGGCGGCCATCGATTCGCGCACCCGTGCAGGCGACCTGACCCGCCCCGGCCACATCTTTCCGATCCGCGCCCGCGAGGGAGGCGTGCTGAAGCGCGCCGGTCACACCGAGGCGGCGGTCGATCTGGCGCGCATGGCGGGGCTGTATCCGGCCGGGGTGATCTGCGAAATCCAGAACCCCGACGGTTCGATGTCGCGCCTGCCGGAACTGCTCCAGTACGCCCGCACCTTCAACCTCAAGATTGTCACCATCGCCGAAATTATCGCCTACCGGCTGCAGAACGAACGCTTCATCAAGCGCGAGACGGTGGCGATGCTGCCTACCGCCTTCGGCAAATTCGAGATTTTTGCCTACCGCGACACCCTCGACGGCAAGGAACACGTCGCCCTGGTGCGCCGTCCACCCGCGGGCTCGGGCCTTTTTGACGGGGCGCCGCCTTTTGCCGGCAGCGAGGAGCCGGTACTGGTGCGCGTCCACTCCGAATGCCTGACCGGCGACACCTTCGGCTCGCTGCGCTGCGACTGCCGCCAGCAGTTGCAGGCTGCCCTCAAGATGATCGACCACCACGGCCAGGGTGTGGTCGTCTATCTGCGCCAGGAGGGCCGCGGCATCGGGCTGATCAACAAGCTCAAAGCTTACGCCTTACAAGATATGGGCCTCGACACGGTCGAAGCGAACGAGCGGCTGGGGTTTGCCGCCGATCTGCGCAGCTATGGCGTCGGCGCCCAGATCCTCAACGACCTGGGGGTGCACCGCATGAAATTGATCACCAACAATCCGCGCAAGATCGCGGGCCTGAGCGGCTATAACCTCGAAGTGGTGGACCGCGTGCCCCTCATCATCGAAGAGACCGACTACAACTCCACCTACCTCAACACCAAAGCCCAGAAGCTCGGGCACCTGCTGCCGGGGGTGCGGCTTTTGACGCTGGGGGTGCTCTGGCGTCGGGCGACTATGCAGCCCTACGACCCGGAGCGCTCCAATCAAGTCGAACTGCTGCGCGAACTGTTTGGTCAGCAGGATCTGCTCATCCAGGAGGAGCGCCGCCCGGTGGCGAGCGCCGTCTTTGGGCCGGACGCCGTCGTGGTGCACATCGGGCTCCCTTCTGCGGGCAACAAGAGCCCCAACGCTTGGTATACCGACCCGACGAGTGCTTGCCGCCGGGCGATCTTGGCCGCTTTGGAGGAACTTGTGCAGAACAACCCACCGCAAGTGCTGCAATTTTTGGTCAGCTCCGGAGCTGATCCGCTCAATCACCTCAGCGAACGCCTTCAGCATCGCGAAGAAGATCTAGCATCCCTGCCGGATGCCATCAAAGGACCGCTCTCCCCCGAGACTGTCTACATCTTCAAAGCCGACGCCACCCAACCACCCACCTCCTGAGCAGCCGGGCCATCTTCCTGAGATGCGCCGTAGGACACCGATGACGAATAGCTGAATCTCAGCCTCAATCACAAAAAATAGCTACTATTCAAGCGAGACGTGCAGTCTCCGGGCATTCGGCAAAGCCCATCAGCCGTTGCGGCCGGGGTTCACCTACCGACTCGGGTGCGACGGTTTTGGCGAGCGGCAGGGCGAATAGTTCAATCAAGCCGTCCGTTGGGCAAGATTCCCATAACAAAGTCAAGGTACAGTGCCACTCCGTCGAACGACCGCAGTGCGGGCACAAAGTCGCGAGTTGCAACTTCTGCAGGTGACTGGCCATGGCTTCTTCTCGATAAGACAATCTCCATGCTCCTGCCCGGAAACTGGGCGTACCTCTACCGGATGGGAGATCTCCAGAGCCCAGCGGGGCATTCGTATCATCATCATTATGTGCGTGCTGCTTCTTTGCGCTTCAGTTTTGAAGCTGGGCGCCGTGCCTGCAAAGAATGCCTTCCATACTCATGTTCGGTGCAAACGCCAACTACTTTCTTGTAGTTGTAGTTGCTGCGAATCCGTCCCAGGGTTAACAACGGTCCTTCTTCTTGGGGCAGGTTTAAAATGCGTTGCAGAACTGGCAAAGGTATGGTCGATTTAGAGCTTGATCCTCCGGCACGCACTTCCGATACCGACCCGATCCGCGTCGATTTTTTGCCGGAGGGCGCCCTTGGGCTTGCCGGCCGCACCGGGATGTGTTTTGCTCCCGGTAAGCACTGCCTGGGCAAGTTCGCCCTCTGGCGGCGGGATCTTGAAAAGGACCTCGACCGCCTGCGCAGACATTACGGCTCCAACTGGCTGGTAACGCTGGTACAGGCGCACGAACTGGTCGAGTTGAAGATTCCTGATTTGCTGGAGCGGGCGCGGGCCTGGGGACTTACCAGCCGTTGGTTTCCGGTGCGCGACTACGGCATTCCGACTTCGATTGCGAGCACATTGATGCTCGTCGAAGACATCCTGATAGCTAACGGCCAGGGTAAAACCGTGGTCATCCACTGCAAAGGCGGTCTGGGGCGCACAGGACTGGTGGCCGCCTGCTGCTTGGTGGCGCGCGGTTACAGCCACAGCGAAGCCTTTGAGATCATTCGGCGCTCGCGCCCGGGCAGCATCGAGACCGCCGAGCAAGAAGCCTTCGCGCACAAGTTTGCACGCGCCTACACCGAGCTGATGGGTTTCGGCGCGTTGCCCCACCTGCACCCCCCCTTTCACCACGCCGCGGACGCGCGCGGTGAGTGGGTGAGCAGCCCACGCTACGGGCGCTCAGCACCCGGTTGACGGCGGTCTCCGCGTTGATAAAACCGAATGGGCAATAACTGCGAGCCCAGTTAGCGTTCGGGGAAAAATTCCTTTACCCATACCCATTTTGTAAAAGCCCTGGGTCCATTGATTTCGTGGATTAATAATTATGTGCAAAATCCGACGAATTGCACTCCCGACTTACCGTATCGCAGTGAGCACTTCGCGGGCAGCCCGTTCGCCGGATTCACAGGCGCCGTTCATGTAGCCTTGGGAGCTGAGGCTGGTGTGCTCCCCGGCGAAGTGGATACCGCCTACCGCCTCCGCCTCGCAACCGGCAATTTCGGTGTACTGGCCTGGGAGGTAACAGCTGTAGCTTGCCTGGATGAACGGGGCCTGGGGCCAGCCGTAGCGGGCGGCTTTGCCGGTGTACTGCGCGGCCAGGCCGACAAAGATCTGATCGAGATGTTCTACGAACGTCTCGGCCCGAACAGTGAGGGGTTTTGCCAGCAATGCCGCGCCCGCTTCTCCCCCCAGGTAGTTGGTCAGCAGTCCCGCACTGCCCGGCTGGCCGGTGCTCGCTTCCCAACTGAGCAAATAGCTGTCGCCCAGCGTCAGGCCGGTGTGTTTTTGCTTGCGCCACAGGCGCCGCTGAAAACCGGCGATGAGCTTGACGTTGGTGCCGTAGCCCAGTTCGGCGATCGCTCGGCGCTTGCGGGGGGGCAATTCCACCTGCAGCTCGACTCTGCGCAGCATTGTGAAGGGCAACGCCAGCACCACCCGGTCTGCCTGTATTTCCTGTACACCCCCGTTTTGGTGAACGACCAGACGGTAGCTGCCGTCGGTGTGGGCGCGGAGGGCCTCAAGGGTGCACCCGAAGGTAATGGGCCTGCGCAGGCGCGCGGCGATGGTCCGCGGCACACTGTCGCTTCCCTGGGCGATGCGGTAACGCTCATCCTCTTCCTCGTCTGCCATCCCAAAGAGCGAAAGCACGTTCAAGGCACTCAGCCGCTCCGGTTCAAGCCCAAATTCGCCCACGCACGAGTATGCCAGCAACGCACCACAAACTGGAGATTTTCTGACTCTTGCTAATCACCCAAAAAGGATCGCCGCGGCCAACAAAAGCCACACAGTTAAATTATTATGTGCATCATCTCTCTGCATCCTGCCCAGGTTATTTCGCACTCCACTGCGCCCAGGATTCGAACGGGATGCGGGCGACGGGCTTGAAGTCTTGTCCGCCGGCGGGTTCGAACACGACGATCTCGCCTTCTGCCACATCGGCAAATTCTTTACCGGCAACATCCTGCAGGTTGGGACGGTGCCCAACAATCAGCGTGTTGGTGCCCGCGGCGGGCTTGGTCGCAAGCAGTTTGCGCAGTTCAGCTGCCCGGCGGCGGGCTTCCAAGGGTGGTACATTTTGAGGCTCCGAGACGTCCAGTGACAGCTCCGCATTGGCAAAACCGGCCAGTTGGGCCGCTTCTGTGGCGCGGCTGTATTTACTGGAAATCACTTTTCCAATCGGAATCGACAGCGCCCGCATCGATTCGCCGGTCGCCTTGGCCTGGGAGCGGCCCTCTGCGGTCAATTGACGTTGGGCTTTGATGTTATCCAGATTCAAGGTGTCGGTATCGGCCTGGGCAGGATCGGTCTTCGGATGGCGCCAGAATAGAACGTATCCGCCTTTTTGCAGCGAGAGAACGATGGCTTTATCCTTTGGCGGCACGGTCGTCTGCGCGTCGCCGGTGCGCGCAAGGAGAGCCGCGGTCAGCAGACTGCCGAGCATAGCCACTGCACGCCTTCTTGGGGCTTTCATGGCAAATCCTGTGATGCATGTGAAATTGACCGGAGCGACGGGCAGAAGGTAGAGACTAAACAAGACGCTTCCGCCGTGGGAGCGATTCAAGCTTGGGAATGCCGCGTACGCCCGTCGTTTCCGGCTCTATCGTGCCTCGCTCCGCCACTTTGATCAAGCCATGGCTCTTAACCTATCCATTTGCCCTGGCGACCTGAAACAGGTACCCGCCCTCGGCCTCAAAAACCTGGGAGGCTGCAGTGCAGCAGTATAAACATTATGTGAAAACCGCGTCTACAATAGCTGAATGGCCGCCGAGACCTGCTCGTCGCTTACTTCGATATAGCGCTGCAGGGCGGCGAGGGAGCGGTGGCCTGAAATGCGTTGGATTGTGCGTAGGCCCACGCCGCTCGTGTGCAGGCGGGTGATGGCGGTGCGCCTGAGGCTGTGGGTGCTCGCTCCCTGGATGCGGCAAGCCTTGAAGGCGGCGCGAAAGGCATAATCGACCGTGCGGCGCAGCATCGCAGTACCCGGGGAGGTGCTCTCAAAAACGTAGACCCCCCCGGGGGCAAAACTCTCCAAACAGGCGCGCAGAGCGGGATGCACCGGAATCGAGCGCGTCGAGATGCCGCCTTTGGTGCTCGCGCGGCGAAAGGTAATCACCTCCTGCACGACGTAGCGCGGGCGGCTTTTTTTGCCGACGGTGCGCACCGACCCGGTTTCATCGAGTTCGTAGACATCGGCGGTGCGCAGCGAACAGGCTTCACTGACCCGGCAGCCGGTATAGAGCATCGCCTGAAAAAGGGCTTGGTATTTGGCGTCGATGAAACCTTTTTTGAGGACGGCCTGCACTTCCTTTTCGGAGAGCACCCGGGCTTGGCCGTGGCGGTTAATTTTCAAGCTTTCCTCTTTTTATCAAAATCGACGATTTCAGGATATCAGATCTGGCGCCGCTTCGTAAAACCCTTGCCCTGAGCCGATCGCAGCCTTCATTTCCCGAATGTGTAATTTCCGGAAGCTTACAAAACGCTATAAGATGCTCAGGATATAGATCTTAGCCGATTTAGATGTCTATCTTTGAGGTACCCAGGAGCATTACGAAGCACAGGTTCCCCCAGACACCTGAAACCTGCACTAAGGCTCAGCGCGGTCCACTGAGTTTCCAGTTGGGGTCACCGACCGAGGTGAGCGACATCGAACCGACAAAACTCGTCCCATTCATGATCCACACACTGTTTTGACCGGTTGTCCCGTTGCGCCAGAGGATGTCCGCTTTGCCGTCGCCGTTGTAGTCCCCGACTCCGCCCACCTGCCAATTCAGGTCGCCCACCAACGGCAGGGCCACCGAAGCGATAAAAGCCGTGCCGTTCATCCGCCAGAGGCTGTTTTGACCGCCCGCCGTATTGCGCCAGAGAATATCGACTTTGCCGTCTCTGCTGAAGTCTGCCACCGCGACGATCTGCCAGTTGCGGTCCGACACCGGGCTAATCAGCAAAGAAGCAACGTAGCTCGTACCGTTCATTTGCCAAACGGTGTTTTGGCCGGTGGTGCCGTTGCGCCACAGGATGTCCGGTTTGCTGTCGCCGTTAAAATCGCCCGTGCCGCCGATTTGCCAGGCCGCATCCCCCACCGCAGGCAGGGTGAGCGAAGAAACGAAGGCCGCCCCGTTCATCTGCCAGATGGAGTTGGCACCGGTGGCCTTGTTGCGCCAGAGAATATCGACTCTGCCGTCGCCGGTAAAATCGCTGGCCCCGCCGATTTGCCAGTTGGGGTCGGAGACGGGGTTGACGGCCAGCGAGCGGAGGAAAGTGGTGCTGCTCATCTGCCAGACGGTGTTTTGGCCGGTGGCGAAGTTGCGCCACAAGATGTCCGATTGGCCGTCGCCGGTGAAGTCTCCCGCCCGGTTAGTGATATTCAGAATCACCGAGGCGTTATCGGAAAAGAAGTTGGTTGTAGCTACATCGAGTCTGCCGTCCCCATCCAGGTCCGCAACAGTAACCGACTTGGGGTCGGCTCCGGTGGCGAAATTCACCGGAGCACCGAAGCCGCCGCTGCCGTTGCCCGTAAGCACCGAGACGCTTGCAGAATCGTAATTGGCAGTAACAACATCGAGATCGCCATCTTTGTCCATGTCCCCAAGTGACAGGGCATAGGGAAAGTCTGGAACTGGAATATAAACCGGGGTGGCCAAGGTGCCGCTGCCGTTATTTTTGAAAACCGAAAGGTCGCTGTAAAAGACGCTGGCAAAGACAGCATCGAGATCGCCGTCTTGATCGACATCGCCCAGGGCGACAAAATCGGCTCCGCCGCCAAAATTGACAGGAGCGGCGAAGCTGCCGGTGCCGTTGTTTTTGAGCAATGTTGCATTCTCATCATTGACGGTGACGACATCAAGGTCGCCATCTTTATCAACATCACCCAGGGCAAGGGAAACCGGACTGTCACCGGTAGCAAAACCGCCCGCAAAGGTAAAATTGCCGCCATTGTTGATAAAGATCGTGACGATGTCATTCAATTGATCGACAACCGCCACATCGAGATCGCCGTCCTTGTCGAGATCGCCCAGGGCAAGTCCTCGCGCGCCATCGGTCGCGGCAGTGACCGAGACGGCCGCTGCAAAATTGCCGCCGCCGGTGTTGATGAGCACCGAGATATTTTCCTGGGAGAGGCTGCTTGCAGTCACAATATCGAGATTGCCGTCGCCGTTTACGTCTCCCACTGCCACACCGATGGGGGCCTCGGCAACAGCAAAATCAACCGGCGCCGCAAAACTGCCGCCACCAACATTTTTCAGCACCGAAACGGTGTCACCGACCAGATTGGACACGATCAAGTCCCGATCGCCGTCGCCGTCGATGTCCGCAGCCGCAACCGAGCGTGCACCGTCGCCTGCGGCAAAGGCCGAGAAGGACACAAACGTTCCGCTGCCGGTGTTGTGGACCACTGTGACGTTGCTGCCGTCTAATTCGGTGAAAACGTCATCGTAATTGGCCGTGACAATGTCGAGATCGCTGTCGCGGTCCATGTCTGCCATGACGAGCGAATTCGGCCCGCTGCCGGCCGGTTGAAAGCGGGGCGCAGCGAAATTACCACCGCCGGTGTTGACGAGTACACCGATGTTGTCAAACGTGGAACTTGCCGTCACAATATCGAGGTCACCGTCGCGATCCACATCTCCCAATCCGACTGCATTAGGAGCAATGTTATTGGTAAGAATGGAGACCGGAACTGCGAAATTGCCGCCGCCGGTGTTCTTGAGCACCAGTACCTGCGGGTCGTCATCGACACTGAATAAATCAATAAAATTGCCCGTGACGATATCGAGATCGCCGTCCCCGTCCACATCTCCCAGCGCCAATGCGTAGGGAGCATTACTACCGGCAACCCCCGCAGTCACATTGACCGCAGCAGCAAAGCCGGCGAGACCATCGTTTTTGAGTAAAGAGAGATTTTCGGACTCCTCATTGGCGCAGACAATATCGAGGTCGCCGTCGTTGTCAATATCGCCAATCTTGACCACTTCGGGGTTGCTGCCCACAGCCAGATCGACGCGCGAACCAAAGCCGCCGCTGCCGTTGTTCTTGAGCACCGTGACCTTATCTTCGTAGCTACTGGCAGTGACCACATCGAGATCCCCGTCTTTGTCAAGATCTCCTAGGTCTACCGATACAGGCTCATCTCCCACCAAAAAGGCGGTAGGAGAGCCGAATCCACCGCTGCCGTTGTTTTTGAGCACCGAAATTTGCGGGGAGTCAAATGTGTTGGTGACCACAGCATCGAGGTCGCCGTCACTGTCTATATCTCCCAGGGCAATCGCATCGACGATTTCCCCGGCGGGAAAATTGCTCGGGGCACCAAAAGTTCCGGTGCCGTTGTTTTTGAGTACCGAAATACTGTCGGCAACGGAGTTGGCTGTGACCACATCGAGATCGCCGTCCTTGTCGATATCGCCCACCGCTGCTGCCACTGTCGGCGCTTGGGCCAGAAAAGAACGCGGAGCAGCCAGTTCCACCTGTGCAGCTGCCGGGACTGCCGTCAGCCACACAGATAAAGCCAGGGTAAGCCACCGCTGGCGCAGTACTCTAGCTGGCGAACCATGGGTTTGCCCACAGTCTTTTTGGACGATTCCACACACCGGACGGAGCGTCATCATCTCGCTTACCTCGACTATTTGAATGTTCCCTAGCGCGGTCCGCTGATTTTCCAGTTGAGATCACTGACGGAAGTCAGCGACAGCGAACTCACAAAAGTCGTCCCATTCATGATCCACACGATGTTTTGGCCCGTCGCACCGTTGCGCCAGAGAATGTCCACTTTGCCGTCGCCGTTGTAGTCCCCGACGCCGCCTACTTGCCAATTCAGGTCGCTGACCAACGGCAGAGCGACCGAGGAAATAAAAGCCGTACCGTTCATCCGCCAAACGCTATTTTGCCCACCCGCCGTGTTACGCCAGAGAATATCGACTTTTCCGTCTTGACTAAAATCGCCCGCTCCAACAATTTGCCAGTTGCGGTCACCCACCGGGCTAATCGGCAAAGAAGCGACGTACGTTGCACCGTTCATTTGCCAGACGGTGTTTTGGCTGGTGGTACCGTTGCGCCATAAAATGTCTGGTTTATTGTCGCCATTGAAGTCGCCCGTACCGCCGATTTGCCAGTTCAAATCTCCCACCACGGGCAGAGTAGTCGAAGTTACAAAAGCAGCGCCGTTCATCTGCCAGATGGAGTTGGCTCCGGTGGCTTTGTTGCGCCAGAGGATGTCCACTTTGCCGTCGCCGGTAAAATCGCTGGCGCCACCGATCAGCCAGTTGGGGTCGGAGACCGGGTTGACGGCCAGCGAACGCACGAAGGTTGTACTGCTCATCTGCCAGATGGAATTTTGGCCAGTTGCAGTGTTGCGCCACAAGATATCCGATTGGGCGTCGCCGGTAAAGTCTCCTGCCCGGTTGGTAATGTTGAACAGCACCGAAGCGTCGTCAGTGTCGCGGTTGGCGGTGGCAACATCCAGGTCGCCGTCGCCGTCGAGGTCTGCGAGCGCAACCGAGCGGGGGTCATCTCCAGTGGCAAAGTTGATGGGGGTGCTGAAACCACCGGTGCCATTGTTGGTGAGCACCGAGACGCTGTCGGAATAGTCGTTGCCGGTAACGATGTCGAGATCCCCGTCCCTGTCCATATCCCCCAAAGCCAGCGAATATGGAAAGTCCCTGACCCCGAAGTAGCCAAAGGCCGTAAATCCACCACTGCCGTTGTTTTTGAAGACCGAGACATCGCCGTAAAATTCGCTGGCGGTGACAATATCGAGATCGCCGTCTTTGTCGACATCGCCCAGGGCTACGAAATCGGCCCCGGCCCCGAAGTTGACGGGAGCAGCGAAACTGCCCGCACCGCTATTTTTGAGCACCGAGACATTGTCGTAGTTCGAGGTGACGACATCGAGATCGCCGTCTTTGTCGACATCTCCTACGGCCACCGAGAGCGGACCCTGGCCGGTGAGAAAATTGGCCGCCCGGGTAAAATTGCCGCCGGTGTTGACGAGCAGCGATATGTTGTCCTCGTCGCGGTTGGCAGCCACAATGTCGAGGTCGCCGTCTTTGTCCATATCCCCCAGGGCCACCCCGCGCGCCTCGTCGCCTGCCAGGATGTTGGCTGCGGTCGCGAAAGCTCCTGTGCCATCGTTTTTGAGCACCGAGACGTCGTAGGAGGTACTGTTGGCGGTCACCGCATCGAGATCGCCGTCGCCGTCCACATCCCCCAGGGCCACCGATTCGGGGTCAGTGCCGACATCAAAAGTGCCGGCGGCGACAAAGGTACCAGTTCCAGCATTCTTGAGCACCGTCACGGTGTCGTTGTTGATATGGGCCACGATCAAGTCTCGGTCGCCGTCGCCGTCAAGATCGCCTGCCGCCACCGAACGTGGACCGTAGTCCGTGGCAAAGTTCGCGAAAGTGACAAACGTTCCGGGTCCGGTGTTCTTGATCACTGAGACATTGCTGCCGTCAAAATCGTCCACGAAGTCCGAGTTGGCCGTGACGATGTCGAGATCGCCGTCTTTGTCCAGATCCGCCAAAGCCACCGAGCGCGGACCATCCGCGGCCGGTAAAATGACCGGAGCCGCAAACACACCGCTACCGGTGTTCTTGAGCACCACGGCGCGATCGCCGTAGCTTGTCGCGACCACATCCAGGTCGCCGTCTTTGTCCACATCCCCGAGCGCCAGCGAGCCTGGAGTGATTTCATTGGTCAGCGTGGCGCTCGGGGCGGCAAAATTGCCGCCGCCGGTATTCTTGAGCACCAGCACCTGCGGATCGTCGGGCACCCCAAAAAAATTGATAAAGTTGCCGGTGACAATGTCGAGATCCCCGTCGCCGTCCACATCGCCAAGCGCCAAAGCGTAAGGGTCGTTTCCAGCAATGGAGGCGACAAAGCTGAGGGCAACGGCAAAAGTACCGTTGCTGTTGTTTTTGAGCACCGAGACATTCCCGGGAATGGAGTTGGCGGTGACGATGTCTAGATCGCCGTCGTTATCGACGTCGCCCAGGGCCACCACGTAAGGGTTGTTGCCCACCGTCAGGTCGACGCGCGAACCAAAGCCGCCGCTGCCGTTGTTGATGAGCACCGAGACGCTGTCATCGAAATTGTTGGCGGTGACAATGTCGAGATCCCCGTCTTTATCCAGATCGCCCAGGGCCACCGATTCCGGTTCATCTCCGACCGCAACAGTGACCGGGGCTCCAAAACCGCCGCTGCCGTTGTTCTTGAGCACCGAGACGGCGAAGGAGGTAAACGTATTGTTGGTCACGATGTCGAGGTCGCCGTCGCCGTCGACGTCCCCCAGAGCCAACGCCTCGACCGATTCACCGGCCCGGAAGTTGGCAGGCGCGCCAAAATTCCCGCTGCCGTCGTTTTTGAGCACCGAGACGCTGTCGGAGGTGAAGTTGGCCGTCACCACGTCCAGATCCCCGTCTTTGTCGATATCCCCCACCGCCACCGCCAACGAAGGCGCTTCGGCCAGAAAAGTGCGCGGAGCGGCCAGCTCCACCTGGGCGGCCACCGGGACGGCCAGCAGCATCGAAGCGGCCAGAGCGAGCCACCCCCCCCGCCGCTTCAGTCTCAATAATTCTCGATTTGTCAGCTGACACTTGTACAACATCGACATTTTCCCCACCTCCCCGTCAACCAGCAGACAGGGCTCCCATGTTTATATGGACGGCGCGCAAAAAAAACTTAAGCCCAAAGCCAAAAAGCTTTGTTGAAAACCGGCTCAGGGCTCAGACCACCCCCGGTCCGGCCAGGCGGCCTCGAACCGCGCCGCCAACGCTCGATAATCCGAATGGTCCGCCTCCCAGCCCACCAGACCCGCAACAAACTGTTCGATCGACTCCGCTGCCCATGCCTGCGGGCAACGCGCCTCCAGACGCAGCAAATAGCGCTCGCAGCCGAAGCGCAGCGTCGGATAACTGGCAAGCTGCCGGTTTTGAGTGTCCATAAAACTCTGGGCGCCCTCGCGCGGCGTCCAGGGGATATGCCAGTAGTTGTGGTGGCGGCGGGCCGCCTCGCTGGTCAGCCCTTCGCAAGCCCACTGGGCATGCACCCAGCCGAAGCGGGCCAAGCCGGGACGCAGTACATACAGCGTGCGCAACAAGACGCCGCCGGTGTCGGTGGAACCTGCAACCATGATTGATTACGCAGTTATGCCATTATGTGCAAAGTCGAGGATTCCGGCCTGTTTCAATTGCTTAATACTCTTTTCCTTGTCGCGTCCATATACCTTAACTATCCTTTAACTGGGTTTTGAGACGATGAGCCCACGTCCCCATCCAGGATTCGAGGCGAGATCCATGGTAGTAGCCAAGATTGAAAAAACCGGCACCTTGAGCACAGAGCAGTTGCAAAAGATGCACGCCTACTGGCGGGCGGCCAACTATCTGTCGGTGGGCCAGATTTATCTAATGGACAATCCCCTGTTGCGCGAGCCGCTTAAACTCGAGCATGTCAAGCCGCGGCTTTTGGGGCACTGGGGCACCACCCCAGGGCTGAATTTCATTTATGTCCACCTCAACCGCGTGATCCAAGACGAGGATCTCGACATGATCTACATCGCCGGACCGGGGCACGGCGGACCCGGTTTGGTGGCAAACACTTATCTCGAAGGCACCTACAGCGAGTACTACCCGAACATCTCCGAGGACGCCGAGGGGATGAAGCGCCTCTTCAAGCAGTTCTCCTTTCCCGGCGGCATCCCGAGCCACGTCGCCCCGGAGACCCCCGGCTCGATCCACGAAGGGGGCGAGTTGGGCTACGCGGTCTCCCACGCCTACGGCGCCGTCTTCGACAATCCCGATCTGATCGTCGCCTGCGTGGTAGGCGACGGCGAAGCCGAGACCGGTCCGCTCGCCACCTCCTGGCACTCCAACAAGTTTCTCAATCCCGTGCGCGACGGGGCGGTATTGCCGATTTTGCACCTCAACGGTTATAAGATTGCCAACCCGACGGTGCTCGCGCGCATCAGCCACGAGGAACTGGAGAAGCTCTTTGAAGGCTACGGCTACAAGCCTTATTTCGTCGAAGGCTCCGAGTACGAACCGACCCACCAGTTGATGGCAGCGACACTCGATACCTGCATCGCCGAGATCAAGGCCATCCAGCACGAGGCGCGTACCGGCGGCGCGACCGCCCGTCCCCGGTGGCCGATGATCGTCCTGCGCACCCCCAAGGGCTGGACCGGCCCCAAGGAAGTGGACGGCAAAAAGACCGAGGATTTTTGGCGCTCGCACCAGGTGCCTTTTTCGGAGATGGCGGGCAAGCCCGAGCACGTGCAGTTGCTCGAGACCTGGATGCGCAGCTACCAGCCGGAGGAGCTGTTCGACGAGAACGGTACCTTTTTGGGCGAGCTCAAGGCCCTGGCCCCCAAGGGGCACCGGCGCATGGGAGACAATCCCCACGCCAACGGCGGCATCCTGCTCAAAGATCTGAAGATGCCCGATTTTCGCTCCTATGCGGTGGATGTGGCCAAACCCGGCACCACCTTCGCAGAAGCGACCAAGGTGATGGGCATCTTCTTGCGCGACGTGATGAAGGCGAACCTCGATCAGCGCAACTTTCGGATCGTCGGCCCCGACGAAACGGCTTCCAACCGTTGGGGACCGCTTTTTGAGATCACCAACCGCACCTGGATGGACGCAATCCACCCCTACGACGATCATCTCTCGCAGGACGGCCGGGTGATGGAAATCCTCAGCGAGCACACCTGCCAGGGCTGGCTGGAGGGGTACCTGCTCACCGGTCGGCACGGATTTTTCTCGTGCTACGAAGCGTTTATTCACTTGGTCGATTCGATGTTCAACCAGCACGCCAAATGGCTGAAGACCACCCGGCACATCCCCTGGCGCCGCCCGATCGCTTCGCTCAACTACCTGCTCACCTCCCACGTCTGGCGACAGGATCACAACGGTTTTTCGCACCAGGATCCGGGCTTTATCGACCACGTGGTCAACAAAAGAGCGGAGGTCATCCGGGTGTACTTGCCGCCGGATGCCAACACACTTTTGTCTGTCACAGATCATTGCCTGAGAAGCCGCCACTACGTGAACGTGGTCGTGGCGGGCAAACAGCCCGCCTTGCAGTACCTCGACATGGACGCGGCCATCAAGCACTGCACCAAGGGCATCGGCATCTGGGACTGGGCGAGCAACGACCAGGGCGTGGAGCCGGACGTGGTGATGGCCTGCTGCGGGGACATCCCCACCCTGGAGACGCTCGCGGCAGTGGACATCCTGCGTCAGAACTTCCCCGATCTGAAGATCCGAGTGATCAACGTCGTCAACTTGATGAAGCTGCAGCCGGAAAGCGAGCACCCCCACGGCCTGTCGGACAAAGATTTCGATTCGATCTTTACCCCCGACAAACCGGTGGTGTTTGCCTTCCACGGTTATCCCTGGCTCATCCACCGGCTCACCTACCGGCGCAACAACCACAACAACATCCACGTGCGCGGCTACAAAGAAGAAGGCACCACCACCACGCCCTTCGACATGGTGGTAATGAACGACCTCGACCGCTTCAACCTGGCGGACGACGTGATCGACCGGGTGCCCCGGCTGCGCTACACCGCCGCCCACGTCAAGCAGATGCTCCACGACAAGCTCATCGAGCACAAGCAGTACATCCACGAGCATGGCGACGACATGCCCGAGATCCGCGACTGGTGCTGGCCGTACTAGCCCGAGTGTTGAAGCGGGGCATCGACAGGAGATGCCCCGCTTCAACGACTGAATCTTTGACTGCTCCGAACACCCACTGCGTCGAGAACCCACGATGGCAAAAGATAAGTCGGACAAAAAGACCGCGGCTGCAGCGGCAGCGCCAGTCCAGATCGAGGACGATCGCACCGGTTTGAGCGTCGAGACGCTCAAGCGCGCCTTTGCCGATAATTTGTTTTATATCCAGGGCAAAAACGCCGACATCGCGACACTGAACGATTACTATATGGCTCTCGCCTACACCGTGCGCGACCGGTTGTTGCAACGGTGGCTGAGCACGATCAAAGCCCAGCTCAAACCCGAAGTCAAAGTTGTCTATTATTTGTCGGCGGAATTTTTGATGGGACCGCACCTGGGCAACAATCTGGTCAGCCTCGGCATCTATGACCAGGTGCGTCAGGCTATCCAGGAATCGGGTCTCAATCTTGAGGAACTGATTGCCCAAGAAGAAGAACCGGGGCTGGGTAACGGCGGCCTCGGGCGGCTTGCGGCTTGCTATCTCGACTCGCTGGCGGCCCTTGAGATTCCGGCTGTCGGCTACGGTTTGCGCTATGAATTCGGCATTTTCGATCAAGAAATTCGAGACGGCTGGCAGGTAGAAATCACCGACAAGTGGCTGCGCTACGGCAATCCCTGGGAGATCGCCCGGCCGGAGGCCACCGTCGAAGTCAAGCTCGGTGGCCACACCGAGGCTTTTGTGGACGGAGCCGGCCGCTACCGGGTGCGCTGGATTCCGGAGCGGACCATCGTGGGCGTCCCCTACGATACACCCGTCCTCGGATTCAAGAACAACGCCGCCAACACTCTGCGCCTCTGGAAGGCGGAAGCGCCCGAATCTTTCGATTTTCAGGCGTTCAACCTCGGCGACTACTACGGTGCGGTCAACGCCAAGATGTACTCCGAAAACATCTCCAAGGTGCTCTACCCCAACGACGAGCCGCTACAGGGGCGGGAATTGCGTCTGGAGCAGCAGTTTTTCTTTGTCTCCTGCTCGCTGCAGGACATTATTCGCCGACACCTCTACGTGGGCGGCAAACTCGAAGATCTGCACAACAGTGCCGCCATTCAGCTCAACGACACCCACCCGTCGATCGGTATCGCCGAGTTGATGCGGCTATTGGTCGACGAGCACAACATCGACTGGGATACGGCCTGGCAGATTACCCAAAACACGTTCGCCTACACCAACCACACCTTGCTGCCGGAGGCGCTGGAGCGCTGGCCGTTGAGTTTATTCGGCAGCCTGCTGCCCCGCCACCTGGAAATTATCTTCGAGATCAACCGGCGATTTCTTCAGGAGGTGAGCGCGAAGTTCCCGGGCGATACCGGCCGCCTTGCGCGCCTGTCGCTCATCCAGGAGGGACCGGAAAAATTCGTGCGCATGGCGCATCTGGCGAGCGCCGGCAGCCATGCCATCAACGGCGTGGCCGCCCTGCACAGCGAGTTACTCAAGCGCGACGTGCTGCGCGATTTTTATGAACTGTCGCCCGAAAAATTTTCCAACAAAACCAACGGCGTCACGCCGCGCCGCTGGATCATGCTGAGCAATCCGGAGCTGGCCTTCTTGATCAGCGAGAGCATCGGCGACGGCTGGATCAAAAATCTGGGTGAGCTGCGCGAACTGGAGCGCTTTGCCAACGACAAAGAGTTTCAATCGCGCTGGCGGCAAATCAAGCTCAACAACAAAACGAACCTCGCCGAATACATCCGCAAACGCACGGGACTGGTGGTCGATCCCCATTCGCTGTTCGATATCCAGGTCAAGCGCATCCACGAGTACAAGCGCCAACACCTGAACGTGCTGTACATCATCACTCTGTACAATCGCCTCAAGCAGAATCCCGAGCTTGAGATCACCCCCCGCACGTTCATCTTCGGCGGCAAGGCGGCGCCGGGCTATTTCATGGCCAAACTGATCATCAAATTGATCAACTCGGTGGCAGATGTTGTCAACAACGACCCCGATGTGGGCGGCCGGCTCAAAGTCGTGTTTTTGCCCGACTACAACGTCACTTTCGGCCAGCGGGTCTACCCGGCCGCTGAACTTTCCGAGCAAATCTCCACCGCCGGCAAAGAAGCCTCCGGTACGGGCAACATGAAGTTCTCCATGAACGGTGCGCTCACCATCGGCACCCTGGATGGCGCCAATGTCGAGATTCGCGAGGAAGCCGGGGAAGAAAACTTCTTCCTGTTCGGCCTCACCACCGAGGAGGTCTACGCCCTCAAAGCGCGCGGCTACAACCCCCGGGATTACTACAACGGCAATCCCGCCCTGCGCCAGGTGATCGATCAGCTCGCATCGGGGGTTCTCTCTTCGGGCGAAACGCACCTGTTCGCGCCGTTGGTGGACCACCTGCTCAACCGCGACGAGTACCTGTTGCTCGCCGATTACCAGTCCTACGTCGAATGCCAGGACCGGGTGGGCGAAGCCTACCGGGATCAGGAGCACTGGACGCGCATGTCGATTCTCAACTCCGCCCGCATGGGCAAATTCTCCTCGGACCGGGCGATTCGCGAGTACTGCGAGGACATCTGGGGGGCGGTTGCGGTGGATGTGGTGCTGGAGGAGTACGTCCAGGCGACCGCCGGTCTCGCGGTCAAACCGCAGCCGGTGGCGGCCACCTAAAGGAGAGGGGCATGAGCCTGCGGGTCCATTTTCTGCGCCACGGTGAGACGATCTACAGCCGCACGGGGGGCTACTGTGGCGAACTCGACCCCGAGTTGACCGCTGAGGGCGAGATGATGGCGGCGGCGTTTGCCGCCGCCCACCGCTCCACCCCCTGGGATGCACTCTACGTCAGTCCGATGCGGCGCACCGTGGCGACGGCCAGGCCCCTGTGCGAAGCCCTGGGATTGGAGATGCAGTTGCGCGACGGCCTCAAAGAGATCCGCTACGGCGCATGGGAAGGCAAGACCAGCGACGATGTCAAAGCGCACTACGCCGACGATTACGGGCGCTGGCTGACCGAACCCGCCTGGAACCCGCCCACCGGCGGCGAGACCTCAGTGGCGATCGCCAGCCGCGCCATGCCGGTGATCGCCGAGATCGAATCGAAGTATGCGGACGGCAACGTGCTTGTGGTTTCGCACAAGGCGACCATTCGCATTATGCTCTGCTCGCTGTTGGGCATCGACCTCGGCCGCTACCGCGACCGCATCAACATCCTGGCGGCCTCGCTGAGTACGGTCAAATTCGACGTGCACGGACCGCTTTTAGAATCGCTCAACGACCGCGCCCACCTCGGTCAGGAGTTGCGCACCCTACCGGGAACTTGAGGGCTGTGAGGTGAAAGTACTCGTTCTCAACGCCGGTTCGAGCAGCCAGAAAAGCTGCCTGTACGACCTGCCGCACACCCAGCTGCCCCAGGAGCCGCCGCAGCCGCTGTGGGAAGCACAGATCGACTGGCCCCACGGCGGAGATGGCGCAAAGCTGAAGATCAAAACCGTCCACCATCGACACGAAAAAACCCTGCAAGGCGGGTCGCGCTCCGAAGACAGCGCCCGGATGCTCGAAACTCTCTACAGCGGCGAGACCCGGGTGATCGCAGATCCAAGCGAAATCGAGATGGTCGGACATCGGGTCGTCCACGGCGGTGAAGCGTACCGCGAGAGCACCCGGATCACCCCCGAGGTGAAGGCAGCCATCGATCAGCTCGCACGCTTTGCGCCGGTGCATAACCCGGCCAACCTCGCCGGTATCGAAGCGCTCGAAGCGCTCCTCGGCCCGCAGGTGCCCCAAATCGCCGTTTTCGACACCGCCTTCCACAGCCGCCTGCCCGCTGCTGCCTACGTCTACCCCGGTCCTTACGAGTGGCTCGATCAGGGCATCCGTCGCTACGGCTTCCACGGCATCAGCCACCGCTACTGCGCCGAGCGCGCCGCCCAGATCCTCGGGCGCGACCTGGCGCAGTTGCGCCTGATCACCTGTCATCTGGGCAACGGCTGTTCGCTCGCCGCCGTGCAGGGCGGCTTCAGCATCGATACCACCATGGGATTTACGCCCCTGGAAGGACTGATGATGGGCAGCCGCTCAGGCTCCGTCGACCCCGGCATTTTGATTCATCTGATGCGCCAGGCCGACTACACCGTGGACAAGCTCGATCACATCCTCAACCAGGCTTCGGGGTTGGAAGGCGTCTCCGGGATTTCCAACGACCTGCGCCCGCTCTTCAAAGCGATCGACGAAGGCAACGCCCGCGCCAAACTGGCGCTCGATATATACATCCACCGACTGCGTGCCGGGATCGGAGCGATGGCCGTGAGCCTGGGCGGCCTCGACGCCTTGATCTTTACTGCCGGGGTGGGAGAAAACGCAGCCCCCGTGCGCGCCGGAGCCTGCGAAGCGCTGGGATTTCTCGGGGTGGCCCTCGACCCCCAAAAGAACAACGGCCGACCCAGGGACGCAGACATTGCCGCCGCGGATTCAGCGGTGCGGGTGCTGGTCATTCACACCCAGGAGGACTGGGCGATTGCCCGGGAATGCTGGCAGCACCTGCGCCGTTGAGGCGAATTCAGGCGGGCCGCTCCAACAGACTGGTCATCTCGAAGCTGGTGCGCTCGGCCACCTCGCGGCCCTCTTCGATGAGGTACTGCAAGAACGTGCGGGCGACCACCGAGAGGCGCTTGCCCGCCGGATAGACGACATGCCAGTGGCGGCGGATCGGAAAACCTTCGACATTGAGGATGGCCAGATGGTGCAACGCCCCTTCGCTCGCCAGGGCGTGGTGGGAGAGCACTGCGATGCCCAATCCGCCGATGACCGCCTGCTTAATCGCTTCGGAACTGCCCAGTTCCATCTTGACGCGCGGGGTGAGACGGCGCTCTTCGAAAAATTGCTGCACCACCATGCGCGTGCCCGAGCCGGGTTCGCGCATCAAAAAGGGTTCTTGCACCAGACGGCTCGCAGGAATATTGCGCTGCAGCGCCAGCGGATGGTGGTAGGGCGCAATCACCACCAGTTGGTCATCGAGAAACGGATGCATCTCGACGTTGAGATCCTCGGGCACCTGGCCGACGATATAAAAATCATCGAGGTTCTCCGCCAACCGTTCGAGCACCCGGCCGCGGTTGGCCACCTCCAGCGAAATGTCGATCTCCGGATAGCGCTGGCAAAACGGCCCCAAAAGGCGCGGCGCAAAGTACTTGGCTGTTGTCACCACCGCGAGGCGCAATTGCCCTTTTTTGAGCCCCTGCATGTCGGAGACGGTCATCTCGAACTGGGCCAGACGGGTGAATATCTCTTCGCAGGTGGCGAGCAGCTCCCGGCCCGCATCCGTCAAAAACAACCGCTTGCCGATCTGCTCGAACAGCGGCATCCCAACCGCCCGGGTCAGCTGCTTGATCTGCATCGAGACGGTCGGCTGGGTGAGGAACAACTCCTCCGCGGCGCGCGTGAAGCTGCGGTGGCGCGCAACCACCTGAAACACCTGCAGCTGGTGCAATGTGGCGTGCTTCAAGACGATCCTCCAGCACCTATAGACATAGTTCTATCATGAACAGGAATAACATCAACTTAAGGTGATGGCTGAATGAGAATGTTCTCATCTACCAGCCGACAGCGGGTCGGGAGCCGCCTGCAGAAAACCTATAAATGGGCGCGAAACTCCTGCTCCAGCGAGGGCGGCTCGATCGGCTCCGCGGCCAGTGCTTCGAGATCTTGCAGGTCGGAGCGCAGCTTGTCGATGCGCTCACCGAGCAACCGCCGGATCACCTCGGCAGAAGCCCCGGCACAATCGCGGCAGGCCTCGCCGCAGGCTTGTCCCCGCTGGTTATAGACCACCGCCAGCAATGAGAGACTGCCGCGGGCGCGCAGCGGATGAAAGCGATCGGTGCAAATCGCGCAGTAGCTCGGCCCGTTTCCCGCGTACACCGTCGTTTCCCACACGATCTTCACGGGCCACCTCCTGCCTGGCGGATATTGTGCTCAGATATAGCAGATCCGCAGCGAGCCCACCGCCCCAACCGGACAAAATCATAGATGAAAGTCGATATTAATTATTGATATCATCTACTTTTATCTATTGCAAAGCAATATTAACATCGATGCAATAGTCCAAGCGGGTCGAAAAACGGTCCCTCGCGCCGCGGGGAGCCGCTCGGGCCGGATGTTCGTGCATGTGTCCAGCG
The DNA here is from genome assembly GCF_000011385.1 of Gloeobacter violaceus PCC 7421. Lineage (NCBI taxonomy): Bacteria > Bacillati > Cyanobacteriota > Cyanophyceae > Gloeobacterales > Gloeobacteraceae > Gloeobacter > Gloeobacter violaceus. The sequence goes on from NC_005125.1 coordinate 1,074,263, forward strand.
TCGGGAGTTCTGGCTGCGATGGATCTCGCTATTGTTCAATCTGCCTGGTGGATTCCCCTGTACAATCTGGCCGGCGCCGTGCTGGCCCTGCCCTGGTCCCCGGGGATCATCCGCAAGACCGGACCGCGCCCGGCCGGTTACCTCAATTTGATTGCGACGCTGTTTGCCCTGGTCCATTGCCTGCTGTTGCTGCGGGAGGTCTGGGGTCAGGGGCCGGTGGCGATGAGCTTTACCTGGTTGGAGGTGCCGGGACTGACCCTGACGCTGCCGCTGGAAATTTCGGCGGTAACGGTGACGGCGGCGGCGGTGGTGGCTGGGTTGGGCTTGCTCGCCCAGTTGTACGCCGTCGCCTACCTGGAGATGGACTGGGGATGGGCCAGGCTCTTTTCGCTGTTGGGCCTGTTCCAGGCGGGCATGAGCGCGCTGGTGCTGTGCAATTCGCTGTTTTTCAGCTACTTTATCCTCGAAATTCTCACCCTGGGCACCTATTTGCTGGTTGGGTTCTGGTTCAACCAGCCCCTGGTGGTCACCGGGGCGCGCGACGCTTTTTTGACTAAGCGCGTCGGCGACCTGTTTATGTTGATGGGCGTACTTGCCCTCTGGCCGCTGGCGGGCACCTGGGACTTCTCGGAACTGGCGCGCTGGGCGGCTGTGACTCCCCCGGACGCGAGTGTTGCCACCCTGTTGGGACTGGCGCTGATCGCCGGCCCGATCGGCAAGTGCGCCCAGTTCCCGCTGCACCTGTGGCTCGACGAGGCCATGGAAGGTCCCTTGCCTTCGACCATTCTGCGCAACTCGGTGGTGGTCGCCACCGGCGCCTGGGTGTTGGTCAAAATGTATCCGCTCGTTGCCCTCTCGCCGGTAACCGTCGCGGCCCTCATCGCCATCGGCTCGATCACCGCCCTGGGCGGCTCGCTGGTGGCCCTGGCCCAGATCGACGTCAAGCGGGTATTGTCGTACCTGGTGAGTGCTTACCTGGGCCTGGTGCTCGTCGCAGTGGCCACCGGCCAGCTTTCGACCGCGCTGCTGCTGCTTTTGGCCAATGCCCTGGCGATGGCGCTGTTGGTGATGGCCGTGGGTTCGGCAGTCTGGAACAACATCAGCCAGGATCTCAGCCAGTTGGGCGGTCTGTGGTCGCGTCGGCCCGTCACCGCGCTGTGCTATCTGACCGGCTGCTTTGGGTTGGTGGCGGCTTTGCCCCTCGGGGGCCTTTGGGCGCAACTGGAGATGGTCGAGGGGCTCTGGAACGCCCAGCCGCTTTTGGCTGTGCTCGTGGTGGTCGTCAATGCCCTGGCCGGTTTTGCTTTGGGCCGCGTCTTCGGTCTGATTTTCCTGGGCAAGCCTACCCAGATGACCGTGCGCTCGCCTGAGGCGCCCTGGCCGATGGTGGTGCCGATGACGGTGCTCGCCGGTTTGGTGATTCATTTTCCCATCGTGCTTGCCACGATCGGCTTGCTGCCCGGCACCGCCGCCAATCCGCTGGCGCTCCCCGCCCTGGTGGCCCTAGTGGTGCCGGGCCTGGCAGGCGTGGTGCTCGGAGCGCGGCTCAGGCCGGTGGAATTGCCCAACCGCCCGGTGCAGGACTGGCTGGCCAACGACTTTTACACCGCCGTCGCCTACAAGAACACCATCGTCTTTGTGATCGGTTTGATTTCGCAGTTCGTTTCACTCTTTGACCGCTACGTGGTCGACGGGTTGGTGAACCTGGTGGGGCAGCTCTCGTTTTTGGGTGGCGAGGGCATCAAGTACAGCACCACCGGCCAGACCCAGTTCTATTTGCTCACGATCATTCTGGGGGTCGTGCTCCTCGGAATGCTGATGATTTAGCTCCTGTTCTCCACACGACGCGCGAGGTACGGTTGCAATGTTGAGTGTGCTTATCTGGTTGCCGGTGGTGGGCGCTCTGCTGGTGGGCCTCTGGCCCGGCGCTTCCGCCGCAAGATTGCGAAGCATCGCCCTCGCCTTCGCCACGGCCGGGGTGCTCTGGTCGGCCGGGTTGCTCTGGCAGTTCGACCCTGCCCGGCCGGGGTTGCAGTTTGTCGAATTTATCCCCTGGATTGCCCCGGTAGGCCTGCACTACAGCCTCGGGGCGGACGGCCTCTCGCTGCCGCTCATTGCCCTCAACAGCCTGCTCATCTGGATCGCCATCTACAGCAACGCGTACTCCGGCGAGCGCCCCAGGCTTTACTACGGCTTGCTGTTGCTGGCCGGGGGCGGGATGGCCGGAGCGTTCGCCGCCCAGAATTTGCTGCTGTTTTTCTTGTTCTACGAGCTGGAACTGCTGCCCTTTTATCTGCTCATCTTTTTGTGGGGCTGCAGTGAGAAGCGCGGCTACGCGGCGATGAAATTTCTCATCTACACCGCCGTCTCGGGCTTCTTAATTCTGGGTGCTTTTCTGGGCCTAGTGCTGCTGGACGGTTCGTCAAGCTTCGCCTACGGCGAACAATCCACCGCCGCCCTGCCGTTGATTACCCAGTTGATTCTGCTCACGATGCTGCTGGTCGGCTTCGGCATCAAGATTCCGCTGGTGCCGCTGCACACCTGGCTGCCGGACGCCTACTGCGAAGCGTCCCCGCCGGTGGCCATTCTCTTAGGCGGGGTGCTCGCCAAGCTCGGAGCCTACGGCCTGCTGCGCTTCGGCCTGGGGCTCTTTCCTGAGACCTGGGCACTGGTGGCGCCGGGGCTTGCCACGATCGGTGCAATCACCGCTGTCTACGGCGCCTTCTCCGCCATTGCCCAGAGGGACATCAAGCGCATGGTTGCCTACAGCTCGATTGGCCACATGGGCTATATTCTCCTGGCCGCCGCCGCCGCCACCCCTTTGAGCCTGCTCGGGGCGATGCTGCAGATGGTGAGCCATGGCCTCATCCTCGCGATTTTGTTCCACCTGGTGGGGGTGGTCGAAGCCAAAGTCGGCACCCGCGACCTGGACGTGCTCAACGGCCTGATGAACCCGATTCGCGGCCTGCCGATGGTGAGCGCGCTATTGGTGCTGGGGGGGATGGCCTCCGCCGGCATTCCGGGGCTGGTGGGCTTCGTGGCCGAATTTCTGGTGTTGCAGGGCTCCTTTGCCGCCTTCCCGGTCCAGACGATTCTGTGCGTCGTCTGCAGCGGTCTCACGGCGGTCTACTTCGTGATTTTGCTCAACCGCACCTGCTTCGGTCGCCTGGATAACGCCACCGCCTACTACCCGCCGGTGCGCTGGATCGAGCGCACCCCTGCATTGATCCTCGCCGGCATCATCCTGGTCCTGGGCGTTCAGCCCGAGTGGCTCTCGCGCTGGAGCGAGGTGACCGCCGAGTCGATGGTTACCCCAGTTCAAAGTGCGGCCAACCAGCCCAAAATGCCGGCCGCCGCCGCTTCTCTCAGCCCGAACTAGTCACCGCACGAGGTATCCGCCGATGACGACCGCCACAAAATCCCCTATCCTCCCCGGCTACAGCGGGGTGCTCCCGCCCTCCCAGCACGAATTTGCGCAGGTCGTTCACCGCCTGGAGGCGGGCGGAGCGATGTTGCCGGATTCGCCCGAGAACCTGATGCAAATCATCGGCATCTACAAGGCCTACGCCGTGCCGATGGACTTCTACTGGCGCGACTTGCTCTATATGGCCGAGCAGGTCTTCCTCGATCCGCTGCCCTTTTTCAAGTACTTCCCGACCCAGGAATATCTGGATCGCCACAACCACTACGCGGGCGAGGACGCCGACTTGCGCATCTGGCGCGGTCCCGCCACCGCCCACCCGGAACTGTTGGCCTTCATGGAAAAGGGCGAAACCGGCAAGATGCCCAAGTTGTTCCACCACCTCTGGCACGACCGTATCAACATGGAATTTGCCGAGGAGTGCATGCGCGCCATGCTCTGGCACCAGGGTATGGGCGGGCGCTTCAACGATTATCTGGACAGCGACGAATACCGCGAGGGTGCCGATCGGGCTATCCGCGCCTACTTCAAGGGCAATCCGGCCATGCTCGCCCTGCACAAACTCTTTCCGGACCTGTTCTTGGAGCAGTGCCGCCAGGCGAGTTACCTGGCCAACCTGGGCCTCTTTTGGGAGGTGATGGCCCCGGTCTTCTTCGAGATGTCGGATTTGTTCGACGAGGGCAAATTGCGCACCGTCCCCGAGGCGATGAACTTTCTCGTCAACGGCATCTTTGCCATTGCCGGGCGGCCCATCTACCACCACGTCTATATCCGGGGCGAGTGCTACGAGGTCATCCCCAAATCCAAGGGCTTCACCTGGCTGTACGAGGCGGCCCTGCCCTACGTGGAGGCCGTCTTTTACCGCACCTCTCCCTTTCGCGGCACCAAGTCCTATAACGCCCAGGCCAAGCAGGTACCCGAAGATCAAAAAGACTTTCACTTTGGCATTCTCTATGCCGATGTCTTTCCGGTGGGCACCGCCGGGATCCCGCCCACGCTGCTGATGCAGGACATGTACCATTTCCTGCCGCCCTATCTGGTCGAGTACTACAGCCGCCACTGCAAGGGCAAGGACGACATGCTCATCCAACTGGGCATCACCTTTCAGCGCTCGATGTACTGTGTCACCTCGGCGGTTATCCAGGCCTTGCGCGCGGCGTTACTCTACCCGCTCGACGATCCGAATCCGCGCCATTTGCAGGCCAACCGGGCTTTTTTTGAGATGCAGCTTGACCGCTTCAAGCGGCCCGAGGCGCGCCTGCGCGATATCCAGCACCAGGACTACCGTTAGCTACCCAAGGAAAACACTCCCATGCCCGACATTGTCGACATCGCCGTGGGCGCCGGTGCCTTCAAGACCCTGGTGACCGCCGTCCAGGTGGCCGGCCTGGTTGATACCCTCAAAAGTCCCGGCCCGTTCACTGTGTTTGCCCCCAACGACGAGGCCTTCGCCCAACTGCCCCCGGGTACCGTCACCTCCCTGGTGCAAAACCCGCCCCAACTGGCGCGCATCCTCTGCTTCCACGTCGTCCCCGGCCGCTACAAACAGGCGGACTTGGCCAGGGTGGGTTCCCTCAACTCCGTCGAAGGCGCCCCCATCCCCTTTTATTGCGCAGAAGGCGTCTTCGAGGTCAAAAACGCCACGGTCCTTGCGGCGGACATCGAAGCCGACAACGGCATCATCCACGTCCTGGACCGCGTCATCTTGATGGGCTAGGAACATCTGCACACATCGGCTAGGATGAGGCCAAAATGGTCCAGGCCATGGTTATCTCTACCCAGGCGGTCCAGTACCCGGATTCTGACGGCCAGCCGATGTCCGACAACACCCGGCAGTTTCGCTGGATCGTCTACATCAAAGAAGGGCTCGATTGGCTGTTCGCAGACAATCCCAGCGTGTTCGTGGCGGGCGATCTGCTGTGGTACCCAGTGGAGGGGGACAACAAGACCCGCCAGGCTCCCGACGCGATGGTCGTCTTCGGCCGCCCCAAGGGCGACCGGGGCAGCTACCGGCAGTGGGAAGAAGGCGACGTCGCTCCCCAGGTGGTCTTCGAGGTGCTCTCGCCCGGTAACACGGTGCCTGAGATGAGCCGCAAGCTGCTGTTCTACGAGCGCTTCGGTGTAGAGGAATACTACCTCTACGATCCCGATCGCTTTGATCTGGCCGGATTTGTGCGTCGGGACGACCGCCTGGATCCGGTCGATGCAATGCAGGGTTGGGTCAGCCCGCGCCTGGGGGTGCGTTTCGCTTTGGCCGACAACGGCGACCTGGTTCTTGTCCGTCCCGACAGCTTACCTTTTGAGAGCTATCAAGCCGTCGCCCGCAGGGCCGAAGCGGAACGACTTCAGACCCAGATGGCGCAGCAGGAAACCCAGATGGCGCGGCAGGAGGCCGAACAGGCTCAGCAGCGGGCTCAGGTAGCCGAGCAGCGCGCCGAGGAGCTGACCCGGCGTCTGCAGGAAATGGGATTGGAGCCGTAGCGCCGCAAAATGTTTCAAGGCAAATCTGTCCTCAAGTCTTCGATCAGGCGCACCGTCAGCGGTCCGGCCGGGACTCCGTAGACGCGCGGGGGGGCGGCGGCCGGTCCTGCGAGGCCACCCAAAAGTACTCCCAGTAAGCCGCCGATCGGGCCGCCTACCAGAAAACCGCCATAACCGGCCATCACGCTCGGATGGGCCACAGGGCCAGTATTTCCACCTGAAAGGGGCGTGTAGATGACCGCTGAAGCGGCGGCGATCGCATAACGGTTCCCGTCAATCTCCAGTTCGCGAATCACCAGTTGCGCCCCGCCGTCGGCCTTTTCGACCAACCCATGCACGCGGCTGCCGCGGGGAATGACGATCGTGCCGCGCGCCCCCACCACCGGCTGATCCACTACCGCACTGACCGCCACCGACGCGCTCGCCGCCAGCGATACCTCCCGGTCAAGGCGCACCAGCATCGCGTTACCCGCGTGCACCAGCCGGCTGTCGTCGCCCCGTCCGGCGTCCGCCACCGGCTGACCGGCCATCAGCGGCTCGCCAATCACCGGCAGGTGGGGCCGGGCACTCTGGGCAGTGCTGATCGCTGGACGGGGCTCGGTGGCAGGCTCAGTCGCAAGCGCACTGAGATCCCCGGCAAAGGGGGCAAGGACAATGTTTTTGAGCCCGGCGGGGCTGCTCTGCCGCCGGATCTGACCTGCCAGACTCACTGGAACCGTCGCTTCGAGCGGTCGCTCCTCGCCGAGCAGTTGACCGCGCAACTTGACTTGTTTAATCTGTTTGTCCCGAGAACTCACCAGGTTGGCGAGCCCCACCAGCACCAGCTTCAACTGATCGCGGTCTGTATATAATTGTCCAGTCTCGATGGTGAGCATTTCCCCCGCGCGCGACAACCGCACCCGCTCCCCTGCCAGACCGCTTTGGGTGACAACCTTCTGCAAGGAAGCGACCGGGGCGGCCCCGAGTGGCTCCACGCTTGCCCAGAACAACAGCGCAACTGCCGCCGCCGCCGATACCCGTCCGCCCAAGCCCTGCATCGCTGTCTCCCGCCAAGCACTGCGGCGGCTGAGTGTTCATACAGATGGCAATTATCCTAGCGCATAGAATAGAAGCCCCTCTCTGTCTGCAGGATCACTGCCGATGGCTTCTATGCTCCAGTTGTGCAAGCTAAGCAAAAGTCTACTCATCGCGACCGGTTGGCTGTTGGGCTGCGCTATCCGGGTGAGCGCCCAGACCCCCGACAGCACCGCCGACACCGAATTGAGCGAACCGTCCACCGAGTCCCCGCCCGCTTTGCAGCTGGGGATCGAAAAAGTGATCCCCGAGTGGGTGCGCGGCACCTGGCGCTACACGTCGATCATCGTCGAAGAAAAAGGCTTTCGAAACCTCGGCCGCTACCGCAAAGAAGAACTGGCCCTGCCCGGCGACCTCTCGCCGCGCTACTACACCCATTACGACGACGGCGAGAAGCTGGAGCGCGTCTGCTGGCAGGTGACCCGCCACACCTCCGAGCGCTTCGCCTTCACCGAGCGCCTCAAAGATAGCCGCGGAGCACTTCTGGAAGATTTTGTCGAAATCACCAGCGTCAAACCAGGGAAAGCAGCGATCCGCCAGCGTACCGTGGTGCTCAAAGCAGCGGGCTGGACCGGCAAAAAGCGCACCGGCGGCCTCTTTGAGCACGCCCCCGGCACCAGCGGCGCCTACCATGTACGCACCGGCGTCATGCAGCGCGATCCGGGCTCCCAGAGCGAACGGCTGCAGGATGTCGACCTTGACCGGTTGCGTTGCCGGTAGAGCGCTGCACAGCGCCGCAGCACACGATGCTGGAACATCTGCACACATCGGCTAGGATGAGGCCAAAACGGTTCGTGCTATGGTCATCTCCGCCCAACCGGTACAGTATCCCGACTCCGACGGCTTGCCGATGTCCGACAACACCCGGCAGTTTCGCTGGATCGTCACCATCAAAGAAGGACTCGATTGGCTGTTCGCCGACAATCCCAGCGTGTTCGTGGCGGGCGATCTGCTGTGGTATCCGGTGGAGGGGGACAACAAGACCCGCCAGGCTCCCGACGCGATGGTCGTCTTCGGCCGTCCCAAAGGCGACCGGGGCAGCTACCGGCAGTGGGAGGAGAACGGCATCGCTCCCCAGGTGGTCTTCGAGGTGCTCTCGCCCGGTAACACCGTGCCGGAAATGAGCCGCAAGCTGCTGTTCTACGAGCGCTTCGGTGTGCAGGAGTACTACCTCTACGACCCCGACCGCTACGATCTGGCCGGATTCGTGCGCCGGGGGGATTCCCTGGAACCGGTCGAGGCGATGCAGGGTTGGCTCAGCCCGCTGCTCGGGGTGCGTTTCGCTTTGGCCGACAACGGCGACTTGAGCCTGATCCGCCCGGACGGTCGTTCTTTCGAGAGCTATCAGGCCGTCGCCCGACGTGCGGAAGCGGCAGAGAAACGAGCGGAAGAATTGACCCGGCGACTGCGAGAATTGGGACTGGAACCCTAGCCGCCCGGCGCACTAAAGCCTGACAAGGCTCCTGCGACGATCTGGCGGCTTCTATCGGTCGCACTATGTCTTTGTTTCGACGCCGCACCTTGTTGCTTAGCAGCCTGGGTCTCTGGCCGGCCGGCCGGCTGCCGGCCCAACCGGGAGGCAATCTGGTCGTTCCCTACGTGCCCACGGCGGATGTGGTCGTGGCAGCAATGCTCAAGCTCGCCCGCGTGGGCAAAGACGACTATTTGATCGATCTCGGTTGCGGCGACGGGCGGATCGTCGTCACCGCCGCCCGCGAGCACGGCACGCGGGGTCTTGGAGTGGACATTGCTCCCGAACTGGTGGAACTGAGCCGCACCAACGCCCGGCGGGCCGGTGTCGATGAACGGGTACGCTTTGCTGAGCAAGATCTTTTCCAGACCGACCTGCGCCCGGCCTCGGTCGTGACGCTGTATTTGTTTCCTGAGATCAACCTGAAGCTCAGGCCCAAGCTCTTTGCCGAACTCAAGCCCGGATCCCGCGTGGTCTCCAACGAATGGGACATGGGCGAGTGGCAACCGGACGAGACCCTCAAAGTGCAGGCGCCGGACCGTGCCTATCAGATCTTCGCCTGGACAATCCCTGCCGAAGCCCAGGGAGTTTGGGAGGGCAGTGTTTCTGCGGGCGGTCCCCCGCGCAGTTACCGGCTCGTGCTGCGCCAACGCTTCCAAGTAGTAAGCGGTATCCTGCTTGTCGAGGGTAGGGAGCATCTATTGAGCGATGCACGCTTGGAGGGCGACCGTCTGCGCTTTATTGCCCCGGCCGTAGGTTTGCGATTTGTTGGAGAGGTGTCAGGCAACAGACTCATGGGAAATTTCAATGAAGGACCGACTGAAAAAGGCCCAGTCTGCGACTTCCAGCAGACCAGGCGATTTAATGAAGTATGGTTCTAATCCAACCGGTAGTTTTCAAGGCGCCAATTTAAGAATGAAGTGCAACGGCTGAGAACTAGCGGGAGCCGGCCTCCGTAACATCAGCCGGATGTTCGCCAGGTAGATCATCGACTCGCTACTTTCGGGCCACTGCTCATAGTTTTTGTGCTTCGCACGGCTACGCCTACAATCGACGCTCGTGCAGCAGCCGGCCGAAGGTCCGCTCCACCACCCTACAGCGATTTTTCGACTCGCGCGGGTGGGCACGACGGCAGCATACGGGCGTTTTGGCGGGTAAAGCGCAGGTGGACGGGGGTGCCTGCGGGCAATGGATCCTCGTCGGCCTGGTACGCCTGCCACAGATCGCCCGACGGCAATTTCAGCGTGTAGCAGTACTCGCGACCCAAAAAAGCGACGGCGTCAATCACCGCCACGCCGTCCGCCGCCGGTACACAGCACACCGCCTCCGGGTACAGGGCGATCTCCACCTGGGCAGCATCGGTGGCGGGCGCAAACGGCAACAGCCCCAACTCGCTTTGCCAGCCTTCGGGGGTGCGCCGGGCGACGAGCACATTGGCGCGGCCGACGAAGCGGGCGACAAAGCGCGAACGCGGGGCGCGGTAGAGGCGCTCGGGGGTGTCCCACTGCTCTAAACAGCCGCCGTTGAGCACGGCGACGCGGTCCCCGAGGCTCAACGCCTCCGAGCAGTCGTGGGTGACGAATATCGCGGCGGTGCGTGTCTTCTGGAGGATGGCGCGCACTTCCTCGCGCAGGGCAACGCGCACGCTGTAGTCGAGGTTGCTGAACGGTTCGTCGAGCAGCACCAGGCGCGGCTCCGGGGCGAGGGCGCGGGCGAGGGCGACGCGCTGCTGTTGGCCGCCCGAGATCTGGTGGGGATAGCGCTCGCGCTCACCCGACAAACCCACCAGCTCGAGCAACTCGGCGATGCGCTTGGGGGCGGGGTTTTTGAGGCCGAAGCCGATATTTTGAGCGACGCTCAGGTGCGGAAAAAGCGCAAAGTCTTGAAAGACCATGCCGATGCCGCGCCGCTCAGGGTTCAGGCAATACCCCGCAGCAGCGACCGTCTGCCCCGCAAAGCGAATCGAACCGGCGTCGGGCACCTCGAAGCCCGCCACCAGCCTGAGCAAGGTCGTCTTGCCGCAGCCGCTCGGCCCCAGCACCGCCAGAATTTCGCCCGCTTCGAGCGCCAAAGACACCCCCGCGAGGGCGCTCTGGCCCCGGGCGTAGCCTTTGGCGAGATGGTCGAGCACCAGCAGGGGTTCGCTCATCGGGGCACCTCCGTCCGGGCGCGCACGAACAAAAAGGCAAGCGGAATGAGCGAGCAGAGCACCAGCAACAGCGCCGCCGGGGCGGCGTGGGTATAGACCGATTCGCTGGCCGGAATCCAGATGCGGATGGGCAGCGTGTCGAAGCCGGCCGGGCGCAGCAGCAGCGTGGCGGGCAATTCCCGCAGACTCGACAGAAACACCAGCGCCCAAGCGGCGATGAAACTCGGCCACAACAGCGGAAAGCTCACCCGCACCAGGGTCGACATCGGGGAGCAGCCCAGGGAGCGACTCGCCTCTTCGAGCGTGGGCGAAAGCTGGGAGAGGGCCGTGCGCAACCCCTGCAGCGCCTCGGGTAAAAAGCGGACCACATAGGCCACCAGCACCATCGCGACGGTGCCGTAGAGCCAGGGGACAAACTGGGTGCCCACGAACACCAGGCTGAGGGCGACCACCAATCCCGGCAGGGCATAACCGAGTTGGGAGAGGCGATAGAACACGCCGGCCGAGCGCGACGGATAGCGCACCCACAGCAGGGCCACCGGAAAGGCGGCGACCGTGGCGATGGTGGCGGCGGCGGCGGCACTGGCGAGCGAGTGGGCCAGGGCCTGCCAGACGTTGTTGTAAGCAGAAGTCCAGACCGCTGCCAGGGCGCTCCGGTCGGTGAGGCTCTGGAAGGTCCAGGCGACAAGCAGGGCAAAAGGCAATACCAGTGCCAGACCCACCACCGTGCCCACCGCCAGCAGAGCGGGTACGCGCCAGGGGCCAAGGGGTACGGGTGCCGGGGGCCGCCAGCCGCTTTTCATCTGGGTCACCCGCCCACCGCCCTGGGCACGCTGCTCCGCCCAGAGCACCCCGAGGGCAATCACCACCAGCACCGCGCTCAGCACCGCCGCCCCGGCCCGGTCAAAGCGGGTGGTCAGTTGCAGATAAATCGCGGCAGTGAAGGTTTCGACCCGCAGCAAGCTCACCACCCCAAAGTCGGAGATGGCATAGAGGGCCACCAGCAGGCTGCCCGCCCCGACGGCAGGCGCCAGAAGCGGCAGGGTGACGCGGCGAAAGGTCTGCCACGGACCCTGGCCACAGGCGCGCGCCGCCTCGATCAGCCCGCGGTCGGTGCTGCGCAGTTGCGCCCCGGCGAGCAGATAGACGAACGGATAGGTCGTCAGTACCAACACCAGCGCCCCGGCCGGAAAACCGATGAGCCGCACCTGCGGCACCGCCGCCACCCCGAGCCGGACTGCAAGCCACTGCTCGATGAGTCCCTGCGGTCCTGCCAGGGTCAGATAGCAAAAAGCACCCACGTAGGGGGGGATCACCAGCGGCATGGCACAAAGCACCCGCCACAGCGAGCGCGCCGGCAAATCGGTGCGCTCGACCAAAAAGGCCAGCCCCGTGCCCACACCGGCGGCCAGGACGGTGACTGCGAGGGCCAACGCGATCGTCGTGGCCAAGAGCGGCCCCAATTGCGTCGCAAGCAGGCTGCTCCAGGTGGCCCCATCGACCTCGAAGCTGCGCACCAGCAGATACACCAGCGGCAGTCCCAGGGCGCACGCCACCGTCCCCGCAAGCCAGAGAAGCGGAGCCGGGGCGCGGCGAAGGGCGGGTTCACCCGCTTGCAGATTGCGCATCGATGCTCACGGCATACCGGCACCGTTGGCCAGCTTCAATGAACCGTCCACCTCTTTGGCCAGGGCCGACAGGGGCACCTGGGTGACTTTAAAATCGCCCAGCGAACGCACCCCTGCCTGGGCTTGCACCCCCGGCAGCAGCGGAAATTCGTAATTGGCCTGGGCGAAGATTTCCTGGGCCGGGGCGGTGGCCAGAAAATCCACGAAGCGCTGGGCGGCGGCGGTGTGCTTCGCCCCTTTGACGATGCCCACGCCGCTGACGTTGATCATCGTCCCCATCTGTCCTGCCCCCTGGTCGGGGTAGATGACCCCCACGGGCGAACCTTCCGCCAGTTGCAGGTGGTAGTAGTAGTGATTGACGATGCCCAAAGGAAATTCACCGCGTCCGACCGCCTTGCGCACATCGGTGTGGCCCTTGAGAAAGGTCGTCTGGTTGGCCACCAGGCTCCTGACGAATTCGCGGGTTTTCTCGTCGCCCAGCACCTGGCGCATCTCGCTCAGTTGGCCCAGCATCGATTCGTTGGCGGTGCCGGCGGCGGCGATTTTGCCCTTGTATTTGGGATCGCTCAGATCCAATAGCGACTTGGGCAAGTCGGCTTCTTTGATCAACGATTTGTTGTACATGATCACGCGGGCACGGCCGGTGACTCCCACCCAGCCCGCACCCCGGTAGCGCGCCGGGATCTTCTCGATCGAAGCGGATTGGTAGGGCTGTAACACCCCGAGATTGCCCAGCCGACCCAGCACCCCGGCGTCGTTGGCGACAAACACGTCCGCCTGCGGGTTCTTCTGCTCCTCGAGGAGCTGGTTGGCCAGGGCGCTCGCATCCCCGCTTTTGAGCACCACCCGAACACCCGTCTCCTTCTGGAACCGCTCGAGCACCGGCTGGATGAGCGGCTCCTTGCGCCCGGAATAGACGACCAACTCCTCACTCCCCTGGGCAAGACCGACCGACGGTACCGCGGTAAACAGGCCACCGACGGCGAGCACTCCCAACACTTGTCGACGCGTGAACACAGCAACCTCCAGAACATTCATTCGCACGAAAACATCTCCCGCAACCGCCGCGACCACGGGCGTTGCAAGGGGCGTTCTTGTAGCCTGTGAAACTATAATCTTGCTGCAATTAATTGTCAATTGTGCCGCTTAGGGGCGCTTTTGGCGGTTGCTGCGGCGCTGTCGGCGGTTGGGTCGGGCGGGGTTGGGCGGGGTGCGCACGCCGAAGGGGGGCTCCACCCGGCCGCCGCTGCGCTCAGTGCGCAAGTTGCGGTAGCTGATGGCGGCGGACCCCCAGTAGGTGAGGCTCCAAAGTGCAAGTACCAATCCCAGCCAGTGCAGCCAGCCGTCCGGATAGGCCACAAAAAAAGTAAGACCGACTGCCCCAAAGGCAATTGCCGAGGCGACGCCGTCCTTGATGAGCGCCGCCCAATTGCCCATCAGATTTTTCTCGGTGAGCTTGAAGTAGAAGTAGAGCGCCCCGGCTGGAACGAGCACCAGCAGCGGCCACCAGGTAGAGTCCATGACCCAAATGTTAGCGCACGTCCAACCGCCCGGCGATGCCGGGGGATTCGGGAGCGGTTCTAGTTTGTGAAGCTAAGCCTGACGGACCAACCGGTGGGCATTTGTTGCACCCGCCGATGCGGCGGGCGCATACTGTTAACACGCGGGTTTCACAGAACTGGCCTTCCGGCAGTCTTGGGTTTCAACCTGTCAGTCACCGCATCTGCCTTTTGGTAGATAGACCAAGCGTAGGACGAGAGAGAACCGGGTGATTGCGAAATTTAAATCCCAACGAAAAGGCTCAATCGCCAGGCGGCTGTTGCTGACCCTGGGTTCGCTGCTGCTCGTTTTTTTGCTGGTCTTCGGATTCAATTATGGGCTGGTATTCAATCAGGTCGAAAACCTCCGGCAGTCCTATCGGCTCAGCCGTGAACTCAATATTAACGTCTACCGGATGCAAGAGGGCATGACCGATCAGGAGACGGGCGTGCGCGGATTTTTGCTGGCCCGCCAGGAGGAGTTTCTCGCCCCTTTCTATCAGGGACGGGTCCAGTACCTGCGCTCCCTCGAAGAAGCCCGGCGGGTCGTGCAACTGATCACCGTCCGCATCGAAGACCCGCAGATGCGCAGTCAGATGCTCAGCGCCCTCGACGCCGCAGGACAAGCGGCTGAGAGCTGGTACGAATTTGTGCGCGCCGGCGAAATCGAATCGCTCCGGCGCGGCGATGTGGCTGCGGCTCTGGACCTTGGCCGCAGCCGCCAGGGTAAAGAACGCTTCGACCGGTTTCGCCAGGCGGCAGCGGAGGTGCGCAGGCGCAATGACCTGCTCTTTGCGCAGCTCGAAGCGCGGATCAGCGAGCGGCAGAACCAGAGCGAAATCTTGAGTATCGGGCTTCTGGCGATGGCCGGGTTGCTGGCTGGGGCAATTTCCCTGGGATTGGTGCGCAGTCTAAGGCGGCCTTTTGCGGCGCTGGAGGCGGCGGCGGTGGCCCTTGGCGAAGGAAATTTTCAGACGCGGGTACCTGCTGAAGTCATCGAAAACGACGACGAGCTGGCGGTGCTCGCCCGCTCCTTCAACCAGACGGCCGAGCGGCTCGGCCGCCAGAACCTCGAATTGCGCGAGCGCGACATTCTGGGCAGCCTGCGCGTCCTCGATGCGGTAATCGTCGAAGAAATCGACCTCGACTGCCTGTGCGGGCGGCTGCTCGAGAGCCTGGGGGAACTGACCGGGTCGCAGTTGGGGGCGCTCTATCTGCTCGAAGGTGAGCGGCTGCTCTTGCAGAGCAGCCTGGGTCTGAGCGCCCCGGCGCCTGCCATTCGCCTGGGTGAAGGCATGGTCGGTCTGGCGGCATCCCGGTGCGCCCCGGTAGTGCTGCAGAGCCCCCCCACGGGGGAGCCGCTCTCCCTTGAGACTCCCGCGGGCGCGCTGCAGCCGCGCAGCCTCTCCGCCTGGCCGCTTTTGAGCAAACAGCAACTGGTGGGCGTGCTGTTTGTTGCGGGTCTGGAGCCCCTGGCTCCCATGGCGCGCAACCTGCTCGAAAGTGTTTCAAGTCAGCTGGCCGTCGCCCTGCTCAACAGCCGCAGCGTGCGCGCCGTCGAAGAAGCGCGGGCGCGCCTGGAAGCCACGTTCGAGCAGATGTCCGACGGTGTGTCGATTGCCGACGCCCGGGGCAATCCGCAACTGATCAACCCGGCGGGACTGCGCATTCTGGGTCTGCCTGCCGATCAAGATCTCACCGACAGCGACTGGCAGAATCGCTTCGAGGTGTTCACCCTGGAGGGCGAGCCTTTGGAAGCGCAGGAAGTGCCGGTTCGCCGCGCCGTGCGCTTCGGCACCACGGTGCGCGCCGACTTGCAAATTCGGATCCGCCAGGGACGCTCGGTACTGTTGTCGGTCAGCGCTTCGCCGCTCAAAGACGGCCGTGGCAACATCTATGGGGTGGTGGCCGTTTTTCGCGATGTGACGGTCGAGCGCGAGCGCGAGCGGCGCCTGGTGCAGCAGGCTCGCGAATTGGAGGCTCTGAATACCGAACTGGCGGCTACCAACGAAGAACTCGAAGCCCAGCAGAGCGAACTGGAGGCCATCAACGCAGAACTCGAGCAGCAGCGGCTGCAGATCGAGAGCCAGAATCAGGAACTCGTCGAAGCCGACCGCCAGAAGAACAACTTTTTGGCCTCAATGAGCCACGAGTTGCGCACACCCCTCAACGCGATTATCGGCTTCTCGCAGCTGCTGTTGCGCAACAAAAACCTGCAGGAGCAACCGCAGGTACTGCTGCAACTCGACCGCGTCTATCAGAACGGCAAGATCCAGCTGCGGCTGGTCAACGACATTCTCGATCTCGCCAAGATCAAAGCGGGCAAAGTCGAGTTGCGCTACCAGCCAGTCGCCCTCGAACCATTCGTGCGCGAGGTCTACGCCGCCCTCGAAAGCCTCGCGCTCCAAAAAAATCTGTCGGTGCGCATCGCCGTCGACCCATCCATAGGGTCCGTCGAGACCGATCCGCAGCAACTGCGCACGATCTTGATCAACTTGCTCAGCAACGCCTTCAAGTACACCGAGCGGGGCGAAGTCGAAGTGCGCGCCCGGCGCCCGGCGGCCGACCGCTTCGAGTTGGAGGTGCGCGATACCGGCGTCGGCATCGATCCGGACCAACAACAAAAAGTCTTCGACGAATTTAGCCGCCTGGAAGGGGCCGCGACGCGCCAGGCCAGCGGCACCGGATTGGGGCTGGCTATCTGCAAACGGTTGGTGACGCTGATGGGAGGCGAGATTTCGTTGGTGAGCACCCCGGGCGTGGGCAGCACTTTCACCGTCCGTCTGCCCTGCGGGCCTGCTGTTATCCCTGCCGGGCGCTCGGCGGGTGAGCCGCCGAAGGTGCTGTTTATTGAGCACGACCTGCAGGTGCAGCAACTGGTGGCCACCCGGCTTGCCGAGCGCTCCTACCGGTTGCTGTTTGCCCCCGACAGCATCGAGGGCATCCAGATTGCCAAAGCCGAACGCCCCGATGCGATCGTGCTCGATCCGACCCTGCCGCGCACCGATCTGTGGGGGGTGCTCTTCGAGTTGCGGACCGACCCCACTACCGCCGGTATTCCAATCTTGTTGCAGAGCATCGCAGGCGAGCGGGGCCTGGCGATCCCGCTCGGACTGGCGGATTTTCTGACCCGCCCCGTGGGCCAGGAAAGTTTGCTCGCGGTACTCAAGCGCCGCCGGGTCGCCCCCGAGGGCGATGCGATCTTGATCGTCGACGACAGCGCCGACAACCGCGAGTACCTGGCCGCCTGCCTGCGCGACGAAGGCTACCGTGTGCAACCGGCCGCCTCCGGCCACGAGGCCCTCGCCTACCTCGAAAGCCACCGACCGCAACTGGTCATCCTCGATTTGATGATGCCGCAGATGGACGGTTTCGAAGTGCTCAGGCGACTGCGCCGGATGCCGGGGGGCAGGCAGTTGCCGGTGCTCATTTTGAGTGCCATGGATTTGACCGAACAGCAGCGTCAAACCTTGCTTGCCGAGCAGACCGAACAGATCCTCAAAAAAGGCGATCAGAACATCGACGAGCTGCTGAGCTTGCTCGACGACACCCTGCGCCGACAGCTTGAGACGGCCAGAGCGGCCGGAGCAGAGAGGCTGACACCGGATACCCGAAGCCTGTAGAATGGGTGTATAGTTGTGCAACAAAACATTAAAATCAAAAATTTATCAGCCCACTCTTTTGACCAAACGCACCACTGACCAACCCGTTAAGGAGGCCGATTGACAAACGCATATCGTGTCGCTGTTCTGGGAGCCACCGGAGCAGTGGGCACCGAGATGGTCAAGTTATTACAAGAGCGCCACTTTCCCCTCGCCAGTCTCAAGCTGCTTGCCTCGGAGCGTTCTGCGGGCAAGTTGCTTGATTTTGCCGGTGAATCGCTGCCCGTTGAGGTGCTGAGGCCCGAGGCTCTCAAAGGCCAGGACATTGTCCTGGGTGCCACCGAGGCAGATGTGGCCCGGCAGTATGCCGGGGTGATCGTCGAAGCGGGGGGAGTGTTTGTCGATAACTCCAGCGCCTTTCGCCAGGATCCGGCGGTGCCGCTGGTGGTGCCGGAGGTTAACCTGGCGGATCTGACTGCCCACTGCGGAATTGTCGCCAGCCCCAATTGCTCTACAATCCTGCTGGTGGTGGCCGTGTGGCCCCTACACCGGCGCCGGCCCCTGAAGCGCTTGGTCGTCTCCACCTACCAGGCGGCTTCCGGGGCGGGGGCGGCGGGCATGGCGGAGCTTGAACGCCAGACGCGCCAGGTGCTGGCGGGCGAAGTGCCCACAGCCGAGGTTTTTCCTCACCCGATCGCCTTCAATCTTTTCCCTCACAATTCGGCTATCGGAGCGGACCGCTACTGCGAGGAAGAGCGCAAGATGGTCCACGAGACACGGCGCATCTTTCACAGCGCGGCCCTGCCCATTGCCGTCACCTGCGTGCGCGTGCCGGTCCTGCGCGCCCACAGCGAGGCGGTCAACCTCGAATTTGAAGAGCCCTTCCCGGTGGCGGAGGCACTGGCGCTGTTGCGCGAAGCCCCGGGATTGCAGGTGGTCGAAGATTGGGAGCGCAACCACTTTCCGATGCCCGTCGAGGCGAGCGGCCAGGACGCGGTGTTGGTGGGGCGGGTGCGCGAGGATCTCTCCTGTCCGGGGGCTCTGGACCTGTGGCTTTCGGGCGATCAGATCCGCAAGGGAGCGGCCCTCAACGCCGTCCAGATTGCCGAACAGTTGGCGGGAGGGAGGCGGTGAGCTTCGGTCGGGTGCTCACGGCGATGATCACACCCTTCGACGGCGAGGGTAATGTCCATTACGCCGAGGCCGAAAAACTGGCCGACTATCTGGCGGCCCACGGCAGCGATACCCTGGTCGTCTGCGGCACCACCGGCGAATCGCCGACCTTGAGTTGGGAAGAAGAGTACGAGTTGTTCGATGTGGTGCGCCGGGCGGTGGCCGGCCGCGCCAAGGTGGTGGCGGGCACCGGCTCCAACGCCACCCGCGAAGCGGTCGTCGCCACCCGCAAAGCCGCAGCCCTGGGTCTCGACGGCACGCTGCAGGTGTGCCCCTACTACAACAAACCTACCCAGGACGGGCTTTTTGAGCACTTTCGCGCCGTCGCCCAGGCGGGCGATCTGCCGGTGATCCTCTACAATGTGCCGGGGCGCACCGGCGTGCACCTCGCCCCTGAGACCGTCGCCCGCCTTGCCGAGGTACCGGGAATCGTCGCCATCAAAGAAGCGAGTGGTTCCCTAGACCAGGTGAGTGCCGTCCGGGCGCTCACCTGCGAGGATTTTGTGATCTACTGCGGCGACGACTCGCTGACCTTGCCGATGCTTGCCGTCGGGGCGACGGGTGTGGTCAGCATCGCCTCGCACCTGGTGGGAGAGCCCATCCAGCAGATGATCCGGGCCTTCGAGAACGGCCACAACGACAAAGCCCGCCGGATTCACCTGCACCTGTTGCCGCTTTTTCGAGGGCTTTTTTGGGAGACCAATCCGATTCCCGTCAAGCTGGCCCTCGCCCTGCAGGGCTGGGATGTCAACCATCTGCGCCTGCCGCTCGTCGCCGGGAGCGAGGAACTCGGCTCCCGGCTTGAAAAGCTTTTGCACCAGCTTGAACTGCTGGTCTGAGCGGTCCGTCCGACCGCATCTTTACCACGACAACACCGCACACAAGGAACCTTATAATATGGCTGAAAGCCCGAACCAGACTGTTTCGCCCCTACGCATCACTCCCCTCGGTGGGCTGGGAGAAATCGGCAAGAATACCTGGATCTTCCAGGTCAACGACGAAATTATGCTCCTCGATGGGGGTCTGTCGTTTCCGACCGAGGAGATGCACGGCGTGAACCTGGTGCTGCCCAATATCGATTGGCTGATCGAAAACCAGGAAAAAATCGTCGGTATGGTGGTCACCCACGGCCACGAGGACCACATCGGCGGCATTCCCTATCACCTGCAGCGGCTGCGCATCCCGGTCATCCATGGACCGCGCCTGGCGATGGCTCTACTTGAAGACAAACTGCGGGAGGCGGAGCTGTTGGGCCGCACCCAACTGCAGACGGTCGGGCCGCGCGGCACCGTGCGCGTGGGCAAGTACTTTCTGGTCGAGTACCTGCAAAACACCCACTCGATGGCCGATTCCTACACCCTGGCCATCCACACCCCGGTAGGGGTGGTGATGCACACGGGCGATTTCAAGTTCGACCATACACCCGTGGACGGCCGCAAATTCGACTACCAGCGGCTTGCCGAATACGGCGAGAAGGGCGTGCTGTGTCTGATCAGCGATTCGACCAACGCCGAGGTGCCGGGCTTTACGCCCTCCGAGCGCTCGGTCTACCCCAATCTCGAGCGCTACATCAAAGAAGCCCCCGGTCGGGTGATCGTGACGACGTTTGCTTCTTCGGTCCACCGCATCCACATGTTGCTCGACATCGCCCAGAAGACGGGCCGCTCGGTGTGCGTCGTGGGCCGCTCAATGCTTAACATGATCGCCAAGGCCAAGGCCTTGGGATTTATTCCCAACTTTTCAGACTCGCTCCTCCAGCCGGTTCAGGCCGCCAATAGCCTGCCTGCCGAGCGGGTGCTGGTGCTCACCACCGGTTCGCAGGGCGAGCCGATGTCGGCCCTTACCCGCATCGCGGGTGGCGATCACCGCCAGGTCAAAATCCAGCCGGGCGACACGGTGATCTTCTCGTCCAATCCGATCCCCGGCAACACGATCTCGGTGGTGCGCGTCATCGACAAACTGATGCAACTGGGGGCCAACGTCGTCTACGGTCGCGAGCGCGGCATTCACGTGAGCGGCCATGGGGCCATCGAAGATCAAAAGCTGATGCTCGCCCTCACCAAACCCAAGTTCTTCTTTCCCTGCCACGGCGAGTACCGGATGATCCGCCGCCACGCCCAGACCGCCCAGGAGATGGGCGTACCGGCCGCAAACATGTTGCTTACCGAGAACGGTGACGTGGTCGAACTCACCCCCGAGTCGATGCGCGTCGTCGATCGCATCCCGGCCGGGGTGGACCTGGTGGACGCGAGCCGCTCGACGATGGTCAACAGCAACGTCCTGCGCGAGCGCCAGCGCCTGGCTGAGGACGGCTTTGTGACCGTGGCGATCGCCCTCACCCCCCAGGGAACCTTTGCCGCCCGGCCCCAGATCTCGATCAAAGCGGTGGCCCGCTCCGCCGAGACGCGCAACCTCGAAGACATGCTGCGCACCGCCCTCGAACGCACCCAGGGCCGCTTCGGCGAATTTCGCCAGCCGCTCGAAGCCGGCGCCTTGGGCTACCAGTACGACTGGATGGGGATCAAGCAGCTATTGGAGCGCACCGTCAAGCAGGTGACCCGCGAGATGCTCCAGAGCCACCCGCTCATTCAGGTGCTCCTGCAGACGCCGCTGGAGGCTCCTGTGACCAGTTTGCCGCTCGCTGTAGCGACCTCGGCGTAGGGACCGGTTCGGGGTGCAGTGTCAGGGAGTTTGCGGGTCCGTTTTGGGCTTGGGAAGCTCCCAGATTTTGCGCCAGGGGTTCCAGAACATCACCAAATCCGCACAGGCGGGGCACTTGAGAAAGTAGCCCCGCTTGACTTTTTTGGAGGGTACCTTCGAGAGCGCCTGGCGGCAACGGGGACAGGGGGTGCGCGAAATCTGCGGTGCTTGGGCTGTGCGTGGAGCGGCCGGACGCTTCGGAAATTCCGCCGCAATCGCCGCGCGGGCGCGCGCCACCGCCGGCACCAGATAGTCTGTGTTCCAGCCGATCAAATATTTTTCCCAGGGCTCGCGGCTTGCGGCAATCGCATCGAGGCCCGTCTCCATCCGGGCGGTAAAGGCGCTGTCGACCAGTTCCGGCAGCGTGCGCCCGAGCAGCGCGTCGGTGGCCAGACCCAGCTCGGTGGGCACCAGCGCGCGGCCCTGCAGTTCGACGTAGGCGCGCTCTTTGAGGGTTTTGATCGTCGAAGCGTAGGTCGAGGGCCGCCCGACCCCTTTGCGCTCCATCAGCTGCACCAGCTTCGGCTCGCTGTAGCGCGGCGGCGGTTGGGTGCGCTTTTTTTCGTGGGCCGAGCGCAGCAGTTCCAGGTTCTGTCCGGCTTCGAGGGCGGGTAGGGCCAGGGCCGCCTCCAGGTCGTTCCAGTAGCGCGTGTAGCCCGCGAAGGCGACGGTCATGCCCAGAGCCTGCCAGTGCACCGGGCCGGAGCGGGTCAAGATCTTTGTCTTGGCCAGGCGGGCCGGGGCGCACTGCGAAGCCACCGCCCGCCGCCAGACAATGTCGTAAAGCCGCAGTTGCTCCTCGCTCAGGTGCGCTCGGATCGTGCGCGGCGTCAAGCTGACGTCGGTGGGGCGGATCGCTTCATGGGCCTGCTGGGCACCTGCGCGGGAGCGGTGCGTGGCGCTGCGGGCGGGCAGATTGTCGGGGTCATTGATCTGCAGGTAGGTGCGCGCCTGTTCGACAAATTCGGGGGCCACTTCGACGCTGTCGGTGCGCATGTAGGTAATGAGCCCCTTGCGGCCGGTGGGCAGGTCGATGCCTTCGTAGAGCTGCTGGGCGATACCCATCGTGCGCTCGGGGTTGTAGCTGAGCAATGCCCCAGCGGCCTGCTGGAGGGTACTGGTGGTGAAGGGGGCCGGGGGGATCTTCGTAACGGTGCGCCGCTCGACGCGCTCGACAGCGTGGGGGTGGCTGCGCGCCAAGGCGACCAGCCGGTCGGCCTCCGCTTCGCTCAGCACCCGGGTCGATTCGGCGGGGGGCGCTTCTTTGTTCGATTTGGCGTCGTCGGTCGCCTCGGTCGACTCGGGCGTCTCCTGCACGTCCCCTTGGTAGTAAGCCCGCCAGCCGGGGGCGTACTCGACCCACACCGACCAGTAATCGACCGGCACAAAGGCGATAATCTCCCGTTCGCGCTCGCACACAAAGTGCAGCGTCGCACTTTGGACCCGGCCCGCGCTCTTGCCGCCGGTCGCATTCCAGAGCAGGGGCGAAACTTTGTAGCCCACCAGCTTGTCGAGGCACTGCCGGGCGCGCTGGGCGCTCACCAGGTCCATATCCAGGCGACCGGGTGATTGCAGGGCTGTGCGCACGGCTCCCTCAGTGATCTGAGTACAGCGGATGCGCCGGGGGGATTTGAGGCGCAACTCCCGTGCCAAATGCCAGGCAATCGCTTCCCCTTCACGGTCGGGGTCGGTGGCTAGATACACTTCCTGGGCCTTAGCCGCCGCTGTGCGCAGTTTCTTGAGCGTCGCCATCCCGCGCTCGCCGCGGGGCACGTAGCGGCAGGTTATCGCCTCGGGGCCGACATCGAACCCCAGGTGATCGGCACCGTCGTTGGCCAACTCCATGACATGACCCAAAGACGCCTGCACGTCCCAGCCCGCGCCGAGAATTGCCTTAAAAGTTTTGATCTTACCTGGACTTTCGCAAATCAATAGCCGCATCATTCACAAATTTACACCCGAACAGCGCGATAGTCCCGCAAAATTAAGTTGTTGATCTAGATGTTGTTAGGATTATACAAAATTTATATCTTGCATCTTGTTTAGTGCAGTTTGATGAATATGCTCACACAATTCCAAACAGTCTGCAACTTGATCTCTTGCATCTTCTGGCGATAGAAAGCTTCTCACAATTCCCTTATGGGCTACATCTCCTCTATATTTAGCCAATCTATTTAAGGACTCTATGACTCTGGTTTCATTCATGATATTCAAACCAACAGGTAGCAGTAGTTTCTTCAGATATTTTAGGGAAATACCGTGATTATTATTAACTTCTTTTGAGAAGGCACTGACAATGCTGTCGATATTTTCTTTCAAATATGAGTAGCAACTTTTCTCATCTTCGCGATCATCAACTTTGATCTTCGGCCTGGAACCATAAAAGCATAAAAGATAGAGTAGAGGCTCCGTCGCTTTCTGTGACGTTAACCAGACATTGCAGCTATGGTGCATGATTTTCAGCACTACACTCTCAAAGTAGTCTTCTAAGGCTGCATGTGCAAGGATGCAGTACGACTTGACATGAAAATCGTATTCTTGAGGATCAACAGGATCAGCAGTAGGATCGGTTTGAAAGAACTGCTTAATCAATGCATCCTCTATATCTGATAGCTGTTTGAACAAATCGTCGTAGACTGCTGTTAACTGCTCCTTTATGGTGGAGGTACTCGGCATCACTATTTTCCGTCTTAACGATTTCTCACAGGAACGTCATCGATTTCACAATTGTACGCATCATTAACTAGCTCCTGGAATAAGCTATAGCGCGTTTCGTATTTGTCCAAGCTTTTGGTAGTCGACTCAATTGAACTTCGAAACACTGGATTATTGCCACACAACTGCTTGAACTTTTCAAGAAATCGCTCATTGTTTTCAATGGTTGCATGTGCATCAGAAAGTCTACAAAAGTAATAAATTTCAACTTCAAACAAAGCCTTGTTAAATCTTGCCTCCCATTTGTCACCCGTGAATTTCCTTCCAATGTGTTGTACAGTGAGTATCTCAGACAGCCGCGCCAGGGCTATGTTAAAGTCCCCATATAGTTTATCTACTTTGGGTTTACACTGAGACCAATTTTTTGTGATAGCGGCCATTGAATCATCAAGAAATTTTTTCAGATTTCCTTTGTATTGATGAGGGAATAAAGAAATGCAAAAAAAACGAAGCAGAATCTCGACATCCTGAAGCCTAGGATCAGAGCCTCTGAGCCTAAGTACTTCGTGCAACAACTGATAGCTGTTGGTAATCTCAATTAAGTAGTCAGCAAATGCGCCTTTTTTCAGAACTTGCCGAAGTTCCTGAGTAGCTAATGGGGAAGAGCCAGTGTTAAGTCTGTAAAAAATATCGTACAGAATATCATCTGATGCATAGTTTGATATAACGGTGCACCGGATGTCAGCATTTAAAAATCGTCTATAATCTTCGCTTAGGCTTGCTCGGCTTTTTAGTTGGGCATAGGTGACACTATTTAAATCTTTTCTAAGAAGTAGATTTTTAAGTTTCGGATCGTTCCAGTAGTTAAACTTATCAGGCTCAAAAAAGCCAGCAATGGTTAGAAGGCGTTGCTTACCATCAATGACTATAAATGACTTTTTGAGCTCCTTATCCTCTGCGAAAACAATCTCAGGCACTGGGATGCCGACAATTAGGGATTCGATTAACTTGCTTCTTCTATCATCGCTCCAGGCATTACGGCGCTGAAATTTAGGATTTAAGTCAATGTTTCCTTTCTGTATTTGACTAACAATTGTTTCAACAGTCCAATCCCTAGAGTAGACAATCAGCTCTGAAAGATCTTGATCTTCAGGAGCGATATCCTCAATGGTATCTTGATTTGCTTCCTCGATATTAATGACGCTTTCGGGAACCTCGAAAAGGATTGCTTCCATATGACTCATAGTCGATTTAGTAATGCAAGACTAACACATCTGGATTAGCGTTATATACTGCTGGAAAATGCAGCATATCTTAAAGATTTTTTGCAAAGCTTCAGTTAAAGACACGAATTTTATGACTTGAAATCCTAACCCTTACGTGTCCAAATATCTCACTTTTTGCTCTGCGAGGAGAAGCTCTCAAACCAGCCCCGCCGCCAAAAATAGACGACCAGACCCACGGCCACTATGAACATCAGCACCAGGCTGAACGGATAGCCCCAGTACCATTCCAGTTCGGGCATGTTCCAGGGGGATTTTTCGGGATCGAAGTTCATGCCGTAAACCCCGGCGATAAAGGTCAGCGGAATAAAAATGGCCGAGATCACCGTGAGGGTCTTCATCACCTCGTTCATACGGTTGCTCACCGAGGACATGTAGATGTCGGTCAGGCTCGAAGCCAGTTCCCGGTATGTCTCCACCATATCGATGATCTGGATGGCGTGGTCGTAGCAGTCGCGCAAGTAGAGGCGCACCTCCTCGCCAATCAGCGGGTTGGCATCGCGGATGAGGGCGTTGATCACATCGCGCTGGGGCCAGATGGCGCGCCGCAGCATGAGCAGTTCGCGCCGGAGCAGATAGATTCTCTCAAGGGTAGCGCGGGTGGGGTTTTCTACCACCTCCGCTTCGAGTTCCTCGAGGCGTTCGCCGAAGTCTTCGAGCACCGGGTAAAAGCCGTCGATGATCGCATCGAGCAGCGTGTAGGCCAGGTAGTCGGCGCGCTGATTGCAGATGATGCCCTTGGCGGTGCGGATGCGCTCGCGCACGGGGCCGAAGACGTCGAATTTGGCTTCTTCCTGGACCGTGAGCAAATAGTTTTTGCCCAGGATCAAACTCACCTGTTCGCTGAAAAATTCTTCTGCTGTTTCGGAGGTGGGACAGACCATCCTGGCGATAATCAGCAAGTGATCCTTGTATTCTTCCACCTTGGGGCGCTGGGGCACATTCACGATATCTTCGAGCACCAGCGGATGCAGCCCGAATACCTTGCCCAGGCGGCGCAGGATGTCCTCGCTGCCGAAGCCGCGCACGTCGGCCCACGAGACCGAGTGGTTGTCCAGGTAAGGCGTCAGTTCCTCGGGATTTTCCACCCTGCGGCCGGTGGATTGTTCGGCATCGTAATCGATGAGGTGGATCTCGGGCGGTGGAGCGTTTTTGTCGATGCTGAGCGTTCCCGGCATGGTACCGGGGTCGTCGTAATGGTAATCGACGTAGGACTCATCCTCGTCGGAACCCATTGCTTCTCCGGCTTCCGGCTTCCGGTCTCGCATGGCGGCCGCACTCTGAAGGGCACCACCCAATTCTAGAGGCATGGGCCGGCCGGCACCCGGGACAAACCGGACGCTACCGGCTTAGCTGACTTTCTTCTCGACGCCGAAACCGACCAGTTCCAGTTCCCGAAGCGGCAGGCTGTCGAACTGCGGGCGGCGGAAGTTCTGGATCTGGCGGATGCGCAGGTCCGGCTGCACGAGGGTGATCGAATCGACCGAGACGACGCGGGTGTAGCGCGTCGTCATCCGCAGTTCGGCGCGCTCGGGGTCGTAGCGGAAGTGGGACACCATCGGACGGGCCTCCTCGTAGGCCCGATCGCGCAAATAGTCGCCTTCGAGGAAGCCACCCTCCTCGATCTGGGTCGGCACGAAGAGGATGTTCAGGTCCATCGCCACTTTTTCGCCGCGATCTGAAACCGTATCGAAGGCCAGATAAAAGCCGTAGAGCGGTTCCGGCGCATCGGTGGGCCGTTCGTTGTCGGCGAGCACCTTGTGCTGGCGGTCGGTGGTGAGGGGGCGGATGTCGTAGTTGGTGTGGGAGCGCTCCACCCGGCCTTCGGCGTCGCCCAGGTAGTGATAAGTGCGCTCGATGGACCACTTGCCCAGGCAAGCGTCAAAAAATTCGTCAATTGTTGTCATGATCAGACCTCCCGCCCGTCTGTCGCCCATTTTAGATGGGGTGGGAGACTCTAGGCGATCGTCACGTCCTGGTTTAGATAGACATCCTGAATGGCGTGGAAGATGGCCGCACCGTCGGCGAGGGTCTTCTGCTGAAAAGTCTTGCGGCCGCTGATGAGGCCCATGCCGCCGGCGCGCTTGTTGATGACGGCGGTGTGCACCGCCTCGGCACGGTCGTCACCCTTGCCGGATTCGCCCCCCGAGTTGATCAGGCCGATGCGGCCCAGGTAGCCGTTGGCCACCTGGTAGCGGGTGAGATCGATGGGGTGATCGGTGGTCAGTTCGGTGTAGATGCGTTTGTCGAAGCGACCGTAGCTCGACTGGAGGTTGAGTTTTTCGTAGCCGCCATTGACGGTGGGCAATTTTTGCTTGACGATGTCGGCCTCGATGGTCACCCCAAGGTGATTGGCCTGGCCGGTCAGATCGGCGCTGGTGTGGTAATCGACGCCGTCGATCTTAAAGGCGTTGTTGCGCAAATAGCACCAGAGGATCGTGGCCATACCCAGCTCGTGGGCCAACTGGAACGCCTGGGAAATTTCGACAATCTCGCGACCGCTGTCTTGCGAACCGAAATAAATCGTTGCTCCTACGGCCACCGCTCCCATGTCGCGGGCCTGTCTGACGCTTGCAAAGAGGATCTGCTCGGATTTGTTGGGGTAGGTGAGCAGTTCGCTATGGTTGATCTTGAGAATAAATGGAATCTTGTGGGCGTACTTGCGTGCCACGATCCCCAGCACGCCGAGGGTGGAAGCCACCGCGTTGCAGCCGCCTTCGACGGCCAGACGCACGATGTTCTCGGGGTCGAAGTACATCGGGTTGGGGGCGAAAGATGCCCCCGCCGAGTGCTCGACGCCCTGGTCGACCGGCAAGATCGACAGGTAACCGGTTCCGCCCAGCCGCCCATGAGCCAGCAACGCCTGGAGGCTGCGCAGAACCGGGATCGGTCGGTCGGAAAAGCTCATGATCCGGTCCACCCAGTCGGAACCGGGCAGGTGGAGTTGATCTTTGACGATGCCTTTGCACTCGTGGGTCAGCAGCGACTCGGCTTCTTTGCCCAAAAGCTCTTCGATATCGGCGATAGAAAGCATGGCAGGAGGCTACTCCAGAGCCTGAATGTCTTCTTCGGCGGTTTCTTCTTCGGCTTCTTCGCCGTAGGTGTCGTACCCTTCGCTGCCGTAGTAGACCGAGACGCTGCCGTCGGAACCAATGTGCACCGAAGTGTAGGGTTCGGATTGGGCGTAGGGGCACTCGTACTCTTCGGCAGCCTGCTCTATGGGGGCCACGTCGAGCATCGCGGAATCTTGGGGGTTGACCAGATTCAGAAAATGTCCGGCCATCGCCACGTTCATCGCTTGCACAGGAACAGCCAGCAGCAACAGAGCGGCACGCTTCAGCATCGAAGTCTCCTCAAGACGGCGGCAAGTCACTCCCGTTTTAGCACGCGGTCCTACAAAAAATCCCCGGCCGATCGGCCGGGGATTCTGAACTGTCGGGTTTCAGGCATCGGGGTGCCCTTACTGATACCTGAAAGCTGACGCAGATCAGTCGAAGTCGGGCATGCCGCCACCGCCGGCACCGGCCGGGGTCTTATCATCCTCGGGCTTGTCGACCACGATGCACTCGGTGGTGAGCACCATCGCGGCAATCGAGGCGGCATTCTGCAGTGCCGAGCGGGTCACCTTCACCGGGTCGATGATCCCGGCGGCGACCAGGTCCTCATACTCGTTGGTCATCGCGTTGAAGCCGAAGTTGAACTCCAAGTTGCGCACCTTCTCGGCGATCACCGAGCCTTCGAGGCCGGCGTTCTCGGCGATCTGGCGCAGGGGACCTTCGAGGGCCTTCTGGATGATGCGCGCCCCGATTTTCTCTTCGCCGCTCAGGCTGTCGATGAACCCGCCCATACCGGCCGCCAGGTGCAACAGCGCCGTACCGCCGCCCGGGACGATCCCCTCGGCGATGGCCGCCTTGGTGGCGTTGACGGCATCCTCGATGCGCAGCTTGCGGTCTTTGAGTTCGGTCTCGGTCGCCGCACCGACTTTGATCACCGCCACACCGCCCGAGAGCTTGGCAAGGCGCTCCTGGAGCTTCTCGCGGTCGTACTCGGAGTCGGTCTCTTCGATCTGCTGCTTGATCTGAGCGCAGCGGGCCTTGACGGCGGCTTCGTTGCCCTCGGCCACGATCGTGGTGTTGTCCTTGGTGATCGTCATTTTTCGGGCCTTGCCGAGCTGGTCGGTGGTGACGTTCTCGAGCTTGATGCCGGTGTCTTCGGAGATCACTTCGCCGTCGGTGAGCACCGCAATATCTTGCAGCATCGCCTTGCGCCGGTCGCCGAAGCCGGGGGCCTTGACGGCAGCCACGTTGAGGACGCCGCGCAGCTTGTTGACTACGAGGGTGGCGAGGGCTTCTTTTTCGATGTCCTCGGCGATGATTACCAGCGGTCGGCCGGCGCGGGCGACTTTTTCAAGAATCGGCACCAGGTCGGTGATGATCGAGATCTTTTTGTCGGTAATCAGCAAGAAGGGCTCGTCGAAGACCGCTTCCATGCGCTCCTGGTCGGTAACCAGGTAGGGCGAGACGTAGCCGCGGTCGAACTGCATGCCCTCGGTCACCTCCAGTTCGGTGGTCAGGGACTTCGATTCTTCGACGGTGATCACGCCTTCTTTGCCGACGGTCTCCATGGCGCGGGCGATCATCTCGCCGATTTCATCGTCGTTGCCGGCGGAGACGGCCGCGACCTGGGCGATCGCCTGGGAGCCTTCGACCGGCTTGGCGACTTTCTCCAGTTCAGCCACCAGGTGGCGGACGGTCTTCTCCATGCCGCGCTTGAGGTTCATCGGGTTGGAACCGGCGGCGACGTTTTTGAGACCCTCTTTGACCAGCGACTGGGCCAGCACGCAGGCGGTGGTGGTGCCGTCGCCCGCCACATCGTTGGTCTTAGAGGCGACTTCTTTGATCAGTTGGGCGCCGGTATTTTCGAGCTTATTTTCAAGCTCGATTTCTTTGGCGATCGTCACACCGTCGTTGATGATCTGGGGCGCGCCGAACTTTTTCTCAAGTACGACGTTGCGGCCCTTGGGGCCGAGGGTGACGCGCACCGCGTTGGCGAGGGCGTCGATGCCGCGCTCGAGGGCGCGGCGGGCGGTCTCATCGAATACGACTTGCTTTGCCATGATTGTGTTCTCTCCCCGATTAAGCCACGATTGCCAGAATGTCTTTTTCGGCCACCAGCATGTACTCGGCGTCGCCAAGTTTCAGGTCGGTGCCGGAATATTTGCCGTACAGCACGGTGTCGCCCACCTTCACCTCCGGGTCGACCCGGGTGCCGTCGTCTTTGAGACGGCCCGGCCCCACGGCGACCACTTCACCGGTCTGGGGCTTCTCTTTGGCGGTGTCGGGCAGAAAAATACCCCCGGCGGTCCGCTCCTCTTGCTCTACCACCTTGACCAACACACGGTCCCCCAGGGGGCGCAGTGTCGTCGTAGCCAACGTGATCGTTGCCATGCAAACCTCTCTTACAGCTCACTAAAGTCTTTGTGGAAGGAACGACTCCCTTCCAAGCACAGAGTTTAGCACTGAAGACCCGAGAGTGCTAACCCTTTACTCCGGCGAGTGCTGATTTTTGGGGGTCCGGGGGTGGGAGCGCATCAGTCGCTGCACCTGCTCGGCGTGGTAGGAACTGCGCGTCAGGGGCGAGGAGACCATCTGCAAGAAGCCCATCCCTTCGCCCGCCCGCCGCCAGCGCTCAAAAAGCGCCGGTTCGACAAAGGCTTCGACTTTGAGGTGTTTGGGGGTGGGCTGCAGGTACTGGCCGATGGTCAGGATGTCGCAGTAGACGGCCCGCAGATCTGCCATGACCGCGAGCACTTCCGCTTCGCTCTCGCCAAGGCCCGCCATCAGGCCCGACTTGGTGTAGATGTGGGATGCTTTGGCGCGAACGCGCTCGAGCAATTGCAAAGTGCGTCCGTAGTCGCCCTGGGGTCTGACCCGCCGGTAGAGCCGAGGGACGGTCTCGGTATTGTGATTGATTACTTGTGGATGGGCGGCAATCACGATATCGAGGGCCGCTTCGGAGCCGCAAAAATCGGGGATCAACACTTCGATGGTCGTTTGGGGCATGACCCGGCGCACCGCTTCGATGCAGCGGGCAAACTGCAGAGCGCCGCCGTCGGCCAGATCGTCGCGGTTGACCGAGGTAATCACCACATGGCGCAGGCCCATCCGCCGCACGGCCTGTGCGAGCCGCTCGGGTTCGGTCGGATCGAGGGCCTTGGGATATTTCTCAAAATCGATGTCGCAGTAAGGGCAAGCCCGCGTGCAGGCCGGTCCCATGATCAGAAACGTTGCCGTCCCGGCTTTGAAACATTCGCCGATATTTGGGCAAGAAGCTTCCTCACAGACGGTGTTGAGCGCCAGGTCGCGCAGGATGTCTTTAACTGCTCCCACCCGCTCGCGCTGCGGCGCTTTGACCCTGAGCCAGTCCGGCTTGGTGACCATAAAAATTCGCGGACGACATCTGCGAGTGTAACGCACAGACCAACGGCTACCCAATTGGGTCGGGGCTGGAAGTATGCCCGCTCAGTCTGACCTGATTTGTGGGTCTGCAGCCAGATCGCCAGGTTCCAGGGGCGAAGGAGGACGATTGTTGATCTTGCTACCGGCAGGACCGCTGCCGTCGCCGAGGTCGGCAATGCGGGCGAGGGCACGATCCCGCAATTGCCTCAGCCATAGGAGCGCGGATAAAGCGTCGCTTTGTTCAGGTTCGAGAGCAGTCTGCGCATTCTCGTAAAGTTTCCAGATGGAGTTTTTTCCTTCGTCGACAACCTCTTGCTGCAGCTGGGAACAGACCTGCTCACCGAGTAAAGGCAGGGGTACCAGCACCACCCCGCTCTCTTGCCTAGTTCGTATATGCAGTTGTCGTTCGATAGCTTGCGTTACCGGCTCAAGCAGGGCTGTATCACTGGGAAATACGGCAACCACTTCGTCGTTGATCCGCTCGAAAGTAGCGACATTATGCAAAGACGTGGCCAGGCTTCGTACCTGGAGCTCTACCTGAGGCAGCAGCATCGCCAAAGCCGGGTCGTTACCTACATTGGTGAACACGCGCGTAGTCTTTGCTACCGCTACAGAAAACCTGTCTTCCCAAACTCGCATCTCCTGGTCCACCCGATGGCTCCCCTATAGAGGCGACATCAGGATAGCTTTCAGGGGCGGCGAAAAAACCACCAACCTATTGCCGCAGCCAGAGCCGCACCGACAAGTGCGCCGCCCGCCGCGGAAGCTGGCTCGAACACCGGCCTCGGCGGTTCCGGAATGGATTTGATGTCGTGGACGTAGAACTCCACGTAGGTATCTTTGGTGCGGAAACGGTAGGTAATTTCCTTCGGCCGGTCCTTCAAAATCGTCGGCTGCACCTGGCTTTCGAAACCGGCTTCTTTGAGAAAGCGCGTCACGATATCGGGGCGCGGCGTGTAGATGTCTGGCATAAATGTTTGCCTCCTGTTCAACCGTTCTGGGGCCAGGCAGGCCACGTTTGCGGCTCTGCCTCCGCCTGCAAGCCGCCAGGTGGCGGAATTTTGGGGACTGGGACACGGGCACCGGCTTCGCCGTCGGATTCACCGCGGCCGATGGATTCAATGACCTCGACGGTGCGGGTGTGGAGCAGATTGAGCGCTTTCATGGTCCCAGCGAAGCTCAAGTGGCTCGTTTCCGGTGCGACGATGAGCGAGAAGAGGTGTTGAGTGGCCTGCTCGTGAATGCTCTGTGCTTTACCCAAAGCACTTTTGATCAGTTTCGTCTGCAACTGCTGGCGTAAAGGTGGCTCTATTTCCGGTGCACGGCGTTGGAGAGACCGCCAGGCAAAACGGGTGGCAGTTATCAGATCCTCGAATTGTTCCTGGTAGGCAAATCCAGCCATGGCCACGACCCATTCGAGTAGGCGGCTCAGCATCAAGGGAATAAATCCTTTACAGCTATCTGAACGACAGCAAAAGCAAGCGGCACAATACTGTCATTTTCTCCGAGGGAAAATTGCTCGGAGTGACCTTCTGAGCCGGGCTGGCGCAAGACAAGCAGTTGCCGGGTGCCGACATCCAAAATCCAGTAGTCGGCAATCCGGGCGCGGGCGTAAATCATGGCCTTGTGCCTGCGATCGTAAGCGAGGGTGGAACCGGAAACCTCGACAAGCAACAAAATATCCGCAGCATCCGGGTGCCGATCCTGGTAAAAGTTTTCATCCAGGCGGGCTGCCACAATATCCGGTTCCGGCTCTGAATCGGGCAGTAAGGTGATGGGTGACTGTACCCTCACAATTCCCACTTCTCCAAGCAACCTTTCAAAGGTTTTGGCGGTTCGGCTGATGACAGAGGCGTGGAGCGGCTGTTGTGGACTCATCTGAACAATTTGTCCCTCAAGCAGTTCAACTTGATCCTCAGCAGTCAAAATACCGGCCTCGATCATGCGGTGGTATTCCTCGACGGTCCACGCGCGCAGCCCGGTTGTGGTCATTGCAAATGCCCTCCTGCGGCGACCCGCCTTCAGTTTAGCCAGCGGCCGACTCGGAGGCGCTGCCGTTAGAATCGCGCAAGCCCACGGCAATTTGCGAATGCTGTTCGACCTGGGCCAGGACCGTGCGCGCCCGCGCCACCACCGAAGGCGGCAATCCGGCCAACCGGCCCACCTCGATGCCGTAGGAGCGATCCGCCCCGCCGGGGGTGACCCGGTGCAAAAAGACGATTCGATCGGCCAGTTCCTGCACAGTCACCTGATAATTGGCGACACCACTGACCACCGAAGCCAGTTCGTTCAGCTCGTGGTAGTGGGTGGCGAAAATGGTCCGGCAGCGGATGTGGCTTGCCAGGTACTCAGCCACCGCCCAGGCGATGGCCAGCCCATCGAAAGTCGCCGTCCCTCGGCCGATTTCATCGAGCAAGACCAGTGAGCGGGGGGTGGCGTGGTTGAGGATATTCGCCGTCTCGGTCATCTCGACCATGAAGGTCGATTGGCCGGTGGCCAGATCGTCGACCGCTCCCACGCGCGTAAAGATGCGATCGGCCACCCCGAGCACAGCCCCCCTGGCGGGCACAAAGGCCCCCACCTGGGCCAACAGCTGAATCAATGCCACCTGGCGGATGAAGCTCGATTTGCCGGACATGTTCGGGCCGGTGAGGATGATCAAGTCCGGCTCGGCTTCGGCTCCCATGCGCGCGTCGTTAGGCACGAAAAAACCCGCCGGGATCGCCTGTTCGATCACAGGGTGGCGGCCTGCCTCGATGTGCACCTCGCGCCCTTCGCCGAGCACCGGACGGCAATAGTCGTGGTAGACGGCCACCTCAGCCAGACCGGCCAGGGCATCGAGGGCGGCCACGCGCCGGGCCACCTGCCGCAGAGCCGAAACGTGACGGCCCGCCTCCTGCCTGAGGATGTTAAAAATATCGTACTCAAGCTGGTTGGTCTGCTGCTGGGCGTTGAGGATGCGGGTTTCGCGCTCTTTGAGTTCGGGGGTGATGTAGCGCTCCTCGTTGGTGAGGGTCTGTTTGCGCAGGTACTCGGGGGGCGCTTTTTCGGCCTTGCCGCGCGAGATCGACAGGTAGTAGCCGAAGGCTTTGTTAAAGCCCACCTTGAGAGTCTGGATGCCCGTGCGGGCGCGCTCGCGCGCTTCGAGATCCACCAGCCAGTCGCGATCTTCGATAAGTTGCCCGCGCATTCCTTCCAGTTCCGGGTGGACGCCCGCCCGGATCAGACCGCCCTCGGTGAGGATGAGCGGCGGGGTATCCACGAGCGTGCGGCGCAGCTTCTCTCCAAGCCGCTCCAGTTCGACAGGAATGGATTGAAGGGCTTTGAGGTAGGGACTGGTGCTCGCGGCCACCGCCTCGGCCAGAGCGGGCAATTTGAGCAGCGATTCGCCCAGAGCCACCAGATCGCGGGCGTTGGCGGTGCCCGAACCGCAGCGTCCCGCGAGCCGCTCCAGGTCGTAGACCGATTCAAGAATGCGCTGGAGCCGTTCGCGCAACAGCCCCTCGTCGTACAACTCGGCCACCGAATCCTGACGGCGGCCGATGGCGCGCGTATCGAGCAACGGCTGCAAAAGCCAGCGCCTGAGGGCGCGCCCCCCCATCACCGTGCGGGTGCGGTCGAGCGCCCACAAAAGCGAGCCGTACTGCGCGCCGTCGCGCACGGTCTGGGTCAGTTCGAGGTTGCGCCGGGTCTGGTGATCGAGAATCAGGTACTGCGAGAGGGTGTAGGTGCGGATGCCCTCCAGGGGAATCGACACTCCCCGCTGCGTCTCCAGCAAATGCTGCACCAACCCCCCGGCCGCCCGCACGGCAAGCGGCAGATTTTCGCAGCCGAAGCCTTCGAGTGAGCGCACGCCGAACGTTTCCATCAGCAACCGCCGCGCTTCGTCCAATTCGAAATAACGCCGGGGACGCAGCGTATAGCAAAACTGGGACGGCAGGCACTCGGGCCGTTCGCTGGAAGCCTCGCCGGGCCGCAGCAGCACCAGCGGATCGGGCGCGTCGCCGGACAGGAGCACTTCGGCCGGCTGCAGGCGCAACAACTCCTGCACCAGTGCCTCGGCACTCTCCAGCTGGGTCACCTGAAATTCGCCGGTCGAAATGTCCGCGAAGGCCAATCCCCAGCACTCCCCCGCCTGCACCAGCGCCGCCAGATAGTTATTGCGCCGTCCCACCAGCAACTGATCTTCGAGCACCGTACCGGGGGTGAGCACCCGGGTGACCGCCCGGCGCACCAGGACGCTCTCGGCACCTTCCCAGTCAATCTGCTCGCCGTCCTCCAGCAGCAGGGGCAACAGCGGCGCGTCGCCGTCGCTCTTGCTGCGACGAGCGACTTTCGCCTGCCGGGCGCGCTCTTTGGCCTGCTCGGGCGATTCGACTTGATCGCAAATCACCACCGCGTAGCCCTTTTCGATCAATTGGGCGCAGTAGCGCTCCAGAGCGTGGTGGGGAATCCCCGCCATCGGGATGCGGCCGATTTTGTCGCCCGCCTGGCGGCCGGTAAGCACGATTTCCAGCTCGCGCGAGACGATTTCGGCGTCCGCCAGGAACGTTTCGTAAAAATCCCCCATCCGATACAGGAGCAGGCAGTGGGGATGCTGGGCCTTGACCTCGACGTACTGCTGGAGCATCGGGGTCAGATCCGATCGAGCGAAGCGGCGAAAGTCCCACTGGGAGAGTTGAGTGGCGGGGTCGGCCATGGCGGTTACGCTGGGTAAGCGCAACGAATTTAACTTACAGGCTGCAACCGTGGCGATAATAGATCCGCCGCCACACGCCCCCGTGCAGCCACAGACCTGGGCCGGGCGGATCTGTAATGCTGGTAACTCTCACACCCGAACTGTTGCTGCAAGCGTATACCCAGGGCTTTTTCCCGATGGCCGAAGGCCAGGGTCAACGCATCTACTGGTACGAACCCGACCCGCGGGCCGTTTTTGAACTCGATAAAGTGCACTTCTCCAAGCGCCTGCTGCGGGTGATCCGCCAGGAGCGCTTTGAGATTCGCTACAGCACCGCCTTTGAGCGGGTGATCCGCGCCTGTGCCGACCGACCTTCCACCTGGATCTCCGAGGAGATCATCCGCACCTACATTCGGCTTTACCGCACGGGCTACGGCCAGTCCGTCGAAAGCTGGCTGGACGGCGAACTGGTAGGCGGGCTTTACGGCGTCAGCCTGGGCGGCGCCTTTTTCGGCGAGTCGATGTTTTGCCGGGTAAGCGACGCTTCGAAAGTGGCGTTTTTTCATCTGGTCGAACGGCTTAGGGGGCGGGGTTTCGCACTGCTTGACACCCAGTTCGCCAACGAGCATCTTGTGCAGTTCCACGTCGTCGAAATTCCGCGCCGGGAATACCGGCAGCGGCTCAAAGGAGCGCTCGCCCTGCCGTGCAAATTTCGCTAACCGGCTACCACTCGACGATGTCGGTGAGGATAACGGTGTCGGGTTGATCGCCAAGCAGTGCCGACTCCTGGTTGCCGCGCGGCACGCTCTGCAGCGGCGATTTGACTTTGCGCAGCTCGAAGCGTTGGGGTGGCCTCTGGAAGCGGCGCTCCTCGGCGTTGAGGTCGCGGGTGACGTTGCGGGAATTGATTACAAAAGCGGGTGGCGGGTTGAGGGTACGGGCCGGGACGGTAGAAAGCTCATCGACGCTGGTACTCGTCTGGGCACCGGCTGGTATGGCACCGAAAGCGGCAAGCGCAGCGACGGCGATTAACACATTTCTTTTGAGCATTGTGGTGAGAGGCGATTCTATATTTACCAGCCTAGCGCACCTGTCGCCGGTAAAAATCCCAACGGTTGCATAACTCTTTCGAACGACTACCATCGAGTCCACGCGATTGTCTGAGATGGACCGGCATGGACATCGTCCTCAGCGTGGACCCTTGATGACCGCCGAGTCGGGTTGGTTGCCCTGCACGGCCGTTTCGTTGTTGCCGCGCGGAACTTTCTGGGCGGGAGACGGGGCGCCCTGGAGGGTCCAGCCGGGCCGCGCTCCCGCTTCGACCTGACGCTCATCGGCGTTGAGTTGCTGGGTGAGCTGGCGCTCCTTGGCTTGCCTTTGCTTGTCGGCCGCCGATTGAAATTTGGAGCGGGCCTTTTTGGCGGTGGCAGGCTGGGTGGACAAATCTTTGACTTGTTCGGACTGGACGGCAACCGGTGCAATCAGCGCACCAAATGCCAAAATCGAGAACAACGCTAAAGCGATGCGCATGGTGGTCGAGAGGTTCTCACAACCCACCCAGCATAATCTGCCCCCCGGCCAAAATCCAATCGCTGCAAGCGCTTCAGGTCGAGACTAGGCCATCGGGACGCCGCGGCTCCGCCTCCGTGACGCTATTGACTTTCCAGACTCTGCCCTCGCGGATCATCTGATAGGCGTAAGTCGCCTGTTCTTCGGCCCCTTCGACGACGACGTGCACCACCGCCTGATCGCCATCGTCGAGAATCGGACCGAAGCGGGCCGAGCGCGAACGGGCGATGGCCGGGTAAGCGGAGCGCACCATCTCGGCGAAAACAGCCGCCGGGATGCGCCGACGAATACCCTGGGAAGCAAACGTATAAGCCTTTGCATAGTCGCCCTTGCGAAAAGCCGCCAGCTGCGACTGGATGACCGCTTCCAGTTGTTTTTTGAGCGCTGCTTTGCTCTGGGCGAATTCGGCTGGCACAGCAGGTATGGCCAGTGCCCACGGTACCGCCGACACCTGAATCCCGATGAGCAACAGCAACATTGCAGCGACGCCGGTAGCCCGCATAAGTAAGATTTCGATTGGATTTTTTCCACGATACAGGTTGCCCTGGCGAAGGAATCCTTCCTGCAGCCAGATTGTCGCGAGCCCAGGTTATTGCTGCCGCACCCGGGCCAGGTGTTCGTAGAACTGCGGGTAGGAGACCGTCGCACAGTCGGGGTCGGCGATTTCGGTGGTGCCGGTGGCCACCAACCCGGCCACCGCCAGGCTCATCGCCACCCGGTGATCGTCATGGCTCTCGACACCGGCTCCCACCAGGCGATGGCCGCCTTCGATCACCAGACCGTCCGGCCGCTCCTCGATGTGCGCCCCAAGGCGGCCCAGTTCGCGGGCCATCGTGGCCAGCCGGTCGCTCTCTTTGACGCGCAATTCGGCGGCGTCGCGGATCACGGTTTTGCCCGCGGCACAGCAGGCGGCCACCGCCAGCACCGGTATCTCATCCACCAGCCGGGGAATCCACTCGCCCCCGATCGTGCAGGCTTTGAGGGGGGCTGAGCGCACCCGCAGGTCGGCCACCGGCTCGCCGCACACTTCGCGCCGGTTTTCCACGGCGATATCCGCTCCCATGGCGGCGAGGGCGTCGAGTACCCCCGTGCGGGTCGGGTTGACGCCGACCCCGCTCAGGAGCAACTGCGAATCGGGCACAATCGAGCCTGCCACCAGCCAGAAGGCGGCCGAGCTGATGTCCCCGGGCACCCGCAAACTTTGGGCGCGCAATCTGGCAGGCCCGCGCACCGCGGCGGTGGTGCCGTCTACCAGGACCTCGGCTCCGAAGGCTCTGAGCATTCGTTCGCTGTGATCGCGCGAGCGGACCGGTTCACTGACGCTGGTCAGCCCCTCGGCGAGCAACCCGGCCAGCAGCACGGCCGATTTGACCTGGGCGGAGGCAACAGGAGAAACAAAGTCGATCGCCCTGAGCTGCTCTCCCCAAACCGCGAGCGGCGCCCGGCCGCCCTCCTCGCGCCCCCAGATGCGCGCCCCCATCTGCCGAAGCGGTGAGACCACCCTGAGCATCGGCCGCGAGCGCAGCGATCGGTCGCCCGTGAGGGTACAAAAAAGCCCCGGCTGGCCGGCAAGCACCCCCAGCATCAGCCGCATCGTCGTACCGGAATTGCCCATATCCAGCACATCCGCAGGTTCATGCAGCCGGCCCAGGCCAACGCCGCGCACCCGCACCGACGGGCCGTCGATCCCCGAAATCTCGGCGCCCAGAGCCCGCAAACACGCGGCAGTACTGCGCGGGTCGTCCCCCGGCAGCAGTCCCTCGATCACCGATTCACCCTCGGCCAGGGCCGCGAGCATCAAGGCACGATGGGAGATAGACTTATCGCCCGCCACGGCGATCTCCCCGCTCAGCCGCCGGGCCGGGGTAATCGAAAACGCTTGTCCCACAGCGCACCTTTGCTGTCAAATCGCAGACGATTGTACGCCAGACGGCCGGGTTCTTGTCCAAGGGCCTATCTCTGGGATAGCCTGATAGAGAAAAGCTTTAGTCCCGCAGAGCGCGAGCCATGAGTGAACCGAATCCCTACCATGTCCTCGGTATCGCTGAAGATGCCCTCTTTGAGGAGGTGCAGGAGGCGCGCGCGCGACTTCTGTCGGAGTTTGCCCTCGATGAGAAGCGTCAGCAGGCCATTGAAATCGCCTACGACACGATTTTGATGCAGCGGCTCAAGCAGCGCCAGGACGGCAAGATCAAGGTCCACGAGCGCATCCGCTACGCCGATCGCACCGTGGTCGCCCGTCCGGCCCAGGCGGTGCCTGCCCGTCCGACCCAGCAGTGGTGGCGCTCACTCGCTGTGAACGCTCCGGAGGCGGGGGTTTCGGCCCTGGTTTTCTCGGCTGTCTGGCTTCTCTATTTGGCGCTCTCATCTTCCGCCCCGGCCAACGACGGCAGCTATGCCATCGCCCTGGGATTGTTTGCGACGATTTATTTTCTCTACCGCAAGATCCGGGTGTTCTGGAAGGCGGGACTTTACGCCCTGGGCGGCGTCGTGGTCGCCATTCTCGCCTCCTCGTCGCTCGCCTCGGTTTGGCAGAACCAGTCGGTTCCTCCCGGGCTCACCGGCTTTGTGCTTATCGCCATCCTCTGGGTGGTCACACTGCTCGCCCGCTAATTGGCTTTGTACAAAGTTTGATTGCAACGACCTGAGCGCAGACCTACACTAGGTACATGCACCTAGCCACGTTTTCGGTTGTCGCCCTTGCCGGCCTGGCGGTTATCTCCGTCGGCAATGCCACAGTCCGCTCAGGCAAGACTTTCTCGCGCGCCTGCCTGGATCTGGCCGCGCTGAGCGGCCTGACTGTTTTTTGGTTTGCGCTCTTTCACGTGCTCAATTCGTAGGCGTCACACTTCGAAGTTGACGATCCGCGCGAAGCTCTTCGCTTCGAGGCTGGCGCCGCCCACCAGCACGCCGTCGATGTCGCTCTGGGCCATCAACTCGTCGATATTTTCGGGTTTGACCGAGCCGCCGTAGAGGATGGGCACCCCTTCGAAGTTGACGTGTTTGCGGATCATGGCGCACACCCGGTTCGCTTCGTTCGCCTCGCAGGTTTTGCCGGTGCCGATGGCCCAGATGGGTTCGTAGGCAATGATCAGGCGGCGCATGTCCACCAGTTCGAGGTCGCGATCGAGCTGGGAGCGGATGTGGGCTTCGGTGATGCCGTCCTTGCGCACGCTCTCGGTCTCACCCACGCAGAGAATCGGGACGAGGTCGTGATCCTGGGCGTTGTTGAGGCGTCGGTTGACGGTGCTGTCGGTCTCGTTGAAGTATTCGCGCCGCTCAGAATGGCCGACAATCACGTAGTGCACACCCAGTTCGACGAGCATCTGGGGAGCGATTTCGCCGGTGTAGGCGCCGTGATCGGCCCAGTGCACGTTCTGTGCGCCGACGGCATAGGGTCCGGCCTGGGCGCTCAATAGGTCGAGGCAGGTAAACGGCCCGCAGAGAATGACCTCCCGGTTCTCGGCGCCCGGGGAGATGAGCGGTACAAAAGCCTCCAGGAAGGCGCGCGCTTCGCCGCGGGTCTTATACATTTTCCAGTTGCCCGCCAGAACCTTTCGTCGCAAGGCAGTGACACCCCGATATCCGATTTACCCTCAGCAGTGTACCAGCCCATCCGCCCGGAAAGCACCCGCCGCTTCGGCGCGGTACAGTGGTTGGAACGGCATTCGGGAGGGCAGTCCTTGGCGACGATCGAATTTATCAGCGGCATCCGCGAGGAACTGACCGAAATCAAACTGCGCCGCGGCCAGACCAGCGGCAACCGCATCGTCGTGTTCGTCTTCGAGAAGGTGAATGCGATGGACAAACTTAGCAGCTTCTCCTCGGGGGGTGCCCAGTACATGTTGCTCAACGACGAAGAAGGCGACATCCAGGTCACCCCGCGCAATCTCGAATTTTTTTATAAAAGCGACGACAACCTCGCCAAGCTTGTGTGCACCTTCGAATTGATCGACGATTTGCAGTGGCAGCGGTTGCGCCGGTTTATGGACCGCTACGCCGCCAGCAACGGCATGGAGTACCAGGACCGAGGCCCGCAGGACAAAATGAAACAGTAGTGACACCGTCTCCCCTACCGCTATGACCGTCTTCGAAGGCAACCTCCAGGACACCCGGGATCTAAAATTCGCCATTGTGATCGCGCGCTTCAACGACCTGGTGGTCGGCAAATTGCTGTCCGCCTGTGAGGATTCCCTCAGGCGCCACGGCGTCGCCGTCGGTCCCGATTCGCACCAGGTCGATTATGCCTGGGTGCCGGGCTCCTTCGAGATCCCGATGGTGGCCCGCCAACTTGCCCTCTCCGGCCGCTACGACGCGATCGTCTGCCTGGGGGCAGTCATCCGCGGCCAGACCAGCCACTACGACCACGTCGCCTCGGAAGTGGCCAAGGGCATCCAGGCCCTCGCCTTTCAGACCGGGGTGCCGGTCACCTTCGGCGTGCTCACCACCGACACGATGCAGCAGGCGATCGAGCGGGCCGGCATCAAGAGCAACCTCGGCTGGGAGTACGGCGAGAATGCCATCGAAATGGCCACCCTCACCCGCAAAATCCGCCACCTTGTCGCCGTGCGCGCCGTTCAGCCCGAACTGCCCGAGCAAACCCCGCCCAGTTTGCTGCAGTAACCTGCCGATGCGCCGCTGTCTGCTGGTGTTGCTGGTATGGCTGTGGCCGTGGTCGGCGGTAGCTCAGACTTCGTTGAAATTTGACCTGGACGGCGATGGTCAGGCTGAGACGATCGTCCTGGCGGGTAGCGAATTGCGCGTGCGCACCCAGGGTAGGAGCGAGATCCGCATGACGCTCGCCCCTTCGGCCCGGGCGGTCGAGACAGTGCCCCTCTCGGGCCGGATGGCACTGCTTGGGGTAGTCTTCGAAGGGGCCGGCAGTCGCTGCTACGCGTTTTTTCGCTACCGCACCGGCAATCTTGCGGCGGTGCCGGTGGAGGTTGGCGAGGACGATTTTGCCGATCGGCGCATCTGTGCCACAGACCAGATGCAGGTGCGCTGGACGGATCTGAACGCCGACGGCAGCTCAGAACTGATTGTCGAAGAACGGCTCGGCCAGCCCAAGCGCGCCTTGCGCCGCCGCGTCTACCGCCACGCCGAGGGCAGCTGGAACGCCGCACCGCTGCTGTCGGGGCTCTCGGTGGACGGAGTGCCGATTTTGCCCCAGATGGTCGGTTCTTACTATCGCGCCGAGGCGGGCGCCGCCCTCGAAAATTTGCAGGACTTGCAGGAACTGCGCACCAGTCCGGCCTTGCAGGTCGCTTTGCCGGTGGGCGGCGGGCCATATCAGATAACTTTGCGCACCCCGGGGGCGGAGGCCGGTGTGGTCGTCACCGGCGCCCAGCGCTCGGTGGACCTGGCGCGCGGCGAGCAGGTGCTTACTTTGAGTGTCGCGGTCGGTAGCCGGACCGGCCGCCTCATCTACGACTCCGCCGCCGATTTTGCCGATCCGCCCTTGTTGTTGGTGGGCCTCGGCCGCGACCTCGACGGCATCTACCGGCCCGCGCCCTACGCTCCCCAGTGGCCTACCCTCGAAGCCTATCTGGCCCAGGGGGTGCTCATCGGCCTCTGGAACCCGCTGGGTAACGTCGGGTTGGTGCTGCGCGACAGCCTGCGCATCCAGGCGGGAAGCAGCCCGAACGGGGTGGTGCTCTCTTTGCGTCCCGCAAATAACTACAGCGTCGATCTGACGGCGGCGGTGAGCGCCCCTTACGATCTGGCGCTGGTCTCAACCGGAGGGCCGTCCTGGCTTGTGGATCTGCGCGGGGCGGATTTTTTTGCCCTCGCCCCCGCCCGCTGCAACGGCGAAGGCCGTCCGACCTGCGCCCCGACCGCCAACCCGGTACTCTACCGCCGCCGCGACGCCCCTTCGTAGCAGAAGTTGGTACGATAAAAAAGCGCAATTTTAAGGATATGGCCGTGGTCACCCCCAGCACCACCAAGACCCTCGCGGACTGGACGCCCCAAGAAGTGGCAGAGCTGGCCCGTCGCCTCGAAAACGACGATTAC
Source organism: Gloeobacter violaceus PCC 7421 (assembly GCF_000011385.1). Classification (NCBI taxonomy): domain Bacteria; kingdom Bacillati; phylum Cyanobacteriota; class Cyanophyceae; order Gloeobacterales; family Gloeobacteraceae; genus Gloeobacter; species Gloeobacter violaceus. The sequence goes on from NC_005125.1 coordinate 1,118,155, forward strand.
GAGCACGCCTTCGACGCCCTCGCCGACTGGCAAGTGCTCAAGGCCCTGCAGTATCGTCGTCCCCAACTGGTCGATGCCTACGTGCATCTGCTCGAACTCGAAGAGGACGAATCGTAACCCCATGGCCAAACATCGCTTTCTGGCGGGCAAAAAGATCGACCCCCAGCCGATTGGGGCGGGCATCTCGGTGAGTGCCCTCATCGACAACACGTTTTTGGCTTACAACGCCGGCCGGCTGCGCGAGGCGGCCCGGCTTTTAGTCGAGCGCATGCTGCGTCCGGGGGTGACTGTAGGCGTGACTCTGAGCGGCGCGCTCACGCCCACGGGATTGGGTATGGCGGCGATTATTCCGCTCATGGAAGCGGGGTTTATCGATTGGATCATCTCCACGGGCGCCAATCTTTACCACGACACCCACCACGGCATCGGCCTCGATTTGCGCCGCGGCCGGGCCGATATTTCCGACGTGGTCCTGCGCGAAGAGGGCGTGGTGCGCATCTACGACATCTTCTTCGACTACGACGTCTTGCTGTCGACCGACCGCTTCTTTCGCGAAATCTTTAAAGCTCCCGAGTTTCAAGCCGCCATGGGCACGGCCGAATTTCACTACCTGGCGGGCAAGTACATCGCTGAGCGCGAGCGGCAGTTGGGCCTGGAGAATAAATCGCTGCTTGCCGCGGCTTATCGTCTCGGGGTGCCCATCTACACCTCCAGTCCCGGGGATTCTTCGATCGGCATGAACATCGCGGCGATGGCCCTCGACGGCAAAGGTCCGCGCCTCGATGTCTCACTCGACGTCAACGAGACCGCGGCCATTGTGCTGGACGCCAAGCGCTCCGGGGGTGAGAGCGGGGTCTGGATTCTCGGGGGCGGTTCACCCAAGAACTTCATGCTCCAGACCGAACCGCAGATCCAAGAAGTCCTGGGCATTCAAGAAAAGGGGCACGACTACTTTTTGCAGGTGACCGACGCGCGGCCCGATACTGGCGGTCTGTCGGGGGCTACCCCCTCCGAGGCGGTCTCCTGGGGCAAAGTGGATCCCGACCGGCTGCCGGACACGGTGGTCTGCTACGTCGATTCGACGATTGCTCTGCCGCTACTGACCGCCTACGCCTTGGATAACGCTGAGTCCCGCCCGCTCAAGCGCCTCTACGACCGCCGGGGCGAAGTGATGGCCAAGCTCAAAGCCGAATACGAGGCGGCCCAGGCGGCTGGGGGAAGAGATCACAATGTGGGCGAACCGGCTCCCGAGCACATATCCTCGCAGGCCGCCGGCCGTTAGGTTTGTAAGCTGGGAAGGTAAAACCTTGGTTTGCTAGTGCTCATCTCCCAGTGTTCAGGGTAAGCACCTAGTAAATAGGAGTACGATAGTGTTCGAGGTTGTATTGAAATAACCTGCTTGAGGAATATCATGATAGGCCCCGAACTTCTTAATACTCTACTTAGTATTCTGCAGAGTCTTGGCACTACTCTGATCGCTTTCTTATTTAGATATTACTTGAACGAATTGAGTGACAATCGCACCTTAAGCAGGCTCCGTACAACTGGAGTGATAACGATCCGTAGCACAAAGCGTGATGATGCCGAAAAGTCTAAGCGTCGCACTCAACAGATCGTTGCAGTGCTATTTACTGCTGTTCATGTTACTCTGTCATCCTTGTTGCTTTTCCTCGTTGCCTCTATAAGTATCAGTCCTTTACTATTTGCACTCTCTATTGTGAGCATATTCATCTTTGCTCTAACCATCAATGACGTTTGGACGAGGGCATTCGATTCCGCAGCGAGATTTAAACCGCAAGCGGAAATCGAGCTTACTTCGGATGTCGTCGCAATCAAAGACCAGATTAAGTCGATTATGATGCAGTTAAGAGCTTCATTGTTCTGGGATGATGGAGAAACACTCGGATACAAGATGCCTGGAGGTCTTCTCCGCTCTGAGAGAATGCTTGTATTCAAGATCACAAACAGTAAAAACTTACTTTTGGAGGTGTGTGGCTGCAAAATTCTAGGAAGCAGCAAAGAATTTAAGGGGCCTAGCGATGGTTCATTCCTTGAAGATGCTTTGAATGTACAAAGTTTTATCGATCTCTTCTACGCTAGCAGTGTTCTTGCACAGGATGAATCGAAGTATTTGCCTATTAGCCCGGCAAGCAAAGGGTTGCATCCGTATGCGAACAATCTCAGTAGCTTGGACGAAAGTAGCAGTTCTGAACTGAACTGGAGCGAATTGGGTAACCGAGAAGTGTCTGTAGTGAAAAGGCACGGTAGAGTAGCAGGCTTTTATCTTCCTGTAAACACTGCTACCAAAGAGGAGATCCGGCAGGCTCATTTACAATTTGAGCAAGCATTAGAGCAAGTTTTGAAGGAAAGTAACCTTACCGAAGACGAACTGAACAAATTACTGGATCTCTCGAGTTGATCCGCTGTGCTCTTAGTGATCGATGCGAACATTCTGGTCGGTGAATCCCTACGAAAGCGCGGACAGGAACTCTTTTCTAACCCTGCACTCGAAATATTTGCAACCCAGAAAGTCGTAGAAGAATACGAATACGAGCTGGCAAAGCGCATGGAAGCAATGGTCCGAAAGGGCAATCAGAACTTGCAGAGTGCACAAGCTCTACGCGCCGCAGCCATCCAGTGCATCGAGAAGAATATTCAGCCAGTTCCTGAGCCCATATATCTCTCCAATAAAATGCAGGCCTTGCTGCGCATCCCCCGTGATCCTCAGGACTGGCCCACGGTTGCCTTGGCCTTGGTCCTGGAGGCCGGAATATGGACTGCTGATGGAGATTTTTTGGGGTGTGGACTGCCAACTTGGACAACAGAAACCTTGTCGGCATACTTGGCTAGCAATACCTCGTAATGCTTGAAAGTTGTACCATTAAATCCTAGGCATTCGCACCGGTTGCCACGAGCTCTAATTTGCACTCAATACCGGCTTCGCTTCCAGACGCTCGATGGCCTCGTTCAGCAGCCTTTCTCCCTCGGGTACAGTCTCAATGCACATCAGTTGGGCGCGCAAAGCCGCCGCTCCGGGAAAGTCGCGCACGTACCAGCCCATGTGCTTGCGCGCCCGGCGTACCCCCGGCGCTCCGAGATAGTCAAAAAGCAAGTGGAGATGGACACAGGCCATCTCCAGGCGCGCGCGGGGTGTCGGATCGGGTAGTCGCTCGCCGGTGCGCAAATAGTGATCGATCTGACCCACCAAGTGCGGAGCCCCCATCGTGCCGCGCGCGCACATGACGCCGTCCGCTCCGGTCAACTCCAGACAGCGAATCGCCGCGTCGATTGAGAAGATGTCGCCGTTGGCGATGACTGGGATGGCCAGTTGCGCTTTGACCCGGGCTATCCACTCCCAGCGGGCGGTGCCTTCGAAACTCTGGGCGCGGGTGCGGGCGTGGACCGTGAGCATCTGGGCGCCGCTTTCTTGCATCAGGCGCGCAAATTCGAGGATATTGATCTCCCCGTCGCTCCAGCCCAGGCGCGTCTTGACGGTGACCGGCAGGCTTACCGCCGCCGCGACTACGGCGACGATTTTGGCCGCGGTGGCCGGATCGCGCAGGAGCGAGGAGCCGCCGCCGTTTTTGGTGATCTTGTTGACCGGGCAACCCATGTTGATGTCGATCACATCGGCACCCTGGGCCTCGGCGACGCGCGCCGCCTCCGCCAGAAAGTCGGGGCGGCAATCGAACAGCTGGATGCCGATGGGCGTCTCGCCCGGCGCGATGTCCATGATCTGGGGCAGCGAGCGGCTGTAGTGCAGCCCCGAAGCGCTCACCATCTCGGTGTACAACAGCGAGTGCGGCGCATAGCGGCGCACCAGTTGCCGAAACGCCTTGTCGGTCACCCCGGCCAGGGGCGATTGGAGCACGCGGCTGGCGAAGCGGTGCGAACCGATGGTGAGGGGTGAAGCGAGGCGTGCCCGGTGGGTGGCGGACAGTTCCATGGGGGGTTCCCTCAGCTGAGTTTGACGGCGGTGCCGGAGACGGAGACCATCAACATGCTGCCCCCTTCGGGAACGGCGATAGTTTCGTAGTCGATGTCGACGCCAATCACCCCATCGGCGCCCAGTTCGCGCGCCTCGCGGGTCATCTCGTCCATGGCAATCTGGCGGGCTTTGCGCAATTCGCGCTCGTAGGCGGCGGAGCGGCCTCCCACGATGTCGCGGATCTTGGCAAAAAAGTCGGCGAAGACGTTGGCGCCCAGGATAGCCTCGCCGGTCACGACACCCAGATAACCCTGGACCGGGCGGCCTTCGATGGCGGTGGTGGTGCTGATAATCACAACAGGATGCTCCCGATTCACAGCAAGGTCTGCAGATAAGTTTGCACGATCGTCTCCAGCTTGCTCATAATCTCCTGCTGCTCCTGGGGATTGAGCCCGGTGTTGCGCAGCTCCAGGATCAGCTCGCCCTTGCGCTTGGGAAGACCGACGAAGCCTTTGTGGCCGTTGCGAAAGTCGGAGGCCGCAAATTCGCCGGCAATCCCCGCCAGATTAAATAATTCCGCCTCGCTGCGCTCGGGCACCAGACCCACGGACTGCTTGCACACCAGGCGCAACTGTTCGATTTCGGGCCGCTCCACGATGAGCTTTTCGAGTTTGGCAAGCCGCCCATGCCAGTGGCGTTCCTCTTCGCCTTCCTCGCGCTCCATGCGCTCTTTGAGCAGGCGATTGTAATTTTCAAACAGGACGGGAGTGACACTCTGCTCCCAATCGCGAATGCGGCTGAAGACCGTGTGGATACTGCGGACGATCTTGGGTGTCGGGTTGTACGGAACCGCCTGACGGTTTGGCCCGTGCGGGTTGTAGCCCAGCATGATCCGCCGCAGGGTGTTTTGCGTAATGTTGCGTTCACCGGTGTACTGATCGACCGAAAGCAAACAAAAATCCGTCTGGGTCATGCGGGCTTCGTTGAGAAAATTCTCCAGCAATTGCCCAAGAGGGAACTGACGTTTTGGAAGTGCACCATTCATTGCCGTTTACGTGTATACGGTGATACTATGTTATCCCATCGGCGGTAACTTACCGGTGCAGGCACCCCCGGGCATGGGAAGGCGATCCCCGGTGCCGCCCGACACAATCCGTGGGATTTTTCACACTTTCGTGAGATTTTACTGGAAATACGCTCGGAGAGCGTGTAGTATTTCTCGCAGTCCTTCTCTTAAAATAATCTATGTCAGCGGACGATACATTTGCCAATGCGCTCGAGGTGATCCAGTGCCTGCCGCTCGGTGATCCGCGTGTGCTCGACGCCTGCCGCAGGCTCGGGGAGATCACCAACGACCTGCAAAGCGCGATGGCGGCTGAGACCGACCTGGAGCAAGCCTGTGCCCTTGTCGAAGAGCACGCTCACGACAGCGCGCGCAAGGCGGCAAGCTTTCTTATCGAGGTGTTGCGCCTCGCCCACAACCTCTAATGGCGCGGGTTTTCGCCATGTCTTACCGACTTATGCCGCTGGACATCCAGTAGACAATTTGTCCACTTAATGGGCCGAAGCGGAGGGGAAATGTCCTTGCCAGCGGGCCTCGGCGCGCCCGAGGGCGGCGCGCACCTGCTCGAAGCCGGTGCCGCCGTAGCTGTTGCGGGCGGCCACCACCGTTCTGGGGGTGATAGCCGCGTAGAGATCATCGTCGAAGGCCGGATGGAAGTGCCGCCACTGGGCAATGGGCAGATCCCGCAGCAGTGCATTTGATTTTAAGCAGTGCTTGACCACTGCGCCGATGACGCCGTAGGCCTCCCGAAAGGGTACCCCCTTGCGCACCAGATAGTCGGCGGCGTCGGTGGCGTTGGAGAAATCTTCTTCGACAGCCCCGGCAAGCCGGTCGGGCTGAAAGACGATGCCTTCGGCCATCAGAATCGTCATCGCTTCTAGAGAACTTTCGACCGAGCGCGCCGCGTCGAAGATGCCCTCTTTGTCCTCCTGCAGGTCTTTGTTGTAGGCGAGCGGCAACCCCTTGAGCACGGTGAGCATCCCCATCAGGTGGCCGAAGATGCGGCCCGTCTTACCGCGCACCAGTTCCGGCACGTCCGGATTTTTCTTCTGGGGCATCAGGCTGGAGCCGGTGGCACAGCGATCGGTGAGGGTAAGAAAGCGAAATTCTTGCGAAGCCCAGAGGATGATTTCTTCTGAAAGCCGGCTCAGGTGCACGGCAATCAGGCTCGCTGCCGCCAGAAATTCGACCACATAGTCGCGGTCGCTCACCGCATCGAGCGAATTTTCGCTGAGGGCGACAAAACCCAGAAGCCGGGCGGTGTAGTGCCGGTCGATGGGTAGGACCGTTCCGGCGAGCGCCCCGGAACCGAGCGGACAGACGTTGACGCGCTCGCGGATCTGCGTCAGCCGCTCGATGTCGCGCTCGCCCATCTCGATGTAGGCAAGCAGGTGGTGGGCGAGGCTCACCGGTTGTGCCCGCTGCAGGTGGGTGTAACCGGGAATGAGCGTCTCGACGTGGCAAGCGGCCAGATCCAGCAGGGTGCGCTGAAATACGCCAAGTCGGCCGACAATCCGGTCGATACGCTCGCGCAGCCACAGCCTGAGGTCGGTACCCACCTGATCGTTGCGCGAACGGGCCGTGTGCAGTTTCTTGCCCACCTCGCCCACCAGTTCCACCAGCCGCCGCTCGACGGCATAGTGCACATCCTCCTGTTCAAGACCCGGGCGGAACTGACCGGTGCGCCACTCCGAGCGGATCTGCTCAAGACCACCGACTAGAGCCTCAGCCTCCGCTTCGCTGAGGATGCCGCTATGCGCCAGCATCCGGGCGTGGGCCGCCGAGCCGCTCAGGTCGTACTCGATAAGCTCGATGTCGAAGCCGATGCTCGCATTAAAGGCGGCGACGGTCGGGTGCAGGCCCGCTTCAAAGCGGGCGCTCCAGGGGGTGGCGGTCATGGTGAACAGCAGACAGACAACTTCATCAGCATATCCTCACGCCGCTGCCGAAGCCTCCCGTAGCACACCCGAAGAGCGTATCTCAGACTACAAAACACCTCCCCGACCCTCCTTAGTATGGGTTGGCCCTGCCCTGGCCGGCTTGGCTCCACTCTTTCACTTGGCCCACTACAGCTCTAGGAGAGCCTCGACATGGCGAAGACTCCCGATGACGTTCTCAAGATGATCCAGGATGAGGACGTCAAAATAGTTGACTTAAAATTCATCGATTTGCCGGGCACCTGGCAGCATTGTTCGTTTGCCACCAACCAGATCGATGCGGATGCTTTTGCCGAGGGCATCCCCTTTGACGGTTCGAGCATCCGTGGCTGGAAGGCCATCAACGAGTCGGACATGTTGATGGTGCCGGATCCGAGCACGGCGTTCATCGATCCGTTCTTCAAAGAGACGACTTTGAGCCTTACCTGCTCGATCCGCGAGCCGCGCACGGGCGAACCCTACGGCCGCGATCCGCGCACGATTGCCGCGAAGGCACTTGAATATCTCAAAGGCACCGGCATCGCCGACACTGCCTACTTCGGTCCCGAGGCGGAATTTTTCATCTTCGACGATGTGCGGTTCGATCAGACCCAGAATGCGGGCTACTACTATCTCGACTCGGTCGAAGGCAACTGGAACACCGGCCGCAACGAAGGTCCCAATCTAGGCTACAAGCCCCGCAACAAAGAAGGGTACTTCCCGGTTGCCCCCACCGATTCGATGCAGGATATCCGCACGGAGATGCTGCTCACCATGGGCAGTCTGGGGGTGCCCATCGAGAAGCACCACCACGAAGTGGCCTCCGGCGGTCAGGCCGAACTTGGGGTGCGCTTTTTGTCGATGGTGGAGGCGGCGGACGCGCTGCAGATCTACAAGTACGTGATCAAAAACGTCGCCCGCAAGCACGGCAAGGTAGCGACCTTCATGCCCAAGCCAATCTTTAACGACAACGGCACCGGCATGCACACCCACCAGTCGCTCTGGAAGGACGGCCAGCCGCTGTTCGCAGGCGACAAGTACGCCGACTTGAGCGAAATGGCGCTCTACTACATCGGCGGCCTGCTCAAGCACGCCCCGGCGATTCTGGCCTTTTCCAACCCGACCACCAACTCCTACAAGCGCCTGGTGCCCGGTTTCGAGGCGCCGGTGAACTTGGCCTACTCCCAGGGCAACCGCTCCGCTTCGATCCGCATCCCGCTGAGCGGCAAGAGCCCCAAGGCCAAGCGTCTGGAATTCCGCTGCCCCGACGCCAGCTCCAACGCCTACATCGCCTTTGCGGCGATGCTGATGGCGGGTCTGGACGGCATCAAGAACAAGATCGACCCGGGCGAGCCTCTCGATGTCGATATTTACGAGCTGTCCGCCGAGGAGTTGGCCAAGGTGCCCTCCACCCCCGGTTCGCTCTCCGAAGCCCTCAAGGCGCTCGAAGAGGACCACGCTTTTCTGACCGAGGGCGGCGTCTTCAGCGAGGAGCTGATCAACGTCTGGATCGAGTACAAGCTCGAAAAAGAAGTGATCCCGATGTCGCTCAGGCCCCACCCCTACGAGTTCTCGCTCTACTTCGACGTCTAAGCGACGCCTGAGCGGTAACTTTCGCCCCGGCGGCTACGGCTTGGCCGGGGTTTTGATTTTTCGGTTACCTTTGCTCCTCAAACCACCTGCAAAGCAAATCCCGGCAGGCCCGCTCTTCAATGCCTGCAACAACGGGCAGGCGGTGGAAGCTTACGGCGCTCGCCGGTAAGTTGAGCACCGAACCTACTGCTCCGGCTTTGGGATCGTCGGCGCCGTAAACGAGCAGGCCCAGGCGTGATTGCAAAATCGCACCGGCGCACATCGCACAGGGCTCCAGGGTGACGTAAAGCGTGCAGTCGGTCAGCCGCCAGTCGCGCAGCTTCGCGCAGGCGGCGCGCATCGCCACGATCTCGGCGTGGGCGGTCGGGTCATAGTCGCGCTCGCGGCGGTTGGCGCCGGTAGCCAGGAGCACTCCGGACGCATCCACCACCAGCGCACCGACGGGTACCTCCCCCACCCGGCCCGCCTCGCGCGCCAGCTCCAGGGCCATACCCATCCACTCGCTGTGACTTTTCACTTGGGCTTAGCTGGGGAACTAGGACTCGAACCTAGAGACTTCAGGGCCAGAACCTGACGTGTTGCCAATTACACCATTCCCCAATGGCTTATCCAAGCTCGCACACCGCTTTGGGCAGTGTCAAGCTGCGACCCTCTCTGTATGCTGTGAAAATCGACCGCTCTACAGGTGCACGCATGCTCTCGCAGATCGTTCGCCCGATGGTGCATACCCAGATCCGGCTTCTGGCCGGTTCCGCAGCGCCGCGCTCGACGCTGGTCAATTTGCTTTCGCAGTGGCTCGGGTTCCTCGGGGTGCGCGCCCGGGTCACCCACCTGGAACCGGACACCAACCGCATCTACGTCTCTTTTTGCGTCGAGAAGCCTGAAGCCTGCGACCCCCACGACTGGCAACACATCCTAGGCAAACTTCAGCGCACCCCAGGAATGCCCACCGCCGCTCCGTTCGAGCCCACCCCCACCCAGCAGAGCCAGCTGCACCGCCTGCTCGCCCACATGATCCAGGCGGGCCAGGGCGAGGGGCCGATTCCCTGGGAGAATCTGAGACCCCAACTGATGGCCCTCGGTTTCGACGAGGCGACCTTGGCTGGGATCCGTTCGCATCTATCCAGTCCACAGCCGCTCGAAGCGGTGCTCGCGGAGCTCGATCCGGATGTGGCTGCCCTCGCCCTAGCCAGGGCCGTCGGTATCGCCATGCTTGATCGCCGCATCAACCCCTCAGAAGACAGTGCCCTCACTGCGCTGCTGCAGGCGATGGGGCGCAGCAATTCTGGAGATTAGCCCGACCCGCTCGTTCGACTTGCGGATTGCTTCGCAGGCTTACTAGTGGTCGACGGCCGTCAGAAATTGGGTGTTGCCGTTGGCGGAGACCACCGCGCCGATCGCCGCTACCGGGTCGATGCCGCCGGCTTCACCGCGGCCGGCGGTGCGCTTGAGCAGCTCACGGATCTCAGGCGGCTTGAGATCCGGCTGGAGGCTTTTGAGCATAGCGACCACTCCACTCACAAAGGGCGCGGCAGCGGAGGTGCCGCGCAGCAGCGCTCCGGCGTCGCGGGCGAGCACGTCGGGGCGGGGTACGCCGTCTAGTTGGGGACCGCGGCCGCTGTGGGGGACGATGGCGAACTTGCCCCCCTTGGCCTCCAGGGCACCGACCATTAGACTCTGGGCGGCGAGGGCGTAGGGGGCGGCGCTGATGCTCGCGGCGTTGCTGGGCGATTCGAGCACGGCTGCCTGGCTCACACCGACCCGCAGCGCCCGGCCGCGCATGGTCTGGGGGGGCATGGCGCTACCGACCGCGATCGCAAAATATTCACCGCCGCCGGTGACCGGGATGAAGCCGGGCTTGCCGAAGTTGGCGGAGCCGGGCCGGGCCAGCCGCAGCACCTCCTTGGGCGGCTTGCTGCCCAACTGGTTGTCGTTGGAGAAGCCTACGACTTTGTCGGAGCGCGCCTCGCGCACTTCGAGGGTCAGATCGCTCGCACGCCGGGCCACCGGAGCGTACTCGTCGTCCCAGGCGACGAAGACCTGATTGTCCGGTAACCGGCGCGGCCAGAAAAAGCGGATCTGGGTCTGCCGCTGCGGCCCCAGCAGCAGCCTGCGGCCGTCGAAGCGGCCGCCGTCGGGAAGGTAGGCAAGCGAACGGTTGTAGTTGCCCGCCGCCACCACCAGCGAAGTGCCGCGCTTGGCGAGCTTGCGGCCTAAAGCCTGGGCGAGCGGGCCGTCGCCGCGCAAAAAGCTCTCTTCAGGAATCGCCTTACCCAGCGAGACATTGATCACATCGGCCTCCAGCGCCAACGCCCGGTCGATCGCCCGGTAGACGTTGCCGCCGGGAGCACTGCCTACCGAGAGCAAAATCAACTGCGCCTCAGGGGCGACCGCTCGGAGAATGGCGGCGACGGCGGTGCCGTGGGCCTTACCGGCGGCACTTTCGCCGCGCACCGCCCCGACCGTTTCGGCGTACAGCACCCCGCCGCCGCCGGCGAGTCGTGGGTCTTTGGGATCAAAGTCGCCGTCGATGACAGCCACTTTGACGCCCTTGCCCGTCCAGCCGCGCTGGTGCAACTTGGCCACATCGGCGGGGCTGTCGATCCGGGCCGGCAGTCGAGGAGCCTGCTGTTGTTCTTCTTCGCTGGGAAGCGAAATTCCCAGTACGCACTCCTGGGCGGCGAGTTGTTCGAGCCGCTGGGTAGCTACTGCTCCCACTACCCGGTCGTAGGCGATTGCCTGCGGGTCGAGGCCGAAGCTTGCGAGGGTTTGCCTTTGGGCTGCGGTAAGGTCGGGATGCAGGGTGACTTCGACTTCGAGTGCTGCCGGGTTACCTCCGGGACGGCCGCCGTCCAGGGCGGCCAGGTAGCTGGCGATGGTCGAATCCATCTTGGTGAGGTGCCGGTCGTCGATGTGTACGACAAAGTCGAGCCGGGACAGCGCCCGGAGCACCCCCGGCGTCGCCGCCAGCGGCGAGCCGCCCCGCACGGCCCGCGCCGCATCGATGCCCAGATCTTCGAGTTTGATGCGCTGGGTTTCGCTCAGCGCGGGCAAGGCGAAGACGACCACGTCAATTTTCGCCTCCGGTTTGCCGCGCACGGTTTTGCGCCGGCTAAATTCGAGCACCCGCGGCCCGAGGCGGCTTATGGTCTCGTCCGCTCCGGCCCCCGCCGGTTGGGCGTTTACCGCTACCCCCGGCCACAGGCCGAAAAGGGCGGCAAGCAGGAACTGGATTGCGACAACCCGCCCGCCCAGCCCCAGGGCGCCGGCGCGCAGATTGTGTAGTGAGAAACCCGACGACATGCCCGACCACTCCACCGATCTAAAGACTTTCCAATTGAACCGCTTCGTCGAAGCGCACGGGCAGCACCTGGGCGGGACGCAGTTCGACGACCGCGACCGCTGTGCTGCCCTGGCGGGTCTGCATTTTGCTGGCCAGCGGGGCACTGGTGGCCTGGATGCGGTAGGTGCGGCCGTTCAAAATCAGCGATTCGAACTTCAGCACCGCATGGGCGGCATCGACGGGAACCAACGAACCGACCAGGGCGGTACCCGCCGGAAAGGAGACCGCTCCCACCCGCCCTTCGACCGGCAGGCGCACCGCCGTATTGGCCACCAGCGTCTCGGCGGGCGCCCGGTAAACCACTTGGCCGCGGGCGCCGCGCTCCAGCCACAGCGGAAAGCGCACCGGCTCGGGCACATCGGTGAGGCTCTGGGGCTCTGAGAATTCCTCGGTGTGGGGCGCCGGAGCGAGCAGCAGCCCCGGCAGGCGGCCCGTCAGCACCACCGCCAGACCGGCTGCCGCCAGGGAGGCCGGGGCTGCCCACAGCCACGGCGAGGGGGTGCGCCGGGACGGACGGGTCTGCGGTGGTGCACCGGCTGGGCGGTGCCGCCCCGGGCTGCGCACCCAGCCGGAATTTTTGATCAGGGTCGGCAGCGCCTTTTCGAAGCGATCAGGGTTCATCATGGGGGTCTCCAAAGATCTCCTTGGCAAATCGAGTTCCATCGCAGTCGTGACAAAATGATTCTCCCAACAGCGCCACCAGTCGGTTGCGGATGCGCCCGAGCCGCCGGGTGACGGCCGCCCGGGTCACCCCCAGCGAGCCGGCGATCCGCTCGTGGCTTTCGTCGAAGGCGTAGGCGCGCTCGATGAGCACCTGCTCCTCCGGCGTGAGTGCCTCGATAGCCTGCCGGAAACGGCAGGCGCACTGCTCTTCCAACAACTCAAAATCCGGTGAACTTCCCCTCGACACCAGCACATCCTGCAGAACGGCATCGCCGCCCTGGCCGAGCGGCGTATTCAGCGAAGCGGGGTTGGCGAGCGCCTGGGCCTGGGTGCGCGAGCGCTCGGCGCGCAGCCCCAGGTTCCGGGTGCGCCCCCAATAAGGGTTGTCGCGGCGCTTCAGTTCGGCAAAAGTCGTGCGCAGTACCGTGGCCTTCAGCCAGGTGCCAAACCCGGCCCGCGCCGGGTCAAAGTTGTCTAGTTCCCCGGTCGTCAGCCGGATGAGCACCTCCATGACAAAATCCTCCGCATCGAGAGGACGGCTGCCCAACTGCCAGAAATCTTTGCGCTTGAGAAACGCCCGGCTAAATCGCGCCACTTCCTCGACAAAGACGTTCAATCCCGCTTCGCGCAACGCCCCGTCGGCGGACTCGACGGCCTGCAACCGGGCGGACAGAGCATAATCCCGATTGCAGCAGCTTGCCTCCCGCTGCCGCAACAGCGGCTTCAGATTGCCTGCCAGGCGATCGAGGTCGGTTACGGCCATCTGCTTCACATTTTCGAACAACGGTGCAACAGCACTTTCCATGGTTCGCTATCCATCGAAACACTCCCGGAGCGGCAACCTGTGTCCGAATGTCCGGCCTTCTTCAAGTCGCGGGTCGGACAGCGTGGTATCCTACCTGCCCATGGGCAAAAGGCCGACCGGCGGTTACCTCGAAGGCCAACAGGTCGATGCCCGGGCAAAGTTGTTCGCCTTCGCGCACACCCGCGTGGTAACCGAACCCCTCAAAATGACCCATGTGCACTTATAGAACGAGAATGAAGCACGACAAGGAGCAAGGTATCTTGATATTCCAAAGGGCATTCGCTGCTTCTCGCCCCCGCGGGCGATCGGCGCTTTATCGCCTGGGGCCTGGGCTGCTGGCCGCCTCGGGCCTGTGCGCGGCTTTGGCGGTCTTCAGTGCTTCAGCACCCGCCCAATTGCCCGCCTGCGCGCGCACCGACTTCAACTGCGACGGCAAACCCGATGTAATCTGGCGTAACTTGGGTACCGGCGCCGAGGCGGGCAACAATCTGGTCTGGTACATGGACGGCCTGACCTACCTCTCGGCGGCCAACCTGCCTGCCCAACCCGATCTCAATTGGCAAATCGGCGGCACTGGAGACTTCACGGTCGACGGCAAGACGGACATCGTCTGGCGCGACTCCGGCACCGGCCTGAACTACGTCTGGTCGCTGGAAGACGACGACGATGACGATGATGACGATGACGACGATGATGACTTCGAACAGATCCCGCTACCGGCGGAGACGGATCTCGACTGGCAAATTGTCGCGGTGGACAATTTCGGCAACAACGCCCAACCGGACATCCTCTGGCAGAACACGGCCACCGGCGAAGTGCGCATCTGGTACATGAACGGAGCCGTGCGCGTCTCCACGACCATCCTTGGGGCGGAGAGCGACCTCAACTGGCGGATCGCGGGGGCGGGCGACTTTAACGGCGACGCCAAGCCGGACATTCTCTGGCGCAACTACGGCAGCGGCAGCGAGGCCGGCGCTCACCGCGTCTGGTATCTGGACGGCACCACCTTCACCGAGTCGGCGACCTTTTCGCCGGTGACCAATCTCGACTGGGAGATCGTCGGGGTGGGCGACTACGGTAAGCTTCAGAGCGGTGCTATCCCGCAGGTCGTCGCAGGCCAGGACGGCCAGACCGACATCGTCTGGCGCAACAAGGTCACCGGCGAGAGTGCCATCTGGCTGATGAACGGCATCACCTTTAATCTCACCGGCTACCTGCCCCAGGTGGTCAATGTCGCGTCTTTGAACGCCGCCAACGGACTTCCGAGCACAACGCAAATCCAGGGCACCCCCAGCCCCTGGTCGGCAATTACCAAGTAAGACTTCTGCCCAGGTTGTAGCGAAGGAGCATTTTTTCATGAAGATTTTCGACATTCCAGGTGTAATAGGTCAGGCGATTGGCGTCCGGGGGGGCCTGCTGATCGCGTCGATGGCCGGTGTGGCGCTGGTGCTGGCAAGCACCTCCGCACCCGCCCAGACCGCCTGCGTCCAGAGCGATTTTAATTGCGACGGCAAGCCGGACATCCTCTGGCGCAACTACGGCACTTTTAACGCCGGCAAAACCGGTGTGTGGTTCATGAACGGCACTACCTATCTTTCGTTCGCCGATCTGCCGGTGGAGACCAATCCCGACTGGCAGATCGTGGGCACGGGCGATTTCAACACCGACGGCAAACCCGATATCATCTGGCGCAACAAGGCCACCGGTGCGAATTCCGTGTGGCTGATGAACGGCACCCAACGCCTCTCGACGGTCACCCTGCCTGCCCAAAGCGATCTGAACTGGCAGATGGTGGGCGTGGGCGACTTCAATGCCGACGCCAAGTCCGACTTGGTCTGGCGCAATAAAGCCACGGGCGAAAATTCCGTCTGGTTGATGAACGGCACCACCCGCACTTCGACCGTCGCGTTGCCCGCCTGGACTGGCACCGCCTGGCAAGCCGTGGGTGTGGGCGACTTCAACGCCGACAAAAAGCCCGACTTGCTCTGGCGCAATAGCACCACCGGCCAGAACACCGTCTGGTACATGAACGGTACCACCCGCACCTCGACCGCCAACCTGCCCACCCAGGCCGATCTCAACTGGCAAATCGGCGGCGCAAAAGACCTCAACAACGACGGCAAAGCCGAAGTCCTCTGGCGCAACCAGACCAGCGGCGAGAACGCCGTCTGGAACCTGAACGGCACAAAAGTCTCCTCGACACCCTTCTTGCCGCCGGTGAACGTTTACGCACCGGTGGATCGCACGGCCAGCAAGGGCTTGGCGAACACCCCCCAAACACAGGGGAAAAATTCGTTCTGGTTTTTCGACTCACAAGCTATAAACTACAGCCAGAATTGAGGTTGAATGCGGACGCTCTAAGCGAGATGGTTGTTCACCTGCTTACACAGTACCCTGGGCTGATGATGCGTGCTCGGTAGAAAGCGACTATTATCGCAGCTGACTCCTCCTCTCGCCTGAGTGCATGGGACTGCTGGAGAAAAGGCTGCAGGTGACCAACAAAAGTAAAGCAAGTAAGGTCAGGGCTCTGTCTACCTATGGGGCGCGACTAGGTTTGCTAATTGGCTTTCTTTTCAGTTCTCTCCACCCGGTCGATGCCCAGCACCAAACCGGTGATGTCAGTGCATCAGCTTTGCGACTAGAAGAAGCAAAAGATCTAAGTACTCAGGTGGAAAAGCTGCGGGACAGTGGTAAGTATGCAGAGGCGGTTCCACTGGCCCAGCAAGCCTTGACAATTCGAGAAAGCACTCTTGGCCCGCAGCATTCAGAAGTGTCTACAAGCCTGAACGACTTAGCTGTTCTCTACATCCGCAAAGGAGAGTATGAACAGGCTGAACCCCTGTTGCGTCGAGCTTTGGCAATACGCGAGGAAACCCTGGGTATACAACACCCGGATGTGGCCAGAAGCCTAAGTAACTTTGCAGCTCTCTATAATAGCCAGGGCAAGTATGTTGAAGCCGAACCCTTACTGCTCCGTGCTTTAGCCATACGGGAGCGCTCTTTAGGCTCAGAACATCCAGATGTAGCTAGAAATTTAAGCAATCTTACTACTCTATACGGCAACCAGGGCAAATATGTTGAGGCTGAACCCTTGCTGCGTCGTGCCGTGGCAATTCTGGAGAAAGCTTTCAGCCCAACCCATCCTAACGTGGCCATGGGTATCAATAATCTCGCTGAACTATACAGAAACCAAGGGGGGCAATATGCAAAAGCGGAGCAGTTGTTCCGTCGCTCTTTATCGATCCTGGAAAGCACCCTTGGGCCTGAACATCCAAACGTAGCCCTCAGTTGTAGTGGTTTAGCTGATCTGTACCGGGACTGGGGCAAATATGATTTAGCGGAACCACTTTACAAGCGTTCTTTAACTATCGTCGAGAAAGCTCTAGGGCCTGAGCATCCGCGAACCGCTACGAGTCTTAATGACCTAGCAACACTGTATCTATACACAGGCAGATATGTACAAGCTGAACCCTTATTCAAACAAGCGCTGGCCAGCCGGGAAAAAAGCCTTGGAGCGGAACATCCAGATGTTGCCCAAAGCCTGTACAATCTTGCTGAATTCTACGGTAGCCAGGGTCGGCTTTCCCAGGCAGAGCCCTTGCACCTGCGAGCTTTGGCCATTCGCGAAAAGGCGCTTCCTGCGGACCACCCGGCTATCAGTGAATCTTTGCAGGAGTTGGCCATACTCCAGGCCCGGCAGAAAAAACTCGGTCCGGCTGTACAGCTACTCAATCGCAGTCTCAACATTCAAGAGCGCAACCTGACGCTTGCTCTCAGTACCGGTTCAGAGAAGCGCAAGCGCGATTACCTGACGACCGTGGCCAGGACCACCGATACCGCTCTCTGGTTTCATCAGCAAGTTGCGTTACAGGATGCGGAGGCAGCGCGCCTGGCAATGACCACTGTCTTGCGCCGCAAAGGACGACTGCTCGATGTCCTCAGCGATACCAACACCGCACTGCGCCAGCGTCTCGAACCCAACGAGCAGAAACTGCTGGATGAATTGACGGCAACCCGTTCCAACTTGGCGGCTCTGGTTTTCCGAGGATTGGAAGACGATACTCCCGAACAGTACCGGGCAAAGGTGGCAGCTCTGGAGACCCAGGCGGAGCAGTTGGAGGCCAACCTCAGCCGCCGCAGTACTGAGTTCGTCCGGCAGAGCACCTCAGTGACGCTCGAATCGGTTCAGCGACGGTTGCCAGCGGACACAGCCTTGGTCGAGATCGTTCAGTACCGACCGCTAAATGTACAGGCGGCGGAGCGGAACAAGCAATTTGGAGCAGCGCGATACGCCGCTTATCTGCTGGACGGACAGGGCAGATTGCAGTGGTTGGATCTGGGAAAGGCTAGAGATCTCAATGCGGCTGCCACGGCACTGCGCCAGCGTCTACAGGATGGCGAGCGCTCGGCGGCAAAGCTCAAACCCCTGGCCCGCCGCCTCGATCAGCAGTTGATAGCCCCCATTCGCCGCAAACTGGGCAATACCCGCCAGATCTTGATTTCCCCGGACGGATTGCTTAATTTGTTGCCGATTGCCGCCCTGGTCGACGAGCGCAACCGCTATCTGGTCGAGAACTACACGATTAGCTACCTGAGTTCCGGTCGGGATTTGCTCAGACTGGGCCGCTCACAACCTGCGGCCCAATCCGCGCTGATCGTTGCCAATCCCAACTTCGACAATGCCGAAGTCGCCCGGACGCGCTCGGCGGGGGAGGAGCGCAAGCGCAGTGCCGAACCGGTCGCGGCGGATCTGGGCAAACTGCGCTACGATCCGCTGCCGGCTACGGCCGAGGAGGCGGAGGCGATCGCCGGGTTGCTGCCCGAGGCGCGGGTGCTCACCGGCAGAAATGCTACCGAGAATGCTCTTAAGCAGGTGAAGGGACCGGGGATTTTGCATATCGCCACCCACGGGTTTTTTCTGGAGGCAGCTGAGGAGCAGGTCAAAAATCCACTGCTGCGCTCGGGACTGGTCCTGGCCGGGTTCAACCAGCGCGACAGCGGCGGCGACGATGGGGCGCTCACGGCTTTGGAGCTGTCGGGGCTGAATTTACAGGGCACCCGGCTGGTGGTGCTTTCGGCCTGCGAGACGGGGTTGGGGGAAATCGCGAGCGGCGAAGGGGTCTATGGCCTGCGGCGGGCGCTGACGCTGGCGGGGGCGGAAAGCCAGTTGGTGAGTCTCTGGCAGGTCGAAGACGAGGGCACCCGCGATCTGATGGTGCAGTACTACCGGCAGTTGCAGCAGGGGGCAGGCCGCGGCGAGGGGCTGCGCAAAGCTCAGCTCAACTTGCTCAAAAGCAAGCAGTACAGCCATCCGTACTACTGGTCGTCCTTTATTCTCTCGGGGGACTGGCGACCGGTACAGGGGCTTTTTCAGAGCACAGCAGGGCGATAGGGCCGGGCGCTGGGAGGCAACTTTGCGCTTCGCGATGCGGTTGGAGCGATTTTTGGTTGCCCAGATAACGGCTGGTCGGCTGGCAACTTTGATGGGTAAGGGTTTTTATCGTGGCATCTGGCAGTTGGTTTTGCACGAGGGTCTGTGGAGCGAGAGGCGGAACCCCCTTCGGGTTCCCCTCTCGCGCTCTCCAACCTCCCCGCCTCGCGGGGCGTGCCACCCCCCCGACACCCCCCCGGACTTATTGGCGAGGTCGGCGGGAGAGGGGGTGGGCGGGCTTGGCCGATGTTTCTGGGGCTGGCACGCTTTGCGGGGAGACTGCGGCCAGGCGTGGTGCAAATTAGGGTTTTTGAGCCGGAGTTGCTCCGTGGGCTGCCGGGTGGGAATGAATAATAATTGCACGCCGGTGTTACCTTCGCTTCACAATCTGCCCAGAGCAATCTAGAGGCTCGCAAGTGCGACGGGCCGACAATCCGGCCGGTCAGATCGTCTTGAGTAGGAGCGGCCGGATTATCAGATTAATTGCCAACAACTGATGAGGGGTTATTTTATGCGCGTCTGCGTTATCGGTACTGGCTATGTTGGTTTGGTTACGGGAGCCTGTCTGGCCCATATCGGCCACGACGTTGTGGGCGTGGACAACAACGCCGCCAAGGTCGCCCAGATGCAAGCGGGAATCTCCCCCATTGTTGAACCGGGCCTCGAAACGATCATGACCGGGGCGATGCAGGCGCAGCGGCTGGCGTTTACGACCGATATCGCCGCCGGGGTGCGCCACGGCGAGGTGATCTTTATTGCCGTCGGCACCCCGGCTCTGCCGAGCGGCGAGAGCGATACACGGGCGGTCGAAGCGGTGGCTAGGGCGATCGGCACCCACCTGGACGGCAACTACAAAGTGATCGTCAACAAGTCGACCGTGCCCATCGGCTCGGGGGACTGGGTGCGGATGCTGGTGAGCGAAAACGCTGCGCCGGATGTCGATTTTGATGTCGTGAGCAACCCCGAATTTCTGCGCGAAGGCTCGGCAGTATTCGATACCTTCAATCCGGATCGCATCGTGCTTGGGGGCAGCGGCAGGCGGGCCGTCGCTTTGATGAAAAAGCTCTATGAACCGATTACCCAACGGCAAGTGGCCGCCGAGGCCGCTTTGCCCCCGGTGCCGGTGGTGGTGACGGACCTGGCCTCTGCCGAGATGATCAAGTACGCGGCGAACGCCTTTTTGGCCACCAAAATCAGCTTCATCAACGAAGTAGCCAATATCTGCGACCGGGTCGGCGCCGATGTGCAGCAGGTGGCCCTGGGCATGGGCCTCGATTCGCGCATCGGCGGCAAATTTTTGCAGGCGGGTCTTGGTTGGGGAGGATCTTGCTTTCCCAAGGATGTCGCAGCCCTGGTGCACACTGCCTGCGACTACGGCTATGAAGCGAAGCTGCTGGCGGCGGCGGTGGCGGTCAACCGCTCCCAGCGCTATCTGGCTATCGAAAAATTGCGCCAATCGCTGGGTATCCTCAAAGGCAAGACGATCGGTCTGTTGGGTCTTACTTTCAAGCCCGATACCGACGATCTGCGCGACGCCCCGGCCTTGGATCTGGCCGCCGAGTGCCGGAGATTGGGGGCTCGGGTGAAAGCCTACGACCCGACCGTCCGCCCGGAGCGTCCGCCCGCGGGCCTCGAAGCGGGTGTG
Source organism: Gloeobacter violaceus PCC 7421 (assembly GCF_000011385.1). Lineage (NCBI taxonomy): Bacteria > Bacillati > Cyanobacteriota > Cyanophyceae > Gloeobacterales > Gloeobacteraceae > Gloeobacter > Gloeobacter violaceus. Next base: position 1,138,542 of record NC_005125.1, read on the forward strand.
GCCGTCTGCCCCGAGAGCCTCGCAGTCGGTTGCGACGCCCTGGTGCTGGTGACCGAGTGGGCCGAATTTCGTACCCTCGACTACGCCGGCCTGGCCCGGTCGATGGCAAGAGCGCTAATCGTGGACGGGCGCAACTTTCTCGATCCCCAGATTCTCGCAGCGGCGGGCTTTACCTACGTGGGCATCGGCAAACCCGGGGCCAAAGCGGCGCCGGCCGCCCCCGAAAAAGCGGCGCCGGTGCTCGCCATCGCCGGCTGACCTTTCGCATCCACACTCACACAAGGACCTGCGGCGATGAGAATTACCGTGTATTCTCACGATTCCTACGGCCTCGGCAATGTGCGCAGGATGATCGCCATTTGCGAACACTTGCTTGCCACGACCGAAGATCTGTCCATCTTGCTCATCTCCGGCTCGCCGATGCTGCACAGCTTCCGGCTCCCTGAGGGCCTCGACTACATCAAGCTGCCCTGCCTCAACCGCGGCCAGACCGGACGGCCCACCGCCAAGTACCTCAAGACCGGCCTCGCTGAAACCGTGCGCCTGCGCTCGGAGCTGATCTTGCAGGCGGTGGCCCACTTTCACCCGGACGTGCTGCTGGTCGACAAGAACCCCCGCGGCCTGGAGGGCGAACTGGAGGATACGCTTTACTACGTCGAGCAGATGCTGCCGCCGACGCGCTGCGTGCTGCTGTTGCGCGACATTCTCGACCGCCCGGAAGCGACGATCGCCCTGTGGCAGAAGCAGGGCTTTCATAAGACGATCGAGAAATTCTACGCATCGATTCTGGTGGCGGGTATGCCCCAGGTGTTCGATCTGGTGCGCGAGTATCAACTTCCCCAGGCGACTGCCCGCAAAGTGCACTACTGCGGCTACATCGCCAAGCCCGCCGGGGTGCAGTCGATCGCCCAAATCCGCACCGGTCTCGGTATCGCAGCGGACCGGCCGCTGGTGCTGGTCACCCCGGGTGGAGGTGAGGACGGCTTTCAGCTGGTCGAGCGGTATCTGGCGGACCTCGAACGCTCGCCAGACGGGGCTTTTCACAGTCTGGTGATCCTCGGGCCGGAGATGCCCGCCGAGCGCCGCCGGGACTGCTTTGCCGCCGCGACGCGCCTGCCGCACCTGCACATGCTCGAATTTACCGACGATCTGACCAGTTGTATAGCCGCCGCGGACGCGGTGGTCTCCATGGGCGGCTACAACACCATCTGCGAAATCCTTACCCTCGGTAAGCGGGCGGTGGTGGTTCCGCGCGTGCGGCCGGTCGAAGAACAGTGGATCCGCTCCTCGCGGCTCGAACACATGGGGCTGCTCACCGCCCTTCACCCCGACCGCATCCAGGCGGGCGAATTGTACACAGCCGTGCAGAGCGCCCTCGCTCAGCCTGTCCGTCCTCCCTGCGCGCGCTTTGATCTCAACGCCCTGGGCCGCATCACCCACCACCTGCTTCCCGGCGGCGAAACGCCCGTCCCACCCGCTTACGTTCCGGCTCTGCCGCCTCTGGAGGTCGCCAGCTGATGAAAAAGAAGCTTCTTTTTTACTGCCAGCACATTTTGGGCATGGGCCATCTGGTCCGCAGCATGGAAATTGTCCGCGGCCTGGCGGACGATTTTCAGGTGTGCTTCATCAACGGCGGCGAGCAGGTGCCGGGCTTCGAGGTACCGGCGGGGATCGAAGTGATCAACCTGCCCGCCATCAAGACCGACGCCGCCTTTCGCACCCTGACTGTCGTCGGTCAGGCGGACGATCTCGAAGCCGTCCAGGCGGCCCGCCGCGACCGGTTGCTCGCGATCTTGCACCGGTTTGCTCCCGACGCGCTTGTGATCGAGCTGTTTCCCTTCGGCCGGCGCCGGTTTTCCTTTGAACTGGTGCCGCTATTGGAAGCCGCCCGCGCCGGGGGTCGGACCAAAGTGATCTGCAGCCTGCGCGACATCGTGGTCACCAAGCAGGACCAGGCCAAGCACGAACAAAAAGTCTGCCAACTGATGAACCGCTATTTCGACTTGCTGCTGGTGCACGGCGACCCGCGCTTCCAGCCGTTGGAGGAGACTTTTTCGCGGGTGGCGGATCTGACTTGCCCGGTGCACTACACCGGCTACGTCGTCCAGCAGCCGCCCCCGGCCCCGCCCGCAGCCCTGCCCGCCGGGCCGCTCATCGTCACGAGCATCGGCGGCGGCCGCTTCGGCCACGAACTGATCGCATCGACCATCGGCGCTTCCGGGATCCTCCAGGACCGGCTGCCGCACCGCTTCGCCATCTTCTGCGGACCGTTTATGCCCGAGGAGACCTTCGAGCGCTTCCGAGCGCTGGCCACTTCCTTGCCGCGCACCACCGTCGAGCGCTACACGCCCCATCTACTCAGTTACCTGCAAAAAGCCGACCTGTCGATCAGCATGTCCGGCTACAACACGACGATGAACGTGCTGACTACCGGCGTGCGGGCGATGCTGCTCGCTTTTACCGGCAACGACGATCTCGAGCAAACGATCCGCTCCCAAAAACTCGAAGACCTGGGCGTCGTCGCCCGCATCCACCCGGAGGAGCTGCTGCCGGAGCGCTTCGCCCGCAAAATCCTCGCCTGCCTGGAGCGCGAGCCCACGACTTTTCATTTCGACCTCGACGGCGTGGCGCGCACGGCAGGACACCTCCGCGCCCTGCTTGCCCCCGCCCTGCCCACCGCCGCCGTCGGCCATTGCCGTTGATCCCGGGGCAGGGTTGCACCGCACCCCACTACCATCACCAACCGCTACCGAGGTGTGAGAGCCGCCATGAGCCTGAAAGTCTGCATCGCAACCCTTGAATTTCCCCCCGATGTCGGGGGGGTCGGCGAATCGGTCCACCGCATCGCCCACTTCCTGCGGGATCTGGGCTACGAAGTGCACATCGCCGTCTTTCGCTCGGAACCTAAGGCTGTGCTAAGCCAGGGTCCGCGCCGCGCCCAGTGCCTCACCACCGAGCAGGACGGCCTGAGCGTCCACCGCCTCAAACCGCCCATCCGCTCCGCCGATGCCTCCAAACAGGAGATGCTGAGCGATCTGTACTTTCAGCTGTGCGCCCTGCACCGGCGCTACAGCTTCGATGTGCTGCACGCCTTTTTCTTGAGCGAGACAGGCTATCTGTTCACCCTGCTCGGCCGCGAATACGGCGTGCCGGTGATCAACAGCATCCGCGGCTCGGACATCCACAAGCACATGTTCAGCCCGCTACTGCACGCCCAGATGGTCTGGACCCTCGAAAATTCCGCCTGGGTGACCTTTGTCAGCCGCGACCTGCAAAGCCGGGCAGCGCTCTTTGCCCCGGCCATCCGCGACAAATCGTCGGCTTTCTGGAATTCGATCGACCCGGTGCGCTTTGAGCATGTCGGGGATCCCCCCGTCCCTCCCCTGAGCGGCACCGTCATTGGCTCGGTCGGCCGCTTCCGCGACAAAAAAGGGATCGAATTTCTGCTGGATGCCTGCGGCCGCCTGCTGGCCGAATCGCTCGACGTTACCCTGCTGCTGGTGGGAGACTTCGTGCCCAAAGAAGCCGCCTACTGGCAATTGGAAGTCGAAAATGCCGGCCTGGGCGACCGGCTGGTGGTAACGGGACTATTGCCCCGCGAGCAGGCGCTCGCCTGCTACGCCCTCCTCGATATCTTCGTCATCCCTTCGCTGCACGACGGCTGCCCGAACGCCCTACTGGAGGCGATGACGGCGGGCCGGGCGATCGTGGGCACCCGCGCGGACGCCATCGGCGAAATTCTGGATCACGAGCGCGACGCGCTTTTGGTTCCCCCCTGCGACAGCGAAGCCCTCGCAGCCGCCCTGGGCCGCCTCGTCGCTTCGCCGGATCTGCGCCGCCAACTGGGAGAAGCCGCCCGCTACAAAGTCAGCGAATGGCTCGCCCCCTGGATCGAACAGCAGCACTGGAGCGAAATCTACCGGCACGTCCTCCAGCAGACCGATGCCGCCGCCCATAGCCTGCCTGCCACCGCCGTCGAACTGCCCCTGGCGGCTGACCACTAGCAATGCACTTTGGGATATTTACCATGCGCAAGCCAACTGTCTGTCTTATCGTCTCGCCGCGCGAGCGCTTCAGCTACACGCGCGAGTCGCTCGAAAGCCTCTATACCCACACGGACTACCCTTTCAAGCTCGTCTACGTCGACGGCGGCTCCCCCGAGCCGGTGCAGCGCTACTTGCAACAGCAAGCCGCCCTTCGTGGGTTTGAACTGATTCGCACCGCACACTACCTGGCCCCCAACCAGGCGCGCAACCTGGGCCTGGCCCGCTGCGGCGACAGCGATTACGTCGTATTTGTCGATAACGACATTCAGGTCACCCCGGGCTGGCTGGAGCGGCTGGTCGACTGCGCCGAGACCACCGGTGCCGCCGTGGTCGGTCCGCTCGTCTGCATCGGCACTCCCGGCGAGGAGCGCGTGCACCTGGCGGGCGGCGAAGCGCGCATCCTCCAGCAAACCGGTGAAGACGGCCGCGACGAGCGCCGCATCCACGAAAAGCACTACTTCGTCAACCGGCCCCTCGCCGAGGTGCTGGGCAAGACCGCCCGTCGCCCCTGCGAATTTGCCGAATTTCACTGCGTGCTGGTGCGCGCCTCGCTGATGGGCCGCCTCGGTCCCCTCGACGAAAAGTTACTCAGCACCCGCGAGCACATCGATTTTTGTCTGACGGTGCAGCAGGCGGGGGGCAGCATCTGGGTGGAGCCCGACTCGGTGGTGACCTACGTGCCGGGACCGCCCTTCGACTGGTCGGATCTGTCCTACTTCCTGCTGCGCTGGAGCGACGCCTGGGAACTGGCGAGCCTCAAGCATTTTCGCAAGAAGTGGGGCCTGGCTAAGGACAAGTACTTTCAAAAGCGCCTCGACCGCCTCGGCCACCGGCGCCACCAGGCGTTCTTGCGCCCGCTGGTGCGCGCCCTGAGCCTCGGCGGCGAGTACGACGCCGAACTGGAGGCGATGCTCTCTGAGATGGAGAAGCAGCTCAACCGCTACCTCACCGACCGCCTGGGTGCGTCCGCTACTGTACCACCCGCGCCGGTACCGACTGCCGCTGCGGCCCAGGAGTAAGCCATGCACCTGCGCGTTCCCAAGCTGAACCTGCCGGGTTTTGGCCGCATCCTGCGCTGCTTCTGGCCTGAGATCCGCAAGCAAAAACTGCTGCTTGCCGGGTCGTTTAGTGCCCTGATCGCCGAGACCGCCCTGCGGCTGTTGGAACCGTGGCCGCTGAAGTACATCTTCGACACGGTGATCCTGCCCCAATCGGGTGCTGTGCTCCCGGCTCCCCTGGCCGGGGCCGAACCGACGGTGGTGCTCACCGCCCTTGCCCTCGGCCTGGTGGCGATCGCCGCCCTCCGGGCCGGGGCTGCCTACCTGGCGGTGGTCGGCATGTCGCTGGTGGCCACCCAGGTGATGAGCGAGGTGCGCGCCCGGCTCTACAGCCAGATCCAGCGCCTCTCCCTCGCTTTTCATAGCCGCCACAAAAGCGGAGATCTGATCGCCCGGGTCACCAGCGACACCGAACGGCTGCGGGAGGTGACCGTCACCGCGGCACTGCCTTTGCTCACCAACTTTCTGACCCTCTTCGGGATGCTCGCGGTGATGTTCTGGCTCAACTTCGAGCTGGCCCTGCTCGCCGCCGCCATCTTGCCGGTGTTTTTAGTCTCGACGGTGCGCCTCACCGGCCGCATCCACAAAGTCGCCCGTACCCAGCGCCGCCGCGAAGGGGCGATGGCCGCGAGCGCCGCCGAGTCGATCGGCGCCATCAAGGTGGTGCAGGCCCTCTCGCTGCAGGGGCTGTTGGAGCGCTCCTTCAAACGCGACAACCTCAAAAGTCTCAAAGAGGGCGAGCGCGCCCAGCAACTGGCGGCGGGGCTGGAGCGCACCGTCGAACTGTTGGTCGGGGCGGCCATCGCCCTGGTGCTCTGGCGCGGAGCGCAACTGGTGCTGGAGCGCGCCCTCACCCCCGGCGATCTGCTGGTTTTTGTCACCTACTTGAAGACGGCCTTCAAGCCGATGCGCTACCTGGCCAAGTACACCGGTCAGATCGCCAAGGCCACCGCCTCCGGCGAGCGGGTGGTCGAAGTGATCGACAGCGTCCCGGACGTCCGGGATCTGCCGGGGGCCGTCGAAGCCCCGCCCCTTACCGGGGCGATCCGCTTCGAGGGGGTGAGCTTCGGCTACCAGCCGGGCAGTCCAATCCTCGAAGATCTCGATTTCACGATCGCCCCGGGTGAACGCATCGCCCTGGTCGGTCCCTCCGGCGGCGGCAAATCGACCCTGGCAAGCCTGATCTTGCGCCTCTACGACCCGAGCGCCGGACGGGTGCTCATCGACGGACACGACGCGCGCAGCTACAAGCTCGATTCGTTGCGCCGCCAGGTGAGCATCGTCCTGCAGGAGAGCGTGCTCTTCGCGGTGAGCGTGCGCGACAACATCGCCTACGGCGCCCCCGGCACCACCGGCGTGGAGGTCGAAGCGGCCGCCCGCCTCGCCAACGCCCACAGCTTCATCGAAGCGCTTCCCCAGGGCTACGACACGATCCTGGGCGAGCGGGGCGCCAGCCTCTCCGGCGGCCAGCGCCAGCGCATCGCCATCGCCCGCGCCGCCGTGCGCCGCTCACCCATCGTCGTGCTCGACGAACCGACCGTCGGCCTGGACGGTGCCAGCGAGCAGGCGGTCAACGAAGCGCTCGAACGCCTCACCCAAGGCCGCACGACCATTCTGATCTCCCACGACCTGCAGGCAGCCTGCAGCGCCGAACGGATTTTCTTTATCGAAGCGGGCCGGCTCGTCGAGCAGGGCAGCCACACAGAACTGTTGCGCGCGGGCGGGCGCTACGCCGCCCTCTACCGGTGTCAGGTGCCGGCCGCCGCCTCGGGCAAGCCCTGACACCATCCACACCTACATCCAGCGAGTCAAGCCATGAAAGTCTTAATCACCGGGGTAGCCGGCTTCATCGGCTACCACCTGGCGGCGCGTCTGCTCCAGGAAGGCAGCAAAGTCTACGGCATCGACAACCTCAACAGCTATTACGACGTGCGCCTCAAAGAAGCGCGGCTCGCGCGGCTGGTGCCGCACCCGCAATTTACCTTCCGGCACCTCGATATCGCCCGCCGCCCGGCCATGTTCGAACTATTTGAAAGCGAATCGTTCGACTGTGTCGTCCACCTGGCGGCCCAGGCAGGCGTGCGCTATTCGCTCAAAAATCCCTTCGCCTACGTCGACAGCAACCTGAGCGGCTTCGTCAACCTGCTGGAGTGCTGCCGCACCAGCGGCATCGGGCATCTGGTCTACGCCTCCTCCAGTTCGGTCTACGGCGCCAACACCAAAGCACCCTTCTCGGTGAGCGACAACGTCGATCACCCGGTCTCGCTCTACGCCGCCACCAAAAAAGCGAACGAGTTGATGGCCCACGCCTACAGCCACCTGTACGCCCTGCCGACCACGGGCCTGCGCTTTTTTACCGTCTACGGCCCCTGGGGACGGCCGGACATGGCCTATTTCAAGTTCGTCCAGGCCATCGAAGCAGGCAAGCCCATCGACGTCTACAACCACGGCCACATGCAGCGCGACTTCACCTATATCGACGACATCGTCGAGGGCATCGTCCGCCTCCTCCCCCGCGTTCCCACCCATGCAGGAGCTGCCCCCTACCGCATCTACAACATCGGCAACCACCAGCCGGTGAGTCTGATTGAATTTATCGAAGTCATCGAGCAGGCCCTGGGCAAGCGGGCCGTGAAAAACCTGCTGCCGATGCAACCTGGCGATGTGCCCGCCACCTGCGCCGATGTGGACGACCTGATGCGCGAAGTCGGCTTCAAACCGAGCACCCCACTCACCGTCGGCATCGAGCGCTTCGTCTGCTGGTACCGCGATTACCTGAGTGCCGCTTCGCCCGTTGTGCGCACCACCACCACCGTCCGCCCGCGATGGCCCGCCGTAGCGCCCGTCGAAGTCGCGGGTTAGCCGCCCTGCTCGCCTCGCTGTTGCTCGGGGCGGAGCCACTGACAGCTGAGCCGGACCCTGCCGTCTCGCAGCTGGCGGATGTGCGCTCAGGCGAGTGGGCCGAGCGCACGCTTACGAGCCTGGAGCGGCAGCTGGGTCTGCCGGACCCTGCCCGTCCGCATGCACAGCTCATCTCGCGCGCCGAATTTGCCGTTCGCCTCGGTCGGGTGCTCGCGGCCGTCGAAAAATCGGCGCAACAGGCGAATGCGCTGGATGCCGAACAATTCGACGCCCTGCGGCGGCTGCAACTGGAGTTTCTTCCCGAGCGCGAAGGGCTCACCGCCCGCCTCGAAAACCTCGAAAAGCGCCTGGACCGGGCCAGGTACGCCCCGTTTGACAGCAAAACCACCATGAGCGGCCAGGTGATCTTCGGCCTGAGCACCCTCAGCAACACGCTCGACGACGACGAGGGGGACAGCACCGCCGTGCGCTTTAGCGGCCGGGCGCGCCTCACCTTCGACACGACCTTCGGCCGCAACGACCGCCTGCGGGTGCGGCTGCAGGCAGGCGACTTTCCCAACTACGGTTCGCTTGCCGGCACCGACATGGCCCGTCTCGGGGTAGGGGGCAACACCAACCGGGTCTTCAACGTCGCCCGCCTGGAGTACCGCTTCGACCTCGCCAAAAATCTGCGCGTCTACATCGGAGCCCTGGGGGGCCGCCTCGACGACTTCACCGACGCACTCCATCCGCTGGTGGGCAGCACCGGCAGCGGTGCCATTTCGCGCTTCGGCCAGCGCAACGCCATTTACCGACTCATCAGCGGCACCGGCGTGGGCGTGCGCTGGGAGGCCACCAAGACCCTCACCCTCTCGGCGGGTTTCGTGGCCGACTTCGGCTCCCTGGCCGAGGACGACGATCTCGACGATGTCAGGCAGACCGACCGCTTCCTGCCCACCGGGATACTCGCGCAATTGAATTTCCAGCCGAGCAAGACCACAGGGATTGGCTTGAGCTATATCCGCACCTTCAACGCCACCGACACCGGCACCGGCAGCGACCTGGCCAACGACCCCTTCGACGGCGACAGCAAGCGCACCTTCGCCGATTCCTACGGCCTGCAGGGGTTCTGGAAGATTTCCCCAGGCTTTCAAATCGGCGGCTGGTTCGGCCTCACCGAGGCGCGCGCCGAAGATCTGCCCGGCCGTCCAGGATCCAGCATCGTCAACTACGCACTCTCCTTTGCCTTTGCAGATCTAGCAGGCAAGGGCAACCTGGGCGGCCTGGTAATCGGCCAACCGCCCCGCGTCACGCGTAGCGACCTGGGAAACAAATTCCAGGACCCGGACGGGGCGGTGCATCTAGAAATTTTCTACCGCATCCGCCTCACCGACCGCATCTCGATCACCCCTGGCTTACTCACAATCTTCAACCCCGAAAACAACCGAAACAACCCAACAGTGCAGGTCGGCACCCTGCGCGCAACGTTCGATTTTTAGAGTAGGTGCCAGGGAAAAACCGTTTCCTGTCCAATTTTGCACAGCGTTTGCCTGAGCCGCCCCACACCCCAATGCCTTTGCAGCCCAACGGCGAGCCAGCCCCATCGCCGCAGTCGACACGCGTCGTGCACGCACTGGAAGAATAAGCCCAGCCCACCCGCCAATTCTCGTTCCCAACCATGCCGCTAAGTCCGGGGGGTGTCGGGGGGCCGGCAGCCCCTCGACGCGGGGAGGAGGAGAGCGCGAGAGGGGAACCCGAAGGGGGTTCCACCTCTCGCACCCACAGATCCTCGTGCAAAACCAACCGCCAGGCTGAAAACTATCATCTGGGCAACTTCAAACTGCTCTATGGCCGCCGGTGCGCCGGCAACAAATTTTCCCCGGCCAGATGCGCCTGCAACTCAGCCGCCCTCAGTTTGCAGAGATCCTTTGCCAACTCCTCCAGGCGCACCTGAGCGCCCAGCAGCGGAGCGAGCGCCTCGCGGACAAACCCGAGCATCCGCCGCTCCGCCACCAGCACCACCTGGCGCGCCTGACACCGATCGGCGCGGTGGGCGGCCTCCTGGGCGGCCAACCTAGCAAAGCGCCGCTCAAACTCCTCCGCGTGGTTTTCGCGGTGATCGTCGTAGGCGTGGGCAGGACCAGCCCCTGGTCCACGGTTGCGCCCCGTCTTGGTCTCAGACCACAGCTGCCGCCCGGCGGCCTCGCGCTCGGCGTTGATGAGCGTCTCCCCTTCGACAAGCGTCGGCCCAGGCTCCCACTCGGGAAATTCCGGCCGCTCCAGGGCCAAAAAACGGGCGCGCGCCGCGTCGATCGCCAGTACCAGGATATCGTTCATGTCATTACAGCATGCGGATATTCGGATGGCCCACTTCCTCGACGTACTCGCTCAATACTTGCCTGAGAAAGTCGGCGCCCGCCGGGGTAATCAGACCGAGGTGGGCAGGTTTCGGCTCGCTGAGGCGCGACTTGAAAACATGGAACAACCCCTCGCGGGGGCCGACCTTCACCCAGACTTGATCGCCCAGACCGGGGTAGAGCACCGTGCAGCGGCTCTCATCGCGGGGGATCACCCTCAAAATCGGATCGACCGCGCGGGCAATGCGCCCCACGGACGCCAGAAATGCTTCGGTGTCAATTTTGCCTGTCATACGCCGAGCCTCCCTGTCTGTAGCCAATTTCAAAGTAAGCAAAAAAGGTGAAAAACCTGGGAAACAGCCACCGCGCTTATTCGAGCAGTTTGGTGATCCCATCCAGGGCGATTTCGCGGCCGGTGCCCGCAAACGGGTGCTCCGGCGGCAAAAACAGCAGACAGTGTTGGGTACTTAGTAGCGCAGAATACGCTACCGGCGGAATCTGGAGCCGGGGCGCAAAAAATCTTTGAAAATGCCCCAGCATTCAGACGCAGAGTAAACGGCCTCAACTGAAATTTTCGGGAAGCTTGCCGACTGTCCCCGGATGGGCGACGTATACTCACCCACAGGCGATACAGCTCGGTAAAGCAACGCTTCCATACAAGAAAAGCAGCCGACTTTCTGAGATTATTCACGTATGTTTATCTCGACCATTGGAGGTTCCAAGATGCTGGACGGATTCAAACAATTTTTGCTGCGGGGGAATGTCGTCGACTTGGCCGTGGGCGTGGTCATCGGTGCCGCCTTCGGAAAGATCGTCGAAACCCTGGTTTCAGGATTCATCACCCCGCTGATTGCCGCCATCGGCGGCCAGCCGGATTTCTCGGGTCTCTACTTCACGATCAACAACAGCAAGTTCATGTACGGCCAGTTCATCAACGCGATCATCTCGTTTTTGATCATCGCGGCGGTGGTCTACTTTTTGATCGTGCTGCCGCTCAACGCCCTGATTGCGCGGGCGCACAAGGAACCGTCCCCCGACCCGACCACCAAGAAATGTCCCGAATGCACCAGCGAAATTGCGATCGATGCGCGCCGCTGCCCTTTTTGTACTTCGGTGCTGGTGGGTTCGCCGACGAAGTGAGCCGCAGCATTCCCGAATTTTTTACCGTCAGCCGGCAACTATGGAGCTGTCTCCCGTCCGCGATCAAAAAAGAAAACGTCGCGCGCCGAGCCGATCGGGTACTTCCACTTTTGGGTTCTCCGGTTCTTTGGTCTTGCACGACAGTCTGTGGAGCGAGAGGCGGAACCCCCTTCGGGTTCCCCTCTCGCGCTCTCCCCCTCCCCGCGTCGAGGGGCTGCCGGCCCCCCGACACCCCCCGGACTTCAAGGCACGGCTGGGAACGAGACTCTGTGGGTGGGCTGGGCTTATTCTTTTAGGGCCTGCACGACGCGTGTCGACTGCGGCGATGGGGCTGGCTCGCCACTGAGCTGCAGGAGTGTCCAGTGCGTCACAATAGTCCAAATAATGTAGATATCTACTACCCAAACCAATGACGGCTGGAGGTTATCTCGATCACCTGCAAAAATTTGGCGTTCACCTGGGCTTGGAGCGCATCCAGGCGCTGCTTAAGCGCCTGGGGGAGCCGCAGGTTGCCTTCCAAGCCGTGCATGTGGCGGGGACCAATGGTAAAGGCTCGGTCTGCGCTTATCTGAGCCATATTTTGCAGACGGCCGGGTATCGGACGGGGCGCTACACTTCACCCCATTTGCTCGACTGGAACGAGCGCATCTGGATTGACGGTGCTTTTATCTCGGATGGGGCTTTGCAGGCGTGCCTGGCAAAAGTGAAAGCCTCCGCCGAGCATTTGCCGAAAAGTTTGGGGGAGCCTACCCAGTTCGAGATTGTCACGGCCGCTGCGTTCTTGCACTTTGCCCAATCTGCCGTCGAAGTGGCGGTAGTCGAGGTCGGACTGGGCGGACGACTCGACGCCACCAACGTCTTCGAGCAGCCGCCGGCGAGCGTGATCACCGGTATCGGCCTGGATCACTGCGACCAACTCGGCTCCACGCTGGCGGCCATCGCCGCCGAAAAAGCCGGGATTTTGCGGTCCGGCTGCCCCCTGGTCTGCGCGCCGCTGGCCCCGGAAGCGATGCAGGTGGTCACTGAAAAGGCACTGGCGTTGGGCGTTGTGATCACCTTGGCCGAGCCTGCCCACGAGGTCGCCCCGGGTGAGGCGCAGTGGCAAGGATTTCGTTACCGGCTCCCCCTCGCAGGTGGGGTACAGCTGCAAAACAGCGCCACCGCCCTCGCCACCTGCCAAGTGCTCCGGGAGCGGGGACTGCCCATTGATGAAACAGCGATCCGCACCGGCCTCGAAAACACCGTTTGGCCGGGACGCTACCAGTGGCTTGGCGAACGGTTGCTGCTCGACGGTGCCCACAACGAAGACAGTGCCGTGTACCTGCGCCGCTATCTGGATACCCTCCACCCCAAAGAATCCATCCGCTGGATCGTGGGCATTCTCGAAAGCAAGGACGCGCGAGCCGTCTTAAAAGCTTTGCTCCGTCCGGGCGACGCTTTTGTAGCCGTCCCCGTTCCCGACGCCCGCTCCCATCCGCCCGAGAGGCTGGCCTCCATGGCGCAGACCATGGGCATACACTCCATCGCAAGCGCCTCCGGTTTTTCTGAAGCCCTTCAGCTTAGCGATACAGAGCAGTTGACGGTGATCGCCGGCTCTTTGTACCTGGCGGGGGCGGTGCTGCGGGACTGGCCGCGCCTCCAAAAGCAATGAAGCGATTCGTGGCCGCTGCGGCTGGAAGACCTTCGGGACCAACCGATAGCATGGGAAAGATTTTCTCAGGTGCTCCAGGATGCTCACCGCCGATCCGGCCCAGGACGTTTTGCGCTCGATGCGCCGACCGTTGGATCTCATCTTTGCTCCCAAAAGTGTGGCGGTAATTGGCGCCACCGACCGGCCGGGCAGCGTCGGCCGCACGATCCTCGCCAATTTGTTGAGCAATCCCTTCGGCGGCACGGTCTTTCCGGTCAACCCCAAGCGGCCCGCCGTGCTGGGTGTCAAAGCCTACCCGACCATTGCCGCGGTCGGTGAGCGGGTGGAACTGGCCATCGTCGTCACCCCGGCCGCCACGGTGCCGGGGGTGATCCGCGCATGCGCCGAGGCGGGAGTGCCGGGGGCGATTGTCATTTCCGCCGGATTTCGGGAGACGGGGGAGGCGGGGGCCGAACTGGAGCGGCAGGTGCTTGCCGAGGCGCGCAAGGGCGGGATGCGGATTGTCGGTCCCAACTGCCTGGGGGTGATGAACCCGCATTTGGGCTTCAACGGCACGTTTGCCGGTGCCATGGCCAACCCCGGCAACCTCGCGTTTCTCAGCCAGAGCGGTGCTCTTTGCACGTCGATTCTCGACTGGAGCTTTCGCGAGCACGTCGGCTTCAGCGCCTTCGTCTCGATGGGCTCGATGCTCGATGTGGGCTGGGGCGACTGGATTTACTATCTCGGGGATGACCCCCGCACCGAGAGCATCGTCATCTACATGGAATCGATCGGCGACGCGCGCTCGTTTTTGTCGGCGGCGCGGGAGGTGGCCTACACCAAGCCGATCATCGTCATCAAGGCGGGCCGGACTGCGGCGGCGGCCCAGGCCGCCACCAGCCACACGGGTGCCCTCACCGGCAGCGACGAGGTGCTGGATGCCGCCTTCCGGCGCACGGGCGTTCTGCGGGTGGCGAGCATCTCGGAGCTGTTCAATATGGCCGAAGTGCTCGCCAAACAGCCGCGTCCGCGGGGGCGCCGGCTCACCATCCTCACCAACGCGGGCGGGCCGGGGGTGCTCGCCACCGACGCCCTCGTCGGCGCGGGGGGCGAACTGGCGGCACTGTCGCCCGAGACCGTCGCCGAACTGGACAAACTGCTGCCCGACCACTGGAGCCACGGCAATCCGATCGACATTTTGGGCGACGCCGAACCCGAGCGTTACACCCAGGCGCTCGCCGCCGCCGCCCGCGATCCGGGTAGCGACGGGCTTTTGGTGATCCTCACCCCCCAGGCGATGAGCCAACCCACCGAGACCGCCCGTCAACTGGTCGAATGCGCCCGTGAACTGCACCACAAGCCGATTTTGGCCAGTTGGATGGGAGGAGCGGAAGTGGCGGCGGGAGAAGCGTTGCTCAACCGCGCGGGCGTTCCCACCTACACCTATCCAGATACCGCCGCGCGCATCTTCAACTACATGGGGCTCTACAGCTACAACCTGCGCGACATCTACGAGACGCCCTCCGCCACAGAAGCGGACACAGGCATCGAGCGGGCCGCCGCCGAAGGGATACTCACCGCCGCCCGGCAAGCGGGCAGGACGCTGCTCACCGAATTCGAGGCCAAAGCGCTGCTGGCTGCCTACGGCATCCCGACGGTCGAGACGCGCGTAGCAGCGGACGAAGAGGCGGCCGTCGCCGCCGCGGGGGCGATCGGCTACCCGGTGGTTGTAAAGCTGCACTCCGAGACGATTACCCACAAAACCGACGTGCAGGGGGTGCACCTGAACCTGGGGGACGCAGAGGCCGTGCGCGCCGCCTACCGCGCCGTCGCCGGGGCGGTGGAAGTGCAGGAACGGGCGGGCAAACTCCAACCCTCCCCGCAGAAACCCCATTTTCTGGGGGTGAGCGTGCAGCCGATGGTTCGCCTCGACGGCTACGAACTGATCCTGGGCAGCAGCATCGACGCCCAATTCGGGCCGGTGCTGCTCTTCGGCACCGGCGGACAACTGGTCGAAGTCTTCAAAGACCGCGCCCTCGGTCTGCCACCCCTCAACACCACCCTGGCACGGCGGATGATGGAGCAGACGCGGATCTATGGGGCGCTGCTGGGGGTGCGCGGCCGGGGGCCCGTGGATCTCGCCGCCCTGGAGCGGCTCCTGGTGCGCTTCAGCCAACTGGTCACCGAGCAGCCGCGCATCCGCGAAATCGATATCAATCCATTACTGGCCCGACCCGGCGACAGCGACGCCCCGACGCTGATTGCCCTCGACGCCCGCGTCGTGCTGCACCCGGAAACGATTCCCGACGGCGATCTGCCCCGGCCCGCCATCCGGCCCTACCCCCTCCAGTACCGCACCCCCTGGACCTTGCGCGACGGGACCGAAGTGCTCATCGAACCGATCCGGCCGGAGGACGAACCGCTCGCGGTGCACTTCCACGAGAGCCTCTCGACTGAAAGCGTCTACCAGCGCTACTTCCAGATTCTCAAGCTCAGCCGCCGCGTCGCCCACGAACGCCTCGCCCGGCTTTGCTTTATCGATTACGACCGGGAGATGGCCCTGGTGGCCAAAATTCACGACCCCAAAAGCGGGCGGGCGCAGATCGTCGCCGTGGGGCGGCTCAGCAAAATCCCCGGCACCACCCGGGCGGAATTTTCGATGATGGTCAGCGACCGGCTCCACGGCCAGGGACTGGGCACCGAAATGCTCAAACGGCTCATCGCCGTGGCCCGCGACGAAAACCTCGGCGCCATCCGCGCCGAAATCTTGACCACCAACCTGGTGATGCAGCGCATTTGCACCCGACTCGGATTTGAACTGGTCGAACGGCCGGGCGACCCCGTCCAGCTCGCCGTGCTCGAACTAACCTGAGGCTATTAATTACTTAGTTGACAGGTCCACGGAGCGGGCGGTAGGCTGAGCGCAAGAGCAATTAATAATTTAGTAGACACGGGCAATTCACGGTTGTTGCGCCTTTTCGGCCCTATGCGATTTTTCTGCCCCATGAGCACCGACTACCGACCGCTGATCCAGTTGGAGAACGTTTCGAGGGTTTTTGTCACCGATGCCGTGGAGACGCGCGCCCTTTCGGAGGTGAGTCTGACGGTCGGGGCGGGCGAGTACGTGGCGATCGCCGGTCCGAGCGGTTGCGGCAAGTCTTCGTTGCTGTCGATTTTGGGCCTGCTCGATACACCCACCGGCGGCGAGTATTTTTTTGAAGGAAAGCCGATGTCCCGGCTTGGCCCCAGCGAGCGTTCGCGCCTGCGCAACCGCCGCATCGGCTTTATCTTTCAGGCGTTCAATCTGATTGGCGATTTGAGTGTCGCTGAGAACGTCGAATTGCCCTTGACTTACCGGGGGCTTGCGGCCGGCGAACGCGAGCGGCGCGTCGAAGCGGCCCTGGAGTGCGTCGGCCTCGCCCACCGCCGCAAACACTGTCCGGCCCAACTGTCGGGCGGCCAGCAGCAGCGCGTCGCCGTCGCCCGCGCCCTGGCGGGAAGGCCGCCGCTTTTGCTGGCGGACGAGCCGACCGGCAACCTCGATTCGGCCAACGGTGAAACGGTGATGGAGCTTCTGGGCGAATTGCACCGGGGCGGCACCACCATCTGCATCGTCACCCACGATCCGCGCTTTGCCCGCTGCGCGAGCCGCACCATCCACCTGCTGGACGGGCGCGTCGTCCATTCGGATGCCGTGCCGGTGCAAGCCCAGTGAAACGCACTCAAAAAGTACCCGCTCCACCGCTTCCTACACCCAACGAGCCGCCATGCCCCACTTGAGCGTGTTTGTCGATCTCTCAGCCGCGATTGCCGAGGCATTGCTCAACGGTCTATGGCAGGGTGCCCTGCTGACGGCGGTGGTGGCCATGCCGATGGCTTCGGCAAAGCGCCTCAATGCCGCGACCCGCTACGCTGTCTGGTGTGCTGTGCTGGTGACGGTGGCCGTCCTGCCGCTGGTATCCGGGCGGCTGCCCACCGTCCCTGCCCCGGTTCCCAAAGGGGTGGAACGGGTGGTACCTGCCTCTGCGGTTGCGGGGGCTCCGGCCGCCGTCTCCATTGCGGCGCCCGTGGAAGCACCCTCCGCCCCGGCTCCAAGCGATTCCGATTGGCAATTGCCGCAGGTGCCCGACAGCTGGCCTGTGGGGCTGGTTGGAATCTGGTTGAGCTTTGCCGGTTATCGGTTGGCCGGCGTCCTGAACAGCTTACGCGCTCTGCAGCGGCTCAAAGCGCGCAGTATGCCGCTGCAGAGCGCCTATCGCGAGGCTCTGGAGCCGTGGCTTGCGACCACCCCCCGACCGGTGCGGCTGTGCAGCGCTCGGGACGTGCCGGTGCCCGTGGCGGTGGGTCTTTTTAACCCGACGGTGATCCTCCCGGAGGCGCTGCTGGCACAGCTGAGCGATGGCGAACTGGAGCAGATCGTTTTGCACGAACTGGCGCATCTGCGCCGCTGGGACGACTGGACCAATCTGGTGCAAAAGCTGATCGAGGCCATCTTTTTCTTTCACCCCGCCGTGCTGTGGATCGCCCGGCGGCTCGATACCGAGCGGGAGATCGCCTGCGACGACGCTGTGATCGCCGTGACCGGCAAACCGCTCCCTTACGCCGCCTGCCTGGCCCGGTTGATCGAGCTGACGCGCGCTTCTGGGACGAGTCGGCTGCAACCCGGGGTGCTGAGCGGCACTTCCCAGATCCGGCGGCGGGTCGAAATGCTGCTCAAGCGCGACCGCAACACCCGGCCCAGGCTCTCCTCGCCGATTTTGGCGGCGGCGGCGGTGCTGTTGAGCGCTTCGGCCTTTGCCGTGCAGATGGTGCCGGTGGTGTTGGTCCCTCGCTCCGAGGCCGCTCTCGATTTTGAAGCGGATCTCTTGGTGGATCTGGGCCTCGATTCGGGGGCGTTTGCCGCCGACTTCGAGCGCGCCCGCCAAGAACTGGAGCGCGCCGAACAACGGCGCGAGGCCGAGTACGCCCGCCTGGAGCTCGAACACACCAGGCACGAGGCGGAGTACGCGCGCATGGAAGCCGAGTTCGAGCGGATGGCGAAGCGGGCTGTGGCGGAGCGCACCGCCCCGAAAGTGGCTCGCCGTGGCGAAGATCCGATCGAAATTCCCGTTCCCGATGACGAGGAAGAGGCTTTGCGGGAGTTTAGCGGCGTCGTGCTTGCCACCGAGACGCTGGAGGAGGCGATTCCCTCGCCCCAGGAGGTGCTTGCTGCGATTGCATCGATGCCGTCGGCCTCCGATCGCGCCCGCGCCCTGGGAGCTTACGCCGAGGGCGAAGCAAAAAACGCTGCACCGCTCACGCCCGCTTTTTTTAGACTGATCGAGGGTTTGCCTGCTGACGACGATCGCCGTCGGGTGCTCTCTACGGTTCTTGAAAGATCTGATCTGGAGGAGAGTGTCCTGCTGCGGGTGCTGCGCAGTGTCCAGAGCTTGACTGCGGACAGCAGCAAGCGCCGGGTGCTTGTCGAGGTGCTCCACCTGCCGCCGCCCGAAAGCGAAGCCATTGTTGCGGGGGTGCTGCAGGGGATCGATACGCTCGCTTCCTCCGGTGACCGGCGGCGCGTGCTGGGTGAACTGCTCGATTTGCCCCCGAGCGAGAGCGTCACCCGCGGTGCCCTAAGAGCGGTGCACGGCATTGCGGCGAGCGGCGACAAAGCGAACGTGTTGCTCAAGGCGGCGGCATTGCCGCTTGGCGAAGCGGGCCTTGCCGCCTTTTTTGACGCCTACGCCGGGGTCAGTTCCTCCAGCGACAAGCGGCGCGTGCTCTCGCGGCTGCTCGAACACCAGGGCGGCGGCTATCGGCCGGTGATCCTGGGCATTCTGGAGGCGATGCAGAGTATTCCTTCGAGTGACGACCGCGCCCGGCTGCTGTTGCGCATGGCCCCGCAAGTCGCCACTACCCACGACCCGACGCTGCTCGCTGCCTTTTACCGGGCCTGCGATTCGATTCCCTCGGCCACCGACCGCCGTCGCGTCCTCACCCGGCTGGGCCGGCTGGCCGTCGAGCAGCTCTAGTCGTTCGCTCCACATCGCAATTGGCTGAACTGGACGCACTGGCGGGGGAAATCGGCAAACTGGCGGCAGGTTCTTGAAGATTGTTGGCTGGGGGTTTGCTGGGTTTGGCACGAGGGTCTGTGGAGCGAGAGGCGGAACCCCCTTCGGGTTCCCCTCTCGCGCTCTCCCCCTCCCCGCGTCGAGGGGCTGCCAGCCCCCCGACACCCCCCGGACTTATCGGCACGGTGGGCATGAGAATTGGTGGGTGGGACGGGCTTATTCTTCCAGTGCGTGCACGACGCGTGTCGACTGCGGCGAAGAGGCTTGCTCGCCGTTGGGCTGCGATTGTGTTGGGAAGTTAAGCCGTTCAAGGGACGTGACAACCTGATGGTCAATGGTTTGCCCCTGGCACCCTTTTTTTCAGTTCCGTTCGCACAGAAAAACGTGCTGAAACGCTCCAGCGGCTGCAACCGGTGCAGCGAAAAACCGGGAGGTTTGTCCTGGGGCATGCCGCTGGAGTCGATAACTGCGCCTATCATGGCCCAAAGGGCGGCGGTATAGAGCCATGAATTTTTTCGACAAACTGGACAAGGCCATCGCGCAGCAAGGCAGTCTGCTGTTTGTCGGCCTCGATCCCAACCCCGAGATGCTGCCCGAGCGCTACGGCCGGACCGCGTCGATTGCTGCTTTGCGCGACTGGATGCGCGCCCTCGTCGAGCAGACCGCCGCTTCTATCTGCGCCTTCAAACCGACCCTCGGTTTCTATCAGGCCCTCGGTCCGGCCGGGATCGACCTGTTGCTGGAGGTGCTCGAGTGGATCCCGCCGCACCTGCCGGTCATTTTGGATGCCAAACACGGCGATCTCAACACCGGTACGCAGCTCGCGCGCACGTTCTTTGAGGACTGGGGGGTCGATGCGGTCACCATCAATCCCTTTGCCGGTCAGGATGCGGTGGCGCCGTTTTTGCTCTACCCGCGCAAAGGGGTATTCGTCCTCTGCCACACCGCCAATCCGGCGGCCCAGGCGATGCAAGCGCACCCGGGCCAGCAACCGCCGCTGTATCAACAGGTGGTCCGCGAGGCGAGGGGTTGGGGTCTGCCCGAACAACTGGGCCTGGAGGTGGGTACGGTCCGGCCGGAGATCCTGGCGCGCGTGCGCGCCGCCGCACCCGAGCGGCTCATCATGGTGCGCAGCCTCTGGGCCGCACCGCCGGGGGCGCTCGCGTCGATGCTCGCCGCCGGCCTCGATGCAGCGGGGGCCGGTTTGCTGGTGCCGGTGCCCCAGGAGTGTCTGGGGGCAGACACTCCTGGCCTCAGCGTCGCAGCGCTGCGCTGCGAAATTGAAGCGATCCGGACTGTCCCCGGGGATGTACCGAGCAGCTGCACCCTCTGGCAACCGGATGTCTGCCTCATCGAAACCGATCGGCTCCTGGATCTGGCCTTGCAGCTGTTCGACACCGGCTGTATTCTCTTCGGCGAGTACGTCCAGGCCAGCGGTGCGGTGTTTCCGTACTACATCGATCTCAGGCGGATTATCTCCAACCCGCAGCTCTTTCAGCAGGTGCTGCTCGCCTACGCGGAAATCTTGAGCACCCTGTCCTTCGATCGCATCGCAGGAATTCCCTACGGCTCGCTGCCCACCGCCACCGGACTGGCGCTTCACCTCAACCGGCCGCTGATCTTCCCGCGCAAGGAAGTCAAAGCCCACGGCACCCGGCGGGCGATCGAGGGCACCTTCTATCCGGGCGAAACGGTCGTGGTGATCGACGACATCTTGATCACCGGCAACAGCGCCGTAGAAGGGGCGCGCAAGCTCCAGTCCGTCGGATTGGTGGTCCGCGATATCGTCGTGCTCATCGAGCACGGTCCTGAGGCGAGCGCCTTTTTGCAATCGCAAGGGTACAATGCCTACGCCGTACTGCCCTTTGAACGTATCGCCCGCACTCTGCATCAGGCTGGACGTATCGACGACAGCCAGTACGCCGCCCTCGGCGAAGACAAGCTTGCGAGCGCGAGTTGAGCCGCCTCAGGCCAACTTTTGCAACGCAGGCTCGGTCCTTTGCGATGGTGCGAGGCCCTGCTCGCTGCGTTGCCAGGCTCGCCAGTAGGCGCCCAAACGCCGCACAAAGGCGCCGGGCGTCTCGGCGTAGAGCTTGATCCCCAGGGGCTTTGCCAACCGCTGCAACTCGGTGCGCCGCCGATCGATGTCACTCAGCAGCCAGGCTCCCTCGGCGGCATAATCGACGGGGATTTGCTTTGCGACGGTCTCATAGAGGACTGCCAGGTCGTGGTCGTCCCCCAGGTAGTCGGCCAGTTGATGGGCCTGGGTGGCGCAGGGCGCCAGCAATTCCGGCCAGAGCGGGGTGAGCACCTCGTACTGGTGCCAGAGATCTTTGACGCGTTTGCGCCAGGTGTGAAAGTGCTCCGGGTCGGGATCGGCAAAGGCGGCCTTCATCGCCCGGCGACCTTCGCGGTAGACCCACAGCAGACCGTCCTCGAGAAGCTTGAATCCCTCGCGCTCCAGCGGCCAGTCTGCAAGCCGCTCTTGTAGGCCGACCAGAGCCACGACAACGTCGGTAACGGCCGTGCGGTCAAGTTGGGTGCTCGCAGCATTGCGGTCGATGGCGTCCGCGAGGGCGTCAAACAAACCGTCGGGCAATGGCCCTACCTGGTCCTTGCGCACCTTGGCCAGCGTCTGGGTAAGCACGTGGGCGTCGCGCGCCTCGGAGAGCGCCCGTCCGGCCTGCTGAACGACCCGGTCTTCGCCTTTGTACCTGCCCGCTCCCAACTCGGCGCGCACTAGGCGCAGCAGTGCGCGCAACCGCTTGAACAGCTTGCGGGCGGAGTGCACGGCTGCTTCGGGTTGCTCGTCGTACCGGGTGCCCAACAGTTCGAGCGCTTCGGCAATCTGCTCACGGACAATGCGCCGAATTTCTTGCGCAACCGGTTGCGAAGCCGACAGTTCAAATGGCATCTTTGCCTTCCTTGCGTGTACCAATACTCCAAGTTAGCCCACCGCCAGGCCAATCACCGCCACCATCGAAGGCGCGTTAGCGCACCAGCCGCAGAGCGCTCCACACTGCAGCACTGCCTACAACGGCAAATAAAATGCTCGTCATCAAGGGAAAGTAAAGCGTCACTCCGCCGCCGCTGTAGACGACGTCCCCCGGCAACCGCCCGAGCGGCTCGGGCACATGCTGCCGAGCGGCGGGCCAAAGCGAGCCGGCAAAGGCGGTACCCACAACCCCGGCCAAGAATAGCAGCAATCCCAACCCTTCAGCCATGCACAAGCCTTGCCATCGACGACATGTTCCCCAGCGGGGCACTCTTTTGTTGTAGTCGTATCAGTCCCGACAATCCATCGACCAAAAGACACAAGCAATCCGTTCCAGGGGCGGACTTCAGCAAAACGCCCACGGGCGCCTACGGTTGCAACGCAAATTCTTTGCAGACTTGCCAGCGCCCACCCCCATGCATCAGCAGGGTTAGACGGTGCACCGCAAATTCCATGGACAACGGCCGGTCTTTAAATTGAGGCCAGGCGCGCGCAAAGTTTTCCTGCGTTAAATCCCGAAAAGCAACGGTCATGTGGGGAACATAACGCCGGGAGCGCGACCTCTCGACGACGCCCAGCACCCGCTCGAATCGCTCCGCAAGGGAGATCTGCAAAGCTTCGAGGGCTGCATTGGCTACCACATCGATATAGATGACCCGCGGCGGGAAAGCCGCAAATCCCGACAATGCCACAACAAAACGGGGCTGCTTGTCGGCGAAATTCAGCAGACAATCCTCAAGCCACTCCCGCTCCGCAGCGGGCCACTCGAAAGGCGGCTGCAACGTAATATGCGGTGGCGATCTCAGCGCGCCGCAACTGGCAAAATGGTCGGCAAAAATCTGCTGGATGCGCTCGACTTCCTGGGCAATTACCCCTGGAGGCAGCACCGCCACGAAATAGCGATCGTGCTCCCCGGCGCCCCCCCGGACTCCAGAAGCGCCCGCCTTCGCCATTTCAGGCTTCTTTGCCCTCACCGCGCAGCTTGAGGACACCAAAACCGATGGCCATACCCACCAGCGTCAGTACGAAAACCAACCCTGCTACAAAAAAGATCTCGCCCGTCATCGCCTCGGCTCCCTCGTTGTTGGTGCTTTTGTACCAAATTGCCAAGATCCTACGCAACAGCAGCCCAAATGCACACAAAACTTCACGCATTTGTAGCGATAGCAACGCAGTTTAGCCGCACCAGTGGTAATCTGACTGCAGAATTTCTTTACAACAAGTTATGAGCAGCGCCCCAAAACAGACTATCGCTCCGCATGGCGGAACGCTCATCAACCAGGTGGCCACCGCTGAGCAACGGCAGAAGTATCAGGACGGCGCCGGGGGCTTTAAGCGCGTTCGCATCGACGATCGGGCCGTCTCGGATCTGGAGTTGATCGCCATCGGCGGTTTCTCGCCCCTGACCGGCTTCATGGGCAGCGAAGATTACCATTCGGTGGTCGAGAAGATGCGCCTGACCAGCGGCGTGGTCTGGTCGATCCCGATTACGCTGCCGGTGAGCGCCGAGGTGGCCGAGACGCTCGAAATTGGCGAGAGCCTCGGTCTGGAGGACAGCACCGGTACCCTGGTGGGCATTCTCGACCTGGCTGAGAAGTACACCTACGACAAGCTGCGCGAGGCCGAAATGGTCTACCGCACCACCGACGAGAAGCACCCGGGCGTCAAGGTGGTCTACGGCCAGGGCGATGTTTATCTGGCCGGTCCGATTATGCTCCTGGAGCGCCGTCCCCACCCGCTGTTCGCCTCCCGCCAACTCGACCCGGCCGATTCGCGCCAGGCGTTTATCGACAAGGGCTGGCGTTCAGTGGTCGGTTTCCAGACCCGCAACCCGATTCACCGCGCCCACGAGTACATCCAGAAGTGCGCCCTGGAGATCGTCGACGGCTTGTTCCTGCACCCGCTGGTCGGTGCCACCAAGAGCGACGACATCCCCGCCGATGTGCGCATGCACTGTTACGAAGTGCTGATCGAGAAGTACTACCCGCTCGACCGCGTGATCCTCGCCATCAACCCGGCGGCGATGCGCTACGCCGGTCCGCGCGAGGCGATTTTCCACGCCCTGGTGCGCAAGAACTACGGCTGCACCCACTTCATCGTCGGGCGCGACCACGCGGGGGTGGGCGACTACTACGGCACCTACGACGCCCAGTACATCTTCTACGAGTTCGAGCCGCAGGATCTGGGGATCACGCCGCTGATGTTCGAGCACGCCTTCTACTGCAAGCGCATCGCGGGCATGGCCACCACCAAGACCAGTCCCTCCGGCCCCGAGGACCGGATTCATCTCTCCGGCACCAAGGTGCGGGCGATGCTGCGCGAAGGTCTCGAGCCGCCGCCGGAATTCACCCGCCCCGAGGTGGCCCGAATCCTCATCGAGGCGATCCAGAAGCAAGGCCAGTAAACCCTCCTGGGGTTTCAACCCAGCCCAGGTAGCGCCGGATCAGATCAATCGGCGCTACCTGGGTTTTTTGCACAAAGGCGGTGCATTCAACATGTCGTCCTGCGCTATCCGCCCGAGCTAAAGGGTCTGTTCGAGCCTTTCGCGCCCCAACTGGCCGCGGCGTTTGTCAGTCTGTGAGCGTCCGGGCCGCCAGAAACCAGGCGGCAACGGTCATGCCGCACCAGATCTCGCCGTCGGCCACTTTGGAGGGGATATCGGCGACGGCCACCGGCACCGCGGCAGTCACTTCAAAGGGGTCTTCGCCCTCCAGGGGATCGCTTTGCAATTGGCGGCAGACAAACACCGTGCACCACTCGTCGGTGAGGCCCTTGCACGGGTTGAAGCCGCCCACTTCCTGCCACAGTGCCGCCCGAAAGCCGGTTTCCTCACGCAACTCGTTCTGGGCGCCTTCGAGGGCGCTTTGACCGATTTTGCGCCCGCCCCCCGGCAGTTCGAGGCTCTCGCAATCGCGCAAGTAGCGGTACTGGCGCACCATCAGGACGGTCTTTTCGTCCATCAACGGCACCACCAGCACCGAGCCGGGCGTCTGGACATAGTAATATATACCCGTATTGCCCCCGGCGGTCCGAAAGTGGTCGCGCCGGTAGCTCCAGTAGGGGTTGGTGCCGAGGGTCTCGCTGTCGAGTTTTTGCCAGGAATCGAGGCTTTCGCTGCTCATGAAGCTTTCGAGAATTTGGTGCGGGTGGTGCAGTCGTCCCGCCGCGTCGCGGACCAACCGCGCGGGCAGGACGGGGACAGTATACCAAAAAATCATCTTTACCCGGGAATCGGGCTCCGTTACAATAGCGGGCGCGCAAACATCGATTCCGCTTTGCCACCCGACAACAGGTCCGAATGAAGAGAATGCCGCCCAAAGCCGCCGCTGCCGCCGCGCCCGCATTGCCCGACACGTTTATTCCCCAACCGCTGTACGACCAGATTCTCGCCAATCTGCCCATCGCCTGTGTGGATGTGGCTATCGTCGCCCAGGGTGCGGTCCTGCTCGTCAAGCGCAAGGTGCCCCCGGCGATGGGGCAGTGGTGGGTACCCGGAGGCCGGGTGCTCAAGAACGAAATGATGAAGGATGCCGCCCGGCGCAAAGCCTTCGAAGAGGTCGGCATCGAATGCCACGTGGGGCCGATCATCCACACCGCCGAGACGATCTTTCCGGACGGTCCCTCGGGTATCCCGATCCACAGCATCAACAGCTGCTTTTTTTTGTATCCGGTCGCCGCGGTCGGAGCACCCGTGCTCGATCGCTTCCACGAAGAATATCTCTGGGTGCAGCGCATCGCGGACGGACTGCACCCCTACGTGGTCAAGTGCTTGATGGGCGCGGGCCTCGACTGAACTTCAAAATGGAGCGTCCTCGTCCTCCTCGTCGTCCATCGGCATCTGCACCTCGGCCGACGAGAGGTCCGCAAAAGCAAGCATCTCGTCGGCTTGGGCTCCAAAGTGCTCTTCGCCGCCGGGTGGCAGGTGTTCTTCTGCAGACGGCGTCCATGGGTTGAACGGGGTCTGGTCCGGCTCGGCCAGGAGCGTCGCGGACGCGGCTAAAAGCTCGAAAGCCGCCGCCGGCTCTGGACCCGAGGCGGTGGGGAACTCGGCCGGGGCCGGCGGCTCGGAGGTACCCACCTGCGGCGACTCCTCCGCTTCTTCCTCGGCGTAGCGGCAGACGGGCAGGCCCATCGCCTCCCACTCGGTAAAACCGCCCGCGTACTCCAGGACCGGGAAGTAGCCCGCTTCTTGGAGGATGAGCGTCCCACGCGCCGCGATGCCGTCGAGGTCGCTGTAAAGCACGACGGGCAGTTCGAGGGTGCTTTCCATCTGCTCGAACTGCTCGTAGACAAACAATTCAAGTCTATCCAGGGAAGCATTAGCCGCTCCTTCGATGTGCCCTTGTTCGTAGTCGCTGCTGAAGCGCACATCGATGAGCAGCAACGGGTTACCGCTTTGGAGCAGTGCGAGCAGGGCAGAAGCGTCGATGTGGCGGGCACCGGCATGCACAAAGACACCGCTCGCCTCAAACACAGCAGCGGGATCGTTGCCATTGCCTTTTGCCAAACGTTCCGGCCACCCGGCTTCGCTGCGGAGCAAGCGCGTCAGCGCTGCGTCGAGCGGCTCGCCTGCCAACCGATGGCTGTCGAGCCGAGCTTCGAGCGTTTCCACCATCGGCCCCAGACGGCTGAGATCCTCTGCAAGATGGGCTGCGAAGGTTTCTTGGAGCGCCTCGGGGCCGTCGGTTTCGAGTGCCGTGGGCAGTTCGAAGAACATTTCGACGGTGAGTCGGGTCGCCTCCCCTGCAGGGGAGGGCTCGAAAGTCACCGATCCGCTGTTTTCAAAGTCGCTCTGCACCGAGCGCCAGGCAATCCGGCGGTTGGGTTCTAGTTCGGTAATATAGACCGTCCACTCCTGCGCGGTACCGCCGATATCGCCGCTCCAGCGCTGGATGTGGCAGTTAGTGGGATCGAGTTCGACGCTTTTGACGTGGTGGAAAAATAACGGCGAACATTCAAACTGTTTCCACAGCGAATAGAGCAGTTCCGCTTTTGCCTGGACTTCCACGGTGGTGCGGTGTGGAGCGCGGACCGTAGTCGCTTCGGACGCCATGGCAGTCTCCCTGGATTTAAGACACTTTTATCACAAGAATTTTGTTTGCCCAAGTCGCTCAGAGCCTTTGTCTTCAGAATTTTGAGCGGCGAATACTGGTAGAAACTATGTAGATTTTATATTTTTCTTTTTGATCCCTAATTGGGATGTTGGATTGCAAAAACAAAGGCCCGGGCATTCGCTACCCAGGCCGGTTTGTCTCGATTCGACATGCCGCGCAACGGCGCGGCTGCAAGCGGCAAGCTAGCGGGGATCGGTCTTGGCGCTGTCCTCGTCCCTCTGTTCCTGCCTGCGCAGGAACTCTTCCTCGCTTAAGGCCGCGTTCTCGCCAGCACGGCCCATGGGGGAACCGTAGGCTTGGGGCTTGACCTTTTCCTGGCCGTCGGCCGTGCTGCCCACCACCGGGTTGTCGTTGGGGGTCGGGGCGGTGATCACGCGATCGATGTACTCCTCGCGCTCGGGCAACCCCTTGCTCTGGATCTGACCCATGGTCTGTGTCTCGACGGGCTGACCCGCCGAGCGCCAGGCGGCGAAGCCGTCGGTGTAATCGAGCACGTTGGTGTAGCCAACTGCAAGCAGGCGTTGGGCAGCAACGGCACTGAGGCCGTCGCCGCTTTCGGAATAGACGATCAACTGCCGATCGCCCTCGCCGCTCATCGGGGCGGTGATTTCGCGCGCAATCTCCTCCAGAGACTCCAACGGCGCGGCGTTTGCCCCCTGGATGTGGGCCGCTTTGTAAGCTTCCAGCGGACGCACATCGAGCAGAGTGAAGGCCACCTCCCCCCAGCCGAGGCGATTCGTCAATTCGGTGGTGGTAATCACCCCGCCCCGCGGGGCATGGTCCATGTCGTATTCGGCCGGTTCGATACGGGTGGGCAAGTCCTGGGCGATCATGCCTTCTTCGCCTGCCAGCACCGCCTGCAAAGCCGCTTCCATCGATTCACCCTTCTGGGTTCGTTCGGCAATGCGCCCGTAGATTCCTTCGCAGTAGGTCTTGAAGCGGGTGAGATCCTCCTGCAAGCCTTCGTCGAAGCGATTTTTCACCCAGACCGCTTCGGCGATATCGCCCAGGGCACCCATGGGCGGGTCGTAGCCGATCTGAGCAGTCAGCTGCGTACCTACGCCCGCACGGGGTTCGAAGGTCAACGAACCGCTGTTCTCGAAACCTTTTACCGAGCGCCAGGCGATTACCCGGTTGGGGGTGAGGGTGCTGATTTCGGCGTCCCATTCCTGCTCGATGCCGAAGATTTTGCCCTTCCAGTGCTGCACCAGACGGTTCTCTGGAGCCGTGCGCACCTCCAGGATGTGGCGGAAGTAACGGGGAAAATTTTCAAATTGGGTCCAGAGGGCGTAGGCCAGCTCCGGGGGGGCGGCGATATCGATGCTCACCCTGTGGTTGCCGTGGGCAGCAACGGTATCACTGGTACCGATTGCCATGAATGCCTCCTGATCAGGTTCGATTGCTTATTACACCCAGCTTTACAAGACAACTAGCCTTTTCCATCCACCGCAAGTGAGAAATGTTGCGTTCGTCCCGTCCGGAGAATTGATTTAACAGCCGAAGGGACTATTTCTTCAGGTGTAGGTATCAAAAACTCTGCCGCCTATCCTGCGCCTGCACACCCAGAAGGTCGGATTCTCGAAATTTTCCCAGCGATAAACGATCCTGCCGGTCGGGTGACTTCGTATTTTAGATGGCGTTGGACGATTCGCACGGCGCAGGGCGCCGAAGGGAAGGATACCTGTGCAAAAGTTGCCCTGGCAGGCTCCGTACACCGCCGCCTGCCCTACTGGTTCGATGTCGAGGCGTTCGAGGCTCACTTTTTCGGCCATTGCTGGAGAACTAGCGCATGAGTACCGTTGAGGACTACGGCCACCAGGCTGGGAGCGAAGGTGATCTCACACAACTACTATGCAACTGGCAGCGCGGAGACCGACAAGCTCTCGACCGCCTGGCACCGATTCTTGAAGGCGAACTGCGCCAACTGGCCCGGCATCTATTGCGCTCGGAGCGCTGCGGACATACCCTGCGGCCGACGGCCCTCGTCAACGAGGCCTATCTGAGGCTGATCGACCAGCGCCAGGGCTGGCAGAACCGCGCCCACTTTTTCGGAGTGGCGGCCCACCTGATGCGACGGGTACTGGTGGATTACGCCCGCGCCCGCGCCCGACACAAGCGGGGTGGCGGGGCATGCATGCTGTCTTTGGATGAATCCCTCGCGGTGGCCGCGCCAGAGGCCGATATCGATCTGCTGATCCTGGATGCGGCGCTGGAGCGGCTGGCTATCCACTCGCCCGAGGAGTGCCGGGTGGTCGAGTTGCGTTATTTTGCCGGTCTTACCATCTCGGAGACTGCCGAGGTACTGGGTCTGTCGGCAGGAGCGGTTACCCGCCGCTGGGCCTTCGCCCGCGCTTGGCTGCGTCGGGAACTGGGTGATGAGACTTCCGAGTGAAGTGTACTTCATGCCCAAACACCTCAGCCTCCAACCGCATTTGAGCCCGGAGCAACTGTTCGAGCACTATCGCCCGGCGATTGGTCATTCCGTTCGCTTACCCCGTGTAGTACAAATCTGGAAACCGCGGCGTAGATTATTCAAGCATGCCGGGGAACTTGCGAAAAATTAATGATACGTTATGTCCCCCAAATCCAAATGAATTTGACATCGCTACATCCACAATTTTGTGACGACTTTCCTTCGTCACAAAATCGAGATCGCATTCAGTATCAGGATTTTGGAGATTGAGCGTGGCAGGGATCTGGTCCTTAGTGATCGTCATGATTGTTGCGATAGCTTCAATCCCCCCCGCTGCTCCTAAGAGGTGACCAGTCATCGATTTGGTGGAGTTGATAGGAATCAGAGGAGCTAGTTCTCCAAATGCAAGACTAATTCCTTTAATTTCCATTGCATCGTTAGCAAGGGTGCTAGTGCCGTGGGCATTAATGTAATTGACCTGGCCAGGAGATAAGTCGGCATCCTCGATAGCCAGTCGCATTGCCTGAGCTGCCCCAGCACCGGTTGGTAAAGGAGAAGTGATATGATGTGCATCACAACTAGCTCCATATCCGATCAATTCTGCATATATCTTTTTACCGCGCCTGAGAGCGTGTTCAAGTTCCTCAAGCAAAAGGATTCCTGAACCTTCTCCAATGACAAATCCATCCCTACTTTTATCAAAAGGTCGACTAGCTTTTTCCGGTTCCTGATTGAGAGTAGATACAACTCTAGCAGCTTCAAACCCTGCGATGACCAATGGTGTGATGGGCGCTTCGGTGCCTCCAGCAATCACTGCTTGAACATGCCCCAACTGAATTAACCGAAAAGCATCTCCAATCGCATTGGAACCGGCAGCACAAGCAGTAGCTGGGCAAAAACATGGCCCCGTCGCTCCAATTTGAATAGCGACCTGAGCAGCAGCCATATTGCAAATCGTCATCGGCGTCAAAAAGGGACTGCAACGATCTGGTCCTTTCTGGGCATAAACATTTGCTTGTGCTTCGAAGATTCGGATTCCCCCAATGGCTGTACCAATCACGACCCCCACTTGACTGGCATTCAGTGCATCGATCGAAAATTGAGCATCGTCAAGGGCCTGCCTAGCCCCGGCAATAGCGAACTGAATACATCTTTCGGTGCGCTTAGCTGCTTTTAATGATAGATAATCTGACGCCTCAAACCCCTTTACTTCAGCAGCAATCTGGCAACGATGATGCGATGTGTCAAAGTACGTGATCCGACTCACCCCAGATCTGCCAACAAGTAACTGCTGCCAGAAGGATTCTGGATCATTTTGTAGAGGAGTAATTGATCCCATGCCTGTGACGACAACGCGCTTTAACTCTCTTTGATTCCTGCTTTTCATTTCTTATTTCCTATCTCGGCCAGTGAAAAGTTTCTTAAGCTGGTTATTGCTACACCAACCTTCGGTTAGGCTTGCAGCAAACCTGGGCCGTCTGGGCTGTCAGACAACTTAGCCGTTTTATTCATAATTCACTTGAAAAAGATTCGACTTGCTGAGCGATATCATTCAAAAAGAGTGCGGCCCCAGCTCCGTTGATCAAGCGATGATCGAAAGTCAATGCTATGTTGGCAACCTGTTTACCCGCCTGCCCATAGGTTGAGCCGATGAACATGACAGCGACTGCAGGGGCTACCAGGGCAGGTGTTGCGTCAACAATTCCATATTCACCAAGGTATGACAAGGTGATTTGGGTTGACTCAGAAGCTTGATCTCCTTCTTTGATTGCTTTTCTCATCTGTCGCCGTGCTGTATTTGCGAATGCTGCAGGGCTCAAACAGTCTGCCTCAGGGATCACTGCCGTAATTAGTTCGTCATTGGGTCTGGCAATCGCAATCCCCAGGTTTAGAAGACGGTACTCTCGAACCGAATTTTCACCTGTCAAAACAGAACGAAATTTGGGGTGTTTCTTACTTGCTTGTGCTACACAATAGGCGAACATCTGAAATTCAGAAGGCAAAGGAGAATCTCCTCTGTTCGTGAGAATCTGAATCCCTTCTTGAAGGCGAAACCAAGCCACTGGGCGTGAAATGGTCCCCGGCACTACCAATTCAGTGCTGCGCTTGAGTCGATAGAGCAGTGTTTTCTGTTTGCCGGATATAGAGCGCTCCAGGTAATCGCAACGAACTTGCTCCAGACTCGGTAAAATTTCTGGGTTTGACTTCGCAGCAACGTATTTGTCTACATCCCGTGGCATCAGCTTTTCCGTTAGAGCTGAGATCTGGAGCATCTCATCTTCAGGGATCCCCAACTGCTTACAGTAGGCGCGGGTTCGTGGCGGAATTACGGCCGAAGAGGAAGGGGCAATCTGGGATTTTGGCTTCGTTTCAGGAAACTCCGCTTTTCGTGGCTCCAAGTGCGGGGCGGCCGAATGCTCGATAATGGTTTGGATCCGTGCAACTGGACTTCCAACGAGGACAACATCATTTTCTTCCACCAGCCATTCTTGAATCACTCCTTCATAAGGTGACTCCACATCCATCAGAGCTTTGTCCGTCTCTATGACGTAGATTGCCTCATCCCGCTTGATGTGCTCACCGGAGCGCTTGAGTAGTCTGTCAATCAAAACTTCCTGCAAACCCTCTCCCAACTGGGGAATCTTGATTTCTGTGATGACCATCTGCCGTTACTCTAGAGTTGTATAAATTGCTTCTAACACCCTTGTCAAGTCGGGCAGCACGGCATACTCCAAGACTGGATTGTAAGGAATAGGCACATCCGCCCGTGCCACCAGTTGCGGTGGAGACAAAAAGTAATTAAAACGTTCTGGCATGGAGATCATTTCTGTGATGACAGCCTGACCGAAACTACACGTACGACTGTCCTCATTGATCACAACCAACCGTCCAGTTTTTGAAAGGGATTTTTCAATCGTTTCCCAGTCACACGGCACAAGCGTAAGCAGGTCAATGATCTCGATCGAAATGTCCTCACTTGACAATCGTTCAGCTGCTTGCTCCGCCAACTCCAAACAGTTTCCCCACGTTACGACCGTGACATCGCCTCCTACCCGCCTAATTGCAGCTTTTCCCCACGGAATAGCTTGATAGTTCTCCACAGGCGTCCGCATCCTCATGATGTGCTTCGGGATCAATATCAACGATGGATCTTCATCCTGAAATGCAGACCAAAAAAGCCCAACTGCATCGGTGGGTGTGCTGGGAACGGCCACCCGAATACCTGGAATATCAGAAATGTTGAATCAATGGACATATGTACACGCTCTGGGCAGCCGCGCTCTACGCCTCTGGCTACCGAGTAATTTTCCTAGCCAATGCACATAACTGATTTCTTGGCACATACAACATTGCAAGTAGCGCAACTTATCCAACCGTTGGCTCCCCCAAATCTTCGGCACGCTCACCAGTTCCAGCAACAGGTGGGCAATCAGGGTGATGTAGAGCTGCATCCGGATACCATTCTCATTTTTTGTCATCAGCCGCTTCAGCTTCAAATGCATTTTCAGAAACTTCCATAACAGCTCTATTTGCCAGCGTTGACGGTACAGTTCCATCACCTCCTCGTCCCTGACTAACCATTCGCCTTCGGCAGGCAAATTGGTGACCAATCGATACTCAGCCCGGTTCTCGATATCGCAGAAGTTGACCACCCGATACACCCCGGACTCTTTGCCCGTTCCCACCCGCATCTGGCCAGCATTGCCCTCGAAGGTGAGCTTGTAATTGCTCGGGATGCGCATTAAAAAATATTTGCTTGATGCCTGGGCATTTTTTAGATATTCCAGTCCTGCAAAGCCCCGGTCGAATATACCTACGCCATTTTCAGGAATCGCTTCAAGCATATCATTTACGAAGTTGGAATCGTGGTCGTAGCCAAAGTTGATCAGGCTACCCTCGGTGGCGCCGCTGCCGTGTTCAAGGCAGGTGAGCAGTTTGACCTGGTGATAGTCTTGTGCCCATAGCAATTTGCTTGTCAAGCCGACTACCGTCGAGTCAATTGGGCAAGGATGTAGTTTTTTAGCGGGCAGTTCTCGCCTGACCCGGACCAGCAAGGCCTGATACAACTGCTCGAAGATTTGGAGAGAGCGGGACTTGCAGGCTTTGGAAAAAGTGGAGATATCGACGGGGATGCCAGTGTGGTTGACGCGTTTGAAGAGGTCCCGCATGCTGACGGTACTTTTGTCCATCACCAGGGCAAGCCAGCAACTGAAAAAGAGCCTGGAATCGAGAACAGGAAAATCATCATTGGGCAAGGAAGACAGAGCGGTTTTGACAAGTTGCGGAAAATCGAGTAGCATTGTCTCAACATAATGAAATTGAACACAGCTCGAAGTTTACACGACTTCGAGCTGTTTTTGTAGGATCAATTCCTGACATTCAACACTTCTGCTGGAATATGTGTCCACCACCCCTCATTACTCTGGCTGTGCCAAGTGCTTCCACCTGGTAGATAGGCTCCGTAGGGCGCATAGAGTACCATTGGGCAACTCCAGTCGCCCTGTGATCGCCAGCGCAGCGTGGCAATTTGTTGCACCAATTGGTTAAAAGCGGGAGTAATGAAGTCTATAAACTGTAACTCAAATACAGGTTTGTAACCCGTTGCAGCCAACCCTGCTGCAACGCCCACAATGGTTGCTTCTGCCAAAGGCGAGTTAGTAACTCTCTGTGAGAACTGACTACTCAACCCTTTGGTAAAGCCAAAGACTCCCCCTTTAGGATCCTCAATATCTTGACCAAACATGATCATTTGAGGGTAAAGTTGCAATGCTTCTCGCAGAGTCTGGTTTATGGCCGCAACCATCGTTGTGGTTCGTTCAACGGGTTGGAAAGGAACACATTGATGATCAACTTTTGAGCCATATAGATGAACCAAAATCTGATCAGGGTTTGGGGAGTTTTCCCGTTCGGCTTGCTGATAAATCTCGTCGATCGTCATTGCAGTTTTAAACTGCAAAGCCTGCCATTCAGTTGCTGTTAGCTCTCCAGCGTTGATTAGATGTCTGGCCAGTACAGAAAGTGGATCCCGTTGCAGCATCGCATCGATCTCTTCTTTCGGACGGTAGATGCGATGATCATCAGAATTGGTATGGGAAACCAACCGATCCAATTCAACCCAAAGAATTGTAGGCCCATTTCCCTGTCTTGCCTTGGTAATGGCTTGTCCGCTGTGATTGAAAATTTCCGCAGGATGTCGTCCATCGACTCGAACGAAAATCTCTTCATTGAATATGCCTAACCGGAATGGAAGTTGATGTTTGGTAGATGTGCTAATTCCATAGGCATTATCTTCAACTACGAATATCACGGGCAGCCTTTCTTGAACCGCCATACAAACTGCCTCATAAAATTCACCTTGTCTAACGGAGGCATCCCCAATAGTACAGATCACCACATCGGTTTTTTCAGAATGTTTGATCCCCCATGCAGCGCCGACAGCAGGTAAGCATTGACTTGCGGTCGGTGTAGCAGGTGGGAAAATATTCAGATGTTTAGCTGAACAGTGAACAGGCATGCCTCGCCCACCGGTCGAAGACTTGGCGCAGGCAAAATAGTCCCAGGCTAACTGCTGAGCTGTGAAACCTTTTCCCAGCATCAATGCGCGATCTCGATAGTACGTGAAAAGATAATCTTCACGATGCAAATGGTGGGTGATGGCAATCAAGGATTCATGCCCCATCCCTGGGATATGAATCCAGCCTTTTCCCTGGCGCATCAGATTCCCTTCACGCAAATCACCTTCACGTACAATCAACATCAAATTCAGTAATTCTTTCAAAGGAATTGTGAGAGATTGATCTGAGATCCTCATCACTCTGTCGCACAGTGGATTCTGCGTCATGTTTTTATCCTCTATTCCTCACCTGATTTGATAGGCGGTGTTGAAACACCCAATGCCTATTTCTGGCTTGGTCAAATCGCTATGAGCCCTCGGTTTAGCTGAGCTTGGAGCGCAGAGTATGTTCTCCAAATATCCCTTCTGTCTAAACAACGCGACAAACGCCGACCATTTGATCGCTCGGTGGAAAAATTGTTTTGCCCGGACTCGCCTCTTTGCAAAAATTCTGAGATTGCACAATCACTCTCACTCATTTAAGCGCTATCAGAAGCGCTTAAATGTAAAAAACTTTCCTACAAACTTTGCAGATGGGTCGGTGACCTTGTTTTTAGAGATTCTCGCCCCGGCGCAGCTCTTCGAAAAGGCGGGTTGTCTCAGCAGCCGGCGGGGAGTCCAACTCTCGGCGCAACAGGTGCACCAGGGTCTGGTACTGCCGCAGCGCTAGACCCGTCTCTCCCAGGCAGGCGTAACAGCGCATCAGTTCGCGGTGGGCGCGCTCCAGCAGATTGTCGCAAGAGACGATGCGCAGGTAGACGTCGGCGGCTTGCAAACTCCGCCCGATGGTGCTCAACAGTTGTCCCAGGGCAAACAGCGCCTCCACAAACCGCCTGTGCAGTTCCTCCCGCCTCTGCAGGCACCATTCGCTCTGGATCATCCCTTCGAGCAATTCGCCCTCGTAAAGGCCCGCGGCCGCCTCGAAGCAGGCGATGGCCCGCTCGGGGGCAGAGCTTTCCAGCCGCTTCCCCTCGGCAAAGTGAGCCTCGAACTCCTCGACGTCGAACCAGTAGGGTAAGCGGCGATTGAAGGTATAGCGCTGGTGTTCGTAGACGATCCAGTCCGACGGGCCGAGGGCGCGGCGCAGATGGTGCAATGTGGTATGAAAACTGCGGCGCAACTGCAGCGCCGAGGCGTCGGGCCACAGCGCCAGGCCGAGTTGCTCCTTGGTGGCAAAGCGGCGCAGCAGCAGGCAGAAAAACAGCTCCCGGGGCCTGGCGTAGGTCCAGTCGGCAGCCGTCAGGGCGTACTCGCCCCGGTACACCGAAGCCGTACCCAGGGCGTAGATGCGCAGTGGCAGCAGCGTTTCACTCGGGTCGGCCGCGTTTGCCGACGGGTGATATGGGGTCTTACAGGGCAACTTCTGCACAGGTATCCTTTCCTTCGGCGCCATGCGCCGTGCGAATCGTCAAACCCCACGCGAGGCAAGGTAGGAGTTACGAGGTAGAACTCCTCTCTGCCCAACAACGCGACAAACGTCGATGAATTGATCGCTCGGCATTGAAGCATTTTTTAGCGGGCGCAGGGCCAAGTCCCTGTTTGTCGGCAAAAACACCGCCGACAGCAAGCGCGCCGGAGTAAACTTTTCGCGCGTCCAGATAGTGGAATCGTGTTGACGACTGAACAGTGGCAACGGGTGAAAAACCTGTTTGCCGAGGCGCTCGAAAAGCCTGCCGATGAGCGGCGGGCTTTTTTGGAGCGCTCCTGCGCGGACTGTGCGCAGATGCTGGCGGAGGCCCTTTCGCTGTTGGAGCACCACCGGGAGAGCGAAAACTTTTTGAACCGCCCGGTGGTCCAACTGCTGGAGGAGCCCATACCAACTCTGCAGCCAGGAGACAATCTCGGCCCCTATCGGGTGGTGGGCAAACTCGGCCAAGGCGGGATGGGCAGCGTCTATCTGGCGGAGCGGGCGGACGCGCAGTACAGCAAGCAGGTCGCCATCAAAGTCCTGCGCGCCGAGCTCGGGACGGAGACACTGGTGCGGCGCTTCCGCCTGGAGCGGCAGATCCTCGCGGACCTCGATCATCCGAATATCGCTCACCTGATCGATGGCGGCACGACCGCCGGGGGGCTGCCCTACCTGGTGATGGACTACATCGACGGCGAACCGATCGACCGCTACTGCGAGCGTCGTCGCCTCGCCGTGCGCGCCCGGCTGGAACTGTTCCTGGGGGTGTGCGGGGCAGTTTCCTACGCCCATCAGCGGCGAATAGTCCACCGTGACCTCAAACCCGGCAACATCCTGGTGACGGCGGAGGGAATGCCTCGATTGCTCGATTTCGGTGTCGCCAAGCTCCTGGAGCATGCAGAGAGTATCGCGCCGGAGGCAAGCCTTACGGTCGGGACCGAACAGCCCGCCGGGGTCACCGGAGGAGCGCTCACCCCCGAGTACGCCGCGCCCGAGCAGTTACACGGGGGGGCAATCACCCCAATCACCGATATCTACGCCCTGGGTGTGGTGCTCTACGAATTGCTCCACGGCAGTCGGCCTCCTCGCCCCGGGCCGGAGCCTGCTGCCCGACCCCAATCCAGTCAGCTTGAAGAACTCGACAGCATCGCCTGCAAAGCCATGTCCGTGGAGCCGGAAGGGCGTTACCCCTCAGTCGATGCCTTCGCCGCAGATATCAGGAATTATTTAGACGGTCGGCCAGTCACAGCCCGCGGTGTCTCCTGGCTCTACGGCGCCCGCAAGTTCCTCGGCCGACACCGAGTGAGTACCGCTCTGGCTGCGGCGGCACTGGCACTGGCGAGCGGTTACGGTTGGTCGTTGCTGGAGGAGCGCTTGCTGGCGGCCTCCGGTAAAACCGTGGTGGTGCTGCCCTTTAGCGAGCGGGGCAGCACCGGCGACGAGCGCCTTGCAGATGGACTCACCCTCAGCCTCACCACCCATCTGGGCAAGGTAGCGGCGCTCACGGTCATCTCCGACCGGGCGGCGATGCAGTACCGCGACAGTAGCCTTGCTCAGATCGGCGGCGACCTGGGAGCCACCGGCGTACTCACCGGCAGCGTCCTGCGCTCGGGCGAGCGCGTCCGCATCGCCGCCCGGCTGGTGGACCCCCGCAGCGGCACCCAGTTGTGGGCGGAGCAGTATGACCGGAAACTGCAGGATATTTTTGCAATCCAGACGGAAGTGGCGCAGCGGATCGCCGCAGCCATGAAAGCAAAGCTTACACCCGAGGAAAAGATCCGCTTGGCGCGAGCGCCTGCCCAAAACGCCATGGCCTACCAGTACTATCTGCGCGGACGCGAGTACAACAACCGCTTTACGGTCAAAGACAACGAATACGCGATCGGTTTTTTCAAGCAGGCCCTGGCGCTCGACCCCGACTTCGCCCTTGCCCGGAGCGGATTGGCCGTCGGCTATCTCAACCGGTTTATCTACGGCGGTAAGGTGTCGTGGCGCGAGGCCGCCTGTCGGGAGGCGGGCCGCGCCGTTGCTCTGGAGTCCGGTCTGGCCGAGGCCCATAACGCCATGGCTGCCTGTTACTCGCAGATGGAACTGCGCCTCCAGCCCCAGGCGATGGCGGAGTATCGCCGGGCCATCGACTTGAACCCAAATTTTTTCTCGGCAATGTACAACTACTCGGCCATCCTGGCCAGCCTCGGCAGGCTGGATGAAGGTCTGTATTGGATGAAAAAGGCGGTCAGGGTCAATCCGCTGTGCATCGGTTGTTATCGCTCGATTGCTTCCTACTACTGGCTACTGGGAGAAGCCGCAAAGGGCGATGTCTGGATCGATAAGGGTCTTGCCCTCATCCCGGATGGAGCGAGACTGCATGTGAGCCGTGGCCGCGCGTATCTGCCTCGGGGGCGGTACGATGAGGCCCGGCAGATCGCCTTGCAGGTGCTTAAAGAGGAGCCGAACAATGCGGAGGCTTTGAGTCTGGCGGGGACGGCGGAGCGGCTGAGCGGGCGCTGGGAACGCTCGCGCCGCTACTACGAGAGGATGCTCAAGCTCACCGAGACCACGGACCTGGAGGATGCGGGCGACACCAGTTTGCGGGCACGGACCGCCCTCGGGTATCTCGCACTTCAGGAAAATCAACCGCAGCGGGCACACCGCCTGCTCGCGCAGAGTCTGGATTTTGACCGCAAGCGCATTGCCGAGGGCAATGAAGAATGGCTGTACTTTCGAGATATGGCGGTAATTCACGCCCTGGGCGGAGAACGGGAAGCGGCAGTGGTCCAGCTGCGCGAAGCGATCAAAAACGGCTACCGCGACGTGCATACATTGCAATTTGACCCAATCTTCGAGAACCTGCGCAGGGATAAGCGTTTCGAGCAACTTCTGACCGATCTCAGGGCACAGATAGAGAAGATGCGTTTGCGGGCGCTCGCCCAAGAATTGTAACACCCAGTGCTAATTTATCTTGCAGCAGCGATCGTCTGGTTGAATTGATGACACACCTTTTCGAGGAGTTGCGCCAGGGCAAAACCTCTAAAAGTAAATTCATCGATAGGTCCATACATCATCTGCGAAGTTAGTGGGAAATATTTTTTATATTTAAGCGGCACGCAAAGCGCATCCCCGAGCAAGAGTGCAAGCAGCGCCCCTCTACAGTCAGGGCAACTGATAACAAAGCGCTCAACCGCGCAAGGCACGGTCTCTCCTCCCCCTGTGCCCGGTACTATTCGAACACTTATGATTCCTTCCGGCTCACATTTCGGGGGCTGGAGCCCAGTTCTGAAACTTCTTGATTCGTCCTTGCGGCCTCTAATCGACATAGGAATTTTTCTTCTGGTATAAGGCCAACGGGGCATGCCGCCGTATTCATTTGGTGCAACCATGGTCGCCCAATACAAGTCGCTTTCGCATGTCAAAATTGCCTCTACCGATGAAGAACGCGAAGCCATCTTCCGTTTTCGTTACCGCGTCTACATAGAAGAGATGAACCAGCGGCCTGCCCACGCCGATCACCGCCGTCAGCAGTTGTGTGATCCGCACGACCGGAGCGCCGTATTGTTCTACATCCGCGAGGGAGACGAAGTAGTGGCCTCGGTGCGCCGCAACTTTATCGACCTCGCCGATTGCCCCCCCGGGTGGTGCGAGGCATTCGCCCTCGATCGCTTCGCCGGCTTCGCTGCAGGCGCGCTCACGGTCAGCAGCCGTTTCGTGATCGCCCACCGCCTTCGCCACAGTACGATAGCGGCTCGACTGGTTGCCGGCGCCTATCGCCATTCTCGCGAAGCGGGTGTCCGCTTCGACTTTTTGCTCTGCCGCTGGTACCTCATTGATCTG
Source organism: Gloeobacter violaceus PCC 7421 (assembly GCF_000011385.1). Classification (NCBI taxonomy): domain Bacteria; kingdom Bacillati; phylum Cyanobacteriota; class Cyanophyceae; order Gloeobacterales; family Gloeobacteraceae; genus Gloeobacter; species Gloeobacter violaceus. Next base: position 1,179,042 of record NC_005125.1, read on the forward strand.
TACGAACACCTGGGTTACCGACGCTACCTGCACAACTACCGCGATCCCAATGAGCCAGTCGGTTTAATGACACCGATGGTCTGCGTCCCCGAGGATGCGGAGTACCTACGATCAGTGGGGTCTCCCTTCGCCCGCGTGGCAGATGGTTTTCCCAACGACATCACAGGTGGGGTCTGGCTGTTCGAGCAATTCCCACAGCTTCCTGAATTCTCGTCTGTGCGGTCGACACCGCTTGAAGGGCGGTGGTCCAAACTTAGACAAATCTTAGGCGGTCCGCCCGAACAAATCATCCGAATGCTGCGGGGTCTAAGCGAGGTGGACGCTAAAGCGCTCCTCAAACACGCTATCCTTCACCGAGTGCGTGTGGGTAGGGTGATTTTGCAGCCAGGGGATCAGCTCGGGGCACTGTTTATCGTCGTCTCCGGCACGGTCGCACTGGACTACCCTGGCAACTCCGACCGGCCCCCGAATATTCTCTCGGTCGGCGAATGTTTCGCAGCCGAAGGGCTCCTGGCTTCCTGCGGCGCTACGGGACAGGCGGTCGCCCTCAGCGAGGTTCAATTACTGATCTTGCCCGAGCAGACCGTCGTCCAGACCGAACGCAAACACCCTCAGACCGTCTGCCGACTCCGCACAAACCTTTTGCAGGAGCCGTGCGGCAAATTTTTGTCCCCGGTTGTTCTTCACCCCGGCAAGCAGCAGACCAACGACAGACTGCACTAGCCGCCCTCAGCCGTTAAACCGCTCGGTATTCCGAGGTCCTTGAAAATCCCTGCGGCTCCCTGGCGCAAAGTGCGAGTCATAGTCAACATTGTCAACGGAAAACGACTTTCGCAACCGTACCCACGACGCGGCCCAACTGCACGAAGCACAACCGACGAGCCTCCACGCTGCCTCCGAGGACGGGTTGCCATCAACATAACCTGCACACCCCCACCGACGTCCATGGTTGGTTTGCCCCCAAATGATCGGACCGGTTTTAAGGGGGCAGACCACCGTTTTTATGGCAATGGAACCCGATGGACTACCTTAGTAGCAGCCACGCACACTGCGCTTTTGGGGCTGAACGATGCTCACCACTGCTGACAATCCTTTTTACTCTCCCGAGGAATATCTCCAGATCGAGGAGCACAGCCCCATCAAGCACAAGTATCTAGACGGGAGACTCTATGCGATGGTTGGTTCCACCCAGGACCACAATCTGGTCGTGCTCAATCTCGCGTTTGCGTTGCGCAGGCATCTGCGCGGAACCGGCTGCCGGGTGTTGACATCGGATGTGAAAGTGCGAGTCGAACAGCGCAACCGCTTTTTCTATCCGGATATTGCCGTCTCCTGTGACGAGCGCGACTGGGCGACACCGCTGTATCTGCGCTTTCCCAGGCTCATCGTTGAGGTTCTGTCGGACTCTACAGAAGCTTTTGATCGAGGAGCGAGGTTTCAAGACTATCAAACGATCGACACGTTAAGTGAGTATGTTCTGGTCAGCTCGAAACAGCCGCAAGTCGAATGCTTTCGGCGCGACGCTGAAGCACTCTGGGTGCTACAGTCCTACGGACTAGAAGTGTACGAAATCGGCGCTCTCAATTTTTCTGGCACCTTCGAAGAACTCTACGAAGACGTGGCCTTCCTGCCCTGACCCTCGGCGTTCCTCCGTCGCTTCGACCGTGGGTGACCGGTCAGAATCTCCAGGCCAACGGCGGCGGACAGCCCGTCGGCTCTCCACCCCCTGACACCTGAAACCCGCCCTGAAAAAAACTGTTCCGTCCCAGGCGATCAATTTACCGGCGATTGTCGCGTTGTTGGGCAAGTGGAGTTCTACACAGCCATGGTTGCCCAAATACAACTGCCCTTAGAAGTCAAAATCGCCACCACCGCCGCAGAACGCGAAGCGATCTTCCGCTTCCGCTACCACGTCTACGTAGAGGAGATGAACAAGCGGCTTCCCCACGCCGACCACCGCCGCCAGTGGTTGCGTGATCAGCACGATGAGAGCGCCGTGTTGTTCTACATCGGCGAGCAAGGCGAAGTGGCCGCCACGCTGCGCCGCAACATCGTCGATACCGACAATTGCCCCCCCGCGTGGCGCGAGGCATTTGCCCTGGATCGTTTCGCAAAGATCGCCAGGGACTCGCTCTCGGTGAGCAGCCGTTTTGTGATCGCCCACCGCTTCCGCAACAGTTCGATGGCCGTACGGCTGGCCGTCGCCGCCTACCGCCACGGCCGCGAGGAGGGCCTGCGCTTCGACTTTTTACTGAGCCGCTTTCACCTGATTGAGATGTACGAGCACCTCGGTTACCGGCGCTATTTGAATAACTATCGCGACGTGAATGAGGCGGTCGGTCTGATGGCACCGATGGTCTGTGTGGGCGAGGATGTAGAGTACCTGCGCTCGGTGGGCTCTCCCTTTGCCCGCGAGGCAAACCGTTGGGTCACCAATGCCGCAGATGGGCTCTGGTTTTCTGAGCAATTCCTACCGCCGGCGGAATTTGCCCCCGTGCGGTCGTTACCACCCGAACGGCGGTCGTTACCACCCGAACGGCGGTGGTCCAATCTTTGCCAGACCCTCGGTGGTCCGCCCGAACGAACCATCCGGATGCTGCAGGGACTGACCGAAGCGGACGCCAGAGCGCTCCTCAAGCACGCCATCCTCCACCGGGTGCGGGCAGGCAAAATTATCGTGCAGCAAGGAGATTTGCTCGGGGCACTGTTTATCGTCCTCTCCGGCGCAGTCGCCCTGTATTATCCGGGCAGCTCAGACCGGCCACCGAACATTCTTTCAAGCGGCGAATGCTTTGGCGCTGAGGGATTTCTGGCGTCCTGCTGTGCTGTGGGACAAGCGGTCGCCCTCAGCGAAGTGCAACTGCTTGTCTTACCGGAGCAGGTCGTTGCCCAGTGCCAGACCAGGCACTCCCAGACTCTCTGCCAGCTGCGCGCGAACCTGTTGCAGGAGCCGTGCAGTCGATTCCTGCCCACAGCCACCCTCCACTGTTGAATTTCTTCGGGCAGATCCACAGCAAAGCTCGGCAGGGAGCACAACAGCCTCCGAGATCGATCCGCCGCACCTTGAGGCGCCAATGGCACCTCACAACCATAACCAGAAAAGTCGAGTGTGACCTATGGACAAACGCGCTTTGCGACTTGATAAATCACTGGGTCGGCTTCAAGGCAACTTGATCAATCGCTTCAGTTGCGATGCAGATACCCGTTTTTTTGAACCGAACCAGTTTCCTTGGGTAGCAGATCTCGAATCGAATTGGAAAATAATTCGGCGCGACCTGGACGAAGCGCTCCTGGAGCAGGAGCAAATACCATATTTTTCAGATTTATCACAGCGGCAGTCCCGGTTTTCCGGCACAGCATGGAAATCTGTAATGTTCTACGTTTACGGTCGCAGGGTTGACGAAAACTGCAGACGCTTTGTGCAGACAGCGGCTCTGCTGCAACGGGTTCCGGGCCTGAACCTTGCAATGTTCTCTATCCTGGGCGGACACGCACACATTCCTCCTCACCTCGGGCCATGCAAGGGTGTGCTGCGCTATCACCTGGGTCTCATCATTCCGGTAGAAGATGAGCGGTGCGCCATTCGCGTCGACAACGAAGTCCGTTCGTGGAAAGAGGGCAAAAGCCTGCTCTTTGACGACACGTTTGAGCACGAAGTCTGGAACCGTGACCCGCGCTGCCGTGCGGTACTGATGCTCGACTTTCTCAGGCCGCTTCCTCCATGGCTTTCGGCAATCAACCGCGGCATTATCGCTGCTGCTGGGCAATTTAAAGCAGTCAAAGACTTCCAGGGCAATGCCAATCGCTACGCGCGGGGTAAAGTACAATGAAAAGCTTAATGAGAGTCTGCTCCAGCTTGCGCAAACAAGCGCTCTGGTTTTGGATCCCGTGTTTTTTTGCCACGGGCTGCTTGATCGATTCCCTCGGCGATGACAACGTCTCTATCTGCTTTGTCCTGGCTGTTTCGATGGTCAAACATTTGCAACAACTCCCACAGTTCGGGTGCCATCTGCCTACCTTGCTGTGGCAACTGTTCAAGCTCCGCTGGGCCGAGCGCGACTTGACGTGCCAACCTATCAGTTTGTGAGTGACAGACGATGTTCACCCCATTAAACAACACTGGACCCAATGAGCGCGCTTTCGATTACTGGACACCCCGGCGCAAAGTCAAGGTTGTCCTCGATCTATTGAAAGGGAATGCGACGGTCTTCGACCTTGCCCGCAAGTACAAATTACCCCCCTCCGAGATCAAAGCCTGGCTTTTCCAGGCCGAAATGCATATGGAAAGCGGTTTTCGAAACCGCACCCGCGACGCAGCCCAACTGCACGAGGCGCAACTGACCGAAGCCCACGCCGCCCTAGGTAAAGCCCTGCTTCGCGCCAGATTTCAGCGCACGCCCACTCGCCGCTAGGACCACCTGGAGCAGAGATTCATGCATTCAGCCGCCCTTTCTGACTGCACCGCTCACTTGGCGCTATGCCGCAGTCGACACGCATCGTGCACGCACTGGAAGAATAAGCCCATCCCACCCGCCAAGCCTCGTTCCCAACCGTGCCGACGCTGCCGGTAAATGCATCCGCCTCAAGCATTATCGAGCACCGCCAGCTACAAGGACACAGCCGTGAACGATGAAGTAAATTGCACCCAGAGCAAAGCCGGTACCCAAGCCCTTCGCGAATTCGTCGATCGCCAGAGTCGTTCGACGACCATCCTTGCTGCCCTCGCTGCAGTGCTCGATGCGCAGGTGACGGGCAATTCCCTTGATCCCGTACTCCAGGCCCGGATCGACGAAGTTCTAAGCGCACTCGGGGTGTACGACCTGATAGAGAAGTACAATCCGGCTCAACTCAAGCACCTGCTGGCAGAAATTCGCTTCAATATGCTCCTGGAAACAAAGCTTCTGTTCGACACAAAACGGACAACAATGTGGGCACATACCGAGACCGAGATCCTGAAGGAGGCGGGAGAGGTCTCCGATGGCTTTGCCGATACGTTGACGCGCACGATCGTACCGCGCCTCGAAGGGCTTGCGCAGCGCCTGGACTTCCCCGACGGCTCGTTTCTCGATGTCGGTGTGGGCGTCGCCGGCCTGGCGATCGCGATGGCACGCCTGTGGCCGTCGCTGAGCGTGGTCGGCATCGATCCCTGGGCGCCGTCTTTGGCCCTCGCGCGCGCGAATGTGCACAGCGCCGGACTCACAGGCCGCATCCAGTTACGGCAGCAGGCAGCAGAGGACCTCTGTGACACCAGCACCTTTGATCTCGCCTGGCTTCCCAGCGCCTTCATGCCTGAGAAGGTGATGCCAACAGCCTGCGAACACGTACACCGCGCCTTACGTCCTGGTGGATGGCTACTGTTTGCGATGGCCAATCCCGGCAGCGATCCGCTGAGCGCCTCCCTTGTTCGACTACGGACAGTGATTCGGGGCGGTTGTGTGATCGTTCCTGGCCAGGCTGAGACACTCTTGAACCAGATAGGGTTCGTCGATATGCAGACGCTGCCAAGCCCACCCGGTGCCGTCGTAGCGCTGATCGCTGCCCGTCGAATGCCGGACTGATGAGCACTCTCGCATAGCGGTCCCAGAGAAAGCGCTTATCTGCTGCCAATGGAATTATCAACTGAGCTTCCCCGGCTTTACTGAACAGTTAGTCAAGTTCATTTGCGGGTTTTATAAGCATTTCTTTGAGCAGAAGCACAAGCGAGGGCTCTATAAAATGTGATTGCCTGCAACGGTAGAAGAGTTTATTACCAATGCTCAACCTGCTGAAGGCAAATTCATTTGCCGCCCCCGGCTCCTTTTACCGTTTGATCTTAAGAGGTTGGATCATTTTGCTGAAGCAATTCATCGATTTATACGGATAAAAACACCATGAACAAACAAGTCCTGCGGCATGGCAACCCTCTACTTGAGTTGCAAAACAATTTGATTCAGCGCTATAGCCCCGATGCAGATGCCCGTTTTTTTGATCCGGAGCAATTTCCGTGGGTCGCTGAACTAGAGGCCCATTGGAAAGTGATGCGTCGCGATCTCGACGAAGCCCTCATGGTGCAGGAAAAAATACCGCACTTTGCAGACTTGTCACCGCGATTTAGCGGTATGGCCGAGTCGAGGTGGAAATCCCTGGTGTTCTACTTCTACGGCCGCCGGGTCGCCGCCAACTGCGATCGTTTTCCGGCAACTGACGCCTTGCTGCAGCGCATTCCGGATCAGAAATGTTGAATCAATGGACATATGTACACGCTCTGGGCAGCCGCGCTCTACGCCTCTGGCTACCGAGTAATTTTCCTAGCCAATGCACATAACTGATTTCTTGGCACATACAACATTGCAAGTAGCGCAACTTATCCAACCGTTGGCTCCCCCAAATCTTCGGCACGCTCACCAGTTCCAGCAACAGGTGGGCAATCAGGGTGATGTAGAGCTGCATCCGGATGCCATTCTCACTTTTTGTCATCAGCCGCTTCAGCTTCAAATGCATTTTCAGAAACTTCCATAACAGCTCTATTTGCCAGCGTTGACGGTACAGTTCCATCACCTCCTCGTCCCTGACTAACCATTCGCCCTCGCCAGGCAAATTGGTGACCAATCGATACTCAGCCCGGTTCTCGATATCGCAGAAGTTGACCACTCGATACATCCCGGACTCTTTGCCCGTTCCCACCCGCATCCGTCCAGCATTGCCCTCGAAGGCGAGCTTGTAGTTGCTCGGGATGCGCATTAAAAAATATTTGCTTGATGCCTGGGCATTTTTTAGATATTCCAGTCCTGCAAAGCCCCGGTCGAATATACCTACGCCATTTTCAGGAATCGCTTGAAGCATTTCATTAACAAAATTAGAATCGTGGTCGTAGCCAAAGTTGATCAGGCTACCCTCGGTGGTGCCGCTGCCGTGTTCAAGGCAGGTGAGCAGTTTGACCTGGTGATAGTCTTGTGCCCATAGCAATTTGCTTGTCAAGCCGACTACCGTTGAGTCAATTGGGCAAGGATGTAGTTTTTTAGCGGGCAGTTCTCGCCTGACCCGGACCAGCAAGGCCTGATACAACTGCTCGAAGATTTGGAGAGAGCGGGACTTGCAGGCTTTGGAAAAAGTGGAGATATCGACGGGGATGCCAGTGTGGTTGACGCGTTTGAAGAGGTCCCGCATGCTGACGGTACTTTTGTCCATCACCAGGGCAAGCCAGCAACTGAAAAAGAGCCTGGAATCGAGAACAGGAAAATCATCATTGGGCAAGGAAGACAGAGCGGTTTTGACAAGTTGCGGAAAATCGAGTAGCATTGTCTCAACATAATGAAATTGAACACAGCTCGAAGTTTACACGACTTCGAGCTGTTTTTGTAGGATCAATTCCTGACATTCAACACTTCTGATTCCGGATATGAACCTTGCGATGTTCTCCATCCTGGATGCCAATGCACACATTCCTCCACACCACGGGCCTTACAAAGGAGTGCTGCGCTACCATTTGGGGCTTATTGTGCCGGTAGAAGATGAGCGGTGCGCTGTGCGTGTGGACAACGAAGTCCGCTCGTGGAAAGAGGGCAAAAGTCTGATTTTCGATGACTCGTTTGAGCACGAAGTCTGGAACCGCGACCCGCGCCGCCGCGTGGTGTTGTTCGTCGATTTTCCCAGGCCGCTCCCTCCTGTGCTGTCTGTAATTAATCAGGGCATCCTGGCGATGGCGAGGCATCACAAAGACGCCAAACGGATTGAACAGTCGGCCAGCCGGTACGCGCAGAGTTAGAGAATTTTGGGTGCACAGACAGAAACGTTGACTAAAAATGTTGATTCATCAAAGAGGTATGTGTCGTGAAAACCAAGGGCCAGGATGCCGTTGCGCAAATGTAGCGGCCCACCCCCGAGCAGTTCGAAGCGGCGGTCCGACAAAATCGGCTTGTCGTGCTGCGCGGCCTGGGCGAAATTCTGTCCAAGCACAACGCCTACTCGCTCGATGCGCTCGAAAAGGTGGTCGGGGACCGGTGGGTCGAAGTCATTCGCGTCGCGTCGCGGTATTACCAGTGGAATCCCACAACCCGGCTGTCCTTCGCGCGCGTGTCGTTCGGTGAATTTCGCGACCGGATCGCCTCGGAGCACTTCGATGGGCCAAGGGTGTACCTGCAGGACGACGTCAACAACTTTCCCGCTCTAAAAGCGTACTACCGCGAACCGCAATACCTGGCAAGGCACAACCTGAAGCGCACAAAGCTCTGGGTGAGCGGCGCCGGGCTGGTTACTCCCCTGCACTTCGATGCGGTCGAGGTGTTGCACTGGATGATGGAAGGCCGCAAGCGCTTTGTCTGCTTTCACCCTGGGCTCAGGAACTTCTATCCCCACGGCATCCTGAGCACGGGTCCTTTCAACAGCCAAGTCAACGCCGACGCCCCCGATTTGCGGGCGTTCCCCCGCTTTCGGCGCACCCAACCCATTGAGTTTGTACTCCAGGCCGGCGAGGTGCTCTACATCCCCGCGTATTACTGGCACCAGGTCGAATCGCTCGATGCTTACAATGCCTCGATGAGCTTTATCTGGCTTGCTTCGATGGCCAAGAACCTGCGCTACTTCCGGCAGTTCGGGCGCTGTTCTGGCAGTACCAAAAAGTCCAGCGGGCCAAGCGCGCCAACGCTCCGGGCTGAGCGAGCCGGTACTCGCAACAAAACCACCAAACGGGCACGGGCCGCTCAATAGCTTCCAGCCCGTGCCCGTTTGGTGGTTTTAGTTTACTCCTCGGGACTAAAGCCCAGGCTCGCCGGAAAATCGAGGCCATCCGCCGCCGAGGCCAGGACCTGCTCGGTACCGTCGGGGGCAACTTTAATGAGTGGTCTGTTGCCCGTACCCAGGGTCGCGAGAGTCGACTGCTCGCCGGTGGTCCTCAGCTTGCGGATCTAGCCCGTGCTGACGACGCCTACATAGACATTTGCGCAGTTATCGACGGTGACCCCCTCCGGCAACTCTCCGGCAGTGGGGTCGAAGGTGATAAGCGTCTCGACCAGTGCATCCGCTTGGGCGCGGGCGATTCCAGAAAACAGCAGGCCGCCCGCTGCCAAAACTGTTCCCAGAAGCGAACATTGCAATTGGAGCAAAAGGTTCGAGTCCTTCGCGTTTTTCACAGCCTCCCCCTCCTCTGTGTATGGGCGCATTCCCCTTGCCTATGAACGCAAGGGGAATGCTTAAAAGCACCCTGCTTGGTATGGATGCGGTAGGAAAGCATCTCTCCGAAGGCTGAGGCGTATTGCGCCGGCCGAGTAAACCCAGTTCCTCAAGCTGCGTGGAGCGGTCCATTCAAGTACCGCAGACCCCGCGCTACGTTGCCGTAGCGCTCCTGCAGACGGCGAATCCGCTCCTCGGGTTGGGCTTTTAATTCGAGATACTGAAAGGTGACGCGATCGGCCAGTTCCGGATGGTCGAGCGGGTCGAGGGGCCGGCCCTCGGCATCGACGACATCTGCACAGCCCAATCGCCGATACAGCGACGCCCCATAAATAGCTCCCGCGCTGCACAAGCCAAGGTCAAGCCCTTGCTGGCGCTCATATTGGAGGCTGAGCATGGTCAGCCTCAGGGCGATGCTAGATACTTTTTGCAAATCGGTCCGCACCACCAGCATCCCGACTTCGCCCAGGCGCTTTTTTGCCTCGCGCGACCGTTCCACCATCTCGACGACCGCCCGGTAAGCGGGAATTTTAAGGGCAGCCCAGCGGGCTAATTTTTCTACACCGCTCTGCAATCCTACCTGCTGCAGGCGCTCATGCTCGATAAAACGGATTGCACCCACGCAGCTATTGCCACCGTTGACACACAATAGATGAAAAGCATGATCGTCGAGTTCATCGACGCACAGCTCTTTTTGGGTACGGTTATAGACACCGCTGTCCCTCAGCACTTGTGTGCGCAGCTTCAAAGAGGAAACCAACAATCTGCCGTAAAGAGTCTCGCTCAATACTTCTTTGCACTGGGTACTCAAACCGTAGTCATCGGGCGGATGGAGAAGATAGTAAGTAAGCGAAACAGGCGCGGAGTTGTCCGCGGCAATGAGCGAATACATATAGCCTCCTGGTAGTCTAGATTACATTCGTTGTGGCGGCGCAAGCTTGACAGTAAGTCGGTGAGTTATCAAGTTGCAAAGCGCGTTTGGGCACAAATCATGCGTGGGCTATTGCTGGTGATGCTCGAGCCACCAGCGTACTGTTGCGAAAACGGTGGGCGGCTACAAAACGGCGGAAACGGAAGATGGCTTCGCGCTCCTCGGCGGTCGTGGCGATTTTGACTGCTAGGGTCGGAAGTATTCGGGCAACCATGGCTGTCTAAACTCTACTTACCCAACAACGCGACAAACGCCGGTAGATTGATCGCCCGACAACGAACATTTTCGCAGCGGGCGTTCGGTCACACCGCTGCTATCTCGCGCTGGAAAGGACGATCCCAGCGTGGGTCTCAAATAGAAAGCGGGCGACCAGGGCGGTCCATCCGGTTTGATGGCTGGCGCCCGCCCCCCGGCCGCTCTCGCCGCGCGACTACGACGCGGGTACTCGACTGGCAGTAGTCATTTATCTGGTCCACCGCTGATGTTGCGCGATATATTCGCGCAAAGCGCGGTTAATGCTGGTTTGATATCCTTCGCCCTGGGGGTGATTCCTTTTGAACCAGTCGATCAGATCGGCATCGAGGCGCAAGGTGATCTGCTGCTTGACAGGACGGTAAAACAGCCCACGTTGCCCCTGACTCCAATCTCCCGTTGCTTCCGGGATCAGATCGGTGCGGATCGGTGCCTGCGATGCCGCTAAAGCATCAATCTCTGCCTGTACGTCCGGGGGCACCGGATTAGAATGCTCCTTCTTCATAAGCTGCCCTCTCATAAGCTGTCGCACGTCGTGCGCTGATGATCCGTCCGCTCTCCTCGCCGCTGACTGGCTCAACCTCCAGCCAGGTATGCACGACAAACACGGTCATCTGGCCAATCAAGCCAACCGTCTGCCACCGCTCCTCGTGCGGGTAGGGATCGGGGCGGCTGAGCGCTAAAGGATCGGCAAAGACATATTGAGCCGCTTCAAAGCTCAACCCATGATCGCGTTTGTTCGTCCGGTTCTTGGCTTCGTCCCATGTCCACGCCAATCTTAGACCACACACCCAATTGTAGCTACATGATTGTAGCTACCGGCATTGTCTGTCGATGATTTCCCGAAAATTATTTCGCGCTGGAAAGGACGATACCGGCGTGGGTCCCAAACAGGAAGCGGGCGACCAGGGCGGTCCACCCGGTCTGGTGGCTGGCGCCCACCCCTCGGCCGGTCTCGCCGTGGAAGTATTCGTGAAAAAGAGTCAGATCTTGCCAGTGGGGATCGGTTGCAAAACATTGCGTTTTGCCGTGCCAGGGACAGTAGCCCGATGCGTCGGGGGTAAAAATGTGCACCAGCCGGGAACTGAGCTGCCGGGCTACCTCCAGCAGATTCAGCTTCCGGCCCGAGCCGGTCGGAAACTCCACCTGCAGGCTATCGCCGTAGAAGTGGTGGTAGCGCTCCAGAGCCTCGATAAGTAGATAGTTCACCGGAAACCAGACAGGGCCGCGCCAGTTGGAATTGCCCCCGAACTGACGGGTATTCGATTCGCCGGGCACGTACTCGACTTTGTACTCCTCGCCGTCCACGCGAAAGGTATAAGGACGATCTTTGTGGATACGCGAGAGCGAGCGAATGCCGTAGGGGGAGAGAAATTCATTTTCATCGAGTAGATAGCCCAGTATTCGCTCCAGCCGCTCGCGACTTGGAATCGCCAGCAACATGCGATTGTGGCCGTCCTCCGGCCGCAGGCAGGTGATCTGGCGGGCAAGTTCGGGGCGATTCTCGATAAACCAGCGCATCCGCCGTGCAAAACCCGGCAGCCGCTCGATGATGGGTTGATCCAGAATTTCGACGGCCACCAGCGGGATGAGCCCCACCAGCGAGCGCACTTTGAGCGGGACAGGTTTGCCTTCAGCCTCCGCGCACTCGCAAAGACGAATCTGGTCGTAGTAAAAGCCGTCTTGCTCGTCCCAGAGCCCCGAACCGCCGACCTGGTTCATCGCATCGGCAATCGCTACGAAGTGCTCGAAGAATTTGGAGGCGATATCTTCGTAGGCCGGGTCCACCGAGGCCAATTCGAGCGCCATCGAGAGCATCGTGCCCGAATAGAAGGCCATCCAGGCGGTGGCGTCGGCCTGCTCCAGTTTGCCGCCGGTGGGCAAAGGCTGCGAACGATCGAAAATGCCGATGTTGTCGAGGCCCAAAAAGCCACCGCCGAAAATATTGCGCCCGTCGGCGTCCTTGCGGTTGACCCACCAGGTAAAGTTCAGCAGCAGTTTGTGGAAGGCACGGGCCAGGAACCGGTGGTCGCGCTCGCCCTTGGGAGCGGACAGTTTGTAGACGCGCCAGCAGGCCCAGGCGTGCATCGGCGGGTTGACGTCCGACAGGCCAAATTCGTAGGCGGGCAGCGCGCCGTTCGGGTGCATATACCATTCGCGCATAAACAGCAGCAGCTGCTCCTTGGCAAAATCCGGATCGAGCTTCGCCATCGGGATCATGTGGAAGGCCAGATCCCAGGTGGCGTACCAGGGATACTCCCACTTATCCGGCATCGAGATAACATCGCGGTTATAGAGGTGCTGTTTCCAATCGCGGTTGCGCGGGTAACGGCCGTCGCTGTGAGGGTGGGTCGGGTCGCCGACGAACCAGTCGGCAAGACCCAGGTGATAGAACTGCTTCGACCAGAGCAGCCCGGCGCACGCCTGGCGCATCACCCGCAGTTCCTCGGGCGGCAGGAGGTCGGCGGCGGTTTTGTTGTAGAAAGAGTCGGCCTCCTGAATGCGCTGAGCGAAGATCCGCTCGAAAGTTTCGCCAAATGGCTCCGGTGGAGCCTCGTCCTCCAGAAATAGCCGCAGGCGCAGGCTGAGCGTCTCCCCGGCCGGGATCGTCAGAGGGTAACAGGCGGCGGCTTTGGTACCGACGACCTCAGGGTTGACGGCGTGCGCGTCCGCATCCACGACATAGCGGTGGAAAGCGTCTTTGACGTATGGGGAGTGGTTGGGCTGCCCGAACAACTGCTCAAAGTTCGTCTCGTTCTCCGTGAACAGAAACTGTGCTTCGCTCTGTCCGGGCAGGGGCTCCGCAGCCAGCCGGAAAATGCCGAGGGTGGCGTGCTCCGCCACGATCTCCCCCGGCCCGTTTGCCTTGATCTGCGGTTTGGGCCAGTAGCTCTCGCCTTCGCGGCCCCACGACCAGCTGTTTTTGAACCAGAGCGTGGGCAGCAGGTGCAGCGGCGCCGCCTCCGGCCCCCGATTGGCTACGGTAATCCGAATCAAAATGTCATTTGGCCCGCCCTTGGCGTACTCGGCAAAGATATCGAAGTAGCGGTTTTCCTCGAACACGCCGGCGTCCATCAATTCGTACTCCGGCTCCTCCGGCCCGCGCCGCCGGTTTTCCTCGACAAGCTGCTCGTAAGGAAAGGCCCGCTGCGGATACTTGTACAGAGCCTTCACATACGAATGCGTCGGCGTGCTGTCAAGGTAAAAATAGTACTCCTTGACATCCTCGCCGTGGTTGCCCTGGGTGTTGGTCAGACCAAAAAGGCGCTCCTTGAGGATCGGATCGCGTCCGTTCCAGAGCGCCAGGGCAAAACACAGCCGCCCCTGGCGATCGCAAATGCCCAAAAGACCGTCCTCGCCCCAGCGGTAGGCACGGGCGCGGGCATGCTCGTGGGGAAAGGACTCCCAGCTGGAGCCGTCCTGCGAATAATCTTCGCGCACCGTTCCCCATTGTCTTTCGGAGAGGTACGGTCCCCAGCGCTTCCAGTTTTGTTCCCGCCGCGCCTCCTCGGCCAGACGGCGGGATTCCGCGTCGGGTGGGTCGTCTGTGGCCATCGTTTTGCTCGCTGGTTGGGGCGATGGTCTTAAAAGCGGCGGCCGGGTCCGTCTATCCCCCGTCCGCAAATTCCGGATAGAGGGTCATACCGCCGTCGATAAACAGCGTCGTGCCGTTGACGTAGTCCGATTCATCCGAGGCCAGCCAAACCGCCGCCTTGCCGATATCGTCGGATTCTCCCACCCGGCCGGCCGGAATGCGCTTGAGCAACTCGGCCTCCGCCTCCGGTTTTTCCCAAGATTCGCGGTTGATGTCGGTTTTGATCGCACCGGGGGCGATGCTGTTGACGCGGATTTTGCTGGGGGCGAGTTCCTGGGCGATGCTCTTCATCAACTGCTCGATGCCCCCTTTGCTGGCCGCGTAGTTGACCCGCCCGGCCCAGGGGATCACCTCGTGCACCGAACTGATGAAGATGATTTTACCCGCGGCCCGAGAAACCCCTTCGCGCACACCCTGTTTCAAGAAGAGCCTCGCCGCCTCCTGGGCGCACAGAAACGGCCCGGTGAGATTCACGTCGATCACCGAGCGCCACTGTTCGGCGGTCATCTCGGTAAAGGGCGCGTCGTTCTGCCGCCCGGCGTTGTTGACCAGGATGTCGAGGGTACCGAAGGTTTCGAGTGCCTGGGCGAACATTGCTTTGACCGCGTCTTCTTTGCTGACGTCCGCCTGGATGGCTACCGCTTCGCCTCCCGCCGCCTGGATGGCTTCGACGATTTTCTTGGCGGAGTCGGGATCGGAGCGGTAGTTGACGGCCACCGCCGCCCCGGCGGCGGCGAGGTGGCGGGCGATGGCTTCGCCGATGCCGGCGCTCGCCCCGGTGACAATCGCCTTCTGGCCTTTGAGCAGGGTGTCCGAATAGCCCATCTGTCCCCTCGATCTCTGGCATTATCTTTGTTTGCAAATCGTCGCGATGCACCTTCCCTGGGGAAGAATCCTCACCGAAGCATTCCTGCCAGTTACCGCCCAACTGCCGGGAACCCCTCAGCCGCCTTTGTCGAACCAACCTGCGAGCAGGGGCGTAGTGTCTTCCAAAGAGGTAATTCGCATGAACACACAACCTAACCAGCCATTGACGTCGGCGAACGAAACATTCGAGGACGTTCTTCGCTTCTGGTTTCCCGAAGGCGACGGCCCACCGATCACCCGGCAGCGCTTCGAATGGTGGTTTCGCGGGGGAGCGAATGCCGAGGTGATTTCCCGGTTTGCGCCGCTCTTCGCGCGGGCCGAGCGCGGTGAGCTGAACGATTGGTCCGCCGCTCCACGCTCCCGGCTCGCCCTCATCATCGTCCTGGATCAGTTTTCACGCACCATCCATCGCGGCACCGCCCGAGCTTTCGCCCTGGATCCGCCGGCCCTCGGCCTAGCGCTCGAAGGCATCCGCATCGGGCATTACGCTGCCCTTACGACGCCCTGGCAAAAGACATTCTTCTTCTTGCCTCTCGGGCATTGCGAGGAGCTTGCCCACCTGCAGATAGTCGCCGAACTCGCAAAGGCGCTTATCGAGGCGGAGCCGCGGGCGGATCACGAGCTACTGGAGTTCTCGGCCGACCAGGCTCGCTCGCATCGCGAGGTGATCGCCCGCTTCGGTCGCCATCCGCATCGCAACGCCGCTCTGGGGCGCGAATCGACCCCGGCGGAACTGGAATACCTGGCGAGCGGTCAGCTCGTTCACACCCGTTCTCTAGAAGATTGGCAAAAGACCACAGGAATCTAGCCGGATGACACAATTAACTCAATGCACTGGAGAACGTCAGTTATGACCACTGCCAAGAGATTGACGTTCGAGCAATACCTCGAATGGGACGATGGCACCGACAAACGCTATGCACTGGTGGATGGGAGGTTGATCGAGTTGCCGCCAGAGTCAGAACCCAATGCGTCCCTTGCCAACTTCCTCTTCCTCCAACTTGCCAGTGCTGGAGTGCCGTTTCGCCAAATTCAACCCCATAGCTGTGAACTTCAGGTACCAGTCTTACAACCCGGCGATCCAGCCAATCGCTATCCAGACCTGGTAATTTTGCGGGAGGAGCACCTGGAACTGACCCGCAGGCGCCTCACTGTCACCTTCGATATGCTGCCTCCCTATCTAGTAGTCGAAGTTGTTTCACCAGGAGAACGCAACCGCGAGCGCGACTATGGACGCAAGCGAAGACAGTATGCAGCCCGCGGGATCCCGGAATACTGGCTGCTCGATCTCCATGAAGATGCCATTACTGTTCTGCAGCTGGACGAGGGCACCTACTGCAATGTCGGCAAATTTGAAGGCAGCGCTCAAATTCAGTCGCCAAAACTTGCGGAGATGGGCATTGCTGTTGTGCTAACGGCGGGACAAGTTCTGAATGCAGTCAAGTAGGCACCCTCGCAAAAACAGCTCCTGACTCACTCAGCTGAACCACTCGGTGTGGAAGACTCCTTCTTTGTCGATGCGCTCGTAGGTGTGGGCGCCGAAGTAGTCGCGCTGGGCCTGGGTGAGGTTGAGGGGCAGTTGGGCTGTGCGGTAGGCGTCGTAGTAGGCAAGGGACGCACCCGTGGCGTAGGCTGGGATGCCCAGTTGGGCGGCCGTCTGTACCGCGTAGCGCCAGTTGGCCTGGCGCGCCTGAATATCGCCGCTGAATTCGCTGTCGATGAGCAAGTTGGTGAGGGCCGGGTCGCGCAGGAAAGCGTTTTTGATCTTATCCAGGAAGATGGCCCGGATGATGCAGCCGCCCTTCCAGATGCGCGCCAGTTCAGAAAGGTTGAGGTGGTAGTCGTACTCGTGGGAAGCGGCTTTGAGCAGGGCCATCCCCTGGGCGTAGGAGCAGATCTTGGCGCAGTAGAGCGCGTCGCGCACCGCATCGATAAATTGTTTCTTCTCGCCCGTAAACGGAGGCCGCTCCGGACCGCTCAGGATTTTGGAAGCGGCCACCCGTTCGCTTTTGTAGGCCGAGAGGATGCGCGATTCGACTGCGGCGTTGATGGTCGGAATCGGAATACCCAGATCGTAGGCGTTCTGGCTGGTCCACTTGCCGGTGCCTTTTTGGCCCGCTTTGTCGAGGATCAAGTCCACCAGCGGCTTGCCGGTCTCGGGGTCGATCTTGGTAAAAATGTCGGCGGTGATCTCGATCAAAAACGACTTGAGTTCCCCTGCGTTCCACTCGGCAAAGATGTCGTGCAGTTCGGCGGCCCCCAGACCCAGGGTCTGGCGCAGCAGGTCGTAGGCTTCGGCGATGAGTTGCATGTCGCCGTACTCGATGCCGTTGTGGACCATCTTCACGTAGTGGCCGGCGCCGCGCGGGCCGATATAGGTGACGCAGGGGCCGTCGTCGACCTGGGCGGCAATCTGGGTGAGAATCGGGGCCAGATCGTCGTAGGCGGTCTTCGGTCCGCCGGGCATCAGGCTGGGACCCTTGAGGGCACCCTCTTCGCCGCCCGAGACCCCCATGCCCACGAAGCGCAATCCGAGCGCTTCGATCTCGCCGGAGCGCTTCTCGGTATCGGTAAACAGCGAGTTGCCGCCGTCGATGATCACGTCGTCTTTTTCGAGCAGCGGCTTGAGCTGGTCGATCACCGCATCGACCGGAGCGCCGGCCTTGACCAGGATGATGATTTTGCGGGGGCGCTCCATGGAGGCGACGAATTCTTCCATGGTGAAAGTCGGGTAGAGCGCCTTGCCCCGGGCGCGGCCTTCGGCCAGTTCTTGGGTTTTAGCGGCGGTGCGGTTGTAGACCGAGATTGGAAAACCGTGGTTGGCAATGTTGAGCGCCAGATTCTCGCCCATCACCGCAAGCCCGATCAGCCCAATGCTGGGTTTTTCGTGGGTCGCCTGCGCGCCGGATTGCAGAGCCGATGTTTCCATAGAAATCGCTTCCTTTGTTCAGTCCCAGTCTAGGCAGCGGATAGAGCCTGCCGCCGGTCTCTCACGATTTGTTTAGTATTTGCCGGTGGACGGGGTGTGCGAGTACGATTTGTTCACGCTGGGGGTGCGGACGGTCCGCACGATCGCTTCGCTGAGATCACACCCCTTGAACCTGATCCGGTTCGTACCGGCGAGAGGGAAGCCAAAGGAGTCACTATGCTACGCACCGAATGGATCGCGCGCCGGCACGGGCACGCCAATGTCTCGCAGATGTACTACGCCCGCCAGGGGTTGATCACCGAGGAGGTGGCCTACGTCGCCCACCGCGAAAACCTGGAGCCCGAACTCGTCCGCTCCGAGGTGGCCCGCGGCCGGCTGATCATCCCCGCCAACACCAATCACCCCAACCTGGAGCCGATGGGCATCGGCATCGCCACCCGCTGCAAAGTCAACGCCAACATCGGCGCCTCCCCCAACGCCTCGAACCTGGGCGAGGAAGTGGCCAAACTGGAACTGGCCGTCAAGTACGGCGCCGACACGGTGATGGATCTATCCACCGGCGGCGGCGATCTGGACGCCATCCGCAGTGCCATCATCCAGGCAAGTCCGGTGCCCATCGGCACGGTGCCGATGTACCAGGCCCTCGAAGCGGTCCACGGCAACGTCGAGAAGCTCACCCCCGAACACATCCTCGATGTAATCGAAAAGCACGCGAAGCAGGGGGTCGATTACATGACCATCCACGCCGGGATCTTAATTGAGCACCTGCCTTTGACCCAGGGTCGCCTCACCGGCATCGTCTCGCGCGGCGGCGGCATCCTGGCGCGCTGGATGCTTGCCCACCACAAACAAAACCCGCTCTACACGCACTTCGACGAGATTATCAACATCTTCAAGAAGTACGACGTCTCCTTCAGCCTGGGCGATTCGCTGAGGCCCGGCTGCCAGCACGACGCGAGCGACGCCGCCCAGTTCGCCGAATTGAAGACCCTAGGCGAACTCACCCGCCGCGCCTGGACCCACGATGTGCAGGTGATGGTCGAAGGCCCCGGCCACGTGCCGATGCACCAGATCGAGATGAACGTGCGCAAGCAGATGCAGGAATGCTCCGAAGCGCCCTTTTATGTCCTGGGTCCCCTGGTCACCGACATCGCCCCGGGCTATGACCACATCACCAGCGCCATCGGCGCTGCCCTGGCCGGCTGGTACGGCACCGCCATGCTCTGCTATGTGACCCCCAAGGAGCACCTGGGCCTGCCCAACGCCGAGGATGTGCGCACAGGGCTCATCGCCTACAAAATTGCCGCCCACGCCGCCGACATCGCCCGCGGCCGTCCGGGGGCGCGCGATCGCGACGACGAACTATCACGCGCGCGCTACAACTTCGACTGGAACCGCCAGTTCGAACTTTCGCTCGACCCGGAGCGCGCCCGCGAATACCACGACGAGACGTTGCCGGCAGATATCTACAAATCCGCCGAATTCTGCTCGATGTGCGGCCCCAAGTTCTGCCCGATGCAAACCAAAATCGACTCGCAAGCCTTGAGTGAACTGGAAGCGGCCCTCAAGCCCCAACCGGTCGCTGCTCAGGAGTAGGACTTCGGATTTATTTTGAAAGGGATGTCATCAAGGCATCCCTTTCGCTTAAGTAAAACGCACTAACTGAAAAGATCCTCCTCAGACAGCCCTGGGCTTCTGAGCCGTACTGCGCACAACCAAGAACTGCCCTAACGTGCAATCATTGCCTGCTCTTCTCGAATCCGCCGAAGAACGTCTTGGCCAATCTCATTAATTTCTTGAGCGAACAAAGGTTGTTCATTCAAATGCATTCGCAAGCCTGCTTCCAAAGGTTGGAGTACTTCACGAACATTAGATTCAACTATCAGTTCCAACACCTCGCGAGTGTAACCTGCAGCAGCAGCGGTTACGACGAATTTGCTTACTGCTTGTAGAACATCTCTGTCAGAAGCAACCCTGGTTATGAGTGAGCTTAACAAGCCTAGCCCATGGACCCATTTATTTCGCATGCAAAAGATATCGGCCATGCCGTACACTACTTCCCACCTGTCTTCCAACTTAGAATGTTCAATCGCATTATCGTATGCGAGTTCTGATTCTTGCATACGAAGCTGCCTTTCAAGCAAATCACCAAGTTCGAACCAAGCAACTGCACTGTAAGGATTGAGCTCTATTGACGTTCTAAGTGATTTTTCTGCTTGAGCGTAGCGTTTGGATTTAACCATTATTCTGCCAAGCACAATCCATGCTATATGATTTGCTGGCTCTAGTTGAATTGCTCTTCTACACAACTGTTCTGCTTCCTCACTATCTCCGCGTAAAACTAAAAGGAGCGATAGAGCGAGCATCGCAGTAAAGTTTTCAGGCTCGTTTTGAATGATTTGCTTTAGCATAATTTCCATAACTTTGATTTTTTCGTCATAGAGTTCTTTGCGTATGTTCTCAGGAAAGACCGAATTACTAGTGAAGTCAGATGGAGTAGATATTATGAGCTTTGCTCTTATCATTGGGTTGCTCGTCAGCTTTATTATTTCTTGATAAGCCCAGTAATGATACTGGCGATCTTCTGGATCAAGCTTGCAAGCTTCTTCAGCGAGTTTAACCACGGTGGTTACTAAAGATTCATCTTTGTAGAATTGGATCATGAAATCAACCACTGCCCGAACACGCCTAGATGGATGACTCTGCTGTCGCATTAAATAATAAATATTGAATAGCCTTTCTGCAGCTTGGTAAAGCTTTTTATGACCCGATTCACGGTTTACCGTAACTGCACCACGGTTTACAAGGCGTCCGAGTAATGCGCTGACGGTACTTGTGTTCATTCGAGCGGCTTTTGCAATCTCACTAGCATTGGCAGGATCCCATTGTTCTAGAAGGGCAACGAACACCTTGCGCTCGCTAGGTGCCAGAGAATCGAGTTGACTTTTGAAATAAGGTGTGTAGTTATCGATTAATTGGGCAAGGTTGCTCATCAGCTCTTTGAAGGAAAGATGTTTTGCGAAGCCTGCTAAAATGCTCAAGAGACGAGGGCTTCCACCGGTCAAAATCTGAAGTGGTCTGATGTGCTCAATCGAGATATTTTCACCTGTTATTACTATCCAAAGCATCTGACATTCTTGAGTGTTTAAGGGCTCCAGTTTGTAGATTACGAAAAACTCAAACCAGGCTCTTCCAATATTCTTTATTGCTTCGAACTGTTGTGTTGCTGTGCCAAGTAACATTAGGCGGTTTTCAGTCTGCATCGTATGACGCAGATCCCAATCATCGCCTGCCTTTAGTTGCTCACCCAGGAGCATATTGAGGTTTTCAACTATAAGTACAAGGCGCTTTCTCTGTTCATCGGCAAAGTCCATAAGCTGGGTAAGTGCGCGATCTCGAAGCCGCTTGTTGTCCATTTCACTTTTTAAGTCCTCGTAAGCCTGTTGCCAACGCTGCTCCTGAGTTTGCTCGCCCACGTAGAATAAAGCTTCAAGCCAAAATTCACCGGGACTCGTTACTCTGTAAGACTCCTCAGCAAAGACAATTGGATACCAGTGAGAACTGAGATCTGGATTGCTTCTGATCTCGGAGGCAACTCTACGCACCAGCATTGTTTTTCCAGAACCACGCGGACCAACAATAAGAATATTTTGATTCGATGAATTTATATTGTCATGAAGTGTCTCTTTTATAAGGGTGAGAATGTGAGTGCGGATGACAAAATAACGATTGAGCTCCTCGTCATCAACGAATCCTGGATTGTATCTTAAAGGTTGTTTAACCATAATCTATTTTCCTCGCGCAGAAGCAGGAACAAACAGTAAACTGTATTGTGCTCGCCACCATTCCTGCACCAGTTTGGACACAAACCTGTAAGTATTTGATTGTTGGTACATGTAGCCGTCATGCTCCAGGATCAGTAAGATTTCTCGAGCAATGACGACCGGTTGCTTGTATTCTAAACAAAACACCTGGATGGCGGCCGCAGATAATTTCCCAGTGACTGCGGCTTCTGTTAAAAATTCCAAAGCAATTGGGTGCAATTCTGGCCCCAATACCAACTTCAGACGTTCTTCCAGATGGCTGAGTTCTGCATGGCCGCGTCTTGCGAGCATCTCTCTTTCGTAAACTTCCGCAACGAGCGTCTTAGGTATATGCGTTAAGCCCTCTCGAACGCAAACGGTACGAACCTGCTGAAAGAAAAGCTGCACATGGTAAGGTACGCACCTACCTAAGCAGTCGACAAAATACTCTAATGCATCACCATCGAAGGTGAGTGAGTATTCTTCTGCTAACGCTTCAACACAACTTTTGACAACGGTTGGTTCCCACAGTCCTATAGAAAAAGGCGTTAGATGATTGATGGTCGCACTGAGACCTACCTGGCGCAAAATTGGTTCAAGTCCAATTGATCCTGTAACCACAAGTCTAATTTTTTCTCTGTGCTTAAGACTGTTGGCTCTCAACCATGATAGAAAAGCATCTGTTTGCCCACGACGCTCTGGTGTCATCTGATAATCGCTGCCTTTTAGCAGACGGCTTACCAAAATTGGAACTTCGTCAAGGAAAATAACCACTGGCTTGTCGGATTCTGCTAATTTATCGAAAAGTTGGTCTCCTTTGGCTTGCCAGCTGCCCTCGGTCATGCCAGTGCGCAATGTCACTTTCAATTCACTGAGTTGGAGTGAATCAATTTGACGAGCTGCATTATTCAGCACATTTGAGAATATCCCTGTTATCTTTTCCCATAGCGAACTGTTCCGGGTCGCTGCTGCTAGTTCAGCAATTGCGTCAACGACGGAATGGGCACTCTGTAGATCTATTTGCAAGCACAAATATCGGTCTTTTATGGTCTCGGCAGCTTGCTCCATCAAGCTGGTTTTTCCGATTCGCCTTTGCGCAATAATTAGTACATGAGCTTTTTCATCCAACAGCTGAATTAAGCCATTCAGCTCTTTCTCACGGTTCCAAAAACGCTCACCTTTAACAGGGTTGCCTACCGTCAGCTTCACATCATACCTCGCTCAAATCCCGATCCGGGTTCTCACAACAAATTTGATGCCATCAGATCTGTTGTGAAGATAGCCTCGATCGCCTCCCACTGTCAAGGGCGAGAAGAAGCACTACTTTCCGCTTCTTGCCTTGAATTTGGAACTAGAGGATGATAAAAGCCGCTCTAGAAGGACGGGGCCTGTAGCCCATTGCCAAGGGTCAATATGAAGAACAACGATGTGCGGCGCGGTCTGGCTATCGTGGCTGCCCATCAGGAACTGCTGATTGCAAAGTGGAGGGAGATCCATGGCTGAATACGACGCTTCAGCGCTTGAGCGCGCTATTGAGAGTGCGCGCGAAGCAGGACAGGCTCGCCAACTTGCGGGACCGCTCGCTGAGCGAGTCCGGTACGATGGCCGCAGCCGAACCCTCGTGATCTACCTGAACACTGGTTATGGGGTGATGATCCCGGTGCGCTCACTCCAGGGTCTGGCTGGCGCCACCTCGCAGCAATTGCGGGAGGTGACCTTTAGCCCCTCGCGCACCGGTATACGCTTCCCGGCGCTCGATGCCGTCTTCAGCCTCGACGGACTGCTCAAGGGCATCTTCGGCACCGAGCGATGGATGCAGGATCTGCGCACCGCAGCCGCCAAGGGTGGTTCCGCCCGCAGCGCGGCCAAAATCAACGCCGCCCGCGCAAACGGCAAAAAGGGTGGCAGACCCCGCAAGCAGCAGCCACACCTGGTCGTTGCGCCTGAATAACTGCAGTCTGCCACCAGGGCAAGGTCAAGTTGTAAACCCATAGAGCCGAAGGGCTTAAGCCGTACTTACAGATAAATATTCTCTCGCACGTAGCTAGACTGGCGATCGTCCGCTATGCTCTCTGTAGTCGGTCTATATCTATCTTGCACCGGTCAATTTCTGTGAATCTTCCCCTGGTCCATCGTGCCTACGAACATGGCCCCAGAACTGCGATCGTTACCGCTGACGGGCAATTTTCCTATCAGGATCTGCTTAGCCTTTCCAGTCAGGTCGCAACCCGGCTTCTCGATGGTGCCGACGATTTGCGGGAGCAGCGGGTTGCCTCTCTGGTGCCGGCAGGTTTTGAGTATGTCGCGACCCAGTGGGGTATCTGGCGGGCAGGCGGCATTGCAGTGCCCTTGTGTGTTTCCCATCCACGGCCCGAACTGGAGTATGTGATTACCAACTCCGGCGCGTCCATTGTGATCGCCCATCCTAGTTTTGAATCACTCCTACGTCCGATCGCCGAGGCACATCAACTGCGTTTTATCCTCACCTCCGAATCCCTGCCCCCTGACACAGCGCAACTACCGGAAGTTGAGCCCACCAGACGCGCCTTGATTCTCTACACCAGCGGCACCACCGGAAAACCCAAGGGAGTCGTGACAACCCACGGCAATATCCAGGCACAGGTCACTAGCCTGATTTCAGCCTGGGAATGGACATCCGGCGATCGCATCTTGCATGTCCTGCCGTTGCATCACATTCACGGCATTGTCAATGTGTTGACTTGCGCGTTGTGGGCCGGTGCCGAGTGCCACATGCTCAGCAAATTTGATGCCGAGACCGTTTGGGAGCATATTTGCGAGGGAAACTTCACTCTGTTTATGGCGGTTCCCACCATCTACACAAAACTTATTGCGACTTGGGAAAAAGCCGCTGGCGACCGGCAAATGGATATGTCCAGAGGCTGCGCCGGGATGCGATTGATGGTAAGCGGCTCGGCGGCCCTACCTGTCCAAGTTCTAGAGCGATGGACGCACATCAGTGGCCACTTTCTGCTGGAGCGCTACGGCATGACCGAAATTGGAATGGCACTCTCGAATCCGCTCCACGGTCAACGACGGGCAGGCTATGTCGGAATGGCTTTGCCTCAAGTGGACGTGAGATTGGTGGATGAAAGCGGAGTTTCTGTTCCGGCAGGAACGCCCGGAGAAATCCAGGTGAAGGGCCCGGGTGTATTTTTGGAATATTGGCAGAAACCGGAAGCAACCGCCAAAGCCTTTCAAGATGGCTGGTTCTGCACAGGCGATCTCGCTGTCGTTGAGCAAGATTGCTATCGCATTCTGGGGCGGATCAGCGTCGATATTATCAAAACCGGAGGCTACAAAGTTTCAGCTTTGGAAATTGAGGAAGTCCTGCGCACCCATCCCGACATTCAGGAGTGCGCCGTGGTTGGGGTGGCCGATCCGGAATGGGGAGAGCGGGTCTGTGGGGCATTGGTCCTGCAATCAGGCTGCAATTTGGCGTTAGAACCTTTCCGCAGCTGGGCAAAAGAACGTCTGGCAGCTTACAAAGTGCCGACTCGAATCCTGAGTGTCGAAGAGTTACCCCGCAATGCGATGGGGAAAGTCACCAAGCCGGCCGTGGCACAACTCTTTCGCGCCCAACAAATTGCTGAATCGCAACCAGCATAGGCTGTCTACTCAGTGGTTCAGTTGCATGTGTGGAAATTCCCGGTTGCAAACGATCCCGCTGCCGCCAGGGGTGGTTCTGCCCGCAGCACGACCAAAATCAACGCCGCGGGCGCGGATGGCAACAGGGGTGGCTTAAGCCGCACTCGTCGGTTTCCCGCTGGCAAGCTGACCCTCCTGTATCTGGCGAAGGACAACCTGGGCTGCGAGCCGACCGGTCTGGGCCGCACCGTTCATAAAGCCGTAGAACTCGTCGCTCAGGTGCTCTCCGGCAAAAATCAGGTTGCCGAAATTGACATCCTGGCGAAAAGCGGGGATCACCGATTCGATGTAGAGAAAACCGCCGAACTCCGTGAGTTGTCCCGGTTTGAAGGTGGTGTAGCCGCCGCCGATCCAGGGATCTTGATTCCACCGGGTGCGCGAGAACCGGCCGGTTGCTGCTGCCTGGGCACCGTCCACGACCGCCTCGAAGCGCTGCAAAAAGGCTTCACCTAAAGTTTGCGCTCCAAGCGACTGGGTTGCGAAGACTTCCTGGGCACCCATGAAGAAGGTCAACGCCGCATCGCTGCTGGCCGGCTGCCGCTGGGTATCCTCCCAAACTTGCGAGAAGCCCAGATCCGTCCATCCTTCGGAGACAAATCCCTCTTCCTGACGCCAGACGCGCTCGGAGAACCCGGCGAAGAGCTTTTCATTGAAACCCAGGCTCACCTCCTTGATGAAGCGCCTGAAAGCGGGCGGTAGCGGCACCTGGAAATCAATCTTTTTCAGCCCATTGACCGGAACGGCGACAATTACAAAATCCACCTCGCGCGTCTGAGCACCTGCAAAGGTCAAACGGTACTTTTGCCCCATCTTTTCGAGTCGGGTGAGGGCCATCCGGGTATGAATCCGGCCGGGCAGGACGGCGGCGAGGCTGGCGATCAACCGTTCGCTCCCGCCTTCGACGACAAATATCTCGTCGCTGGAGCCGAGGACTTCCACCGCTTCGCCGTCTACCACAGGCAAATTGAACAGCAGCTGCAGAGCGGAGGAGTCCACAGGTTCGACCCCATATTCCGTGCGGATCGAATTTTCGATCAGAGTGCGGATGAAGGGTTCAGGAATTTTATCGGCGTGGATGTTCAGGTACTCGGCCACAGACAATCGATCGAATTGGGGTGCGAATTTGTCGAAATTTTCATCGAGCAAAGCCGCATCCTTTGCAATTTGGTCGGCGAGGGGGCGCAACTTTTCGGCCACCTCGGATTCGAGACGATTTTGACCGTCAAAGTAGTAGCCGGTCTCCGGAAACGGGAACTGCTGCGCATCCTTGGCCCGATTAAATAACGGCAGATTAAATTCTTGTGCCAGGGTTAATATATCCCGGTGATTGGAGTTGATAAAAGTGCCCCCCAGTTCGACAACAAGTCCTGGGCCAACAACATTTTTGCGCGATTGGATGCGCCCACCGACAAAAGACTTGGCTTCGTAAACATCGGCATATAGTCCCAATTTTTTGAGCTGGTAGGCCGCCTGAAGCCCGGCGAGCCCACCGCCGATTATCGCAATGCTTGGCATGCGGCCCTGTGCCGGGGCTGCGTCCAGCCCTGCTGTCGAGACTAAAGAGAGAGCCCCCGCCGCCGCGGCGGATACCATCAAGCGACGGCGGGACATCTGAAAATTTTCCTGAGTAAGCGGCAGCGGGCGACCGGCGGCTTTGCAGTTTGCCCGGCGCGCTTGTTGCAGCAGGCGAATCAACTGTTGAAACAGCACTGTGTGGGTCATGATAAGAGATCCTTGCGCAAAAATCTCGGCGGTTCGATCCTAAAAAGCGCCGCCGTTCGTGTCCAGGGAAGATTGGGACGTTAAGGAAGGAGCATGGGGTTCGGAGTTGATAGGTGAACGTGGAATGGTCAAATAGTCAGGTCAATGTGGGCAACGAGCCGGACGGTCGCGCGAAGCCTGTGTCGCCGATGCGCAGCAACATTGGGTACTCGACGACGACATGGCCGATGTCACCGTCTACTTGCATGGCGGTTGCCATCCTGCATCTCAAAACTTCGCCACACTGAATACAGCGAGATTGAGCTCGTCAAGAGGTCAAAAGCCGGACTGACAGGCAGCCTCAAAGTGTGAGCAAGGCTGACTCGTGTATGCCTGGGCTGCGCCGAAGCTTCCAACGTCGTCCGCATCAGTAGCTCAAACAAGGCCAGTTCGCCCAAGACGACCGCCAACTGCAGGCCCTCACCTGGAAAACCGGTCAACTCATAAGTTTTGCAGCAGACCCGCCGGGAGAAAATGGCCGATCCTCATGATAGCATATATGCTATCATGGGACGACGTGGTGACCAGAATTGTCGTTGATACCAGCGTTTTTATCAGCGCCCTCATCGGCCCGGCTGGGCCCAGTCGGGAGCTCGTTCGGCGTTGTCTTCAGGGGCAATATCAGCCTTTGATGGGAAATGCATTGTTTTGTGAGTATGAATCTATTGTTGGGCGACCGCATATTCTTGCCCAATGCCCTTTGAGCCAGAATGAAATACTGACTTTAATGCATGCATTGATGAGTGTAAGTAAATGGATTTCTATTTACTATCTATGGCGACCCAATCTAAAAGACGAGGCTGACAATCATTTAATCGAACTTGCGGTAGCCGGCAATGCCCAAGTGATTGCCACAAATAATGTCAGAGATTTTCAAAATGCTGAATTACTATTTCCAGATTTGTCTATCTTAAAGCCAGAAGAGATTATTAGGAGGTAAACAGAAATGGCAACGCTCACGATTCGGTTACCGGACGACAAACATGAGCGATTGAAGGAACTGGCTCAAACCAGGGGGATTAGCGTCAATAAGCTGATTGAAGAGCTTTCTACGATCGCTCTGGCAGAATTTGATGCTTACACCCGATTTAAGGCAATGGCAGCGATTGGAAACCCAGAATCAGGCTTAAAATTACTCGATAAACTGGACGCACTAACTGGGTAAAAGTGGTTCCGTTTCGAAAAATGCTCGCACCCATCCAGGCTTTATGCCGACGCGCCGTTGGCCTTTATTCAAGGTCGAGCACGTACCGGATTGCCGCCGCGTCCCCTTCACTTTGCCCAAGCCGCAGCGCTTCGCAAAGCGTCGCCGCCGTCAATCCCGGCAACACCCGCGACGCCACAATCGGCTCCAGACTGTCGACGCCAGGAATCGGGCCGAATAGAAGCACCTGGGTATTTTCGGCATCCACCACCCAGTACTCCCCGACTCCCAACTGGGCGTACAGTTCACGCTTCTTCCCCGTATCGTCTCCCAGCGTCGTGGCGGATATTTCGATGGCCAGGGCCGGTGCTGCAATCTGTTCTAGATCGACGGGGCTGTTGGTTCGCGCGGGGCGCGGCGACTGGTTTTCCAGATAGTACGCCAGGTCCGGCTGCGCCTCCTGTAGCTCCGTCTTGCGCAAAGTCAGGTTGATATAGCCTTTAAGGCGTATCCCCCGCGAAAAGGCAAAGATGCCTACCACCTGGGCGATAAGGTTGTTGTCTTCGGCGTGAGCCGGTCCAACGGGAGACATTTCGATGCGCATCCAGCCGAGGTGATAGTACATCTTGGCGTGGACAAGCGCCGGATTGTCCGTCAGAGCCAGGAAGCTCTCCCAACTGGCCCGCATCCAGGCATCCTGCACAAAAGTCGGTGTCTGCATCGCACGGGTGCCTTTTCGCACGCTCGTCGGTTGGACCGATCATAACTGGCAGCTCAGCCTGCTTCGACTTCGACCCGACAGCCGTTCGGGTCCAGCCCGGGGCAGTAGAGGCAGGCGTTTGGCCACGTAGAGGCCATGGCCTGCCGGACGGCCTCAGCGCAATCGAGATGGGTGAGAGCAAGAACGCTGGGTCCGGCCCCGCTGATGACCACGCCCCAGGCGCCCGCTTCCAGAGCGGCGGCGCGCACGTCCTGCCAGCCGGGAATCAGCCCGGTGCGGTAGGGCTGGTGCAGCCGGTCTTGAAGCGCTTCGGCAAGCCAACGGGCGTCGCCCGTGGCTAGGGCGCGCACCAGCAGAGCCAGGTGGACGGCGTTGAAGACGGCGTCGGTGTGGGGAACGGTTTTGGGTAGGGCGGCGCGGGCTTTGCTGGTGGCCAGGGCAAAATCCGGCACCGCGAGCACCAGGGCGATCTGCGGGTGCCAATCGAGGGCGCAGGTGAGCAGCGTTTCGCCCAAAATTGACAACTGACAGCCACCCAAAGCGGCGGGTACGACGTTGTCGGGATGCCCTTCCAGGCGGCTCGCCAGCAGCAGCCATTCGGGGGTGGAAAGGGGCGAACCCAGCCAGCGGTTGGCGGCGGCGATGCCGCCCACGATCGCCGTGGCCGAGCTGCCGAGACCGCGCCCGAGAGGTACGTGCATCATCACGGTGAGCGCCACCGTGGGCGGGGTTTTGCCCAGGTGCTCGAACAGATGGGTAAATGCCCGCCAGGCAAGGTTGCGCTCGTCGGTGGCCACCTGCCGGGCGTCTTCGGGCGAGACGGTGCTGTGGACGACGCACCTAAAGCGATCAGCTTCGCAAAATTCAAATTCGTTGGCCAGATCTAGGGCCACCCCCAGGCAGTCGAAGCCCGGCCCAAGGTTGGCGGAGGTGGCCGGCACCCGCACGCACACGCGCTTCAATTAGCCGCCCGCCTTCTCAAGCGCCGTGTTGGTGTTGTAGCCGACCCGGGCGGGTTTGCCCGCCTGCACCGTGACCGGCAGGCGGCGGTTCTTGTAGCCGGGGGTAGCAATATCGAGCACATAGTTGCCCGCCGGTACAGCGCGGGAAGGCAAGTCCTTGAACCAGACAAAGCCGTCTTTTTCGTCGCCGCTCTGGCCGTCCTGCAGGCTCACCAGCTTTTTGGCCCCCACCGCCCCCGGCGGGTAAAGGGTGGCGGTGTAGCCCCGGGGCGAAGCGAGCACCACCAGGCCGCGATCGGGCTTGGTCCCGGCCGGCACCTCCGGGTTGGGCTCCGGCCGGGTCAAAAAAGCCACCCCTACGATCGCCACGGTCAAGAATCCCGTCGCCACCAACGAAAGGCGCACCAGACTGCCGGTATTTTGTGTGTCGCGCCGCAAATAGCGCGGCACCTCGGCGTCTGCAAGCGGGTCGTCTTTGAGGGGCTTGCGGGTCTTTTTTTCTTCTTCGTCGAGGGTCTCGGCGGCTTCCTCGAAGCGACGCATCGGCATGGGGCGCTTGCGCTCGGGGCGGTGTTTGGGCGGCTGTTTCATGAGTCCACAATAGCCATTAAAAAACCAGGTTGCCTCGCTCAGAGATAACCTGGTCCCAAAAATTTAGCAGGGATTTATCGTTTAGGGCGATATAGTGAAGCCCCATCTCTATAGCATCTCGATGTTACGAGCGAACGTCCGGTAGAGTTGCTGTTCTTAGTTTTATTTAAGATCTGCTTCAGGGGGGATTCCTCCCGGGCGGACAACCACCACGTCGGGGAAGAAAAACCGCTCCGCCGCCCGTAGCCAACTGCCGCGTAACGCCCGGCTCGGCCCCGGCGGCTCGACCAGGACCGTCACCAATCCCAGGCGGTTGCCGGCCAGCACGTCGGTGAGCAAGCGGTCGCCCACGATCGCCACGCGCTCGGGCGGTAACTGCAGCTCCTGCAGCACGCGGCGCAGGGCGCGGCGGGAGGGCTTCGCCGCCCGGTTGATAAAAGGCAATGAGAGTGACAGGGCAATTGACTCGATGAAGGACCGGTTGGGATTGTTGCTGACGATGTAAAGACGAAATTCGAGGCGAGCGCGCGCCACCCACTCCACGACCCGGGTGTTGACCATCTGCTCGCCCAGGGCCAGCAGGGTGTCGTCAAGATCGAGAATCAGCCCGGCGATGTCGCGCTGCTTGAGCCAGGCGAAGCTCAAATCCGATACCGGACCGGCCACGATCAAATCGGGTTTGAACAGGTTCTTTCCAAGCATGGTGCGCTTTAGACTTCTCCGAGTTTACCAGCTAGCGGGCCTGGGGGGCGGCTCCGGCCCCCGCCCGCCGCTCGGCGCGGATTTGGCGCTTGGCCTGCTCGTGCTCGGCCTCGGTGCGGCTGAAGACGTGGGTGCCGTCGTAGCGGGCGACGAAATACAGATACGGCGTGAGCGCCGGTGCCAGGGCGGCTTCGAGGCTCGCGAGCCCCGGCGAGGCGATGGGCGTCGGGGGCAGACCGGGGTTGATATAGGTGTTGTAGGGCGAGGGCTTAAGCACCTGGGCGTAGGTGAGGGGGGTATCGGCGGTCTGACGGATGCCGAAGGCGTACTCGACGGTTGGGTCGGAGGCGAGGGGCATGCCGAGGCGTAGGCGGTTGGCGAAGACCCCGGCGATCGTGGCGCGCTCCTCACCGACGGCCGCTTCTTTTTCGATCAAGCTCGCAAGCGCCACCCAGTCCTTGAGCGACCGGGCCGGTTTGACCCGGGCGCGCCACAGCGGCAGGGCGGTCTTCTCGAAGGTCGAAAGCATCTGGTTCACGGCGGCGCGCGCCCCGAGGGTCTCGGCGGGAAGCTCGTAGGTACTCGGAAACAAGAAACCTTCGAGGCGGTCGAGACCCTCGGGCAGCCAGGCGGGGCGGATCATGCCAGGCCCGCTGGTGAGTGCGAGAAACTCCCGGGTGCGAAAGTAACCCAACTGCTCGAAGTAGCTGGCCATCTGAGCCAGGTTCCAGCCTTCGATGATCCGATAGCGAAAGCGCAGCGTCTCGCCGCGGCGCACCTGATCGGCCACCGCGATAAGCGAGCGGCCCGGGGGAATTTCGTAGGTGCCGGCTTTGAGGTCGTTTTGCCAGCCGCGCACCCAGACCAGTGCCAGCCAGGCCCAGGCGGAGCGGATCGCCCCGGCATCGGCCAGATTCTGGCCGATGCGCAGACTGCCGCTGCCGGTGGGCAGCACGACGCGCACGGCTTTGGCGGTGGGCGGCGGCGAATTTACCCACAACCCACCGGCCCCGAGCGCCAAGACCACCAGCACCGGCAGTACCCGCCACCAGGTGCCCCGGCCTCTCATCTACTCGGCCAGATCGAGCAGGGCCTCCTCGAAGTTGGGCATCAAGCGCGCGGTCTCCTCGGGCTCCAGCACCCGCGGCTCGCCGCCCTCGGGCAATTCGACAAAGAGCATCACCGGGTCGAGGGGTGTAAAGATGCCGTAGCGGCGATCCTCGAAGAAAAATTCTTCGAGCAGCTGGTACTCTTCTTCTTCCATCTCCTCGCCGTCCTCGTCGTCGGCGATCGAATAGACCTCGGCCTCCTCGGCGTTGGGGATGTCCCCTTCGACGATCAGCAGGTAGGCCGAATCGACGAGCTTGAGATCTTGCTCGGCCAGCACCGCCCGGGCCGTCGGGAACACCCGTTCGATCTCCTCGTCGTCGAGATCGGCCAGCAGCGCGTCCTCCTCTTCGGTGTCGTCGTCGCCCTCGGCGGCCTCCCAGGCCATCAGCCGCACCGGCGTCGCCTGGGGCACGACCAGCCCGTACTGGGAACCGTCGATCTCCAGTTCGGTCACCAGCTCGCAGGCTAGCGTGCGGCCGGCTTCATCTTTCAGTGTCAATGTGTCGCTCATCTAAGGATTCCTGCGTAGGACGGTGTTGGCAGCGGCGGATGTCGAGCCACTGCTGAAGGATGATCGCGGCGGCCTGCTGATCGATGAGGGCTTTGCGCCGGGTGGCGGAAACCGACTGGAGCGCCCGTCCGGCCTGCACGGTGGACAGACGCTCGTCTACATAATCGATCGGCACATCGATCACCCGGGCCAGTTGCTGGCCGAAGTGCTGGATGCGGTGAGCCTGGGGGCCAAGGGAACCGTTCATATTGCGCGGCAGGCCGATGACCACGGCTTGGGCGCGGCGGCGCTCGATCCAATGGCGAATCGCGTCGAGGTCCGCGCCCAGGTTGCAGCGCACGATGGTTTCAAGTCCGCTGGCGATCAGGCCGGTGGGATCGCAGCCGGCTACACCGATGCGCTTGCTGCCCACGTCCAGCCCCAATACCGAAACCACCCGCATCCCCGCGATTTTGCCCTTCCAACTTTAGCAGAAAGGGCACCCCCCGCAGGGCAACGGCCTTTACGGGTAGAGGCCGCGGTGGTTGAACGCCTCCACCACCCGCCCGACGGCGAGGGTGTAGGCGGCGGGCCTGAGGGGCAATCGGAACTGGGTGGCCTGTTGCAGCACGCGCGCGTAGGCGCCCACCATCAACTTCTCCAGTTCGAGGTTGACCTTCTCCTCGTCCCAAAAAAGATACGACAACCCCTGCACCCATTCGAGATAGCTCACCACCACGCCCCCGGCGTTGGCGAGGATATCCGGCAGTACCGTCACGCCGCGCTCCTCCAGGATGCGGTCGGCCTCCATCGTCGTGGGGGCGTTGGCGGCTTCGACCACGAGACGGGCGCGCACCCGGGCGGCGTTTGCCTCGGTGATCTGGTGTTCAAGGGCGGCGGGGACCAGCACGTCGCACGGCAGCGTCAACAGTTCGGGGTTGGCGATCGGCTTGACCCCTGGAAACGGATACTGGGCCAGTCGGCTGCCGTCGCGCACAAAATCGGCGGCCTGCTCGATGTCGAGACCGTCGGGGTTGTAGATGCCCCCGGAGCCGTCGGAGAGCGCGATCACCCGCGCTCCATGCTGCTGGAAGATAAGCGCCGCCGCCTTGCCCACTTTGCCGAATCCTTGAATGGCAATGGTGGCGCCGCGCAGCGCCAGCCCGGCGGTGTCGAGCGCCTCGCGCGTGGCGATGACCACGCCCCTGCCGGTGGCCGCGTCGCGGCCCTTGGAGCCGCCGATGCTGAGGGGCTTGCCGGTCACCACCCCCGGCGAGGCGTGCCCGATACTCATTGAGTAGGTGTCCATCATCCAGGCCATCTCCCGCGGTCCGGTGCCCACATCCGGAGCCGGGATGTCAATTTGCGGGCCGATGTCGCGCACCAGTTCGCTGGTAAAGCGGCGGGTGAGCCGCTCCAGTTCGCCCACCGAAAGGGTCGTCGGGTTGACGGCAATGCCGCCTTTGGCCCCGCCGTAGGGAATACCCATCAGTGCGCACTTCCAGGTCATCAGCATCGCCAGGGTCGACACTTCCCGAAGCGTCACGTCCGGGTGATAGCGCATGCCGCCTTTGTAGGGACCCAGCACGTTGCAGTGCTGCACCCGGTGGCCTGCGAAGACCCGGATCCGGCCGTTGTCCATGCGCACCGGTACCGACACGGTGAGCACCCGGTGCGGCGTACCCAACACCTCGACCACTCCCGGATCGAGGCGCAAAATCTGGGCGGCGCGGTCGAGATTCGAGCAGGCCATGTCGTTCGGACAAATATAAGCCGGACTGGGCGAGTCGTTGAGGCTGGTAACCATGCTTCTCCCCTTGACGAATGGATTCAAACAGCTGTATTCAATGTTACAAAAACATTGATCCCCGCCCCAAGCGAGCGTCAGAGAACGTAACATTGGTAGCTTTTGCTACAGTTTTGCAGCCTTACAGGGGAGGGTCGGCCTTCAGTCGGTGAGGCTCTCGGCCTTGATAGGCACCAAGTTGCCCTGGGCGGTGAGGCCGAGCAATATCGGCTCGTTGGAGCGGATCGGATTGCCGCTCAGGGCGCAGCGCTGCTCCTGGCGAGCGGTGGCCGCGAAAGTCGAGCGGATCTCGCCGCGGCTGACCAGGACTTTGTACTCGCCGGATTTTTCGCGCACGTAGTTCCAGAGGATCTCCCGCACCAACGCCTGATAACCTTGATCGCCTGAGAATTGTTTGAGCTTTTCTTTGAGTTCGCGCTCCAGGCGGATGCTGGTCACTTCCATTTCGGTGGTCGAAGTGCGTGGGAGTGTATGCATCGGTATGCTCCTTGGCTCGGCCGAGTCCTGTAGTATAGCCGTAGTATAGCGCCTAAAGGGGCACAACGTCAGGTTTTCAGCCGCTCGGGCACCAGGCGTCCGCCGCCATCGAGTTCGCCTTCGCGGATTTCTTCTTGATACTGGGCGTCGGCGTTGACGGCCCAGAGGTTGTACTGGCCTCCCGCCGCGATGTTGCGTGCGGCGAGCAACCCCGTCATCATCGCGTGGTCCTGGTTGTTGTAGCGGTGCATGCCGTTGCGGCCGATCAGCTGCAAATTCGGCGCTTCGCGTTCCAAAAAGGCGCGGATCGCTTCGACGTTCTCGCGGTAGTGATCGTCGTAGACCGGGTAGGCTTTGGCCTGGCGCACGACGGTGCCGTCCACCACTTTTGCCGGGTCCACCAGGCCCAGTTTGGCCAGTTCCGCGCAGCCCAGGGCGACCAGTTCGCTGTCCGGGGCGCTCCAGAGGCCGTCGCCTTCGAAGCAGAAGTACTCGAGCCCCAGGCAGGTGTAACGCGCATCGGGCACCATCTCGGGGCTCCAGTTCTTAAAGTTCTGGATGCGGCCCATCTTGACGGTGGGGTCGTGGATGTAGATCCAGTTGTCCGGAAAGACCTGGGTCTGATCCACGATGAGCGCCACGGTCAAAAAATCGCGGTAGCCCAGGGCGCGGGCAGCGGTTTGCACCGCACTCGGGGCGGGCGGGTCGAGGGCGTTCACCAGTTCGCGCAGCGGCATGGTGGAAAGAAAATCGCTGCCTGCGTAAGAGCGTCCGTCCGCCGTCCAGACGCGCAGCAGTCCCGCACTTGCCCGCTCGATGCGCTCGACTGCGGCCTCGAAGACCAGCCGATGGCCGCGCCCGGTTACTATCCGGGCGACCGTTTCCCACATCTCCCCCGGACCGCGGCCGGGATAGCGAAAGCGGTCGATGAGGGTCTTGATCACCGCTCCGCGCCCTTTTGGTTTGGGCAAGAACATCGAGCGCATCAGCGAGGCCATCGAAAGCCCCTTGATGCGCTGGGCCGCCCAGTCGGCAGAAATCTCCGAGCAGGGCATCCCCCAGACTTTTTCGGTATAGGTCTTAAAAAAAATCTCGTACAGGGTCCGCCCGAAGGAGCGCACCGTCCAGTCTTCGAAGGAGCGCACCTCCCGCGGCGGCAGAACCCGCGCCTTGAGATAGCTTGCCACGCACAGAGCGGCGGTCGCCGGACCGAGGTTGGCGAGGGCGTTGAGCGGCCGAATCGGGTAGTCAAAAAAGCGGTTGCGGTAGAAGATGCGCGAAAGCCGGCCGCGCTCGAGCAAACGCGCCCCGAGCACCTCGCTCCAGAGATCTTCGATTTCTTGAGATTTGGAGAAAAAACGATGGCCGCCGATGTCGAAACGAAAGCCTTTGTAGCTCGCGGTGCGGCTGATCCCTCCCACGTGGGCGCTGCGCTCGAGGATGGTCGCTGCGACTCCGAGGCGGCTCAGTTCGTAGGCGGCGGTCAATCCGGCCGGACCCGCGCCGATGACGATGACCTGCTTTTCTGCCATCAGACCCGCGTCGCCGCAGGCGGCTGGGTGCGCAGAAATTCGGTGTTCACCCCCGACTCGCGGGTGAGGGAAATTTTGCCGGTGCGGGCAATTTCTTTGATGCCGAAGCGGGTGAGCATCTGGATAATCGCGACCATCTTGCCCGGATCGCCGGTCACCTCGACGGTGACCGATTCTTCCGCCACATCGACGATGCGCGCCCGAAAGACCGTGGCCAGTTCGATGATTTCGCTGCGGGTGGCGGTGGTGGCGTTCACTTTGATGAGCATCAGTTCGCGCTCGACGCAGGGAATGGTTGTGATGTCCTGCACACGCAGCACGTTGATGAGCTTGTGCAGCTGCTTGGTAATCTGCTCGACCGCCTGTTCGTCCCCCGCCACCACCATCGTGATGCGGGTGGTGCCCGATTGCTCGGCTGAACCCACCGCCAAGCTCTCGATATTGAAGCCGCGCCGGGCGAACATGCCGGCGATGCGCGTCAGGGCGCCGGCCTCATCTTCCACTAATACCGACAAGGTATGCTTCACGCTGCGCTCTCAAATCGCCCATCAGTATACCCCAACGGATCAGGCACCCTTAGCGGCCAAAAACGCCTTGAGCTGATCGAGGCCCTGCCTTTCGATGGTGCGGCCGGTGAAGGGCTTGCGGCAGTCCTGGGCGGCGGCGGAGCCGGGGGCGGCTCGCTCGCACTCGCCCGCCGCCGCCAAAATGTCCGATTTGAGGCGCACTTTGATCCCGACTCGCTCCTTCGCCTGCCGGATCTGGGCGAGGCCCTCCTCCAGCAGCGCAAAGGCAATGCGCGTTACTTTTTGCTCGCCGCGCGCCACCGTCTGAATGACGCTGTCTACGGCTACGCCGTCGCGCAGGGTGCGGCCATCGACTTCGAGAAACACCGCCGGGCGATCGTCGCTGACGTTGTGCTGGGCGTCGGTGTGGGGCAACTCGACTATCAGGCTGTGGCGCGTCGCACCGCCACGGGTGACCGAGAGCGCGCTCAAATCGAGCCTGGACGTGTACGGTTCGACGGAAATCTCGCCTTTGTAGCCGTTCTTGGCGTCGCGAAAGGGGGTGCCGTCCGCCTTGAGCACAAAAACGTCCCGCGCCGAACGTATCGGCAGCACCAGGCGCTTGCGGCCGTCGGGTACAGTGGCGGCGGGGGGTGCCTCGGAGGATTTGGGCGCTTCGGAGCCCGCATCGGTCTGGGAGACGCAACCAGCGAGCACTAGAGCCAAAGCCCAAAGCAAGCGCTTCACTTTACAATCCTTAATGCCGTTACCTTTCTATTAGAGCATGACCGTCAAAATCAGCGGGTTGCTGTCGCCGGTGGGCGATTGCACCCAGAGGCGCCGGTCGCCGGGGTAGGCGTCGAAGTCGATCTGCACCGTCACTGTCAGCCGATCCGGACCGGCGTGCACCGGGCTGTCGCGACGAGTGAGCGGGTCGCCGAGCATCGCCCGCACACCGCGCGCCGGTTTGACCTGAACGCTCTCGACGGCGTCGAGATTGCGGCCGCGCACATCGACCACCAGTACATCGCCGATGAAGGCTGCGTCTGGAAAGCTGAGCGGATCAATGGCGGGAAGCATTACAAATTGCGCTCGGGCGGGCCGCTGGAGGGGCTGTTGTTGAACTGGCGCTCGAGCATGGCGATGAGCTCTTCGCGGCTTTTGGGTGGCTCGGGGCGTGCAATCGGCGTGTAGCGCAGGGCCTTGCGGGCGCTGGAGCGCGATTGGCCGTAGTAGTAGGTGATCCCGGCCAGGATGGCAGCTGCCACGACCGTCGCGCACAGTAGCACAAGGCAAGACATTGTTCGGTACCCTGGATGAAGACGCAGGTGATCGCCTTCAGTGTAGCGACTCGATCCGGGCGGGCAAGTACTCAGCAAAAATTCACAACATTGTCCACAAGCCGGAGCGCCGGGCTTCAGCCGCCGCTCGGTTGGGTGGCGACGACGAGCTTCTCCAGGCCCGCCTGACGGGCGGCGTCCATCACCTTGACGACGTTTTTTTGGCGGGCGTCGGCGTCGGCCTGCACGACCAATACTTTCTGACCGGAGGACTCCGCTTCGCGGCGCAGGGCGGCGAGCAGATTGGCTTCGGGGACGACCGCCCCGTTGACGGAATACTTGCCGTCTTTGTCGACACCCACCACCAGGCTTTTTTTCTGTTCGGGCTTGTCGCCGGTGGCGGAGGTGGGCAGGTCCACCTTGAGGCCGTTGTTTTGAATGAGCGGCGCGGTAATAAGCAGGATAATTACCAGCACCAGAAAAACGTCGGTTAGGGGAGTGATGTTGATTTCGGTGAAACCGCTGCGGTTGCGCCGCCCCCGTCCGCTCCCACCCGCTTGTATCGCCATCGTCTAATTCTCCTACTGCTGGGGAATGGTGGATTCTTCGACCACCTCGCCTTCAAATTCGGCGGTGTCGGCAAAGTTGAGAAACAGCAGCTTGAGCAGCTGAAAGTCGTCTTCGAACTGGGCGACGATGTTTTGAAAGATGTTGTAGGCCACGACCGAGGCGATGGCGACGATGAGGCCCGCCGCCGTGGCAATCAGCGCAAAGCCGATTTCGGCCGCCAGTTTGTTGCTGGTCGCCCCTTCGCCTGCAAACGTCTGGAAGGAGCGCAAGATGCCGACCACCGTGCCGAGCAGGCCGATAAAGGGGGCGACCGCCCCGATCGTGCCCAGCACGTTGAGGTGCTTTTCGAATTTGCGCATGCCCAGGTTGATGGTGATGTCGAAGGCCTGCTCAAACTTGACGCGCGGCACAGAAAGCAGCCGCACCCCATCCTCGGCCACTTCGCCAATCACGCCGCCTACCTGTTCGCAGAGATTGCGCGCTCCAGAAAGGTTGGCGCGCTCGAGTTCGCGCTGCAGCCGGACAATAAAGCGATCGACGTCGGTCTTGTTGCGGTTGATGTAGAGCCAGCGCTCGGTGACCACGGCGATGGTCAAAACCGAACACAGCAGCAGCGGCACAGCAATCCACCAATCGTTGACAACAAAGCGGTAAAGATCAGCAAGGAGATTCATAGAAGAGGCGACCAGCGTTCCCTGAAACTGGGATTATCTTAAGCGGGGACGACCGGGCGGAATGGATAGTTCCTGATCATTCAGGAGACGCTTCCATCGCCAAGCTTGCCCCAAGATAGCTCATTTCAAAAAAGGCAGCGGGTTGACCGCCCGGCCGCCCACGTGCAACTCCAGGTGCAGATGCGGACCGGTGCAGCGGCCGGTGCAGCCGGTGGCTCCGAGAATCTGACCGGCTTCGAGGATCTGGTCCGGGCGGACGAGGATGCGCGACAGATGGGCGTAGCGGCTGACCA
The DNA here is from genome assembly GCF_000011385.1 of Gloeobacter violaceus PCC 7421. Classification (NCBI taxonomy): domain Bacteria; kingdom Bacillati; phylum Cyanobacteriota; class Cyanophyceae; order Gloeobacterales; family Gloeobacteraceae; genus Gloeobacter; species Gloeobacter violaceus. Next base: position 1,218,852 of record NC_005125.1, read on the forward strand.
TGCCGTCCTCGTGGCGGACATCGACGGCGTTGCCGAAGCCGCCGGACATCCACCCGGCAAACAGCACCGTCCCCCGGCGGACGGTGGCCACGGGCGAACCGCTCGGCCCGGCAATATCGATTCCCATGTGCCTACGGCCCCCGCGCGGGCCGTAGGGCGAAATCACGAAGCCCCGGACGGGCCACACGTAGCCGCGCGGCGAGCGGGGAGCTTTGGAGACGCCGCGACCCGTGACGGCAAGCGATGCGAGGGCGTTGGCCGGCTCGGCGGCGGCCCGGCTGAAGGCCGCAAGCGCCTCGGCGTCGCCGGGAATGACCAGCAACTGGCCGGGGGAAATAAAGTCCTGAAAACCCGGTCCGGTGGCTTTGGCGATGGCGGTGATCGGGACGCGGTGGCGCTCGGAGACGGCGACTAGAGTATCGCGGCGTTGGACCCGGTAGACCAGACCGTCCACCGGCGGAATGAGCAGTTTCTGGCTCGGGGTGAGCGGACTTTGCGGGTCCAAGCCGTTGGAAAAAGCGATCGAGCGGGCATCCAGCTTGTAGGCCGCCGCCAGCGACGCGAGCGTGTCGCCCGCCGATACCGGATGACTCACCACCGAGCGGCGGCCGTCGAGCATTGCGAGGGTGCCGCTTTCGACGGCCGCCAGGGCGGCGATCACTTTGGATTGACTGTGTTGCTGCAGCAGCAGGACGAGGTTGGCATCGGCGGTCTGCTCGACAGGGGCGGCGTTGCGCAAAGCGATGGCACCGCCTGCGGCAACCGCCACCGCGAGCGCCCCCGCAGCCCACCCGCCCCATGACCGTCGGCGCTGGGCGACCCGGGCGGGCGACCACCTCTGTGCCGTCACCGTCTGCGCCTTTGGCTGGGGGATCATAGGTCCGTGCACTCCGAAACAACTGGCCCAACCGCCCGGCCGATCCGAATCGAGCCCGGGGCGTTCGGCGGTTGAGCACAAGATACCCCGAAAGCGTAGCGGATCAATTCAGAAAAACCGTTCACCACCGACAAATAGGCGGCCGACGACCGGCAGGCTTTTCGCTTGGCTTGACTCCCATCGCACCCGCACCCTAAACTTCACCTTGAATGCCACTTTGCAATGGAAGCGCATTGGTGATTGTCCTGTTGCTGGGCAGTTTTTGCAAGCGGAGCGGCCGTCGGCAACCGGTTGGGAGGGTCTTTGCACGGCGCGACGGTGAGGACGTTCCGGCGCCCGGACGCACCGCCACGCCCTGCCTATCCGGGCGTCGGGTGCGGAGGGTTGCCTGTTTTCTACCTGGAATCCCGGTGGAAAGCCTGCCCCCATGGGCCGCAGGCGCGAGCCGTTTCTCCTGGGAAAAGGGCACACAAACGCCGACGCCGCATCGGCGATCGTGCTTCGATAGCGACTGCCCCGGTTTCAGACTGCCATCGCCATTTTTTGAGGGGAATTTTGCAATGAGAATCCGTAGCGCCGTGATGCTGTTCGCCTTGGGTCTGGGGCTATCCCCGGCCCACGCCCAGACCGTCGGCCAGTTGAGCGGCCCGGACGGTCCGAGCACAACCGCCGCGAGCCTGGACGGACCGCCGGTGCGCGCGACGATGCCGCCGCTGCCGAGCAACGCCGTGCAGCTGCGCATCCAGAGCAACCGCGCCCTGACGCTGCAGGATGCCGTCAACACCTCCCTGGGCAACAGTCCGACGCTGCTGATTGCCCGCATTGCCGTCGAGCGCGCCGAGGCGGTCAAGCGGCAGGCCGAAGCGGGGCTGTTCCCGACGGTGAGCCTCTCGGGCGGCTACTCTTATAACCAATCGCCCCAGGCGGCCATCTCCCGAGCCCTCGTTACCGGTTCGAGCACCACCACCACCGACACCACCGCCATCACCCAGAGCCTGATCGGACCGGGACTTTTCAATTCGACCCAGGCAGCCGCCCTCACCGGCCTGCTCTTCGGCGATTCTTCCTCCGGCGGTGTCAGCAGCGCCTTTTTGTCCGAAAGCGCCATTCTCCAGGGCCAGGTGCGCATCGACTGGAATATCTTTACCAGCGGCCTGGTGGGCAGCCGCATCCTCGCCGCCCAGGAGAACCTGCAGGCCGCCCGCCTCGACTACGAGCGCACCCGCCAGGATCTGATCAACAACGTCATCGGTGCTTACTACGATCTGCAGGCCGCCGACGGCAACGTGCAAATCGGCGATGCCGCCGTCAAAAGTGCCGAGGCGAGCCTCAACGACGCGCGCGCCCAGGAGCGGGCCGGGGTGGGCACCCGCTTCGCGGTGCTGCAGGCGGAGACCCAGCTGGCCAACTCCGTCCAGCAGCGGCTGACCGCGGTCAACCAGCGCGAGATCAACCAGCGCAACCTGGCGCGCGCCCTCAACTTCCAGGTGCCCACCACCGTCGAGGCGGCCGACCCGGTCGAGGAGACCGGCACCTGGCAGTTGGGCCTCGACGAGACGATTTACCGGGCGCTTAACAACCGCGTCGAACTGGCCCAACAGGACGCCCTGCGCCGGGCGGCCAAGGCCAACGAAGCGGTCGCCTACGCCTCGGTGGCGCCGCAGATTAGCATCTTCGCCACCGGCGACGCCTTCGATAACCTGCTCGATCGCATCGTCGGCATCTACACCGGCTACAGCGCCGGTGCTCAGATCCGCTGGAACGCCTTCGACGGCGGTCTGGCCGCCGCCCAGGCCGCCCAGGCGGTCGCCGACGCCAAGACCGCCGAGGCGCGCTTTGTGGACACCTACAACACCATCCGCTTCAGCGTCGAAAGCTCGATCTCCAGCCTGGAGACGGCCCGCCAGCGCGTCGATTCGGCCACCGCCGCCGTGGCCAGCGCCACCGAGGCCCTGCGCCTGGCCCGGCTGCGCTTCCAGGCGGGGGTGGGCACCCAGACCGACGTGATCACCTCCGACCGCGATCTGACCCAGGCACGGGTCAACCGGCTGATCGCGGTCATCGACTACAACCGGGCGCTCGCCGCCATCCGCCGGTCCGTGGGCATTCTGTAGGGCGCCATCGGTCTTTGCGCAGCGCAAAAAGCGCTGTACCCTTAGAGGCATACCACTGGCGTTGGTACCGGGAGGCAGTCCGATGCCACAGGCTTCTTTGCTGCAGGAGGTGCCGGAGGAACCCTGGCGGTTGCGCAGCGGTGTCGAGGCTTTGCTGAGACCTTTGCGCCCCTCGGACCTGGAGTTGCACTGGGGGCTTTTTCATAACTGCTCGACCCAATCGCTTTACCAACGCTTCTTCCAGGCTCCCGAGCGCTCGAAGGTGACCGACTCGGAGGTGGCGCGCTTTACCGACTTTGACCGCAGCCGCGAGCTGGCGGTGACGGCGGTGCAGACCACCGGCGGCGGACCGGAGTTGGGGGTGGTGCGGCTGGTCCGCCTGGGCAGCGATATTTTTGAATTTGCGGTGCTGATTGCCGACCCCTGGCACCGCCAGGGTCTGGGCCGCAAGCTGGTGCAAAAGGCGATCGCCGTCGCCGCCGCCGGTCAGGTGCGGCGACTGGAGGGCTATGTGCTCGCTTCGAATCGGCCGATGCTCACCCTGTGCCGCCAGTTGGGTTTTGTCCTCGAACGGCTTGGCGGCGAAGGCCTTTACCAGGTGCATCTCGAAGTGGAAGGTGACGGCTGTCCAACTGTCACCGGCAGCAGTCCGATCGCCCGTGCCGACCGGTAGTCTGGACGCATTGAGCGCGACGCATTGACTTGTTATGACTTTCCGACTTGCCGTCCAGGCCCGACCGCCGCTGGCCTTTGTTCCCCCCACCCTCAATCCGCTGCTGCTGAAGGCTCTGCCGGCGGCACTCCCCTGGTGGTTGCGCCTGGCGACGCCCCTGGCCGACTGTCGCACCGAACACGTCGAGCGGCTGGTGGCGCTGTACCGGGATTTTCAGGCGGGCAAGGCGCGGTTTTTACTCGCCTTTCGCCATCCGACCACCTACGACCCGTTTGCAATGGGCTATCTGCTCTCCCAGGCGGTGCCCCGAAAAGCCCGCGAGCAGGGCGTGCAGTTGAACGGCCCGGTGCACGCCCACTTTCTGTACGACCGGGGCATTCCCCTGTGGGCGGGACGGGCGGTGGGCTGGTTGTTGCCGCGGGTCGGGGGCATTTCGATCCAGCGCGGCCGCTTCGACCGGCTGGGCCTGCGCACCGCCCGCGAGCTGTTCGCCTTCGGCAGCCTGCCCATCGCGGCCGCTCCCGAAGGCGGCACCAACGCCCACAGCGAGATCGTCGGTCCCCTGGAGCCGGGGGTCGCCCAGTTGGGCTTCTGGTGCGCGGAGGATCTGGCGGCGGCCGGTCGCCCCGAGGCGGTCTATATCGTGCCGGTGGGCATCCGTTACAGCTATATCGACGCGCCCTGGGCTGCCCTCGAGCGGTTGCTCGACACCCTCGAAGCGGACGTGGGCTGCAAACCCGCCCCCAAAGGCGACCGCTACGAGCGGCTGCTGGCGGTGGGCGAGCAGTTGCTTGCCCAGATGGAAAGCTTTTATTCGCGCTTCTACCGCCGCCACCTGCCTTCCCCGGCCCCCGGCGAACCGGCAGCCGGGTTCGATGAGCGCCTGACCCGTTTGCTCGAAGCGGCCTTGCAGGTGGCGGAAGAATTTTTCGACCTGAGCGCCAAGGGCAACCTGATCGACCGCTGCCGCCGTATCGAGCAGGCGGGCTTCGAGCGGATCTTTCGCGAAGACCTCAAAGACGGCGGCCCCGGGCTCAGCCCCACCGAGCGCGGCCTGGCCGATCGCCTGGCCGAGGAGACCGATTTGCGCATGTGGCACATGCGGCTGGTCGAAAACTTTGTCGCCGTCAACGGCAACTACGTGCGCAGCAAACCGACCGCCGAGCGTTTCGCCGAGACCGCCCTCATCGCCCTGCGCACCGTGCAGAGCCTCAAAGGGGACAATCCCTTCGAAGCATTCAACCTGGGCAAGCAGCGGGTCCACCTCACCGTGGCCGCGCCCCTCTCGGTGCGCGAACGGCTCGCCGCCTACCAGTCCAGCCGCCAGGGAGCCCGCCGGGAGGTCGCCCGGCTGACCGGCGATTTGCAGGCGGCTCTCGAAGCGATGATCGATCAGGTGCCGGGGCAGACTCCGCTCTGACGCCTGAAAAACTGTCCCAACCCCCGGCGCCACAATCGCAGCCACGCCCTACAGTAAAGCCAATCCCACCGCAACCAGCAGGAGCCCTCCCCTATGAACCTCGCCCATTTGCTCGACGACCAACTGCGCCACCGCCCCGAAAAAGTGGCTTTCGAGGGCGACGGGCGCTCGCTTTCCTATGCGCAACTGGCGCACCTGAGCGAGAATTTTGCCGCCTCGCTTACCACTGCCGGGTACGGCCCCGGCGATCGCATCGCGGTAGTGCTGCCCAACGTGCCGGAGTACGCCCTGGCCATGTTCGCGCTGTGGCGGCGGGGGGCGGTGCCGGTGCTGATCAATCCGCAGTTGACCGGCCGCGAACTGGACTATATTCTCCGTGATTCGCAGGCGCGGGCGGTGATCTTGCCCGAGGCGCTCCTCGGGGTCCTCGCACCGCTGCGCTCCGAGTTGCCCAACCTGCGGGCGATCGTGCTCGGTGTGCCCGCAGATGAAGATCTGAACTTCGCCGGGCTCGCTGCCACCCCCGGCCAGTGTCCTGTAGCCGAGCGCCACGGCGACGACATCGCCCAGATGATGTACACCAGCGGCACCACCGGTACCCCGAAAGGTGCGCTCATCAGCCACGGCAACCTGCTCGCCAACGCCCGCTCGGGCATCGAGCGGCTCTCCGTCACCGGCGACGATCACCTGTTCTGCATCCTGCCCGTTTTTCACGCCTTCGCCTTTACCGCGGCACTGGTGATCATGCCCTTGGTCGGCGGGTCGGTCAGCTTTGAGTACCGCCTGAGCCCCAAAAAGCTGATGGAGCATCTGAGCGATCCACGGGTCAGCGTGATGGTAGCGGTGCCCAGTCTGCTCTCGACAATCTTGCGCTTCCCGACCGAACTGAAGCTCTCCGCTGCGCTGCGCTGCATCCTCTGCGGCGGCGGTCCGTTGCCGCCCCAACTGGAGGCGGCCTTCGCCCAGCGCTTCGGCGATCTGGTCCGCCAGGGCTACGGCATGACCGAATGCTCGCCCTACGCCGCCTTTAGCCCCCCGGACCGGCCCAGCAAACCCGGCTCGATCGGATTGCCCATGCCCCAGGGGCACAAACTGGCGGTCCGCGACCCGATCTCGGGCGATTTTGCGGCACCGGGCACAGTGGGCGAACTGGTCGTCTCCGGTCCCCATGTCTTCAAAGGCTACTGGAACCAACCCGAGGCCACCTCCGAAGCTTTCGTCGAGGGCTGGCTACGCTCCGGCGATCTGGGCTATATCGACGAGGAGGGCTACTTCTTCCTGGTCGATCGCCTCAAGGACATGATTATCGTGGGCGGCGAGAAGGTCTATTCCCGCGAAGTCGAGGACGTGCTCCTCGCTTTTGCGCCGCTGCGGGAAGTGGCGGTGGTTGGGCAGCCGGATCCCGACAAGGGCGAAATCGTGCGTGCGTTCGTCAGTCTGCAGGAGGGAGCCGCCATCGGTGAGGAAGAAATTATCCGCTTCGCCCGCGAAAGGCTCGCCCCCGTCAAAGTGCCCAGATCGATCACCGTTTTGGCAGAACTGCCCAAATCGGCGACCGGCAAAATTCTGAAGCGCGAACTGCGCAAACAGTTCGCACCGAAGTGAGTCGGACGAGGTAGGTATACCCCTGGTCGCGGCCCTATTTGCGCTGGCCCTGGCCGGGGGTCACAGCCGTCTCCCCCAGCTTCAAGGTGGCGGTGGTGACGTTGGTACCGCGCTTGAGGTCGGCGCGCACATTGGTAAACCGCTCGATCTGATCGCCTTCACGCCTGACCACGTAACTGCGCTCGTAGACGCCGGGTTTGACTTCTTCCATGGGCAGTGGATCCGTCGAACCGGGGACAGTCAGGAAGGCCTTGGAATTGGCGGTACCTTCTACCTTGAACATCAGCTTCGTCCCCGGATCGTACTTGTCGCTGGGGGTGACTACGAAGCTGTTGATCTGCACCACTTCCGGACGGCGCTCGGCAGGCACCTGGGCTACCTCGAAGACTGGCCCGGCCTGGACCGCTACCGACAGCAGCGTGCCTTGGGCAATTGCTGCCGCCGCTAGAAAACGGACGAAATGACAATTCGACATAATGACTCCTTGCGTGCACTACGGCAAGCATCGACGTCGGGATCGATTGCGCCGCCGTTATCGATATCAATTACACGCGATTGTGGCGATAGGTCCGTCTATCTTTCGGTGGAAAGCAGCGAAGTCTTTGGGAGGAGTATACCGCAGTTTATTGCCGGTCTTCAATTGTTATGAATCCCCTCTGCAAGGTATGTCTTCTCTTCATGATTCTTGACACCTTTTTGATAGACAAATTACCCAAAGGCCTTGTGCTGCTTCTGTCTGCGCGGAATGGCGGGTGTAGATTGCAACTGCTGATCGGCGATACTTTCCCGAGGATTAGTTGCGGCGGTGCGAACTTATTCGAGGTTAATTGCCCTCTCGATAGGGGCTGTCAAGCCCCCAAAAACCTTTGCTCAAGCAGATTTAATTGTTCGCCGGCTCAGACCTGTGGTATGGTTTCCCAGACGAAACAGTGAGAAGTCCGCAATGGTCAACTCCATCCGAGACCTCATTGTTGCGCTATCTTGCGTGGCAATGCTCAACGTCGCTGCGGCAAGCGCCCAGGTCCGCACGGTCCAGGATCTTCCGGTGGCGGGTGGATGGCTCAAATCGATGCAACAGAGCCTCCAGCAACCGGCCGGCACCCCAACTCCCGATCAACTCCCGCTGAAGATGGGCGGGGCGGTTCCCCCTGCCACCCGTGCCGCCGCCCGCATTCAGGACATGCCCGAGTACCAGACCACCGTCGTCTACCTGGGCGATCTGCCCTTGCTCTCCGTGGCGACGGCCGAGGAACCGGCGATCTTGCGGGCCAGCTTGATCAGCTCTCGAGTCAACCAGTTGCAATGGGATCAAATTCCCGGCGAGTCGATTCGCATCACCCACGACGGCAAGTCCTACTCGCTGGTCGCCGGTAAGGACCAGACACTGATCACCATCGACCGGAGCATTCGTCTGAGCCGCACCGAGGCGATTTCCGACAAAGCGGCGGCTCTGCAAATCGCCAACCGCCTGCGCCGCTACTTCGGCAACGCGCCGGAACTGACCGACGCCCCGCCCGAGCCACCCTCGTTGATCGCCGCGATCAGCGTCTCGATCAGCGACACGGTCGTGCATGTCTTCCAGGGGGTCGCCTCCTGGTATGGCCACACATTTTTGAACCGGCGCACCTCCAGCGGTACGGTACTGCGCGAGGACAGCCTGATTGCCGCCCACCCCGCCTTGCCCTTCGGCACCCAGCTGCGGGTCACCAACCTCGGCAACGGCCGGCAGGTGACCGTCAAGGTCCAAGATCGCGGGCCATTTATCCGGGGGCGGGTGATCGACCTGTCGCCGCGGGCCGCCCAGCTGCTCGGCATGGTCAGCTCCGGCCTCGCCCGGGTCAAAGTCGAAGTGATCCGCTAGCGCCCGCCGGCGTTCCATTGCCCACCGGGCGGCAGGCCGATGGCTGCAGGCTATGCTTGTGCTCATGAGCGCGACAGGCCCAAAAAACCGCTGGACGGGAGCCCTGGTGGGGCTGGGTTGGGGAGCCGTCTGGGGTTTGTTGGTGCCGCTGACGCCCCTCGCTTCGCTCGATCGCCAGAGCCGCGACTGGCTCTCGCGCTGGCAGCTTCAGGCGTCGCTCCCCGAGGCAGTGACGATCGTCGGCATCGACGGCGAGCTGGAAGACCGCCGCACCAGCGACAGGCGACTGCCGGATTTTTATCTGGAACCCGACACTTACGCGGTGCTGCTGGAGCGCCTGCTCGGCGATGCGAAGGCAAAGGCGGTGCTGCTGGCGCTGCCGCGCAGCTTCAGCAAAGTCAGCGGCATCGGCGAGCAGGACCGCCGTCTGCGCGCGGTGATCGACCGCTACAACGGGCGGGTGGTGCTGGAGGCGGTACCTTTTAACGGCGAGGTGGACATCTTCAACAACCTGTTGCCCTACGGCGACGACCTGCGCCTCACTGTACCGCTCGAGCAGATGGTCGGGGTGCGCCAGTTTCTGGAGGACCCGGACGGGATCGTGCGGCGCACCCGCACCGAGGTCAATCTCGATCGCGCCGACGGCGGCGGCATCCAGACGTTTTTCTCGGCGGACTTTCTGGCGGTGCGCAAGTTTTTGGGCCGCTCACCGCGCGGCTTCGGGCCGGATGAGCGCATCCATTACTACGGTCCGGCAGGCACGTTTGTGCGCTATCCGGTGGAGCAGATCTGTCCTCCCAGCCCGCTGGAGGGTTGCATGCCGCTAAAAGACCCGGCCATTCTCAAGCATTTCACCGGCAAGCTAGTGATCGTCGGCCACGTCGACGGCCATCCCGAGGCAAGCATCGTACAGACCCCCTTTGGGCCGATGGACGCGCTCAACGTGCACGCCAATCTGGTGGCGGATCTGCTGCAGGGACACACCGACCGGGTGCTGCCGCCCCTTTGGGATCTGGTCTTGATTTTGAGTTTCGGGGTGCTGAGCGGCTGGTGCCTCGACCAGCGCTACGCCCGCTGGCTTGCCCCGGCGCTTTTGGTCGGTTTCGCCGCGGTCGTGTTTGCCGCCCTGCGCGCGGAGCCGACGCTGCTGTTGCCGGTGCTGCCGCCGCTTGCGGCCTTTGTCTTTACGGGCAACACGCTCTTTTATCTGCGGGCTCGTGCGGCTACCCGCGCCCGCCTCGCCGCCCAGCAGGAGGAGATCAACCGCCTGCGGCGGGCCGAGCGCGAGGCCATCCTCAAGCAGGCCAAGAAGCTGTTGTTCCGGGTGGCCACCGACATCCACGACCGGCCGCTGCAGGAGTTGAAGCTGGTGATGGACAATCTCGAAACCTTGCTGCTCACGCTGCCCGGCCACTCTTCGGAGGCGCATGCCGTCGATGAGGCCCTGGCGGCTCTGCAGCAGGTCGGCCGGGCGATCCGCGTCGAATTGAACGATCTGAGGCAGGTGGCGGCCAAACTCGAAATCACCCCTTCGCTCAAGGACGGCCTGCACGCCGGTTTGCACGCGGAACTCGACCGGCTCCTGGACGCGGGCGAGTTGACGCTGACTGTCGAGCGCGACATCATGCCCCTGGAGGAACCGAGTGCGGACAGCACCTGGCTGGATGCCCGCGAGGACTTGTTTCGCTTTTTTAAAGAAGCGCTTGCCAACGTCATTCGCCACGCCCAGCCGCACGGAGCCCGCCGGGTGCGCGTCGAGCTGGAGCAACAGGGCACCGAGGCCCATCTGGTGGTCGAAAACGACGGACCACCCCTCGCGGCTTCGGCCGGCGGCGGCGGTTACGGCACCAAGGTCATGAACACCATCGCCGGGGAACTGCCTTCGGGAAGCTGGCAGCGCACCGACCGGGCGCAGGGAGGGGTTGCGGTCACCCTGTCGTGGCAAATGCCGACGACGATGGCGGCAGAGGCTTCGACAGCCCAGCAGCCGAGCCTGGTCGATCGTTAAAAAGGCTTTTAGGGGTCGCTAGGGTCGGAGCGCAGATAAAATTCTTCCACCTGGGCCAGAAAATCCGCGGCGTACCCCGGGCAGTCGCGGCGGTACTGGGAGGCGAAGCACTCGCGGCAACCGGTTTTTTCAAGCAGGTGATCCGCGGTAAAGACCGGCCAGAAACCCTTGGTCGATTGGCCGCATACCGGACAGGGGTGCAGAGGCAGTGCCTTGCGGGGCAGTTCCTTCATGCCGATCCAGGTTAGCAGCGTCAGGAGAAAATCACCCCTCAAAATGTTGCCTGCCGAGAATAGTCCCGGAGCATTGCCACAAAACGCTGAGTGCGCTTGATAGATTGGGGCTGGCAAATATACCTGCCCGACGCCAGTCCTCATTCCTAAAGCTACGCCAATCGTGAGTTGGGGAAAGCAAAAATGAAATTCATCGAGTCTTTGCGTCTTGACGGTTTGCTTTCTTTCGCCCCAGATTCACCTGCGGTAGAACTAACCGATCTCAACATCATCATTGGCCCCAATGGTTCAGGAAAATCAAACTTCATTGAAGCAATCGAGTTACTGCGAGCAACTCCCACAGGTTTTGCATCGGCGATTCGTGACGGTGGCGGTGTCAGTGAGTGGCTCTGGAAAGGTAACAGCAAAAAGCCTGCCACAATCGATGCACGACTTCATCGAACCAACCGCTCCTCTTTGCGTTATATGCTCAGCTTTACGGCTGTATCGCAGCGTACTGAAATTGTCGATGAACTCATCGAAGAAGCCGAAAAAAAAGATCCTGACGCAAATGACGTTTATTTTTATTATCGCTTTCAAAAGGGCCGCCCTGTGTTGAACGTGGGGTCTGCGGGAGGAAGAACCAAACAGCGTCGGTTGGAGCGTGACAGCCTCGCAATCGATGAATCCGTCCTTTCTCAGCGCAAGGATCCCGAATTCTATCCTGAATTATCATGGTGTGCGAAACAGTTTGGAAGTCTCCAGATGTTTCGGGAGTGGAGTTTTGGTCGCTACACCCCGTTGCGTCAGCCCCAACCCGCAGATCTACCAACCAAGGTGCTTTTGGAAGATTCCCGCAATCTCGGTCTGATTCTCAACCAGCTCGAACATTCCGATGTGGGTGCCGAATTTAATCAATTGCTTCAGCGATTTCTTCCCCGCTATCAACGTCTGAGCACATTAGTTCAAGGGGCCACAGTACAGTTTTTTCTCCACGAAGAAAATCTCAATATTCCGATACCCGCGACTCGTTTGTCGGATGGAACTATCCGTTTTTTGGCCATGCTCGCTCTTTTGCTGATGCCTGATCCACCGCCGCTCATCTGTATTGAAGAACCAGAGCTTGGGCTGCACCCGGACGCAATGACCATTCTTGCCGAGCTGTTCGTATCAGCTCGTGAGAGAACTCAATTGATCATTACCACTCACTCAGATGCGCTAGTTTCTGCGCTCACTGAGGAAGCTGAATCTGTACTGGTTTGTGAATACCGAGGAGGAACGATTCTCTCTCGCCTTGAGTCGGATAAATTACAGTACTGGCTCAATAAATACCGCCTTGGCGAACTCTGGCGGATGGGTGAACTCGGGGGCAATCTGTGAGGCTCAGCATCGCAATTTATGTCGAGGGCGGTGGCGATAGTTCCGAAAGCAAAGCTCAGCTCAGGCAGGGTTTTGAGGCCCTATTTGGTCCGCAGAAGCAAGCGGCACGAAGCCGCCGGCTAGGTTGGAAGCTTGTGATGTGCGGAAGTCGCCAGAAAACTTATCGTGCACATATCAATGCGATGGAACAGAGTGCCGACAGCATTGTTGTTCTGCTTGTGGATGCAGAGGGCTCTGTCCCGAGCGAGAGCGATATGGCACACGCCACCCACCTTAGAGAGCGCGACAACTGGGATCTTTCATCCACTCCTGCTGAACGTATCCACCTGATGGTACAGACGATGGAATCGTGGCTTATCGCAGATGCCGATGCACTCATGCACTACTACGGTCAAGGATTTAACAGCAGTGCACTACCCCAGCGTCAAAATCTTGAGGAAGAACCCAAACAAGCAATCGACGCTGCCCTTACTCGTGCCACCCAACAGACTCAAAAAGGCGAGTACGAGAAGATTAAGCACGCATCCCAGCTGCTGAGAAAGATCCGTCCGGAACGTGTGGCAGCGCGGTGCCCGCGATTCGCCCGGCTCACCCAATGGCTCGACAAGACCATCGTGGAGGCTGGCAGCCTTTAGATCCCGCCGTACCACTCATACCCGAAATCCACCCAGTAACCCAGCTGCTCCGGCAGTGCCGCCAGCAGCATGATCTCGGTTACCCATTTGATCTGCTTGTAACCGAGCTTGATGGGCGAGGCGAGGCGCACGGGAGCCCCATTGATCACCGGCAGCGGCTTGAAATTTTTTTCGTAGGCCATCACCGTCTGGGGATGGACGCAACTTGCCAGATCCCAGGTCTCGTAGAAACCGTACAGTTCGCCGTTGTTGTTGCGAAAACCTTCCGCCGATCGAAAAAACACATAGCGCGCCTCGGGCTTGGGCTGCACGAATTTGAGCAACTCCACCAGCGGCAGGCCGCCCCACTGGACGATGGCCGCCCACCCCTCGACGCAGACGTGGCGGATGATTTCGGAGCGGTAGGGCAACTTGCGGATCTCCTTCAGAGTCAAGCTCACAGGTTTTTCCACCAGGCCGCCCACGGTGAGGCGGTAGGAGCCCGGGTCGATCTGGGGCGGGAAATCCTCGGCGGTGTTGATCAGCAGCGCCTCGGGCTCGATCTCCTCGCGCCGGAACTCCGGCGCGAGGCGCTGGGAGCTGAACAGCAGTTGCTCGAAGCTGCGGTTGAGTGGGTCCGAAAGCTCGAAGAGTTTTTGTTCGATCTGGGTTTGCACCGAACCGCGCCCACAGGCAGCCAGCAGCAAACTCATGCCGCCCAGGCCGATGAGCCTGCGCCGTCCGATTCGAAGAAAATCGCTCATCGTATGTGCCTCAAGTAAACATCGAGCGCACCAGTTTCCATTGCCCAACGTTGAGAGCGAGTAGCGAGTGGACCGCCATCAGCCCCAGCACCGTCGGAATGGTCAGAAAGTGGACCGTGCGCAATGCCTGCCAGCCGCCGAACAGCGCCGCGATCCAGCCGAACTGCACCGGTTTCCACATCCCAAGCCCGGTGAGAATCGCCAACAGCAACACCGGGATAAAGGCGGTATAGACCAGCCGGTGCGCGGCGTAGTTGCGCCGCTTGGGGTTGGTGGATTTCTGGAGCGCCTCCAGGTCGTTTTTACCCACGTAGCGATTTTTCCAGCGCCGTGTGGAAAAGACGTAGAGCCCGTACCACAGCAGGTTCAGGCCGAAGACCCACATGAAGAAAAAGTGCCAGTGCCGCCCCCCGGCAAGCCAACCGCCCAGGAGCAAAAAATCGGGAAAATGATAGCCCGCCCGGCCGCCGAAGACCGGATTGGCGTTGTAGATCTGCAGGCCGCTGCCCATCATGGCGAACAAAGTGACCAGATTGACCCAGTGAAAGGCCTTGGCAGCCAGAGCCTGCTTGGGAATCGCCGGTTTGCGCGGTGTCGCTTGCGCGGTCATCGAAACCTCTGGTGCGTGAGGTGGAAAGGGGCGTGCCCTCCGCAGGTTCGAAGGGCACGGGGCAAGAAGAATACGACAGCCGGGTTAGGGCTTCTTCATCGCGTCGCCTTTCATGGCGTCGCCTTTCATGGCATCGCCCTTCATGGCATCGCCCTTCATGGCATCGCCCTTCATGGCATCGCCCTTCATGGCGTCGCTCTTCTTCACAGCATCGCTTTTTTTCATGGCGTCGCCCTTCATGGCGTCGCCTTTCATGGCATCACCCTTCATCGCGTCGCCCGCCTGCGCAAGCAGGATCGGTTGCGCGGCAAAAGCCGCCGGGACGGACAGGGCCAGTGCGGCGGCCATCAGTAGATTCACAGACACTTTGAGCATGACGACTCCTTGAACATCCGTGGGGTTGGTGTGGGCACCGCCCATTGTCTGGAGCGGCGTAGAAGACTGTCCATGACGCGGGTCATGGACACACCCGTCGGGGTTCTGCCGGACGGGACACTTGGCATACGCAGCGCCCCGCTTATCGGATTGCCCAAAGTGCAATCGTCTACTTTTTCATGTTGCTGGGCATCTGAGAGCGCATCATGCCCATCTCCGCGCGCATTGCACTCATCTCGGAGCGCAAGGCGGCCATTTCGCTGCGCAAAGCGGCGATTTCTTTTTCGAAGAAAGACCGCAACTCATCCGAGGTGTCGCCGCCGCTGCGGGGGTTGGGCGACGACTCCCGCTGGGCCACGACCAGCGGCATGTTCGCGGCGAAGACCGGCGAAAAGGGTGCTGCCAGGGCGACAGCCAGAAGCAGAGGCAAACCAATAAGACGCATAATGGACTCCTTGAACGACGGTTCTGAGGATACGGACAAGCGGGCCGATTGTACAGAGCGGTTTTGACCGGATTCTATGATCCAGATCAGCTTTTGGACGACTAGGCGGTGCGCCGCAGGGTGATCGAACGCTTTTGGCGGCTAATCACCCCCTCGCGCTCCAATTCGGCCAGCGTCCGGTAGAGCGTCTCCTGCGTCAGGTTCAGCTCGTCGGCGATCTCCCGGAAGGAACGGTCGAAGGCGACGGTCGTCTGGCCGGGGGGAACCGCCACGAACAGGTACTCCAGCACGCGGTCGCGCGCCGGGGCGATGTTTTGGAGGTTCACGCGCTCCTTGAGGCTGTCGATGCGCCGGGAGAGCACCTGCAAGAAGCGCTCCGCCAGTTCGGGCTTGAAGCGCAGAGCAGCAACCAGCGCCGCCGTGGGGAAGCTCACTACCTGCGAAGGTACATCGGCGATTGCTTCACAACTATACTGCTCTGCGAACAGCGAGGTTTCGGCGAAGCATTCGCCCGCGACCGCACGGTACAACAGCACCGTGCGGCCGGTGCGGGTGTGGCTGACCACGCGGATACGCCCCCGCTCGACTGCGTAGAAGGCCAGGGCCTCATCACCCTGGCGGAAGACCGATTCGCCGCTTTGCAGTTTCCGGCGGACGGCCGCGGCCTGCAGGGCGGGTGGGAATTGAGCGAAGGTGGGAAACTCAAGCATCGCCAGGACTCCATGAACGTAAACGGGACCGACCAGCCGGGACCGGGGGCTTTTGGGTGTTATAGGGCATACGGAACAATGCCCGGATCGGATGAGGGTAGAACGCGCCAATCCGCGATCCATGGCTGTCCGTATACCGCCTAGAGCAGCCCAAGGAGGCAAGTAAGCGATCTATGGACACCCTGGCGTCGGCGAACGATTTTTTCGGTCTGTGGCCGCAAGCCATTTATTCTGTGGAGGAGATCCGGCACACGCCCAACCCGCCGTCATCCGCCGCAGAACATCAGAGGAATGCAATGGACCCGCCCAGCGACGCCGAGGTATACGTCGATCTCAAGCGCGGCAATCCGGCGGTCCTCGGGGTGCTCTACGATCGGCACGGCAAGATGGTTTTTCGGCTGGCGATGCGCATCCTCGCCAACAGCCAGGAGGCCGAAGATCTGACCCAGGAAGTGTTTCTCACGCTCTGGCAAAAAAAAGCCTACGATCCGGCTCGCGGCAGCCTCAGCAACTATTTACTGACCCTCACCCGTTCGCGGGCCATCGATCGGGTGCGCTCGCGAGGGTCCAACCTGCGTTTTTTGCAAAAGTGGACCCAGGAACTGGGCACCGGCACCGCCCCAGGCCCCAGCCCTTTTGAGCGCGTGGCGAACGCCGAAGTGGCCCACCAGGTCAAAACTGCCCTGGAGCAACTCCCCGAAGCCCAGCGTCAGGCGTTAGAACTGGCATATTACGAGGGTTTGAGCCAGTCGGAGATCGCAAGCCGGCTCGACACCCCCCTCGGCACCGTCAAGACCCGCAGCCGCCAAGGTCTGCTCAAGCTCCGCAATCTGCTGCGGGGTCTCGTGGGATAGCGCTTATGAACAGGCAACCGGACGACTGGGAAGAAATGATGGCGGGCTACGTGCTGGGCGATCTGAGTGACGAGGAGCGTCGGACCTTCGAGACGTGGCTCGCCAAAAACCCCGAGGCGCGCGCCGAACTGGCCCGTTTGCAAGAAACGTTCTCTTTGTTGCCCTACGCCCTGCCGGAGGACAACAATCCCGCCGCCGCCCTGCGCAACCGCATTCTCGAAGCAAGCAACGAACGGCCTGCCGCCGGCCGGCGCGCTCGTCCCGGGTGGCTGAGCTGGGCGGCCGCCGCCGTCGCCGCCGCGCTGGTGGTGACCCTCGGATTCGACAGCTGGCAGTTGCGCGCCCAACTGGACCAAAGCCGTCAGGAAGTCGGCCGCTACCGCGATCTGGTGAGCATGCTCCGCCAGGACACCACCCGCCTGGTGTCGCTGCGCGGGATGGACACCGCCCGGAGCGCCTCCGGGAATATTCTGATCACCCCCGACACCCCCGAGGTGGTCGTCACCCTCAGCAATCTACCCATGCCCGCCCGGGGAGAAGTCTACCGGCTGTGGGCGGTGGTGGACGGCCGCAAGGTGGCCTGCGGCGAATTCATGCCGGGGGAGGCAGGTAGTGTCTACGTAAAACTGCCCCTCAACGGCAATTTGCTCACCGCGCCGCTGGTGGTGACCCGCGAGCCCGGGAACGCTTCCCAGTCGGTAGGGCCGATGGTGATGACCAGCAGTATTTAAAGCAGGTGTCAGGTGTCAGGATTGCAATCGACGTCCATTGGGGTTTTCGGTCGGTCGGCTGTCGTTTGCGCAACGGCAAACCGCTCTAAGCTTCACCGGCAAAAAGCGTCCCTAGGGGGCGCCGTCCGCAGACAGTACATTTTGGGGGACGCGACCGTGCGACTTCGAGACATCCTCTACGACCTGGCCCAGCAGGGTCAGACGGCCCACGGCACCTACTGGAAGGACGACATCGACGAGTTGCAGGAGGACATGGCCCACCTGGGCGACATCGCCACCGAGGTGGCCCGCGAACTGGGCCTGTTTCCGGAGGAAGTGCCCAGGCGCATCCGCGACAACGGTCTGGAAATCGAGATCAGTCACTAGACCGCTTGCGTGAATCCTCCCCGGAGGCGTCGGTCAAATCGGCAAAAACCCGGCCGTCTGCCAGAGCGCCGTCCGCACCGATCCGGACTGTAAAGATCCCCACTTATTCGGAGGCAGCCCATGGCCATCGTCCGGCGCCGGTTTTTGTCTTTGCTGTTACTTTCGGCTCTCTGGTGGCCCGCTCCGGTGCTCCCCCAGGAGTCGCCGAGTGCTGTGCAGGCGGTGGCGGCGGTCGGTTTGACTGTTTCGGACATCGAGCGCGCCGTCGATTTTTATTCCGGGGTGCTCGACTTTCAAAAAGTTTCCGACGTGGAGGTGGCCGGGGAGGCCTACGACCGGTTGCAGGGGTTGTTCGGCCTACGGATGCGGGTGGTGCGCCTGCGGCTGGGCACCGAAGATTTGGTACTCACCGAGTATCTGACCCCCCGCGGCAGGCCCATCCCACCGGACTCCCGCAGCAACGACCGCTGGTTCCAGCACATCGCCATCGCCGTGGCCGACATGGACGCCGCCTACGCCAGGCTGCGCGAGCGCAAAGTGCGTCCCGTTTCCACCGCTCCCCAACGCCTGCCGGACTGGAACAAAGCCGCCGCGGGCATCCGGGCCTTTTATTTTCAAGATCCCGACGGCCACAACCTGGAGATCATCACCTTTCCGCCCGGCAAAGGCGATCCGCGCTGGCAGCGGCCCGGCGGGCAGTTGTTTCTGGGCATCGATCACACGGCCATCGTCGTCGCCGATACCGAAGCGAGCCTCGGCTTCTACCGCGATCGGCTGGGCCTGAGGTTGGCGGGTGAGAGTGAAAATTACGGTACCGAACAGGAACACCTCAACCACGTCTTCGGCGCCCGGCTGCGCATCAGCAGCCTGCGCCCGCCCAAAGGACCCGGGATCGAATTTCTGGAGTACCTGACCCCCCGCGACGGTCGGCCGTTTCCGGAGGACGAGCGCGCCAACGACCTCGTCCACTGGCAGACCACCCTGGTCGTCCCGGACGCTCAGGCCCTCTCCGACCGCCTGAGGGCCGATCGGGTCCGATTCGTCTCCCCGCAGCTGAGCGATCTGG
The DNA here is from genome assembly GCF_000011385.1 of Gloeobacter violaceus PCC 7421. Taxonomy (NCBI): domain Bacteria; kingdom Bacillati; phylum Cyanobacteriota; class Cyanophyceae; order Gloeobacterales; family Gloeobacteraceae; genus Gloeobacter; species Gloeobacter violaceus. The sequence continues at coordinate 1,237,537 of NC_005125.1, forward strand.
GCGAACGACATCTCGGCTTCCGGCGGGGCTTCCTCGTCCGCGATCCGGACGGGCACGTGTTGCAAATCGTTGAGCGCTAAAAAGTCGTCGCTAACTCGTTTAAGTGCGCCGCTTCGCCCGCCGGGCAACCGCGATACTGGCCGCAGAGAAACGCTTCTTAAGGAGTTCTCCTGTGCGGACGCGCAGAACCCCGGCCAGTGGCGGCGCCACCGCGGACCGCTTGCGCCGCCACTGGCCCGAATATCTGATCGAAGCCTGGGGCTTGGGCACGTTCATGGTCTCGGCCGTCCTGTTCACGGCCCTCCTCGAATACCCCGGCTGGGGGCTGCCGCAGTGGTTGCCCGAGCCCGACCGACGGCGGTTGCTCATCGCCCTCGCCATGGGCCTCACGGCTCTCTGCATCATCTACTCGCCCTGGGGCAAGCGCTCGGGCGCCCACATCAACCCGGCGGTCACCTTCACCTTCTGGCGGCTGGGCAAGATCCGCACTGCCGACGCCCTTTTCTACGCGGCGGCCCAGTTCGCGGGCGGCACGGCGGGGGTACTGCTGAGCGCTCTTTTGCTCGGGCCGGTGATCGCCGCCCCGAGCGTCAACTACGCGGTCACCGTGCCGGGGCCCGCGGGGGTGGGCGTCGCCTTCGCGTGCGAATTTGTAATCGCTTTTTTGATGATGACGACGGTACTCCACACCTCCAACCGTCCCCGCTTTGCTCCCTTCACCGGGTTGTTCGCGGGGGGGCTCATCGTGCTCTATGTGGGTTTCGAGTCTCCTTTTTCGGGTTTCGGCATGAACCCGGCGCGCACCTTCGCCTCCGCCCTGCCCGCCGGGGTCTGGACGGCCGCCTGGATCTACTTCGTCGTCCCCGTGGCGGCGATGCTCTCGGCCGCGGAAATCTACGTGCGCACTCACGGGATTTCCCGCGTCCGCTGCGCCAAGCTGCAGCACGGCGATGCCGAGCAGTGCATCTTCCGGTGCGGATACCGACAACCTCCTACACAGAACCTGCCATGAGTGACCCGGACCTGCATTACGACCTCATCGTCATCGGCACCGGTGCCGGCGGCAGCACCCTCACCCACCGCCTCGCCCCCACCGGCAAACGGATATTGATCCTCGAACGGGGCGACTTCCTGCCGCGCGAGCAGGCCAACTGGGACGCCCGTGAAGTTTACGGGCGCGAACGCTACCACACCGACGAGAGCTGGCGCGACCACCGGGGCAAACCCTTCCGGCCGGGGGTCGGCTACTGGGTCGGGGGCAACACCAAAATCTACGGCGCGGCCCTGTTCAGGCTGCGCGAGCGCGACTTCGAGCGCGTCGTTCACAAAGGCGGCCTCTCTCCCGAGTGGCCGCTCAAGTACGCCGATTTCGCCCCCTACTACGACCGGGCCGAGGCGCTCTACGCCGTCCACGGCCAACGTCCGGAAGATCCGACCGAACCCGCCGCCCCGGATTTTCCGGCCCCGGCGGTGAGCCACGAGCCGCGCATGCAGCAGATCGTGGATGGGCTGAAGTCGAAGGGCCTTCACCCTTTCCACCTGCCCCTGGGTATCAAGCTCAACGAGGTGGACCGGGTGATGAGCGAGTGCATCCGCTGCAGCACCTGCGACGGCTTCCCCTGCCTGGTGCGGGCCAAGGCGGACGGTGAAGTATGCGGGGTACTGCCCGCCCTCGCCCACCCCAACGTCACCTTACTCACCGAGGCGCGGGTCGAACGGCTGCTCACAAGCCCCAGCGGGCGCGAGGTTACAGGTGTCGAGGTCGAGGTCGAGGGGGTGACCCTGACCTTCCGCGCCGACATCATCGTGGTCGCCTGCGGTGCCATCAACTCGGCCCGGCTGCTGTTGGCCTCGGCCAACGAAAAGCACCCGGGCGGCCTCGCCAACGGGTCGGACCAGGTGGGCCGCAACCTGATGAAGCACCTGACGACAGCGATAGCCGCCCTCAGCATCCGGCGCAACCCGGCGGTCTACCAGAAGACGATCGCCGTCGCCGACTGGTACTGGGGCGACACCGATTTTCCCTGGCCGATGGGGCTGGTGCAGAACACCGGCAACGTGCTCCCCGAACTCATCCCCGCCGAGGCTCCGCGCCTCCTGGCGCCGCTGGTGCGCCTCACGCCGGGATTTGTCCTCCAGGACGTCTCCGACCACGCGACCGGCTGGTGGCTGCAGACCGAGGATCTCCCCGACCCCGACAACCGGGTAACGCTCGAAGACGGCGAGGTGTGCCTGACTTATGCCACGAACAACACCGAGGCCCACAACGCCCTGGTGCGCCGCTGGACCGCGGCGCTCAAGGCCGTGGACGAAGCCGAGACGATGCTGCCGTTCGGGCTCTACCCGCGCACCCAGTCTCCCCTGGCGGCGGTCGGCCACCAATGCGGCACCTGCCGCTTCGGCCCCAACCCGGCCACCTCGGTGCTCGACCTCGACTGCCGCGCCCACGCAGTGGACAACCTCTACGTGGTGGACGGCAGCTTCTTCCCGTCCTCGGCCGCCGTCAACCCGACCCTCACGATCGTCGCCAACGCCCTGCGGGTGGGCGACCACCTCGCCAAAAGGCTCAGATGAGGCGATGGTAATCGCGTTTGGACCCGAGCTCTGGTCGGACCTGGAGGCGGGCGCAGGGTAGCCTTCCCTGTGAGGCTCCCCTGGTTATACACGCCCGGCCAGCCGACAATGGCACCACAGGGCACTACGCAGCTGCAGGTCGGGGAGGCTCATCGGCTTCTATCGCCTGGACGACGGTGTGCGGACCAGCTTTGCAACAGGTAGAGATATGTGGCCGGAAATCGAGGAAGTGTTGCGGCGCAAACGGGGGAGGCAGGCGTAGGGATGAACGGTGAATTGCGATCGATCAGTACAGAGGACACATCCTTGATACCCCGACGTCAGGGGGTACTCGAATGCCTGCGTTGCCATTGGCCTGAAATTCAGAGCTACGGTGTCAAGACTATAGCTGTGTTTGGCTCCACTGCCAGGGATGAAGCTCGTCCTGACTCAGACGTAGATCTGCTTGTCGAATTCGAGGCTGATGCGCGTGTCACCTTCTATCAATTTTGTGATTTGCAAGATTACCTGGAGTCTATCTTGAGAATTCGTGTCGATCTGGGAACTTTCGACTCTCTACGTCCAAGAACAGCAGCAAAGATTTTGAAAGAAGCTGTGTATGTCTGAACGCCTTTTCGATCTACGTCTACTCGATATTCTGGATGCCACTGAGCGTATCCAGCAGTACATAGAGGGCGTAGCCGAGGCGGAGTTTCTTGAGAATCGGCTGCTCATCGATGCAGTCGTCTACAACTTGATTCAGATAGGCGAAGCGGTAGCAAACCTGCCTCAAGATTTCAAGGACGCACACGATGAGATTCCGTGGTCAAAGATAAAACGTATGCGCGACTTTGCAGCGCATCAGTATTTTCGGCTGAGTCCCTCTATCGTGTGGGAAACAATCGGCTCCGCCCTGCCAGAGCTGGTGTCATTGATTTGTGAGACAGTTGCAACACGGTCGCAGTCCGACACGGACGATAGTGAGCGATCAGATTCAGGCTCAAGCGCGTAGGGCAGAACTCGCTGCAGAACTTCAGCAGGATCGTCTCGCCAGAGAACAGACCGAACGCCGAGCGGAATAGTTGGCTGAATATCTGCGCACCCTCGGATTCGACCCGGACAATCTCCCTCCAGGCTCTGGAAGCTCTCGCGGTGGGCGGATCTTGGCACCATAAGCGAAATCTTCGACGGCGAAGCGCCCTTTGCCCCCCGCGGCTGCATCGCCCAGGCCTGGTCGGTGGCCGAGGTGTTGAGGGCCTGGCTCGCCTACTGGGGCTGAGCCCCGTGGGAATCAAATCCTTGCGTCGATGTGCTCAAGCCGGATGTCCACCTCGCGTTCGACGAAGTCCCATTCCCGCGTCACCCGGAGCCGGTCGAGGAGATCTTCGAAGGCGTGGGTGTGCTCCGGGGCGTACTCGAACCAGGTGAGAAAATCGAACGGCTCGCCGATGTCGCGGCAGTGGTGAAGGCGGCGGGCGACCGCCGGAAGGAACTCCATGCCGATCGCCGTGTGGTGCGACGTCTCCTCGAAGATGGCCCGCCGCTCGTCCTGGGCCAGTTCCCACCACCGGGCCGATTTTTTGATCGGGATCAGCGCGGCGCAGCGCGCCTCCGGGCGGGCCAGCGCCGGTTGGCGCTCCCGCAGGGCATCCACCTCGGGCCGCGTGGCATAACGCACGTTGCTCGTCAGGCCGCGAAGAACCCACGCCGCCTCTGAAGCCGATTCCGCCCATTCCCCCTGTACGATCTGCAGTCTTTCGACTGCCTCCAGACCGGCCCCCCGAAGGCCGTCCAACCGGGCGACCCGCCACGGACCCCGCTTCCCGCCCAAAAACGAATACCTGTTGTCCATGCGACCTCCGAAAAGGCCCCGCGGCCCTCTGGTACTTACGGCAAGTTTACAATCGGGCCGCGACTAGACAATAGGAGCGATCTCGCAAAAGACTTTGATTGCTCCTTTTGCCTCGGTCAGGGTGTCGATCAACTCCTGGTAGTTCTCCAGGCCCTCGACCGGGTGGGTGAGCAGCTTCGCAAGCCAGCCGGGATACTGCATTTCGGCGAGACAAAAGTCCCGGACGCCCAGTTCAAAGTACTCGCGGTTGGCATTGACCGTGCCGACGACGACTTTGTTGCCCAGCACAAAACCCAGGTTGATCCGGTCGGCCGGGATCTCGATGTTGCGCCCGCCGCCCGTCACGCTCGACAAAACGAGCACGCCGTTTTTGCCGAGGATGTTCATCGCCTCAAAGACCAGCGGAGCAAAGCCGGTCGCCTCGAAGATGAGGTCGAAGGGGCCGTGCGCCTTCGAGGCTTCCGCCAGGCTTAGATCCTGGCTGCTGTGGTAGCAGCCGCCGATTTGTTCGACGAGTTCCGAGTTGAGATAAGGCGGGCGGGTGCGGGCGAAGGTACACACTTCCAGTCCCCTCAGGCGCAGTGCCAGGGTGGCAAGCAGCCCGATCGTGCCCGCCCCGAGCACCGCCGCCCGCTTCGGCTGCCAGACCCGCAACCGCCGCTGGATCTCGTAGGCTTGGTGGATGCCCTTTTCGATGACGCTGGCGGGTTCGAGCAATACCCCGGTCGCCTTCAGTCCCGGGGGCACTTTGACGATGTACTCGGGCTCGTCGACGTAGTACTCGGTGAGAAAGCCGTGGCGGAGGCTGATGCCGCGCTCGTAGTAGGTGTCGTCGAGGGTCATGTCGTACTGGCCGATCCGGTCGTAGATGCTGCTGCCCGGCCGGCGCACCGTGGCGACGACGACATCGCCGACGGATAGTTCGGTGACCTGCGATCCGACGGCTTCGACGACGCCGAAGCTCTCGTGCCCGATCACCAGAAAATCGTAGCCGGGCGGAGCCGTCCCGTATTCGGCGGCGTTGATCTCTTTGTCGGTGCCGTCCACGCCGACGCACAGAATCTTGACCAGGACGCCCCGGCCGCCTGGGACATCGTCCACGCCCGGCTTGGGCAGGTTGGCGAGGTGGATGCTGTTGGGTTGACCGGGAAAAACAGCGATCGCTTTCATAGGTTCGGTTCCTGTCGGGTTTGGGCGAACTGGGTCGGGGCGCTAACTGGTGGAGAGCGGTTCGGGCGCGGCCGCTCGCGGATCGCGCGGCGCTTCGGGCGCGGGCGGGTGTTGCCGGGCGGCCCGCTGGATAAGGGCGGCGACCAGGCCGGTCCAGCCGGTCTGGTGGCTCGCCCCGATCCCCGCGCCGTTGTCGCCGTGGAAGTATTCGTAAAAGAGCAGCAGGTCCGCCTCGAAAGGCAGATCGGCGCTGCCGAAGACGGGTCGCCTGCCGCGCCCGTCGGGCTTAAAGATCGAGACGAGTCGGCGGGCCAGTTCCGACGCGACCTCCGCCAGGCTCAAGTAGCGGCCCGAGCCGGTCGGGCACTCGACTTTGAAGTCGTCCCCCAGATAGCGGTGAAAGCGCCCCAGGGCCTCGATGATCAGGTAGTTGACCGGGAACCACACCGGCCCCCGCCAGTTGGAGTTGCCGCCGAACAGGCCGCTCGTGGACTCGGCCGGTTCGTAGTCCACCCGGTGCTCCGTTCCGTCGCTCGAAAAGACGTAGGGGTGGTCTTTGTGGTAATGGGAGACAGCCCGGATCCCGTGGGGGCTCAAAAACTCGTCCTCGTCGAGCAGGCGGCGCAGCACCCGTTCGAGTTTGTCGCCGCTCACAATCGCAAATAGCCGGTATGCCCCGATCCCGGCGGTCTCCATGCAGGCGACGTTGCGCCTGAGGTCGGGGCGGTTGCGGACGAACCACTCCAGTCGGCGCTTGAAGTTGGGCAACCGCCCCAGTGTCTCCGGTCCCAGGGTCTCGATGGCATAGAGCGGGATGAGCCCGACCATCGAGCGCACTTTCAGGCAGAGGTGCCGGTCGTCGAGGTGCAGCACGTCGTAGAAAAACCCGTCCTCCTCGTCCCACAGCGCGATACCCTCGCCGCCGATGTGGTTCATCGCGTCGGCGATGTACAGAAAGTGCTCGAAGAATTTCGAGGCGATGTCTTCGTAGGCCAGGTTTTCTTTGGCCAGTTCGAGGGCGATGGCGAGCATGTTCAGGCAGTACATGCCCATCCAGCTGGTGCCGTCGGATTGGTCGATGTGGCCGCCGGTCGGCAGCCTTGCACTTCGGTCGAACACGCCGATGTTGTCAAGGCCCAGAAAGCCGCCCTGGAAGACGTTCTTGCCCTCGGCGTCCTTGCGGTTGACCCACCAGGTGAAGTTAAGCAGCAGCTTCTGGAAGACGCGCTCCAGGAAGCTGCGGTCTGTGCGGCCGTAGATTTGCTGCTCCATCTCGTAGACCTGCAGGGCGGCCCAGGCGTGCACGGGCGGGTTGACGTCGGAGAACTGCCACTCGTAGGCGGGGAGCTGGCCGTTCGGGTGCATGTACCACTCGCGGGTGAGGAGTTCGAGCTGGCCCTTGGCGAAGTCGGGGTCGACCATCGCGAGGGGAATGGCGTGGAAGGCCGAGTCCCAGGCGGCGAACCAGGGGTACTCCCACTTGTCGGGCATCGAGAGGATGTCGTCGTTGTAGAGGTGGGGCCATTCGTGATTGCGCCCCTGCCTGCGGCTCGCGGGTGGTGGCGGTGCTGAGGGGTCTCCCTTGAGCCACCGTTCGACCACGAAGTGGTAGAACTGCTTGTTCCAGAGCATCCCGGCGAAGGCCTGGCGCTGGATGTTGCGCTCCTCGGGCGTTCCATCGGGGCACACCCGCGCATAGAATTCCTCCGCCTCATGGATCCGGGTCTTAAGGACCGTTTCGAATTCGCCACCGAAAGGCTGGGCCAGGTCGGGCCGGTCGCAGAGGCGCAGGCGGATTACCGCAGTCTGGCCGGGGCGGAGCGCTCGGGTGTAGTGGGCCGCAGCCTTGGTGCCGACTCGATCGGGGTTGACCGCCGAAGCTTCGGCGCCGACAACATGGGCGTGGAAGGCGTCTTTGACGTAGGGCGAGACGTTGGGCACGCCAAACAGGCGGGCGTGGTTGGTTTCGTTCTCGGTGAAGATCAGTTCCTCCGGCCCTTCGCAGTAGAGCCACCGCCGGCCGAGGGTGGGATGGTCGGCCTCGACGACCGCGGTGGCCGAACCGGAACCGGTCGCTCTCAAGACGGGCTTCGCCGACCCGTCCCACGACCAGGTGTTGCGAAACCAGAGCGTCGGCAGCAGGTGCAGCGGCTGCTCCTCCGGCCCGCGGTTGGTGGCGCCGATCTTGATCAGGATGTCGTCCTGGGAGACCTTGGCGTATTCGACGGTGAGGTCGAAGTAGCGGTCCTCCCGGAACACCCCCGTGTTCACCAGTTCGAACTCGGGCTGCCCCCGGCCCCGCCGCCGGTTCTCCTCCACCAGTTCGGCGTAGGGGAAGGCCGCCTGCGGGTACTTGTACAAATATTTCATGTACGAATGGGTGGGCGTGTTGTCGAGATAAAAGTAATACTCTTTGACATCCTCCCCGTGGTTGCCCTCGCTGCCCGTCAGGCCAAACAGGCGTTCTTTGAGAATCCGGTCTTTGCCATTCCAGAGGGCGAGGGCGAAGCACAGGTACTGATGGTTGTCGCTCACCCCGGCGATGCCGTCTTCGCCCCAGCGGTAGGCGCGGCTGCGGGCGTGGTCGTGGGGAAAGTAGTCCCAGGCCGTGCCGTTCTCGCTGTAGTCTTCGCGTACCGTGCCCCACTGCCGTTCGCTCAGGTACGGCCCCCACCGCCGCCAGTGGACCAGGCGGGAGTGGGCTTCGAGCAATCTCTCTTCTTCGCGGGTCATGGCATGTTCCTCCGGGAGGTCGAATGGGCATCTACCGGTTGCGGAAGGTGCCGTTGGGAAGGACACGGTGCGTCCGGCCGACCGAGGTCGAACCACCGGTAACCGGGCGATGGGCTTGCCCGTGAAGGTGGAGCACAGGCGCTACAAACAAAACGATGTCAAAATCTTGTCCATGAGGGATCTTGAGCGCCGCGGCCCACTGCCGCTAGATCAAAGTTTGCATGGCGCAGTGGGCCGCTCCAAGCAGGGCGGCCCGATCGTTGAGGATGACGCGCACCGGCATCGCCTCTAAAAGCGGGCGCAGACGCCCCTTGGCAAGAAACGCCTCCAAAAATGCCGGTCCTTTGAGCCGCTCCACCAGTTTGGGGGCGATGCCGCCCCCCAAAAACACCCCGCCTAGGGCGGCGACCTTCAGGGCGAGATTGCCCGCCTCTGCACCGTACAGGACAATCAGCAAATCGAGGGCCTGTTCGCACAACCAGGACTTGCCCGCGAGCGCCACCTGCGAGATGACCGCCGCCGGGTTGGGATGGTTGCGAAGCTCCTCGGTGAGCCAGTTGGGTTCCTCCCCGCGCCGGGTGTCCCGCAGAAATTGATAGATATTCACCAGTCCCGGACCGGAGAGCACCCGCTCCCAGCTCACATGGGCAAAGCGCACCCGCAGATGGTGCAGCAACTCGATCTGCAGCGCGTCGCCGGGCGCAAAATCGGTGTGGCCGCCCTCGGTGGCAAAGGGCCGATGCCGCCTGCCATCCCAAAACAAACCCGCCTCCCCAAGCCCCGTTCCGGCGGCGATCACCGCCTGGTTGCCCATCGCATCCGCCGCGCCCGGGTTGAGTACGGCAAAATCCGCCGGTCCCAGCAGCGCAATGCCGTGGGCGTTGGCCTCCAGATCGTTAATCAGTCCCACCGTCGGCAGCTTGAGCCCGGCAGCCAGGGTGGAGGCGTCGATCGACCAGGGCAGGTTGGTCGTCTCGGCCCGGCCCCGCCTGACCGGCCCCGCCACCCCGAAGCAGGCGGCGGCGACCCGCAGATGGTACTCAGAAATAAAAAGATAGACGATTTGGTCGAGACTGGAGTAATCCCGGCTGGCATAGGTCTCGGAGACGATCGGCATCAAGTTGCCCGCGACCGGCTCGAAGCCGGCCAGCCGCGTGTTGGTTCCGCCCACATCACCCGCAAGAATCATGGTCCGCTCTCCGCCACTGCCGACCGTCGCGCCCGAGCAACTCCTCCGCCTGCTGCGGACCCCAACTGCCGGCCGGATAGGTGACCAGGTCGGCAGTTGAATCGTTCCAGGCAGCAAAGATCGGTTCGACGACCTGCCAGGCCGCCTCCACCGTATCCGAGCGCTGAAACAGGGTAGCATCGCCCATCATGCAGTCGTAGAGCAACGTTTCATAGCCGATCGCCCGCTCGCCGCCGAAGTGGCGATTGTAGCAAAAGTCCATGCCGACGCCGGCCATGCGCACCGCCGGTCCCGGCACTTTGGCGCCGAATTCGAGGCTGATGCGCTCCTCCGGCTGGATGTGGAGCACCAGATAGTTGGGTGTGAGGCGCTCCACCGGCGTGTCGCGAAACATCGCGTAGGGCGCCTGCTTGAAGCGGATGGCGATCTCGGTGCTGCGCCTGGCCAGGGCCTTGCCGGTGCGCAGATAAAAGGGCACCCCCGCCCACCGCCAGTTGTCGACGGCGAGTTTGAGGGCGACGAACGTCTCGGTGGTCGAATCCGGCGCCACCCGCGGCTCGGCGCGGTAGTCCGGCAGTGCCCGCTCCCCGACCGTACCCGCGGCGTACTGAGCGCGCACGACGTGGGTGGAGATCTGGGCGGGCTTGAGGGTCTGGACGGCTTCCAGCAGCTTGGTCTTTTCGGTGCGCACGGCGTCGGCCCCGAAGCAGGTGGGCGGCTCCATCGCGGTGAGGGCCAGCAACTGGAAAAGATGGTTGGGCACCATGTCCCTGAGCGCCCCGGCCCGCTCGTAGTAACCGCCCCGCTTTTCGACCCCGACGCTCTCGGCGACGGTGATCTGCACGTGGTCGATGTGGTTGCGGTTCCAGAGGGGCTCGAACAGGCCGTTGGCGAAGCGCAGGACCAGGATGTTCTGGACGGTTTCTTTGCCCAGGTAGTGATCGATGCGGTAGACCTGGCTTTCGGAGAGGTCGCGCCGGAGGCGGGCGTTGAGGGCTTGGGCGGAGGCGAGATCCTGACCGAAGGGTTTTTCGAGGACGACGCGTCGCCAGTGACCGGTCTCCTCGCGGGACAGCCCAGCCCAGCCCAACTGCTCGACAATGCCGCCGAAGTGCTCAGGGGCGGTCGCCAGATAAAATAGCGTGTTGCCGTCCGTGTTGAATTCGGCTTCCGCCTCGGCCAGCCGCTGCCGCAGGCGGGCGTAGGTATCGGGAGCTTCGAAGTTGGCTTCCAGATAAAAAAATCGCTGCGCAAGGGCATCCCAGACGGCCGGATTGACTGCAGCAGTGCCATGGCGCTGCAGCGCCTCGCCCAGTTGTGTCCGAAAATTCGTGTCGGTGAGCGGGGCGCGGGCCAGCCCGATCAAGACAAATTTTTCACCTAATAGCCCGCCCGCGGCCAGGTTATAGAGCGCCGGCACCAGTAGCCGACCGGTAAGATCTCCAGCCGCCCCGAAGACGACCATCGCGCAGGGTCCAGCCGGTGGGGCGATTGGGAAGGGCGTCGTCGAATCGGTTGCCATCGTCCTTACCCTCCCGCGCCGGTGTGCTCGGTGTGCTCGCCGAACTGAAAGCGCACCGCCGAGAGCACTTTCTCGGCGGTGCGGTTGTAGACTACACACTCGTGACCGTGGCGCAGCAGGCGCCGGACGATGTTGGCGCCCATGCGCCCGAGTCCTATCATGCCAAGTTGCATCGCGTTGTCTCCTCAATGGGGCGCCGGGTGGGCTTACGGTGAATTTTTTCAGGCGGCCATGCCCGAGCGCGGCCACAGTAAATCGGTCAACCAGTAGGCGGTGGCCTTGAAGCTGTAAATCGGCGTGGGCAACAGCCCCAGATAGCGCAACTGGCGGATGAGCAGACCGAGGCGGCCCGCTATCTCGTAGCGATCGAAGACTTCCACCGCCCCTTCGCCCAAGCCGAGTTTCATCATCGTTCCTAATTGGCGCACGGGGGCTACCGCGATCTGCCGCCCGCGCGCGAGGGCTTCGATGTTGTAGGCGATCGCCTCGCCCTCCTGGTAGGCGGCCTGGGCCGTGGTGGGCTGCGGATGGTCCGGGTCGAGGGCCAGATCCCCCCCGGCAAAGACTTCCGGAAAATTCGGCAACTGCCAGGTCGGGGTGACCAGCAGGCGTCCGTTTTTGTTGTACCCTTCCGGGGACAACCCCTGAAGCTTGAACGGCATCGTCGCCCCACCGCCGCCGCCCGTCCAGACGACGGCCGCGGCCGGGATTATTTCGGCGGTGCCTTCGCGCTCGTAGTACACCCCGTCCGGCTCGACCTTTTTGACCGACGCCCCCAGAACCACCTCCACCGGCACAGCGCGCCGGGCGAGCGCGTCCACGGCGGTCTTGCGCAGGTAGAGGCTCATGTCCTGGGGCAATAGCTGCATTCCCCTTTGCAACAGCGCCACGCGCACCTCCCGGCCGGCGCCCCCCAACCGGGTGAAGCTCGCGGGCAGCCAGTCGGCGAGCGTCGCCGCCAGTTCGATACCCGCGGGTCCGCCGCCCACCACCGCTACCGTCAGCAGCCGTTTTCGCTCGTCCGGCCCGCCAAGCTGGGTTGCCCGCTGCAGGCAGAGGCGCAAGTGCTGCCGCAATTTGAGCACCTCTTCGCCCGTGCGCAAAAAATAAGCGTGCCGGTTGTCCGGCCCAGTGCTGCCGACAGCCCCGCCCAGAGCCAGCACCAGATTGCTGTAAGCGTAAGAAAGTCCTGATTCCAACTCCACCCAGCGCCCTTCCAGGTCAATAGTCTGCACTGCATCCTGGATAAAGGTGATGCGGCTGCCGCGCAGCAACTCTTCGAAGCGCGGCCAGACCTGGTAGACGTCCATCTCGCCGCTCAGCAACTCATAAAGTAAGGGCTTGAACGAAAAGCGCTCCGAGCGGTCGACGAGCACGACCGGGTGGGGATAGCGCCGACGGTTGAGGCGCAGGGCGGTAAACAGGCCAGTGAACCCCCCGCCCAGAATCACGGTGCGGTCGCTGGGCATCATGGTCGGCATCGGCAGATTCCTGTGTCGAGTGCGTTTCGCTAGATAGCTGATTCTTTCCGCTCCCTCCCGGTCGACGAAGGCACGCTCCAGGGAGGGGCAAAGGAGCGCCGAACCCGTCTGCGCTCCTTTGCCCGTGGCTTTTTCCCCAATTAGCGGTCGATCTTGGCGTAGGCCAGGGTGACATCGAACTTTTTGCACCAGATGGCGATCGAGCCGTAGTCTTTGACGTTGAGATTGGTCGGGATGGCGTAGCGCTGGTCTCCCTTGCGGCTGACCAGGGCTCCCAAATCGACGTACTTCTTGGGGTCGTAGGTCTTCTTGGGCGGAGCGGCGTCTTTGTAGAGCGTCATCCGGATGGCGGGTGCTTCGCCGATGGTAAAGTCCTCGCTCAGTTGAACGTAGGACTTGCCGTTCTCGACGACGATGCGTCCGGTGCCGGTGGTTTTGGCGTCGACACTGACGAGGCTCAAAGGTGGGGTTTCCACAGAGCCCGCCATGGCGCCAGGGTTGGAGTCGCTCACGGTGGATTGCGCCATCAGCCCGGTGGAGCCGGAGCGGGCCGCCGGAGCGATCGCAAGCGCGGCGCCCAGGACGAGGGTGAGGGCAACAATAGCTTTGGACATTGGAATATCCTCAATATCTGAAGGTAGTCTGCGGACGCGGGCGAAACCGCACAGGCCCGTCGCACAAAGCTGTGAACGTGATCTGTGCTTTTCGAGCAGCTTGGGCCCATTATGGGCGGCAAGATCCGGGCCGTCGGCGAAGTTGTACCGGTTAATCGACAAGATAAGCCTCGGCACCGGCGCAGATGGCGGGAGCCCCCGGCTGCCGACAGCGAAAGTGCACAGTGCGAATGGTTGACTGTCGGGCACCATTGCCCCCGTCGGACCGTAAACTTCACCGCTAAGTTGGCTATCTCTTGCCTGATCGGTCAGCGAATCAACAACAGTGGTCAAGCATGGTGCACCCCCAACTGTGGAGAACAGGATGAATTCCACGACCCTCGACACCACTTTGACCGCCACTCGTATCGTGCTGGGCGTGTTTTTTGTCCTCTCAGGCATTGCGAACTATTTACACTTTTACGAAAGCGGCGGTCTGCTCGAAACCTTGCTATCAGCCAAGTTGCGGCTTTGGGGGTTGGGATTTGGCGGTATCGGTCCCTTGCCGGCCTGGATGGCGCTTCCGTACGCCTACTTGCTGCCGGCGGTGGAGATCGCCGCGGGCACTCTGTTTGCCCTGGGGCGCTGGACGAAATATGCCGGGGCGCTCATGCTGCTGATGTTGTTGAGCTTTATCCTGGCTTTCGGTTTGTTCCCGGCGGCGGGCCTATTTCCCAGCAACGAATCGACCTGGGACAAAAACGTCTTCATCATGATTGCCGTCTGGATCTGCATGGTCTGGGAGGAAGTCAAGGCGCAGGCTGGGGGGACGCCTTTTGCCACCGCCTTGCGCGCACCGGCCGCCGGAAGTTCCGGGGGGCCGGATCCCTCCCACAACTGACGGGGCTGTGCCGCCGGACCTGTAGAGCATCTAGCGAGGATTGCCTTGTGGCGGCGCTGTTGGCAAAAATACCAGGACAGCTCTATCTGTGGGTCGCAGTCGCGATCTTCGCCGCCTCGGGCGCTGTGACGAAACAGTTGACCGAACTGGGCACCCAGCACCCAATCGACGGCAGAAACCCGATTTCATTTTGCAATTTGTTGTTCGTCGGCAATCTCTGCGCCCTGCTGGTCCTGATTCCCCTCTACCGCAAGCAGCTGAGCCCGGCCATTTTGCGGCAGTTTTCCCGCGGCGACTGGTTGGGGATGGTGGCGGTGGCTCTGCTCGCGGGCGCTCTGGCCCCGGCGCTCATCTTGATCGCCCTTTCCCAGACCATGATCAACGACGTCACCCTGGTGGGCCGTCTCGAACCGCTGTTGACGCTTGCCCTCTCGGCCTGGTGGCTGCGCGAACGCCCTACCCCCTGGCAGACCACCGGTGCCGCCGTGTGTTTTTTGGGGGTGATCGTCACCGTAACTTTGCAGGGAGTTTCGGCGGGCGGCATGGCCGCGCTGCACTTGAGCACCACGGGCCGGGGGGAATGGCTGACCGCATTCGGGGCGGTGGCCCTGGCACTTGCGAATATCATCAGCCGCGCGCGCCTCGGCCGTATTCCGATCGGGACTTTCGCCGTCGTGCGTACGACTTTGGGAACGGTCATATTTTTTGGCATCGCCCTTTACCTGTTTGGCAGCCACCATTTCGTCGACGCGTTTTCGCCATTTCTCTGGGAGTGGATGCTGCTGTACGGCATGCTTATTGTCGTGGTCGGCCAATCGCTCTGGCTTCTGGGCCTCAAGCGCGCCGGCTCCGCTCAAGCTGCCGTCATCCAAGCTTTTCATCCGCTCGGGGCGATTTTAGCCGCTTACTGGCTTTTGGGGGAGGCGCCCACCCCGGCTCAGTATGCGGGAGGCGGCATCATTCTTTTCGGTATTGCCTTAAGTCTTGTGGGAAGCGGGCGCACCACAGCGCCACCCCCGGGAGCGGGCATGGGATTTAAAGGCTGGTAGAGCTGTGTAAGCTCAAAAAGAGGTAGGAATGTTGTTGAGCAACACGATGTTGTTGAGTAACATTTCGAGTTTTGCTGGTAGGTCAGCTGAAGACAGCCGGCTCCTGACAACCCTCGTAGTATTCCAGTAGCTTTCTTCTAAATCTTTGCCGCTAGCATTGCTCCTTGGCGCAGTCCTTATGAGGCTGCAGTCCGAGTTCCAGCCCGCTGTTCGAAGCAGCCCACACGGACAACCTGCACCTCTAAATGAAGGCAAGAGATATGCTCGAATGCTCTCCAGGCGTGGATTGCTTTGTCATGGCCGGGTGGGGCAGAATCATGATCCGGCGCAGGAAATCATTGATTTGGTTATTTCGACGGAGCATCTGTTCCCAACTCATTGATTTTTGATATCGGCTAATATATGTTATGGACTGCCTATTGCTCCGAATCGCTGGAGGCTACTCCAGGGCTACGACTACAACGATCGACCGCCCGTGTACTGTGATCCGTTGGTCCTACCTGAAAGGCGAAGCTTTGCTCCATCCAAAACGTCTTTGTCCAGTTGCTTGTTATTTCTGCGGAGAACCCGATGCAGACCTTCAAAGCCGGCCGCCAGCGGGGATTCGTTTTGACGGAGAGTGGTTGGTGCAAGCTGCAGGCCAAAATGCGCGATTGGGAGTTCAGGACCGGGGTGCGCTGCACCGCCCGCAAGCTTTCGCTGCAGGCGCAGTTGGCCGGCTTGCCGGGGATGCATCACAACACCGTCAAGCGCATCCTGGATCGCAAAGACGGAGTCGATTTCAGTTCCATTGGTCTGCTGTTTCAAGTTTTTGAGCTGACCCTCGAAGCAAGCGACTGCGCTTACGCCCGCCTGCCGGAAGCCGACGGCCGGGCGACGCGCGTCGACTGCAGCGAAGCGATCGATGTAACCCATTTTTGCGGGCGCACCGAAGAGTTGGCTCTACTACGCCGGTGGATTGTCGAGGAGCGCTGCCGGGTGGTGAGCCTGCTGGGCATGGGCGGCATCGGCAAGACCGCCCTGGCGGCCCGGTTTGTCGAGGGGCAGCGCCCGGCCTTCGAGCGCGTCATCTGGCGTTCGCTGCGCAACGCGCCGCCTGTCGAGCAGATCCTCTCGGAGGTGCTCCGTTTTCTTGAGGAAGGGCCGGAGGCTGAGGCGCCGTCCCATCTCGACGGCAAACTGCACCGGGTACTGCAGCTGATGCAACAGCAGCGCTGCCTGCTGGTGCTCGACAACATCGAGACGGTGCTGCGGGAGGGCGGCTGGGCCGGGCACTACCGCGAAGGTTACGAAGGATACGGCGAGCTGTTGCGCAGCGCGGGCGAAATCGCCCACCAAAGTTGCCTGCTGGTGACCGGTCGGGAAAAGCCCCGCGAATTGAGCGCTCTGGAGGGCGACGCCCTGCCGGTGCGCTCGCTGGCGCTTCCTGGTCTGGGAGAGGCCGAGGGCCGGCAGGTGTTTCAGAGCCGGGGCGCTTTTTTTGGGTCCGAAGCGGACTGGCGCACGCTGATCGACCATTACGCCGGCAATCCCCTGGCTTTGAAGATGGTCGCTCCGACGGTGCAGGAGCTGTTCGAGGGTGACATCGGCGAACTGGTCGATCTGATTCGAGGCGGGATGGCGCTTTTCGGCGACATCGAGGAGTTGCTGCAAAAACAGTTCAACCGCCTCTCGGAACCTGAGCGGGACGCGGCCTTCTGGTTGGCGGTGGAACGCGCGCCGACCACCTTCGCCCGCTTGCGCGAGTGCTTCGTCTCGCCTGCTGCCCAACCGCGGCTGGTCGAGGTGCTCCGCTCCCTCAGCCGCCGCTCGCTCATCGAAAAAACCGGCGAGGGCTTCACGCTGCAACCGGTGGTCCTGGAGTTTGTCACCAACCGGCTTATCGACCGGGTCTGCCACGAAATCCTCGCAGGCGAGGTCGGGCTGCTCGAAAGCCACGCCCTGCTCAATGCCCGAGGTAGAGACTACCTGCGCGAGGCGCAGTTGCGGCTGATTGTTGAACCGACAGTCCACCGTCTGAGGGCGCTGTGCGGCGGCAAAAGCGCCCTCGAAGCTCACCTCGGGCAAGTTCTCGCTCGTCTGCAAGGCGGGCGGGCGGGCTACGCCGCGGGCAACCTGCTCAATATGCTGGTGCACCTGGGAACCGACCTGCGCGGCTGGAATTTTTCCGGCCTCACCATCCGCCATGCCGATCTCCGGGAAGCTTGCTTGCGCGAAGCGCACTTTGCCGGCAGCCGCTTTATCCGCAGCGCCTTTGCGGATCATTTTTGCGGCGTCCTTGCCCTCGCCTTCAGCCCGGACGGCCGCTGGCTCGCCATGGCCGACACGCGCGGCGAGGTGCGCCTGTGCCTGGTGCAAAGCCGGGAGCAGCGCTTCGTCTGTGCGGGTCACAGCGGTTGGGTCGAGGGTCTCGCCTTCAGCCCGGACAGCGAGATACTGGCAAGCGCCGGTCTCGACGGCACCATCCGGCTGTGGCAAGTGGTTTCAGGCCAACTGCAAGCTACCCTCACCGGCCACAACAAAGGGGTGCGCTCGGTCGCTTTTGCCCCCGATGGTCACCTGATCGCCAGCGGCAGCCTCGACGGCACCATCAAGCTGTGGGACGCCCAAAGCGGCCAGTGCCGGCTCACCCTGACCGGTCACCGCAATGTGGTGGCATCGGTCGTCTGGAGCCCGGACGGTCAGTACCTGGCCAGCGGCAGCAACGACGGCACGGTCAAATTCTGGCGCCCGGTGGGCGGCCGTTGCCTGCGCACGCTGCGCGGACACACCGACGAGGTCTGGTCGGTGGCCTTCGGTCCCGACAGCCGCACGTTGCTCAGCGGCAGTTCGGACGGGACGCTGCGGATGTGGGACACCCACGGCGGCACCTGCAAACAGGCACTGTCCGGTCACCAGGACAAAGTGCGCACAGTCGCGTGGAGCCTGGATGGGCAACGCCTGGCCAGCGGCAGTTGGGACGCCACCGTCCGGGTGTGGAATGCCGACGGCCGTTGCCAATCGATCCTGCGCGGCCACAGCGGGATCATCCGGTCGGTCGCCTTTGCCCCGGATGGTGGCCTGCTTGCCACGGGCAGCATCGACCAGACCGTCAAGCTGTGGGACTTGCAAAGCGGCCAGTGTGTGTATTCGTTCAAGGGCCACAGCGGCGGCGTCGCCGCCGTCGCCGTCGGCGGCCATGGAACGCTCGCAAGCGGTGACGCCGACCACCGCGTGCGGATCTGGAGCACCGAGGACGGTCGATGTACGCGGGTATTGAGCGGACATACCCACCCGATTTGGTCGGTGGCCTTTGCACCGGGCGGCGCCACCCTGGCCAGTGCCAGCGCAGATCACGCGGTGCGGTTGTGGGATGGGGCGAGCGGCCGGTGCACCCATATCCTGCAGGGACACACCAGCTGGGTCTGGTCGGTGGCCTTCAGTCCCGACGGCCGCCGGTTGGCGAGCGGCGGCGCCGACCGGACCGTCAGGCTGTGGGACACCGCCACCGGCCAATGCCTCAGAACGAGCACAGAAGCCGATCACCGGGTCTTGGCCGTCGCCTTTATGCCCGACGGCCTCACCCTGGCGGGTAGCGTCGATCAAACCGTGCGGCTGTGGGATGCGGCCACCGGTCGGTGCCTCAGAACCCTCGCGGGCCACACCAGCTGGATCTGGTCGCTCGCCGCCAGTGCGGACGGCCGCCTGATGGCCACCGGCAGCGCCGACCGCAGCGTGCGGATCTGGGAAGTGGCCACTGGTCGCTGCTTGAAGCACCTGGAGGAGCACGGCGGCTGGGTCTGGTCGGTGGCCTTCAGCCCCGACGAGCGCCGATTGGCCGTCGGCAGCATGGACGGCACCATCCGCCTCTGGAGCTTTCCCGAGGGCGAGCTGCTGCGGTCTATGGCCTGTGAAAGCGCCGTGCGTTCGATCGCTTTTGAGAGCCACGGCCAGGTACTCATCGCCGGTTGCGAAGATGGGACGATCCGCTTCTGGTCGGTAGCTTGCGGCGAGTGCCTGCGGGTGCTGCGCGCCCCCGGCCCCCACGCCGGCATGGATATTTCCGGAGCTGTCGGCCTGAGTGAAGCCCAGCGCGCCTCCCTGATTGCCCTTGGAGCGGTGGAGCACGGTGGGAGGATCTGACAACAACAATCAGGCAGGTCCGCCCGTCAGTTGCTCCAACATCGCGAGCCACCGCTGTACCCCTCGTGCCAACAAAAATGCCTGCGATCGCTCCAGAGCACGTTCAACCAGCGCACCGCGTACGGCCGCGTCCACCAGCACCCGCTCCAGGCGCTCCGCCATCGCGGTCACATCCTGGGGCGGCACCAAAAGCGCGTCGTAGCCGTCGCTCAGCAAGCGCGGCAACTCCCCGACCCGGGTGGTCACCACCGCACAGCCGCAGCGCATCGCCTCCAGAGGCGGCAGTCCGAAGCCCTCGAAGCGGCTCGGGTAGAGCAAGGCGACGCTCTCGGCGTACAGTGCCCTGAGTCGTTCAGCCGTGGGCTGCCGCTCGAAGCTCATCCACGCCCCATCGAAATCCGTCGGCCGCCGGTGGCCGAAAAGCCGCACCCTGAGCCCCGGTAAGCGCCCTTTGAGCCGCCGCAGGGCGGCCAAGCCATCCTCGCCGCCCTTGCGTGCGTCGGGATGGTAGGGCATCACCACCGTGAGCGGTTCCACCCGCCCGCCCGGGTAGAACACCGCCGGGTCCACCCCCGGCGGGATCACCCCGAGGCAGCGGCGACCGAAGCGCGCTTCGATCAATTCGGCCAGTTGACTGGAGACGGCCACGGGGGCCAGGGGCAGCCGGTAGCTGCCGTCCACCCGATCCGCCGGTCCGCTGTCGATTTCATACAGCTGAATGAAGTAGATTTTCCGGCCCTTGGCCGCTCCCAAACCGGCGACGTCGTAGGCGGTGGGCCAGGCCGTCGCCACCACCGCCTCGCCGTCGGGCAGATAGGCATCGTCGATGCGCGGCACCTGCACCAGCGGCGCTTCGAGGTCGAACCAGCCCAGCCGGTTACCGGTGAGCAGGTGGCGGGCGAACACGCGCAGTTGTCGGGGGCGGCCGTGGTGAAAGCGGTAGGGCCAGAGCGGATGGACGACCTGTACGCGGTGACCGAGGCGGTGCAGGGCGTTGGCATAATCGAGCACCACCCGGATGCCGCCGGTGGGATTCAAAAAGGGAATCACAAAGGTGATCCGCATCGCCGCGTTCTCCTACAGCGAGCCCAGCCAGCTTTGCAACCGCCGATCAAGGGTGCCGGCAAAGGCGTGTAGCCGCCGGTCGCTGCAGCTCAAGTCGGTGGCAATCTCTACTCGCAGCAGCCACTCGACGCGACGCTCGCCAAGCCGGCTGGTAGCCAGCCGCCGCTGCAGCGACCCCAGATCCGTCAGGCGCCGGTCGGCTGTCAGATAGTACGACACCAGCCCGAAGCGTTTTTGCGCTCCGGTCAACTCGTCACATCGGCCCCCAAAGACTGCCGATTGTCTGCCTACTCGATAGCCGCGCTTTTGCCAGGCAAGGGTGTGATCGGCGTTGAGCAGACCGCCGGTATGCAGCAGGAGCATTTCGACCGTCCGGGCCGGCCCGGGCGGGGGTGTCCAGCTCACCCGGGCCTCCTCGCGCTCCACCTCCACGAGCGTCGCCCCGGACAACAGACCGACAAGCTGTTGTGCCGTCCGGGGCAGCCGCTCGCGCGCCGAGCGCTCCGCCGCCCGGTAGACCAGCGGGTTGGCCGGACCGCTCCAGAGTTGCCAGCCCGCCACCGCTGCCGCGAGGGCCGCAAGGATCACAAGCCGGCTTTGGGAGTGTCGAAGGGATTCCACCGGAAATACCAGCAGGTGAACAGGACCGTGGCGGCGCTGATGCCGCCGCTGTAAAGCTGGGCGCCCCAGCCTTCGTGCAGCGCGTCGAAGAGCGGCCGACCCCAGTAGACGCTTGCCACCGCAAGCAGCAGCACACGCCCGGCGTTGAGGGCAAGCACCAGGGCCGCGCACAGCGCCAGGTAGAACCCATTGTCCCGGCGGGAGCGCCGCGAGAGGGTGAAGATGGCGGCGGTGGCGAGCACCCCAATTTCCAACAGACTGCGCACCCCTGAGCAAGCGGCGTTGACATCGACACCGCCCGTGTCGCCCAGGCGGATCACCGTCTGCTGCCACTCGACGGCGAAGCCCGCCATCCAGAGCGCGTAAGCCGCAAGCCCCGCCACCAATTGCTGCAACCAGAGGACCACCGGCGTGTAGCGGGGCAGCCAGCTGTCGGCGAGGCCGCTTGTGAGCATGGCCAGGGTGACGATGACGAACGGCTTGGCGAGCCGCCTCAGGGCCGCATCCCCCCAGCGCAACAGCGCCAGTCCTGCGAGGGCAAAACAAAAGGCCAGACTCTGCACACTCAACGCCGGCAGCTGCACCAGCAGCAGCCCACCCATCAGGCAGGCAAGACCGATGCCCTGAAAAAACGGGGAGGCGGACGCTTCGAGGAGCGTTGCCCGGCCGCATACAAACAAGTAGCCCGCGGCAACCAAGGCGACCGCCCGATTCTCCAAGCCGCCGCCTTCTGTCCAAAGCAGCGCGCAGGCGAGCAATACCGGCGCAAAGCACCCCCCCACGGCGGCGAGCAGCAGCCACCACAGCGAAGCTTCCAAAGAAATCGAACGGGAGCTTTTAACGGTCATCGCGCGAATTGTACCGCGAATCAGGCCGGTGCGGCACGCGCCGGTGCGCCCCGGTACCGTACCGAACAGGGTGATAAGATAGGAAACTGCCGGAAACGGCAAACGGGCCAAGTTTGCCGAATACACTCTCTGGAAGGATATGCAGACAGCTCTTATCACCGGCTCCGCCGGGCTCATCGGCTCCGAGGCCGTCCGCTTTTTCGCCGGGCTGGGTTTTCGTGTCCTGGGCATCGACAACGACCTGCGCTCCTACTTTTTTGGACCGACCGCTTCGACCGCCTGGAACCGTGACCTGCTCGCCGAGCAGTTCGGCGAGCGTTACGTCCACCACCACGTCGACATCCGCGATCAGCGGGCCATCGAGAACATCTTTCGCGACCACGGCGGCGACATCCACCTGGTCGTCCACACCGCCGCCCAGCCCAGCCACGATTGGGCCGCCAAAGAACCGCACGTCGATTTCACCGTCAACGCCAACGGCACGCTGATTTTGCTGGAGGCGACCCGCCAGTTTGCTCCCGAGGCGGTGTTTATCTTCACTTCCACCAACAAAGTCTACGGCGACACCCCCAACTTTTTGCCGCTCGTCGAGGAGCAGACCCGTTGGGAAATCGATGCCGAGCATCCGTACTATCGCGGCATCGACGAGGCGATGTCGATCGATCAGTCCAAGCATTCGCTGTTCGGCGCTTCGAAGGTGGCGGCGGACATTCTGGTGCAGGAGTACGGCCGCTACTTCGCGATGAAGACGGCGAGCTTCCGGGGCGGGTGCCTGACCGGTCCGTCGCACTCCGGCGCGCAGCTGCACGGATTTTTGGCCTATCTGATGAAGTGCACGGTCACCGGCACGCCCTACACGATTTTTGGCTACAAGGGCAAGCAGGTGCGCGACAACATCCACAGCCACGACCTGGTCAATGCGTTTTGGCATTTTTACCGCTCGCCGCGGGTGGGCGAAGTTTACAACATCGGCGGTTCGCGCCACAGCAACTGCTCGATGATCGAAGCCATTGCCGTCAGCGAAGAGTTGTCCGGCCGCAAACTGGAGTATCGCTACAGCGAGGAGAACCGCTCAGGAGACCACATCTGGTACATCTCGGATGTGGCCAAGTTTCAGGGGCACTATCCGGAGTGGCACTACAAGTACGACCTGCGCGGCATCCTCGAAGAACTCTACACCGCCCAGGCGGCGCGCGTTTAAATTGCCGGGGCGCGCCGGATCCGGCAAAATCAGGGGATGGACATCACCCGCGCTGTTCAAAGTCTCTACGAACGCTACCCGTTTCCGCCCGATCCGCTCAGCGACAAGCCGCCTCCCGGGTGGAACTGGCGGTGGAGTTACAGTTTTGCCCACAGTTTCTGCCGGGGCTGGCGGCCCGAACCACGGCCCATCCGCATCCTGGATGCCGGTTGCGGCACCGGGGTGAGCACCGAGTACCTGGCGGTGCAAAACCCCGAGGCTCAGGTGACGGCCATCGACATCTCCGAGGCCTCGCTTGCGCTCGCAAAGCGACGCTGTGCCGGGCATGCCAACGTCCAATTCGCCCAGATGAGCCTCACCGACGCCGGGGACCTGGAAGGACAGTTCGATCTCATCAACTGCGTGGGGGTGCTGCACCACCTGGCCGACCCAAAGGCGGGGCTTGCGGCCCTGGCGGCCAAACTCGCCCCCGGCGGATTGCTGCACATCTTCGTCTACGGCGAACTGGGGCGCTGGGAGATCCGGCTGATGCAAGAAGCGATTCGCCTGTTGCGTGACGGGCGCGACCCGCTCGCGGACGGTCTGAAGGTCGGCAGGGCGCTATTTGAAGCGCTGCCGGAGGACAACCGCCTGAAGTCGGCCGACCGGCGTTGGGTTCTGGAGAACCACCACGACACCTGCTTTGTCGACATGTACGTGCAGGTGCAGGAGATTCGCTACACGATCCCGACACTGTTTGATCTGATCGCATCGTCGGGGCTCGGGTTTTTGGGATTTTCCAACCCGGGCTTCTGGCGACTTGAGCGATTGGTGGGCAAAGCTCCGTGGCTGTTGGAGCGCGCCGCCACCCTATCGGACAAAGAACGCTTTCGATTGATCGAGCTGTTGGATCCGGTGGTCGCCCACTACGAATTTTTCCTGGGCGCCCCTCCCCTGGAGCGCCTGGAGCTGGACGACGACCGGCTCGATGCGGCCCTGCCGGTGCGCAGCCCCTATCTCTACCCCTGGCCCGAACGTCAGGTCTTCGACCACGAGTACGAACTGGTGGAACTGAGCGAGGCGGAAGTCGCGTTTCTGCAGCGCTGCAACGGCCGGCAAACCCTCGGACAACTGCGCGGCGACATCGCCCAGGCACGCATCCGGGAATTGCTGGAGCACTTTTTGCTGCAGCTGGCCCCGCCGCCGGGGCTGCTCTCAAGTAAAATGCGTGTCTAGGTCCGCTGAGCGAGGGCACCCCGCCTGTGCGAAGCATCGAGTGACAGAACACCTGACAATCGAAGGAGAACACCATGAGTGTCGTGCTCACGACGATCATGAACGCCGATCAGCAACTGCGCTACCCGAGCGTCGGCGAACTCGAACAGATCAAAAATTTTATGGAGGACAGCGCCCTGCGCCTCAAGGTCGCCAAGACCCTGAGCGACGCGAACGACCGGGTGGTCAAGCAGGCGTCCGCCGGGCTGTTCCAGCGCCGCCCCGATCTCAACAACCCAGGCGGCAACGCCTACGGCGAGAAGCGCCTGGGCAGCTGCATCCGCGATCTGGGTTGGTACTACCGCCTGATCACCTACTCGATCGTGGCGGGCAACAACGAACCGGTCGAGCGCATCGGCCTCACGGGCATCTTCGAGATGTACCGCGTGCTGGAAGTGCCGATCCCCGCCATGATCGAATCGATGCGTCTGCTCAAAAAAGAAGCGCTCGAACTGTTGAGCCCGGCGGAAGCGGAAATCGCCGCCCCCTACTTCGACTACGTCATCGGCGCGATGCAGTAGCCGCCATGAGCAGCCACAACCTCGTCACACTCGTCAGCTGGCTGGCGGGCGATTTCAGCAATCGGGAGCAAGCCTGGGACGCGCCCGCCTTTTTCTCCCACATCCGGCTTTGCATGCGGCCCCTGCCCTGGCAGGTCTTTGAAGGCTACGGGCTCTACTCCGAGCAGGCCGACGACTACGACTGGGCCCACCCCTACCGCATCGTCGTGCTCAACCTGGTGGAACAGCCCGACGGCATCATCGAGTGCCGCAACTACGCCCTGAAAGACACCGCCCCTTACCTGGGCGCCGCCCGCGAAGCGGAACGCGCACGGCTGCACCGACTCACCCCCGAGCAGCTGGAGCCGCTGCCCGGCTGCACGTTTCTCTTTAAGCGAGAAGGCAGTCTCTTTCGCGGGCGGGTGCGGCCCGGCAAGGGCTGCCGCGTCTTTCGCAAAGGGCGCGATACCTATCTCGACGGCGAGGCGACCGTGAGCGCCGATTACTACAAAAGTATCGACCGCGGTCGCGACCTCGAAAGCGATGAGCAAGTCTGGGGCTCGGTCTCCGGACCGTTTCATTTTACCAAGCAGGTCGATTTCGCCCCCGAAGTGCTCGCCCTGGCCCGCCCGTGAGCGCTCCCCTCGAAGTCCGCCTGGCAGTGTTTCGCAAATTGCCGCTGCGCGCGCAGCGCACATTTATCGCCGCCAGCCTCGCCAACTCCGAAGTCGCCTCCGACATACAGTACATCGAGCAGCTGGAGACCATCCACCGCGAATGCCTGACACAAGCCACTCCCGAACAGCGCGCCCACTACGAGCGCTGGCCCGCCGATCCGGCCTAGATAACATTTGTTTTCAAGGCAGGCGTTACTTCATACATATTATTTAATGAATCGGCAAACAACTTCTGTGTTAGAAGAAACAGGGAAGATTCTTCCAGCGCCTGGCTTTCAGCCGTTCACTCAGAAAAAAATGTTAAAGATGAGTCACGAAATTCCACTTATCTTTGCATGGGTCTGAGTGGCCACTTCCGATCCACTTTGGGTGTTTGGGGAGGATAGGCCGGGGGAAGGGAGTCTTCGCCAGTCAGAAGCTGCTTCGCACGCAGACAACGTTTCCAAAGTGTAAGGAGAGCAATGTAATGCAAGACGCATTCACCAAAGCCATTGTTGCGGCGGATCTGCGCGGGTCGTTCCTCAGCGAGCAGGAACTCAACCAGCTGACCAACCTGGTCAAAGAATCCAACAAGCGACTCGATGCCGTCAACGCCATCACCGGCAACGCCGCCGAGATTATCTCCGACGCCGCCCACAAACTGTTCGCCGAGCAGACCGACTTGATCCGTCCGGGCGGCAACGCTTACCCCAACCGCCGCATGGCCGCCTGCCTGCGCGACATGGAAATCATCCTGCGCTACGTCTCCTACGCGCTTTTGGCCGGCGATGCGTCGGTGCTCGAGGACCGCTGCCTCAACGGACTCAAAGAGACCTACGTGGCCCTGGGCACCCCGACCCGTTCGGTGGCCCGCGCGGTCCAACTGATGAAAGAGACGGCGATAGGCTACGTCAACAGCCCCTCCGGGGTGACCCGCGGCGACTGTTCGGCGCTGGTCAACGAAGCGGCCACCTACTTCGACAAGGCCGCCGCGAGCATCGCCTGAGTTTCACCCACCGAGACCGACACAGGAGAACGACGAGCATGAAGACCGTGATTACCGAAGTGATCGCCTCGGCGGACAGCCAGGGGCGTTTTTTGAACAACACCGAGCTGCAGGCGGCGAACGGCCGTTTTCAGCGGGCGACGGCCTCGATGGAAGCGGCGCGGGCGCTGACCTCGAACGCCGATTCGCTGGTCAAGGGTGCGGTGCAAGAGGTGTATAACAAGTTTCCGTACCTGACGCAGCCGGGTCAGATGGGATACGGCGACACCAACCAGGCGAAGTGCGCCCGCGACATCAGCCACTACCTGCGCTTCATCACCTACAGCTTGGTGGCCGGTGGTACCGGTCCATTGGACGACTACATCGTGGCCGGTCTGCGGGAGGTGAACCGCACGTTCAACCTGTCGCCGAGCTGGTACATCGAGGCGTTGAAGCACATCAAGGGGAAGGTCGGTTCGCAGCTGTCGGGCCAGCCGCTCACCGAGGCGAACGCCTACATCGACTACTGCATCAACGCCTTGAGCTAGCCGTCCTGCGGTGGCGTTTTCGGTGATGCCGTACCTGCCGGTGTCCGGCATCTCAATAGTTCGGCACAAGCAGGCAGGTTTCAGCGCTTGCTTGCTTGTGTTGATTTTCGAAACTGCCGGCTTCGGCGTCATACACAGCGCCGGCATGGGCTCCACTCTTGAAGCATGTGAAGCGCAAGTGCGCCACCGATCATCGACTGTTTGACACGCAGCGCGTCAGAGATGGAGATGTATGTCGTTGCGATTGTGTTGTCGAGCGCGGGCCGCGTGCAGGTAGGGAGCTGGAGGGAGCGCAGGAAGAGGCGGCACAGCGTGGTGCGCAGGCACAAGGGGGCGCAACGCATGGCGGTCGTCGTTGGAGTTATCGAGCTTGGACCATGCTTCCACCGCAAGCTTGCAAGAAAATGCAAAGCTGGATTCGAAGCCGACATTTGATTTGCGCGGGTAATTTTCTTGTCCTCGAAACGCTCGGCTACTCCACGGTCGAACGTTTTTCTGATTGTGTTTCCAGTCTGGGTGGTGCGCTGATCAACGTCGATCCGATCGACAAGATCTGGATGGGCAACCACCGTCAGGTGATTCTCTACCGCGCCAAGGCGAGCTTGAATACTCCCCAGCAGCATGCTCTCAAGCAGTACTGGATCAAGTACGGGAGTCTCTATACCCGCTTTGACGAGCGGTCGATCTATTGAGATGAGCCGCTGTTCCAGGGGCGATGCTCGGCCAGGCGCGACAGAGCGCCGGTAGCCGCTTCGTACAGATAAGCATCGAGATTGGGCCGGGCCGCTAGCGATGCCAAGACCGTCCGGCCGCGCGGATCCCCCACAGAAGCGAGCGCTCCGATAACCGCCATCGAGACGGCCAGGTCATCCAAATCGAGAGCCGCAGCCAGGATTTCGAAGGCGGGGCTGCCTACCGTCCCCAGGGCTCCCACCGCCGAGAGCTTGACCACCGGATCCCGATCGCCCAGGGCCATAGAGAGGGCTTCAAGCCCCACCGGGGCGAAAGGTACCTCCGGGTAGTTGAGGGCGATGGCGGCGAGGGCCTTGGCGCAGCTGGCCCGAACGGTGGCGTTGGGGTGGATCGTCAACTGTTGCGCCAGAGCAGGCAGCGCATCCGGTCCGATAATGCCCAGCGTCTGTACCGCCGTGCGCCGGTAGGTGACATCCTCCTCGGCGAGGACGGCCATCAACTGCGCCAGGGTGTCCTCGGTGCGCTCCTGGGCCACCTGGTGCATGGCCCGCTCGCGCAGGCGGGGATTTTTGTGTTTGAGCTGCGGATAAGTTTCTTCGAGAGACATCGCGTTTAGATGGTCGGTGAAAATACTTAGTGGGCAAGGGGGGCAGTACACTGGCGCTCGGCTTTGGCGCGCACGACCCAATCGCTGTCCTGCAGAGCGATTTGTGCCCCCGTGGGATCTTCGAGGTGTTCGAGGGCAATCAGGCAGGCGTACTTGAGTTCCCAGATAAACGAATCCAGGCACGAGCGCAAATCCGCCGGCACCCGGGTATCTCCCAACTCGGCCAGGGCGATGGCGGCGGCGGAGCGAGATTTCATAAATTGCGGCCGGCGGTCGTGCAAAGCCCCGACGACAATTTCCCGCGCCTCACCGAAGCGCAGCCAGCCCAACAGTTTGACGATGTGGTAATGGGCGCCGTAGTCGTTGTGGCCTGCGGCTTCAAAAGAAGCGACCAGGGCGGGACCGGCGTCGGGGTAGTGATCGATGATCGTCTGGGTGGCCAGATAGCAGCGGCCGAAGTCGGTACTGTACAGTTCTTCGATCAGTTCCTCCAGGTGGGGGGTGCGCTCGTAGCGGTGCACCGGCTCCAGGAAGCGGGGATGATCGACGATCACCCGGTCGAGGCCGGATTCCACCTGCTGAAAGGAGACCGCTCCGATCGGCACCCCGGCATCGGCCAGGTGCCGGATGCCGCGCAACCGAAATACGGCCGAGACCGGGCAGGCGGCGATGCGGGGGATGGCTTCGAAGTATTCGCTATCCATCAGATCCTGAATGACGCCCCGCCGGGCATTGACATTCGGGTGCTGCAAAAACGGCAGCAGTCGCTCCAGCCCCGCCCGCTCGCCGCTCAGACGGCCCACGGCGGTGATGGCGGCACTGGCAATTGGTGGCTCAGGCGATTGCTCGAAAGCGGCGATGCGCCCGGTGGCGGGGGTGTAGCCCAGCTTGGCAAGCGTCTGGATGATCGTGCGGTAGCTCTGGCGGGGTCTGGCAAGCAGTGCGGTCAGTTCTTCGAGAATCTCCGGGTCGCTGCAACCGATTTCGCCGATCGCCCAGGCGGCGTTTTCGACCAGATAGTTGTCCTCGTCCTGCAGAGAGGCGCGAATCACCGGCAGGGCGCGCTCGACTTTGAGCCGCCCGAGCGTTTCTACCGCTTTGCGGCGCACGATGCGGTTGTCGAGGGCCGAATCGCGGTTTTCGACCGCGGCGAGAAGCGCGTCGATGGCCCGCTCGCTCGGGAAATTGACCAGGTGGGCAGCGGCGATATAGCGCTCGGAGGCATCCTCAAGCTGGGCCATCGGCGTGTACAACAGTTCGATTGCCCGTTCCTCGCTGAGGCCGGGAAAAATGTTCAAAAAGCGGTTTTCCATAGTTGCCCAATCCGGGGTGAAGCATTCATAATCGCCGAAAAACCCCGGTGGGCAGGGGCACTCGCAAAAGTGCCGCCGCACGCACACCAGGGATTTTTCGACTATGGCGTTCGGTGGGACACCGAAGCGCAACCTACGACAGGGCGTTGATCACATAGTCCAGGTAGGACCGGAACTCGGTGAGGGCCTGCGGACCCATGTCGCGCGGCGCGCAGGCGCGGTCGCGGGTGTACTGGAAGGCGGCCACGTAGGCGGCGGTGGGCAGGTTGAGGGCGCGGTAGACTTCGCGCGCACCCGAGATGCCCCACTCGTCGAGGGGGCCGGTGCCGCCGACGACCAGGCAGTAGTTGATCAAGCGCATGTAGTGATCGATGTCACGGTAGCACTTGGCCACTTTTTCGGCCGAGTCGCCCGCTTCGCCCGCGGTCTTGAGGTAGGGGTACTTCTTGAAGACGACATCGCCCGCTTCTTTGACGACGGCGGCGTGGCCGGCGGCGAGCTTCTCGGCGGCTTCAAGGCGCGCGGCGGAGCGCTGGATGTTGCCCTGGACGGATTCGAGGTCGGAGCCGCTGGGAAAACGGCCGGCGGCATCAGCGGCGGCAAGAACGGTGGTAACTACGGACTTCATAGCCCTGGATTCTCCTGAGTATGGTTGACAAAAGGCGTTTGGAACGCCCGTCGGCCCTAGCGCAGAGCGGAGGCGGCCATGTCGAAGTAGCTGCCCGCTTCGGAGGCGAGCGCCGCGCAATCACCCTGGGGAGTTTCGATCTTGCGCTTGCTGGCGGTGTTGTTGATGAACGCCACGGCCGAGGCCTTCATGATGCTGACTGCGCGGATGGCCGAAGGAATGGGCACGCCCAGGGCCATGTAGGTCTCTTTGAGTCCGTTGAGGCAGCGGTCCTCGAGCACCGACGCGTCGCCGGCCAAAAGCGCGTAGGTCACATAGCGCAGGACGATCTCGCCGTCACGCAGGCAGGCGGCCATGCGGCGGTTGGTGTAACAGTTGCCGCCGGCCGAGATGAGGCCCGGGTTTTCGCAGATCATGCCGGAAACAGCGTCGGAGACGATGCAGCTGGCGTTGCTGGTGATGGCGTTGACGGCGTCGAGACGCTTATTGCCATTCGCAATGTACGTTTTGAGAGCCGCCAATTCAGCACCGCCGATGTAACCGGTCTTCTGATCGGCGCTGACTACGGCTTTCGAGAAAGCATCAAGCATTGCGTTCTCCTTAACAAAACACAACAAGAGTTGACCTGAGTCGGTTCCTACAATACTGGACAAGGCATTTGCCGGTCTCGCCCGCAAAAAAATAAGCAATAAACTGTAACGGTAAAGTCAATTTAGAACCGTCGGCCGTGAGCCGGGCCGCAACCCGACCCTCGAGCGAGATACATTGCGAAGATTCTCAAAGAAGAACCGCCCCGAAAGCCGGTGTTTTTAATAGCCTCCCAAACTTAGTTGCAAAAGTTCACTCGAATAGTGCAGATATGATGGGAGGGCCGGGAGGCCGGGAACGAGGCGGAGGAGAAATCGCAATGGCGATCGATGCTATGGAATTTTTTCGGTTGAGTGCGGGGCGGTGGCAGTCGCAGCGGACGACCCACCACCTGGCCTTTCGGCGCTCGGAGCTGGGTGAATCGGACATTGTGGTGGAGGCTCTGGCCGTCGGCGATCCGGCGGTAGCTGAGCTTTGTACCTACCATGGGGTGGATCCGGTCCTGGCGGCGGGCGGTGCCCTGGTCAGCTGGCACGGTCGCATGGACTGGGATCGCCAGGACGAGGAGCAACACAAAGGGTCGACTGTGATGGTGATCGTTCCAGATAGCCCGGATGGCCGTCAGGGACGGCTGTTGCGCGAGCGCGGCTACGCCGAGGTGGCGCCGGTGGCGGGGCAGTACGTCATGGACGCAGAAGACGGTCTGAACTTGATCACCGAGTACGAGACGATGAGTGTGGTGGAGCGCTTCTGGTTTGCGGCTCCCGATTTGCGTTTGCGCACCAGCACCCTCAAGCGCTTCGGCGGTTTTAGCACCGCGACTTTTTGCGCTGAAAAGCGCGTGGATGCGGCAGCGGCGGCCGTGGAGTCCCAGGAGCGCACCGCCGTCCAGACCGAGCGCTCCTACTCGCTGTGGGGTTGGTAACTTCCCTGCTGTGGTCATCGTGAAGCACGTCACCGAATTTTTTGAGCAGTCCTTTGGCCGTTGGCGCTCCCAGCGCAGCGGTCACCACTTGGCCTTCAGCCACTTTGAAGAGGTACGCTCGACCATCGATATCGAGCCGCTGACGGCCGCCGACCCGGCGGTGGCGGAACTGTGCCATCGCTACGGTGTCTCTGCCGAAGCGATCACCCACCCATTTCGCATGCGCTGGCAGGGCGAGTCGGACTGGGAGGAAAACGCCACTTTCGAGGGTTCCACCGTGCTGGTACCGGTGCCTGACCCCGGCGACGCCACCAGAGGCAAGCTGCTGCGCGATCAAGGTTACGCCGAGACGGTGGCGGCGGTGGGCGAGTACGCCTTTGGCCCCGACGGCACCTTTGTGCTGTTCACCGATTACGAGCGGGCGAGTGCGGAGGAGCGCATCTGGTTTGCGACGCCCAATGTGCGCTTTCGCGTCTCGCTTATCCGCACACGCGACGGAGCCGGGGTGACTACCGCTTCGTTTTCTTCCGAAATCCGCGCCCTTGCGAAGTAGCGATGACCACCGCACCCTCCGAGGATTTGCTGACCCTGGCGCGCTGGATGGCGGGCGATTTTAGCAATCAAAAGCAGGCCCTCGCCCAACCGCAGACCTTTGCGCACATTCGCGTTTTCTTTCGACCACTGCCCTTTGCTTTTTTTGGTACCGTCGGCTTTTACTCCGAGCAAACCTACGACTACGACCTCTGGAGCCCGTACCGCCAGGGGCTGCACCGCTTGCTCGACCGGGAGGGCGGCATCTACATCGAAAATTATGGCCTCCAGGATGCGGGGCTCTACGCCGGAGCCGGTCACGACCCTGAGATCCTGGCCACCATCCCCACCGATTGTCTGCAACCGCGCCGGGGTTGCGCGATGGTTTTCCGGCGCGAGGGAGATTGCTTTCGCGGCAGTGTCGAACCTGGCAACCACTGCTTGATCCCTCGCGACGGGTATTGGACGTATCTGGTGAGTGAAGTCGAACTCACCGAGAGCACCTGGGTGAGCCT
Source organism: Gloeobacter violaceus PCC 7421 (assembly GCF_000011385.1). Lineage (NCBI taxonomy): Bacteria > Bacillati > Cyanobacteriota > Cyanophyceae > Gloeobacterales > Gloeobacteraceae > Gloeobacter > Gloeobacter violaceus. The sequence goes on from NC_005125.1 coordinate 1,270,180, forward strand.
CGATCGCGGCATGGACCGTGAAACCCACCGGCAAATCTGGGGTTCGCAGGCGGGGCCGTTGCACTTTGAGAAGCGGGAGGGGTTTGATCCCCCCCTGCCCCCCCTTGGGAAGGGGGGGTAGTTGGGCGGTCCGCGGTGGGCTCGTTGCCTCGCCCGCCCGCTTGGGTCAGAGCCGCACGCAGGCAGTGCGGCTGAGCGGCCACAACCTGGTGCGCGTCCCCATCCCGCAAGACGGACCGGAGACCCGGTCCGCCGAACCGCCCAACTACCCCCCCCTTGGAAAGCGATCCATTGCCCACATTTTTGAGAGCGCGCCTGCCTGCTGTGGGCCAGCCACACTGGTACCGCACTGGCCGGCAACGGAGTTGAGCGATTCATCCTCGGGTGTCACCCGCTAACAAAGCGCGATGGTAAGCGATGCCGCTGCTGCAAGCGCCGCCGCCGTCCGAATGTGGTTCCAGAGCGTCCAGTTGGCAAGGTATCTGGTCCACAGGCTCTCGCCCCCGGTGCTGCCCGGCTCGACAGCCGCCAACGCTTCGTTCAGCGGCACATTAAACACGATGGTCACCAGAAATGTGCCCACCAGATAGAGCAGACTGCCAGTGAGCACGTAGGCGGCACCGGGTTGATGCCAGCCCGACAGCGAAAAGACAGCTAGAAGCATGCAAGCTGCGGCCGTGCCAAAGAATGCCGTGATAAACAATGGATTGATCACCGTGATATTGATCGATTGCATGGCGGCAATACCTTGCGCCGGCCGCAGCCTGGCAAGGGCGTCCATCACAAAGGCCGAGAAGGCGAAGAAGACTCCAGCTATCAGCCCGCAACCCAGTGCCGAAAAAAGCTTCAAAGCGAAAAGCAAGTGGTCCGAAGTTGCCATATTTCCTCCTGCGGATTACTGCCCAAAACAGAAGTGTTGAATCAGTAGACATTTGCACACAATTTGAGCGACCAGACCCTGCGCCTCCGGCTACCCAGTAATTTTCCCAGCCAATGCACATAACTGATTTCTTTGCACATACAACATTGCAAGTAGCGCAACTTATCCAACCGCTGACTTCCCCACATCTTCGGCACTGCCACCAGTTCCAGTAACAGGTGGGCAATCAGGGTCACGTAGAGCTGCATCCGGATACCATTCTCATTTTTTGTCATCAGCCGCTTCAGCTTCAGATGCATTTTCAGAAACTTCCATAACAGCTCTATTTGCCAGCGTTGACGGTACAGTTCCATCACCTCTTCGTCACTGACAAAACATTCGCCTTCGGCAGGTAAATTGGTGACCAACCGATACTCAGCCCGGTTCTCGATATCGCAGAAGTTGACCACCCGATACATCCCGGACTCTTTGCCCGTTCCCACCCGCATCTGGCCAGCATTGCCCTCGAAGGTAAGCTTGTAATTGCTCGGGATGCGCATTAAAAAATATTTGCTTGATGCCTGGGAACTTTTTAGATATTCCAGTCCTGCAAAGCCCCGGTCGAAGATACCTACGCCATTTTCAGGAATCGCTTGAAGCATTTCATTAACAAAATTAGAATCGTGGTCGTAGCCAAAATTGATCAGGCTACCCTCGGTGGCGCCGCTGCCGTGTTCAAGGCAGGCGAGCAGTTTGACCTGGTGATAGCTTTGCGCCCATAGCAACTTGCTTGTCAAGCCGACTACCGTCGAGTCAATCGGGCAAGGATGCAGTTGTTTGACGGGCAACTCTCGCCTGACCCGGGCAAGCAAATCCCGGTACAGCTGCTCAAACATCTGCAGAGAACGGGACTTGCAGGCTTTGGAAAAAGTGGAGATATCGACGGGGATACCGGTGTGGTTGAGGCGTTTGAATAGGTCCTGCATGCTGACGGTACTCTTGTCCATAATGAGGGCCAGCCAGCAACTGAAAAAGAGCCTGGAGTCGAGGACAGGGAAATCGCGATCGGGCAAAGCGGACAGAAAGGTTTTGACAAGTTGCGGAAAATCGAGTAGCATTGTCTCAACATAATGAAATTGAACACAGCTCAAAGTTTACACGACTTCGAGCTGTTTTTGTAGGATCAATTCCTGACATTCAACACTTCTGAACCCCATCATCCTCCGGCGACTGTGGTTGCGGTTGAGTTTCAGACCCTTGTGAGTCTTTAGACTTCTGCTGGAATCTAGTAGGTCTATTCATATAAATATCTTTTGGCGAATTGCTGAGTAGAAAAATTGCTCTTCCAAAGTAGTCGCTGAGTAGCGACTTTCGGTCGATTTTCAAAGAGAGGGAAGAGGCAAGTTGTCTAAGCTGTAGGACATCAGATTCTGTTATCTTGACCGGTTCACCTGTCTGTGGAGAAAAGCTGCGCATCGATACGTCCTTCTTCGCAGGATAAATTTCGACGTTTATCTGCTTATCTTTGCTCAAAAATACATTAACAACAATTTGCTTTTCTGCTCCCCAAGCTGCAACAAAGCTTGACTGTGAAGCACTGTCTTCACCCTCTATCCTTTCGGCAGATTCAACGAAGAACTTGACGGCGTCAGGTCTGCCGGCCTCTTGAGCCAAAGCAACCGCCGGTCCAGTTAAGACACATATCAAAACCGTCGATAAGAGAACAAAATACTTTCGTGCTTTCAAGCGATACGTTTTCGGCATGGGTGCCACGACTCATCCCAACCGTTGCTGGGGCTGAATGTCAAAACCATTTTACTCAAAGAATATACACCAAAGGCTGAGTAATCGCAAACAGTTGCGACAATTCGCAAGCCGTGTTTGCTTGATTGAACCTTGCTATACTGTCTCAAGTCGACGAAACATTCCGATCCGCAAGAAGCTTCACTCGTAATGACCGCCGGTGACTTTGCCGCGAAAGACGATGTACTGGAAGATGTTGTAAGCGAGCATGATCGGGATCAAAAAGCCCATAAAGATGATCATGAACACCAGGGCACTGGGGGCGGCGGCGGCCTGGTAGATGGTCACCGACATCGGAATGATGTACGGAAAAACGATCAGCCCCAGCCCGGCAAAGGTGAGGGTGAAAATCAAGATCGTCCAGATAAAGGGGGCACGCTCCTGACGGCGGGAAAGACTGCGCAGCAGCAGCCAAATAAGCAGGGCACCCAGCAAGGGGATGGCCGCAAAGATGTAAATAAACGGTTCCTGGAACAGACGGGTGCGGGCGCTCTCGTAGAAGATGGGAGTCGAGATGGTGATGAAGACGGCGCCCACGAGCGTGGTGAGCGCTGCGATTTTGGCGGTGCGGTAGTGGGTGTCCTGCAGTTCACCCTCGGTCTTGGTGATGAGATAGGTCGAACCGATGAGCACGTAGCCTTGGATAAGGGTGAGCGCCACCAGTACCGATTGCCAACTCAGCCAATCCCAGGTGGAGCCTGCGAAGCGGCCCGCCGCATCGACGGTGATCCCTTGGAGCACGCTGCCCAGAGCAAAACCCTGGCCAAGGGCCGCCAGAAAACTGCCGAGGCCGAAGGCGTAGTTCCAGAAGAGCTTGCGCTTGGCGTGCTCGCGAAATTCGAAGGCGACCGCCCGGAAAATCAATCCGAAGATCATCAAAAAAATCGGGATGTACAGACCGTTGAGGATCGTGCCGTAGGCGAGGGGAAAAGCTCCGAACAGAGCACCCCCCATAATCACCAGCCAGGTTTCGTTGGCATCCCAAACATTGCTGAGACTGGTCATCAGGATGCCCCGGCGCTCCTCATTGGAGGAAGTGAGCGAAAGAATGCCGACTCCCAGATCGAAGCCGTCGAGCATGACGTAGAGAAACAAAAACAGCGCCAGGATAAAAAACCAGACCTGCGGTAGGAACTGTGCGAGCGGATCCATGCATTTTCCTCGCTTACGGTTGGGCTTCTTGCTGGGCTTCGGCCGGGCGGCTGTCGGGGAGGTGCTCGGCAGGCTCCACTTCGACGGGTAACCGGCCCTCAAAATCCGGAACCGGCAGATTGAGATTGGGGCCGCGCTGGAGAATGCGCGCTCCGAAGTAGAGCACACAGCAAAACAGAAACGTGTAGACTACTGCAAAAAACGTCAGCGACGTCAGCACGTTGCTTGCCGGCACGTTGGAGACGCCTTCGGCGGTGCGGATCTGGCCGTAGACGATCCACGGCTGGCGGCCCACACAGCGCACGATCCAGCCGCACTCGACGGCGATGTAGCCCAAAGGGGCTGCCAAAATCCAGGCGCGCATCAGCCAGCGCTGGGAGCCGATAGTGTCGACCGAAAGCTTGCCACGCAGCCATTGCACTGCGCTCACCAGCATCAGGGCCGCAAAGAAAAAGCCGATGCCCACCATGATGCGAAACGAATAAAAGATCAGCCATACCAGCGGGGGCCGGTCTTCGGGCTTGTAGGCTTTGAGGCCGTAGACCGGTTCGGACAGTTCCGGCTTGAATTCGAGAATATAGCCCAGGCCGCCCGGGACGGCGATCTCCCAGTCGTTTTTTTCGCCCTGCTCGTCGGGCCAGGCAACGATCGACCAGGGGGCGGCCTGACCGGCCGGGATCGTATCCCACTGCGACTCCATGGCGGCCAGTTTGGTGGGCTGGTAGCGGCGCACCTGCTCGCCGCTGACGTGGCCCACCCAGATCTGCACGGGTGCCACCACAACCGCCGCCGCCAGGGCGATCTTGAGCGATTTCGAGAAGAACTCCTGATTGCGGCCTTTGAGGATATACCAGGCACTGATGCCGCCGATCACAAACAGCGAAGTCTCCAGGGTGGCAAAGAACATGTGCAGGATGCTGTGGCCGCTAAAGGGGTTGAGCATAGCTTGAAAATAATCTTGAACGACGAATTTGCCGTTGACAAATTCGCCGCCCGCCGGGGTTTGCATCCAGGAGTTGGCAATCAAAATCCAGACCGTCGAAAGGTTCGCCCCAAAGGCGACCATGATCGTTGCGAAGTAGTGGATATAAGGATGCACCCGCTGCCAGCCAAACAGCATGATCCCCAAAAAACCGGCTTCGAGCATGAAGGCCATCGACGCTTCAAAACCGAGGATGCTGCCGAAAAAGTCGCCCACCGCCTCCGAAAAAGCCGCCCAGTTGGTGCCGAACTGAAATTCCATCGGAATGCCGGTGGCCACACCGATGCCGAAGTTCAACACGTACAGCTTCGACCAGAAGCGGGCGTGGTGATAGTAGGCGGGGTTGCGCGTCCTCAGCCATAGGCCTTCGACGATGACCAGAAAGATACCCATGCCCGTGGTCAGCACCGGCCAGAGCATATGAAAGATGGCAGTCAGCGCGAACTGCATGCGCGATAGGATGACGGTATCGGATAGAAAATCCATGGGTATTTCTGCTCACTAAGCGAATTGAAAAATTCCATACCGGCCGCTCGACGGCCCCGGCGAAATTCTCGGCTCGTGGACTGCGGGGGGCAGTTGGCGGTGCTGCAGAGAGGACAACAGCCGACACCCACGACCATGATCCCGGTGTGAAATCCGACCGGCCCAAATCTTTGCGGATTTTTTTAGCTTTGTCAGCAGAGGTCCGTACCCGCCCGGGTGGCGGGTGCTGCCCGAGACACTCCCTGGGCGCTGAACTTGGTTAGACTCGTGCGCGCAGTCTTCGCGAAATCCCAGTTTTTATGGCGTTTGATCGGACTTCATTGATGCGATTGTTCGCCGCCGCCACAGGCCGCAGGCGGTTTCTGGCCGCTGTGGGTGCCTTCGGGGGGGCGGCCCTGGTGCAGCGGGTCCATGCTGCTGAGGCCGGAATTTTCAGCCTCGGGGTAGCCTCCGGCGATCCACTCGCCGACGGTGTTGTGCTCTGGACGCGCCTGGTACCGAAACCGCTGGGTGGAGGCGGCATGGGCACGCGGCCGGTACCGGTGCAGTGGCAGGTGGCCAGGGATGCGAATATGCGCCAGGTGCTCCAGCGCGGCACGGTGTTGGCCCTGCCGGAGATGGCCCACTCGGTGCACGTCGAAGTGCACGGCCTGGAGCCTGCCCGCTCTTACTGGTACCAATTCAAAGCCGGTTCCGAGGTGAGCCCTGTGGGCCGTACCCGCACCGCACCCGCTCCGGGCGCGCGGGTGGAGCGCCTGCGCTTTGCCTTCGCTTCCTGCCAGCACTACGAACACGCCTACTACAGTGCTTACCGGGACATGGCCGCGGTGGAGGATCTCGATTTTGTCGTCCACCTGGGCGATTACATCTACGAGCGGGGACCGACGGCTAACCAACCGCGCAAGCACGACGGGCCGGAGATTACCACCCTGGAGCAGTACCGCAACCGCTACGCGCTCTACAAGCTCGATCCGTCTTTGCAAGCGGCCCACGCCGCCGCCCCCTGGATCGTCACCTGGGACGATCACGAGGTGGACAACAACTACGCAACCCTCATCCCCGAGGACGACCAGACCCCGCAGGCCTTCGCCGCCCGCCGCGCCGCCGCGTACCAGGCTTACTACGAGCACATGCCCCTGCGCCTTGTCTCGTTGCCCAAGGGCCCCGATTTGCAACTCTTTCGCCGCTTCACCATGGGCGATCTGGCCGAATTGCACGTGCTCGACACCCGCCAGTACCGAAGCGACCAGCCCTGCGGCGATCGGCTGAAGCCCCGCTGCCCGGAAGCGCTTGCCGAGGCCGCTTCGATGCTGGGGGACCGGCAGGAGCGCTGGCTGCTGGCGGGGCTGAACCTCTCGCGGGCGCGCTGGAATGTGATGGCCCAGCAGACGGTGATGGCCCAGTTCGACGTCGATCCGCGCCCGGAATCGGCACTATTCAACCTCGATCAGTGGGACGGCTACGTGGCGGCCCGCGAGCGGCTGCTGCGCTACCTTGCCGCCCGCCGCCCCGCCAACCCGGTCGTGATCACCGGCGACATCCATTCCAACTGGGTCTTCGATCTCAAGTCCGATTTCGCCAATCCCGACTCAGCCACCGTCGCCACCGAATTTGCCGGAACCTCGATCAGTTCCAACTTCTCAAAGGAATTCACTGCCCAACTCACGGCGGCGATGCCTTCCAACCCCCATACCAAATTCTTCAACGGCGACCAGCGGGGTTACACCCTGTGCACGATCACCCCCAAACAATGGCAAACCGACCTGCGCGTGGTCACCAACCCGATCGACCCCGAGAGCACCGTGAGTACCCTTGCCTCCTTTGTGGTTGAGGACGGCCGACCAGGGGCTCAGAAGATTTAGCAAGTTCGATGGCTACGGTGCATCCGGTCGCACCAATTTCGTGATGGTAGTCATTGGCAGAAACAAGCGTTGAGTGGAATCGAGAAATGGTACGAATCCATATTTGCAATAGAAGCCTGTCGCTTGCTCGTCGAAGGCGTCAATGACAACTGCAGCGGCGGGAATTTCACTTCTGAAGCTTCTGCTTAGGGCATCGAGCAACAATAGTTTTCCAAGACCCATTGCAGAGCATCGCTGATCGCGGGCAAGCCTTCCGAGCAGTACAGCAGGCACCACGGGATACCGCGGCAACCGCTTTTGAATTTCGGGAGGAAAACTTGTTAACACCACCCCTGTCATGGCCAAAGTATAGTAGCCGATGACCGTGGTCGAGCGCTTCTGGGTCAAAACAAAAGTCGCAGCCGCATACCGACGCAAATCTTGCGTTGCTTGCTGCTTTAAGTAGCGGTCCAATGATTCGTTGCCGCTCGCAAAAAGTGAACGTTCATGAAACTGCTGCAAAGGCTGGATTGTGAAACTTGCAGCCTCCTCAAGAGACACTGTTTACCGACCGCTGATATTCCTTCGCAGCCTGGCGCAGCTCGTCATTGGGCTCTGGTGGATTTAAGATCGCCTCGACAAAAATCTGTTGATCTTGCTGGGAGAGATACAACAATCCATGCTCCTGGATGGTCCGGCTCGCGGCTTCGAGCGCACTGGCAACCACAAAGTCGCTCACAGTGCGTCCTTCCAGTTGGGCTGCCTGGGCGATCAAGGCTTTGCCGTCGCCGCTTACCCGCACTTCCAAGCGCTCGGATTTCTTGCCCTCGGGACTTGCCATACCGTTTGCCGCCTTTTGTGCTCAATAGCAGTTTCGTCCTCACTATAACATTTGTACGGAATTTTTCCGTACGCTGATAGCGGTTTCGTCACCTACTCGTACCGCAAAGCCACCATCGGATCGACACGGGTGGCACGGCGGGCGGGCAGGAAGCAGGCCAAAAACGCCACTCCCAAAAGCATTGCCGCTACACCGATGAAGGTAGGCGGATCGATGGCACTGACGCCGAACAGCAGGCTCGAAAGGAGTTGCCCGAGTGCCGCGGCAGCGACCAGACCGATCGCTACCCCTGCTATGGCCGGCGCCATTCCCTGGCCGACGACGAGCCGGATGATGCTGCCCCGCTCGGCGCCTAGAGCGAGGCGGATGCCGATCTCGTGGGTGCGCTGGGTGACCGAGTAGGCCATCACGCCGTAGATGCCCACCCCGGAAAGCGCCAGGGCGACAACCGCGAACAGGATCAACAGCAACGCATTGAAGCGTTCCTGTTCGATCGACTCGGCGATCACCGCTTCCATGGTGCGGACTTTGCCTAGAGCCTGGTCGGGATCGATCGCCATCACCTGCTCGCGCAAAGCGTTACTGAGAGCAGCCGGGTCGCCGGTCTCGGTGCGGACGACCAGATTGAACAGAGGCCAGGTGAACTGGGAGTACGGAAAGTATATCTCTGGGCGCACCGGCTTGTTGAGTGCCAGCGTGCGCGCGTCCTTGACGATGCCCATAATCTCAATCCAGCTGTCGGGAGCCGGCCTGGGGGTGTCAATGCTGATGCGCCTGCCCACCGGGTCTTTGCCGGGCCAGAATCGCCGGGCCATCGTCTCGTTGATCAAGGCCACCTTGCGGGATGTGGCGCGGTCGCGCTCTTCGAAGGTACGGCCCCGCACCAGGGGAATGCCCATCGTCTGCAAATAATCGGGGCCGACAATCAACTGGCCTGCATTCGGCTCCTGGCCGGGTCCGGCGGGAGGGCGGCCTTCGATGATGAAACTGCCGTCGGAACTGTTGCCGCTCAGGGGCAGCGTGGTAACGCCGCTGGCCGAACTTACCCCCGGTAGGTTGCGGATGCGTGCCAGCAGGCGATCGAAAAAGTCCACCATCTGCCGCTCTTCGCGGTACTTGGCCACCGGCAGGAAGATATTGGCCGTGAGCACGTTTTTGGGGTTCAAGCCTGGATCGACGCTTTGCAATCTCCACAAACTCTGTCCCAGCAAACCGGCTCCCACCAGCAGCATCAGGGCAAGCGACACCTCCCCCACCACCAGCAAGTTGCGCAGGCGATGGCGCGACCGGCCACCCGTGGCTGTGCGTCCACCGTCCTTGAGCGCCTCGTTGCAATCGACGCGGGTGGCCTGCAAAGCCGGCGCCAATCCGAACACAAAGGCCGTGGCAAACGCCACCACAACCGTGAAAGCGAGCACCGGTCCGTCTACGGCAATCTCCTGCGCCCGGGGCAGATCCGCCGGGCTAAAAGCCACCAGCAGCCGAACCCCAAAGTACGCGAGCACCAGACCGCATGCCCCCCCAAACAGCGATAGCAGGGCGCTTTCGGTCAACAGTTGCCGGACGAGCCGCGCGCGGCTCGCCCCGAGCGCCACGCGCAGGGCAAATTCCTTCTGGCGGGCGACGGCGCGCGCGAGCAGCAAGTTAGCCACGTTCGCGCAGGCGATCAGCAACACAGCCGCCACCGCACCGGTGAGCACCAGCAGCGCAGGACGTATGTCCCCCACTAGTTCTTCGTACAGGGGCACAAGCGCCACCCCCCGGCCGGTGTTGCTGTCCGGGTACTGCCGGGCGAGGGCGCGGGCGACAATGTTCATCTGCTCGGAAGCCTGCGCCAGATTCACCCCCGGCTTGAGGCGGGCGACGGCCCGGTAGGAGTGTTGGCCCCGCTGCTGAAAGTATTCGGTATCGAAAGCGAAGGGTACAAAGATGTCCCGGTCGTCCCGGGGAAATTGGAATCCAGGAGGCATCACCCCCACGATCGTGTAGGGCCGCGAGTCGATAGTGACGGTTTTACCCAGTACCGCCGCGCTCGCCTCGAAGCGCCGCTGCCACAGGCCGTGGCTGATCACTGCCACCCGGCTGTCGGCAGATTTTTCTTCCTCCTGCCGAAAACCCCGCCCCAATAGCGGCGCGGTGCCGAAGGTCTCAAAGAAGTTGGTCGAGACGATCGCCCCCAACAGCCGATCCGGATTGTCATTGTTACTGAGGTTAAACGCTCCGTAGCCGTAGAGGGCGATGCGGTCGAATACGTGGTTTTGCTCGCGCCAGTCGAGGTAGTTGGGGGCTGAGACCGAGCCCTCCATCACATCTTGTCGGGGCGCCGTCTCCCAGACCTGCACGAGCCTCTCCGGCTCGGCGTAGGGCAGCGAGCGCAACAGCACCGCACTGACGACGCTGAATATCGCTGTATTGGCGCCGATAGCAAGCGCCAGTGTCAAGACCGCCACCACCGTAAAGCCGGGGCTTCCCGCCAGCATCCGCAAACCATAGCGCACATCCTGTAAAAGCATCTGCATCTGTTCTTTCACGGCGGTCACTCCCAGATCGAATGCGGTCGACATCCACCAACGCACGAGCAACGCCCCCCCGCCCTGCCGGGACAGTTCGCGGTGCTGCTCGCGAAACACCTGGACTATCTCATCGGCATACTCCTGCTGAAATTCGGTCGGATACAGTTTCAGCAGCCCCTCAAAAATCCGCTCCGGCCAGCTTTTCATCCCAAAACCTCCGGGGCGGCCAGAAGCTTTTTTGAGCGCGCGTCGGCCACCAGTTCCACCAGGCGCTCGGCCTCGGCCACCGCCACCCGCCTGCCCAGTTCGCTCAGGCGGTAGTACCGCCGCCGCTCATCGTCAAGGGCCGGATCTGGACGCCACTGGGACTGTTCGACCAACCCCGCGGCGAGCAAGCGCTTGATCGTGCTGTAAAGCGTGCCGAGCCCCAGGTGAGCTTTACCCTCCGAACGCTGCTCGACCTCACGCACGATCCCGTAGCCGTGGCGCTCGCCGTCGGCCAGGGTCAGCAAAATCTGAAACACCGCCGGAGTCAGAGGCAAAAAACGCTTGGGGTCCATAGATCCAGACTCGATGTAATGCAAGTGGATATAATCACTGCGGATACATTAGGGCGAGCCGGATCGGTTGTCAAGGGTATCGGGACGATGTATCGATACGCAGCGACAGTTCGAGCCTGCGCACCAGCAAGTTGACGGCCGTCGCGTACTGGCGGTCGGTGTCGGCCGTGCGCATCGCGGGCACGACCACATCCGGCACCAGGCCGATGCCCTGGATGGGGCAGCCCGCGGGGGTAAGATACTGGCCCACGGTGACACTCAGCCCGGAGCGATCGGACAGGTGTAGTCCTGCTGGATGGCCCCCTTGCCGTAGGTTGGGGTGCCGACCAGGACGGCGCGGCCATTGTCGCGTAGTGCCGATCGACCAGCTGCCAGACCTCTCGTACCAGTACCCGGTGCGGCCCACCACAGCAGCACGAGCAACACCATCGGTGCCTGAAGATCCCAGCGAGCGGTCACATCGACGGTGGTGGTGCGCTCGACAAGGGGAATCCGCCAGCGGGAGACGACCGCGTCGCGCACCCGGCTGTTGAAGGCCGAACGCTCGATAGCCGTCGGACGGGCCATCGCAGCCGGAACCTGGATGACCCCGGCTGCGATGGCCGCCAGAGCAAGGAACGACAGGCGTTCCATCGATTGGCCTCAGTTGGGGAGATTCAGTTTTTGCTGCACGCAGGCGCGCACGGCCTCCGGACCCTGCTGCTGGTTTTGGGCGCGGCACTGCTCGATGGCCGCGCGCCGGGCAGCGCGCTGCTCTTCACTCAAGTTGGACGGGCCTTCGCCGCCGTAGCCCTGGGCGCGACTGCGCGTGTAACCCTGCATCTGCTCGGGGGTGAGCACCCCACCCAAGCGCTGCTGCACGCAGGCGCGCACAGCCGGCGGCTTCTCGTTTTGCTTGCGGCACTCGCCAATTGCCTGGCGCATAGCCGTCTGCTGCTCGGGGGAAAGCTCCGTCCCCCGCCCCGGAGCATCGGGCGACTGCGCCGACACCGGGACGGCGGCGGCAATGAGCAGGCACACACCCAGAACGCCATGAAAACAATGTCTGCTCAGCACGTTGAAATGCTCCTATAACGATTGGGGCCGTTGGCGCAAACCGAGGTCAGTATCTCCGGCTTCTTGGAGGGCCGGTGGTTTTACCCACTGCCGCGGGGAGAGGCGCCGCCGCGACGAACGGCCGCAAACCACTCGGAGAAAACTATACCATTTTTCACATTTTGAAGCATTTAACGCTTTCTTTACTTTGCAGAGGTAGCATCGGTATCAGCTTTGGGTCAAAGGGGGAGTGAACATGAAGCGTGTGGTAACCGCCCTATTGAGCGGCGTAGCGTTTTTCGGCATATTTGCACCGTCTGCACAGGCCCAGTTTGCAGAAGGCTTGTATGTTCAGGCCGGCGGCGGGGCGTCTTTTCCCAACAGAATCGGCACCAGTCTGGGTACGGCCATCAATTTGAACACCGGCTACACCGCCTTTGGCGCGATTGGCTACGGTATCAACAACGGCTTTCGCATCGAAGGGGAATTTGCCTACTCCAGTTTCGATGTCAGCTCGCTGGTCTTTCAGGGAAATACCTCTGCGGGGCGGGGCGACATCGACACTTATTCCGGATTGGTGAATATCTATTACGACCTGCTCTTTCCTGAGATCACCGATATCGTCTCTCCGTATATCGGTGCCGGTGCCGGTGTCTCCAGCATCTCAGCCAACAACATCACCGCCCCGGGTTTTACGACGGTCAACGGCTCCAGCACTGTCTTTGCCTACCAGTTCAAAGCCGGCCTCGGATTTCGCTTGGGTTCCAGTGCGACGATTCTGCTCGGTTATCGCTATTTTGCCACTGCCGCTCCCGGATTTACCGACAACCTCGGCACCAGTCTGACCACCGATAGCCCCAATATCCACAATGTCGAGTTGGGTTTTAGATTCAGCTTCTAAATACCCTCGTCCTGGGCTGTAGGATACAAATTGCGGGGCGCTCGCGGCGATTGCCCCGGACGGTGCGCCGTTAAATGATCTTCTCCAGCCCGTAAACCAGGCTCTTCAGGCCGAGTACCTTGCGGATGGCGAGCAGCACCCCGGGCATGTAGGCGGCGCGGTCGGTGGTGTCGTGGCGCAGGGTGTAGCTCTGGCCAAGCCCGCCGAAGATCACTGCCTGGTGGGCCAGTAGACCGGGCAGGCGCAGCGAATGGATGCGAATGTCGCCGGGGGTCATTCCACCCCTGGCACCGGCGACCAGTTCGCTTTCGCTCACCTCGGGAACATTAAAAGTCTTGCCGGTAGTGGCGATCATCTGGGCGGTGGCCAGGGCCGTGCCGCTCGGAGCGTCGGCTTTGCGGTTGTGGTGCAACTCAATAATCTCGACGTGATCAAAATATTCCGCCGCCCGCAGGCAGGCCTGCTGCAGCAGGATCATGCCGATGGCGAAGTTGGGGGCGACGATGCAGCCGGTGCTCGCCTTGTCGGCAAATTCGGCCAGTTCTTCAATGTGCTCGGGGGGTAGTCCGGTGGTGCCCACCACGGGGCGCACGCCGTAGGCAATGGCCGAGCGCACCCGGTCGTAGATGCCCCGGGGGTGCGTAAAATCGACCATCACGCCGGGGGCGCGCTCCTGGGCGACCATGGCGCAGGTGATCTCGAGGTTGTCGGTGACCAGCACGTCGATAGGCCCGATCCCCGCTAGTTCGCCGGCATCTTCATCGATGTGGCTGCGGTCGACCGCGCCGACGACGGCCATATCGGGGGCGGCGTGCACCGCCTTTACCACCTCCCGGCCCATCTTGCCGGCGCATCCCACCACCACCACCGGTATCGCCATCGTTCAATTGCTCCCTGGATTTCTTGCCCATCCAGTGTAAGAGCCGTCGAACCACAACCGTTGCATCCCTACTGAACAACAGGTTTTTACCGACTGGCTCACCTTTTCGACTATGACTGCTTTGCGTCGCTTGCTCGGTTTATTGGTTGCCGTCTGGCTAGGTTGGGTTGCCCCACCCGCTCCGGGGGTGTCGGCGGCACCGTCCAAGGCGACGATGCCGGTGGAGCGATGGCAGCAGGCCCAGACCCACCTGCGGCGGTCCGACTACGCGCGTCTGGCCGACGAGTGCAGCCGGATGCTCCGGCAGGATGCCGCCTTTGAACCCGCCTACCGGTGGCGGGCACAGGCAAGATTGCGCCTGGGAGATCTAAAAGGGGGCCTGGCCGACGCCGAGCAGGCCATCCGGTTGGTGCCCACCAACGCCGAAGCGTATTTGCTGCGCGGCGAACTGCACGCCACCGCCGGTACCGCCGCGGCGGCCCGGGCTGATTATCTGCAGGCGGTGCAGGCCAGCCCCGACGACGCCGAGGGGCTCAGGGTGCGGGCGATGGCCCAGTACGCTTTGGGCGACGGCGACGGAGCGTTGATGCATCTTGATCGCGCCGTTGTCCTCGACGCGCGCAAGGAGCGCGCCTACCTGCAACGGGGGTTGCTGCGCGCCCAGCGCGGCGATCGCGAGGGGGCGCGCGCCGACTATTTACGGGCGGTGGTCCTGGCCCACGACTATGTGCCCGCCCACCTGCAGCTGGCTGCTCTGGCGCAGCAGCGCGGCGAGTACGCCGCCGCCGTCGAAACCCTGGACCGGGTCATCGAGCTGAACAAAAGCCACCCCCTCGCCCACGCCAACCGGGGCCTGGCGAAGCTCAAGCTCAAAGAGTACCGGGCTGCCGCCGCCGATTTCAGCCGGGCCATTACCCTGAACGCCCCGGCACCGGCGATGCTCCGCCTCAACCGCGCCGTCGCCCTGGCCGAACTGAGGGACCATCCGGCGGCTCTCACGGATCTGGGCGAAGCGATCCGCCTCGATCCGAAGCTCGCCGCCGCCCACGGCAACCGGGGTCTGGTGCGCACCCGCTCGGGCGACTTTAAAGGAGCCATCGCCGATTTTGACCGGCAACTCGCCCTCGATCCGAGCAGTGCCGACGCCTACATCGGTCGGGCGGACGCCCGCACCCGCTCCGGGGATCTCCAGGGGGCGCTGGCTGATTTTGACCGGGCCGTCGATCTGTCGCCTTCATCGTTTGCCCTACGCAGTCGGGCCGAGTTGCACGTGCGGCTCAAAGCTTACAAAGAAGCGATCGCCGACTACGACCGGGTGATCGCCCTGGAGCCGAAGCTTCCCACCGCTTATGTCGGCCGCGGCAACGCCCGCCTCGGCCTACAGGACACCCAGGGGGCGCTTGCCGATTACGACCAGGCCCTCGCCCTGGATTCGGCCTTCGGACGGGCCTATTACAACCGCGGCCTCGCCAACTTCCGGCTGCGCAGTTACCGCAAGGCGGTCAACGACTTTGACCGGGCTCTGGACCACAACTTCGACAGCGCCCCGGTCTTTCTCAATCGCGGTCTTGCCCTCGCGGGCCTGGGCGAGCGCGGTGCGGCGCTCGCCGACTGGCGCAAGGCTGCGACCCTCTTTCGCGAGCGCAACGACCAGGTAGGTTACCGCCGTGCCCGCGAACTCATCGAGCGCGTCAGCCGCAAAAGCGACCTGTTCGCCTGATCCAGTAAGCAACTGAAGAGCTTATCCGGCGTCGCGTCCGGCAATTGCCCTTTTGCCGGGATTGCTGCGGCCGGCATACGATGTGATGGTCTTACGCGCTTTCAAGTGCGACCGGTGAGGCTGGCATGCAGGAGATCCGAAAGCACGAGGCATTGCAGCCACGTCTTTTCAGCGCCTCCGAGTATTACCGGATGGTCGCGGATCATCTGCTGGATCGCACTGAGCACTTTGACCCATTGCGCGGGCAAATTACACAAAGCGCCTCCGGAGATCCGCATTCCTGGACGGTTGGGGAATACTACCGATTGGGAGAGTTAGGAATCTTACATCCCGAAGAGCGGCTGGAGCTGATCGATGGACAAATTCTGCCTGTGAGTCCCCAGGGGCCTTTGCACGCTGAATCGGTAGAGCATTTGGCAAAAGTACTCGCTGCCGCGTTGGCTGGCGAAGCGCTTTTGCGCAATGAAAAACCTGTGGTCCTCGGCCAGTTTGCCGAGCCTGTGCCGGATCTGGCAGTGGTCGAAAACCGCAGCTATCGCCATCGGCATCCCGGCCCGGAAAATATCCTGCTCATCATTGAGGTGGCCGATTCCAGTCTGGAATACGACCTTGGGACCAAGCGCGCAATGTACGCACAGGCAGGGATACAGGAGTACTGGGTAGTCAATCTCAGGCAGCGCCGACTCCATCGCTTTAGCCATCCGGGCGGCAATCGCTATCTGGAAGAGACCATTCTGAATGCATCCGATACCGTGACCTCCGCGGCATTCCTAGGAATGACGTTTGTCGTAGAAGCCCTGCTGCTGCCTCCGGAGTAGCCGCGGCGCATTCGTTGCCAGAAGCTTTGTCCTGGGTGATCTCCAATCTCCTTGCAACGTCTTAGGAACTCCAAACCTGCTATCTTCGACTGCATCCGTGGCGAGAATCTCAAGGAACAGACGATGCAGAGCAGCAAGCCAAGCCGGTGGGCATGGGCGATCGGGTGGGCGGCGGCGGCGACTTTTGCTGTGGGGGTGCCCGCTCCCGCCGCCCCCGAAGCCTACACCCAACTGGTGGACGCCTACTTCAAGGCCACCTTCGAGGTCAATCCCAGCTTTGGCACCTACGCGGGCTTCCACGAGTACGATACCCGGCTGGAAAATTTTTCACAGCCCGCCCGTACCGCCTGGATCGCAAAGCTCAAGGCATTCATGAAATCTTTTGAGGCCATCGACCCGGCAAGCCTCAATCCGGCCGAGCGCAACGACCGCGAAATCGTGCTCGCTTCGATCCGCTCCAATTTGCTCGAACTGGATCGCATCCAGATGTGGAAGCGCAACCCGGATATGTACCCGAGTGCCGTCACCGGCAGCATCTTCAAACTGGTCAAACGCGACTTCGCCCCGCCCGCCGAGCGGCTGCGCTCGGTGATCGCCCGCGAGGAGCAGATTCCTGCCGCCCTCCAGACCGCCCGCACTCTGCTATCCAACCCGCCACGCATCTACACCGAAATCGCTCTGCAGCAACTGCCGGGGAACGTCGAATTTTTCAAGACCACCGTACCGGAGGCTTTTGCCGAGGTCAAAGACCCGGCCCTGCTCGCGCGCTTCAAACGCGCCAACGCCCGCACGATTGCCGCTCTGGGCCGCTACGAACGGTTTCTCAAAACAGATCTGCTCCCCCGCTCAAAAGGCAACTTCGCCATCGGGGCTGAGAGTTATCGCCTGAAGCTGCTTTATGACGAGATGGTCGACATTCCCCTCGACCGGATGCTGGAAATCGGCTATGCCCAACTGCGCAAGGACCAGCAGGAACTGGTCCAGACCGCCAGGCGCATCGATCCGGCCAAATCGGTGCGCGAGGTGCTCGCCCTCGTCGAAGACGATCACCCCACCGCCAAAGAGCTGATCCCCGCCGCCCAAAAACAACTCGACGCGCTGCGCCAGTTTCTGGTAGATAAGCGGATCATCACCGTGCCCGGCGATGTGCAGGCCCAGGTGACCGAGACGCCGCCATTCTTGCGCGCCCTCACGTTCGCATCGATGGACACCCCCGGCCCCTACGAGAGCAAAGCGACCGAGGCTTACTACAACATCACCCTTCCCGATCCGAAATGGCCCGCCAAACGCCAGGAGGACTACCTGCGCGGCTACAACTATCCGCTGCTCAACACCGTTTCGGTGCACGAGGTTTGGCCCGGCCACTATACCCAGTTTTTGTGGGTCAAAAACAACCCGGATCTCTCGAAGGTGCGCAAGCTCATCACAGCCAACTCCAACGCCGAGGGCTGGGCGCACTACACCGAGCAGATGATGCTCGACGAGGGTTATGGCGAGGGCGATCCAAAATTGCGCTTCGGCCAACTCATCGACGCGCTGTTGCGCGACTGCCGCTACATCGTGGGCATCCAGATGCACACCCAGGGCATGACCTACGAGCAGGCGGTCGACTTTTTCGTCAAAGAGGGTTTTCAGCAGCGGGTGAACGCCGAAATCGAAAGCAAGCGCGGCACCGCCGACCCGACCTTTCTTATCTATACCCTCGGCAAGCTGCAAATTCTCAAGCTGCGCGACGATTACCGCCAGAAAATGGGAGACCAATTTACGCTGCTCGAGTTCCACGACCGCTATATCAAAGCCGGCTCGCCGCCCATCAAGATCGTGCGGCGCGAACTGCTCGGCGACGACAGCCCGAGTCTTTGAAATCCACTACGGATAATATGAGGTTGTTGGAGCGGGCGCATCTGCGGGCTCGCGAGCGACTAGACGCTCTGTCTCGCAGCGTTCGAGAGATCAAAACCGACTGGGGACTGCCATGAGCCACGAACCGATCAAACTGCTTGTCGATGACAAGACCCACGAGCGGCATCTGGAGAATCTGCGGCAAGCTACCGAAAGTCTGCGTGCACTCAATGCCGAACTGGCACTGATAGAAGCTGAACTCGACCGCCGCTACGAAGACAGCCCCATTGGCCAATTCCATGCCCGCCGCCGCCGCGGCAATGGCGCCCCACCAGTTCAAGAGTAAGGGAGCACCCACTTTGGTCCACGTACGGGAAGCTGCCCGCTTCGACCGCGACGGGCTCATCCCCGCCGTTGTGCAGGATGTGCTGGATGGCACGGTGCTGATGGTGGCCTGGATGAACCGCGAGGCGCTTGAACGCACGCTCGAAACCGGCGAGAGCTGGTTCTGGAGTCGCTCGCGCCAGGAACTCTGGCACAAAGGCGCCACCTCCGGCCACCGGCAAAAAATCAAAGCCCTGCGCTACGACTGCGACAGCGACGTGCTGCTGCTCACCGTCGAGCAGCAGGGCGACATCGCCTGCCATCTGGGCGAGCGCAGTTGCTTTCACCGCGACGAGGCGGGCGACTACGACCTACCCCCGGCCGACACCCTCTCTCAGGTCTTCCGCGTCGTAGAGGAGCGCAAAGCCCATCCCCATCCCGATTCTTATACCAGCCGCC
The DNA here is from genome assembly GCF_000011385.1 of Gloeobacter violaceus PCC 7421. Taxonomy (NCBI): domain Bacteria; kingdom Bacillati; phylum Cyanobacteriota; class Cyanophyceae; order Gloeobacterales; family Gloeobacteraceae; genus Gloeobacter; species Gloeobacter violaceus. The sequence goes on from NC_005125.1 coordinate 1,289,196, forward strand.
TGCTCGAAGCCGGATCCAACAAGATCCTTAAGAAAATCGGCGAGGAGGCGACCGAGGTGGTGATGGCCGCCAAAGACGGCGAGCGAGTAGCCGAAGAAGTGGCCGACCTCTGGTACCACACGCTGGTGCTGTTGGCCCACGCCGATGTCGATATCCTCGATGTTTATCGGGCGCTCCAGCAGCGGCGGCGCTGAGCAGAGGCCCCGCTGCAACCCGCTACCGTTGCTCCTGTCTTACCCGCGCTCCACAGCACCGCTAGAGCAAACGCTATCAGGGCGGGTGCGGTGTCAATGGTTGCGGGGCTTCCACACGCGCCGGTCGAAACAGAATTTTTGGGGCGGGTCGGTATGCAGTTGCAATTCGGAATGGGCAGGGTTGAGGAGGTAGTTGTACTCGACAGGAACAATGGCCGAGGGCACCTTCAAAACCGGTGCCCTCAGAGACTCCAGCCATTCTCGGCCGAGCGCCTGCAGGTGTGGGTAGGCACGCACTGCTTGCCAATCCTCCGGCAGCATGGCCGGTTCGATCGTCTGGACGGCCGTTCCCTCGGCCAGAAATGCCCGGATGGCCACGAGCGGAATTTTGTCGCTTTCTATGCGCACAAACACCTCCAGACTGGCTAGGGCCAGGCTTTCGGAGGTGTAGACGCACCGAAAACCCTGCGGCGTCCATCGTCCCGGCGCGTACAGGCCGCCCAGACCCTGGAAGGCTGTTTCCAGGTGTTTGCGCTTGCAAAGCCGCCACAGCTGCACTAACCGAAGATTCCGTACTCGGCGCGGTACAGCATCTGCTCCACCCGCTTGCTCCCTTCGTCCGTACCCAGTAGATCGAGGGGAGCCAGACCTTCCAGGTCCACTTTCGAGCTTGCAAGCCACCGCTCGGCCTCCCCTTCGTCCTCGAACAAATCGACAGCCTGGGTCAGAATACGCCGGAAACGCTTCAACCGATCACCAACCGATGGCTTGAGCATCGGATTTTCCCGCTCATAGCGGTACTGAGTCCGCTCGGAGATACCGAAGATCTCTTTGACCTGTTTTCTACTGAGCGAGAATTGGATGGACAAGACTTTGATGGCCCGGTAGTTGTCAACCGCCACCGCTTGCTGCAAAGATCCTGCGCCCGGCTCTGCGGCATTGCCCGATACCGGACGCGAACGTCCTACGGCGTTGCTCATGGGCGTGTCCTACTTGTGACAACTGGCACCATCATACTGCCAACCAGCACACACGACCGGCAGGTCAGTTCGCAGCGAGGAGCCGCGGTCCTCCTGCAGCCAGATCAAGATGTGTTGTCACACAGTTGTGCGACCGACCAGGCGGGCTACCGACTCCACCAGCTGTTCCATGTCCATGGGCTTGCTCAGGTGTGCCTGAAAACCGGCCGAGCGCGAGCGCGCCGCCAAAACCGAGGGGGTCGAACCGCTCAGCAGTTGAAGGCCGGGGACGCCTGCAGGCGCATAGGTCTGCCCCACCGCCCGCCGGGCTAAGTCTGCACCAGAAATGCTTCCGGATCGCTGCCCCCGTTGGCCCACCGGGCGGCGGTGCGGGCGGTGGTGAATTCCGGCGGCACCCTGAGGACTTGGACGGTCCCGGTGCCGGGACAGCTCGTCTGCAGCAGGTAGACTGGCTCGACGTCGATGTGCTCGACTTTGAGCAGGCTGTACTCTTGCCAGCGGTCGAGCGGCCGGGCCTGCAACTGCCGGCAGATGCGTTCGTAACCGATACCCTCGATCAAGACCCGGCGCAATTCGGCGTCGTTTTCTTCGAGAATCCAGTGGGGCCGCCACTCGGCGGGGGGCACACGGCCGTAGCTTTCGGGCAGCGTCACCCCGTGCCAGGAATAGATTGCAAAACCGTCGGCGAAGCGCAGGGCCGGTGTACCCTCGGCGTGCAGGCGCTCGCGGTCGTCGAGGTGCAACGATACCGGTCGCTCGCTGACCAGACAAACCCGACGGTACGGAAAGAGCCAGCCACAGCTTTGGACCACCGCACAAAACCTTTGCCATTGGCCCCGGTCGTGGGGACAACCGAGCACGGTGTGGCAGTAATCAAAGTAGCAGCACAGGGCCGTCCAACCTTCCGGTGAGATGCTGTTGGCCGAGAGTCCCCACACCCGAGCGTCCAGGGTGGCCACCAACTGGTTTTCGAGGCTGCGCCACACCTGGCCCGCCAGGCGCTTTTTGAGGTTGTCTTCGAGCTGTTTGCGCAACCGCTCGATATAGCGGCTGCGCATCCGGCGGGCCAGCTCGTCGCCCAGCGACCAGCTGAGGCGGTGCCAGAGGGTGCCCGCCTGGGGAACTTCGCTGCCGCTTTGAAAAATCTCGCTCTGGGTGGCCGCGTAGGGGCTCGAGCAAAAGACAACTTCCGGTGCGCCCAGCCCCGCAAGCACGTAGACGGCCCGGACGGCTTCGCAGGCTGCCTGCCGGTCCAGCGGCTCACAACGGAGCGCCATGCGCCGCCACTTTTCGCAGTACACCGAGATCAAGGCTTCCTGGTCGGGAGTGAGACTCTCCAGCCGGATCGGCCGCTCGCCGGTTCCGTTGCCCATGCGGATACCTGAATTGTGGGCACATCGTATCACGCAGGCGGGCGGGGGCCAGTCGGCCGCGAGACGCTATGTCTGTCTTTATCGCTACCACCAGCTCGGTTTTTTCTGGCTGTAGCGCACCCCATCGGGCAAAACCGTCTGGCGAATCTGGGTGTTGAGGCGGCGGCAACCGTCGTAGGCGGCCCCCTGCAAATTGGCATGGCCGAGGTTGGCGCCGTCGAGAATTGCAAAGCGCAAATCGGCCCGGTTGAGGGCGGCGCTGAAGCAGTTGGCGCGGGCGAGGTCGGCTTGCTGGAAATTGGCCAGACCGGCATTGGCGTACTCCAGCTCGGCCCCGGTCAAATTCGCGCCGCTAAGATCCGCGCCCACCAACCGGCTCCAGCGCAGATCCGCTCCGCTCAAATCCGCCCCGGCCAGATTCGCCCGCTCCAGATTGGCCTGGCGCAGGTGCGCGCCGCGCAACCGGGCACCGCCCAGGTCGATATCCCGAAGCCGGGCGCCGCGCAGATCCGCTCCGCTCAAATCCCGGTCACGCCCCCCCGCGTTTTGCAGTTGCCAGACGAGGCGGCTACGGGCTTCGAGCCCCCGCGCCTCCCCAAGCTTCGTCCCCTGCAGGCGGGCGCTCACCAGATAGGCTCCACCCAGATCCGCCCCGGACAGATCCGCCCCGGACAGATCCGCTTCGCGCAGATCCGCTCCGTGCAGATTGACGCCGCGCAGATCCGCCCCGCGCAGATCCGCCCCCCAGAGCCGGGTGTCGGCGAAATCCATGCCTGCGAGGTTGGCCCCGGCCATCTCCCCCGCGAGGATCCGCCAGATCCGCCGCAGCCGCTCATCGAGGCGGGTAGTGGCATCGAGGCGGATCTTGCCCAGGAAAACCCGGTCGAGGCAGGCGCCGCGCAGATCCGCACCGGTGAAATCCGCACTGCCCAGATTGGCGTCGGCCAGATTCGCCTCGCGCAGATCCGCCCCGCGCAGATCGGCACCTGCGAGCAATGCACCTGCGAGGCAGGCGGCGCGCAGGTCTGCGTCTGCGAGCAACGCACCCGCCAGGTTGGCTTTGCGCAGCGAGGCGGCGGCCAGCGAAGCCCCCTGCAGCACCGCGCGGCGCAGGTTGATCCGATCGAGACCGGCCCCGTCCAAATCCACCCCAGCCAGATCCGCAGCGCCCAGGTCCGCCCCGGATAGATCCCGGCCCCGCCCGCCCCGGTTCTGCAACTCCCAAATGCACCGCATCCCGTCATCGAGGCGGGTGTGCGCCGAGAGCCGCGCCCCCCGCACGTTGACACCGCCGGGGACCACCCCGCGCAAGTCCGCTTCGCGCAGGTCCGCCCCCGCGAGGTTCACTTCCACCAGATCCGCCCCCGCCAGATCCGCTCCGCGCAGGTTTGCCCCGGCCAGGACCATTGCACCCAGCGCCGCCCCGCGCAGGCGGGCGCAGGCAAAGTGGCGCTTGCCCTGCTCATAGAGCGTCCGCACCCCGGCCGCCCCACCCAGGTCCCGCATCGGCGGCCCGGCCGTCGCCAGTTCCCCCCGGCCGCTCTCCAGCAACAATTCCCAGGCGCAGTGGCGCACGGGCCACTCGCGGTCCTGCCGCAGGGCGCGCGCTATCAATTCCAGGCCCGCCTCGCCGTGGCGCATCGCCTCGCGCAGAGCCCCGATGCGCTCCTTGGGGTGCGGAGACTGACCCAGGCGCATCCGCACACCCGCGAGGCCGCCCAGAGCGGGGGCGGTGACCGGGGCGGCCGGGACGCTGAGCACCGGATCGGTGTTTGAGGACAAGGGATGGGCTAGAGATCAATGGGCTTTACTCGGGACAAAGCCGCCCAAGCGACACCACCCAGATCCGCTCCTTCCCAGCACGTTCCCTCGGTGGCCGCGCATTCGAGGTCCGCCCCTTCCAGACGGGCGCGCCGCAGATCCGCCCCTTCCAGGCGGGCGCCCCTCAAGAAAGCACCGGCAAGGTCCGCCTCACCGAGATTGGTGCGGCGCAGGTCGGCGCCCTCCAGATGCGCGGCGCGCAGGTTCGCCCGGGACAGGTCCGCGCCGCTCAGGTTGGCTCCGGCAAGCGCAACCTTCATGAGATCCGCCGCTTCCAACCGGCTGCCGGACAGGTTGGCTCCGTGCAGGAAGGCCCCTCGAAGATCCGCTCCCACCAGCCGTGCCCCACGCAAATCCGCCCGTTTGAGGTTGACCGAGCGGCTCAGATCCGCACCGCTCAAATCGGCAAACGGCAGCACCGCAAAGCTCAGATTCATCCGGCAAAGATTCTCTGCGCGCAGGTCGGCACAGGCGAGGTTTTCGCCCCGTTCGTAGCAGCGGATGAGACCCCTGCGTCCGCCGATGTCGCGGCGGGGAAGCGATTGCGACGGATTTCGAAGCCACGGTGCACTCTCCATGCGAGAAGCCAGCAGTTCCCAGGCTTCTTGGCGAACGTGCGGATCCGCGTCCTGTCCAAGAACGACCAGCAGCAATTTGAGGCCCTTCTCGCCCCAGTCCGGCGCCTTGCGAAGCGCCGCCCGGCGCTCCTCGGGGCTTGTCGACTGCAGCAGCCGTAGCCGCAGGCCCGCGAAGCCCCCCAGGGCCGGAGCGTCGGGTGGTGCGGCCTTGCCGCCGAGCACAGGATCGCGATTGGGAACATCCATAGAAGTCATCCTCCTCCCCGGCCGCGGCGGTGCGCTACTGGCTCAGCGCCGAAGACCGCCGGGCGCCCCAGGCGAGCAGGTGGGCGTTGACTTCTTCGGGTGCTTCGTCCTGCGGACAGTGGCCCGCCCGCTCGATGGGCACAAATTTCTCGACGCACGGGTAGTCCGCGAGAGCGCGGCCCAGGGCACAGGGCTCCCAGGGGTCGTCTTTACCCCAGAGGATGAGCACCGGCGAGCGCACCTCGGGCAGCAAGTCCTCGGCGAGCGGCCCGCTCGCGTAGTTGATAAAAGCCAGAAACACCGCCGTTGCCCCTGGATCGGCAGCCGGGCGGGTGAGCATTTCCACCAGTTCGTCGGTAACCGCCTCGCGGCGCACGTAGGCTTGCTGGAGGATCTTGCGCACGCTCTCGGGGCGGCGCAGCCGGTTAAAAAAGAAGCGCCCCACCGCCGGTACCGAGAGCAACCGCTGCAATAGCGGCGTCCCGGCGCGGCGCAGCCAGGGGAGCGTCCGGCGCTTGCGCTCGTGCAGGAGTCGCAGCGAACAGTTGATCAGTACAACGCTGTCGGTCCGCTCGGGAGCACCCACCGCCGCCTGCAGCGCCACGATGGCGCCGATCGAGTTGCCGACCAGGATGGCCGGCCGGCCCACCACTTCGCGCACAAAATCGCCGACCTGCCGACCCCAGGTCTCGAAGGTGTAGGCCAGTTCGGCAGGGCTCGGTTTGGCACTCGCCCCAAAGCCCACCAGATCCAGCGCAAAAACAGGATGCTCCTGCGCCAGGACCGGCAGGTTGCGGCGCCAGTGGCCCAGCGAGGCGCCGAAGCCGTGGATGAGCACCATCGGCGGCCGGTCGCTGTGGGCCTCCCCGGCGCTGCGGTAGGCCACCGGGTAACCGTGCCAGGACCACTGTGTTACGGAAGATTGCATAACCTACCATCTAACACTCTGCGCGGTTGTGCGCAAAGTGCAATGTGCTACAGTATGAGGCGCTACGAACGCGCAGTGGGAGAGCGTGGATGCAGATCGCGGTCATCGGATTGAGTCACCGAACTGCACCAGTCGAAATTCGCGAACGGGTCAGCATTGCCGAGGGGCAGGTTCCCGAATACGTGTCTCGGTTGCGAAGCTGCTCACAAGTTGCCGAATGCGCGATTTTGAGCACCTGTAATCGTCTAGAAATTTATACGGTCCTGCGCGACAGCGAGCACGGTCTGCGCGAGGTGACCCGCTTTCTGGCCGAGAGCAAAGGGGTGCTGCTGCCGACGCTCCAGCGCCACCTGTTCGTGCTGTTGCACCAGGATGCGGTGATGCATCTGATGCGCGTGGCGGCCGGGCTCGATTCGATCGTGCTGGGCGAAGGGCAGATTCTTGCCCAGGTGAAGATGACCCAAAGCCTCGCCCAGCAGGGTAAGGGCGTGGACCGCGTCCTCAACCAGCTGTTCAAGACGGCGATCACCGCCGGCAAGCGGGTGCGCAGCGACACCAACATCGGCACCGGCGCAGTCTCGGTCTCCTCGGCGGCGGTCGAGATGGCCCTGCGCAAAAAAGGTCCCCTGCACAACCAGCGCTGTCTGGTGGTGGGGGCGGGCAAGATGGGCGAACTGTTGGTGCGCCATCTGCTCGCCAAGGGGGCGCGCCAGATCATCGTGCTTAACCGCTCCCTCGAAAAGGCGGCCCAGATGGTCGAGCAGTTCGGGCTGATGCTGCCGGTGGCCACGGTCGACGAGTTGACCAACTACGTGCCCTGCTCCGATTTGATCTTCACCTGCACAGGCGCCACCGAACCGCTGCTGACGCTGGAGAAGATGAGCTCCTTGCGCCGCGACCAGTCGCTGATGATCTTCGACATCGCCGTGCCGCGCAACGTCGCGACCGAGGTGGACGAGTTGCCGAACGTGCAACTATTCAACGTCGATCACCTCAAGCAGGTGGTCGAGGAGAACCGTGCCTACCGGCAGCTGATGGTCACCCAGTGCGAGGAGATTCTGCTGGAGCAGCTCGATGAATTTCTCGACTGGTGGCGCGGCCTGGAGGCGGTGCCCACGATCAACCAGTTGCGCCAAAAAGTCGAAACCATCCGCGAGCAGGAACTCGAAAAAGCCCTCTCGCGCCTGGGAACCGAATTTGCCGAGAAGCACCAGGGCATTATCGACTCGCTCACCCGCGCCATTGTCAACAAAATCCTGCACGACCCGATGGTGCAACTGAGAGCCCAGCGCGACATCGAAGCGCGCCGCCGTGCCCTGCAGACCTTGCAGACGCTCTTCAACCTCGAAGCGCAGAGCAATCCCGAGCCTCCGACACTTTAGTATCTTTCTCTGAATTTGCTTAATGTATCTATGTCTGCACCCGTTCCACCTGTTCTCACCCCTGAGAACACCCTGGGTGTTGACGTTGGGTTGCAGGATTTCCTGGTAGATAGCGATGGCAAGCATGAGCCTATCCCTCAGTATTACCGCAAAGCGCAGCAGCGGCCGGCGAGGGCGTAAAGGCAGCTATCGCGCAAGCGTAACAAAGCCGGCAAACGCAGAGCAAAGGCAGTTCGCAAGGTAGGACGTATGCATTTGCGAGTCGCCAACCGGCGCAAGGATTTCCACCACAAAACCGCTGTCAAGCTTCTCGCAAAGTCCAAGGTCATAGCCCATGAAGACTTGAACATTCAAGGGTTGGCGAGCACCCGTCTTGCCAAGTCAGTATCCGACGCTGGTTGGGGTCAATTCATTACAATCCTGACAAACAAGGCTGCAAGAGCCGGGTGTCTGGTGATTGCAGTGAACCCAAACGGTACTACACAAATGTGTTCCGGCTGCGATACGCAAGTACCCAAGACTCTTGGCGAGAGGTGGCACAGTTGCCCCCGATGTGGTCTGGAGTTGAACAGGGACCAGAACGCAGCGCGGAACATTAAGAGCAGGGCGGTGGGGCATCCCGTCCCTGCTCGGGGAGGCTACCGCAGTACCGTTCCTACGAACCGAGAAGCCTGCGCTCTATGCTAAGCATGAGCGGCGGAAGTATGTCACGATTATCGATGTTTTCCATGCTTTTGAAGCGCCGCACCGTACTTGCCGCCGCCGGTTGCTGGCTTGCCGCCCGTCAGGTCCGGGCCGCCCCGGCGGCGGAGCGCGACGCCCGGGCGCAAACGCTTTTCGAGGCGATTCTGGCCGAGGGTTTCGCAAGCGATCCGGTGGGTGCCACCGCCGTCGGGGAGCACCGCTACGACGATCGCTGGCCGGATGTGAGTCCCCCAGGCCGCGAGCGCGAGCGCGACCGTATCCGCTCTGCCCTGGCCCGACTCGCCGCCTTCGGGCGCAAGGATCTGTCGGTTGATGCCCGCATCGATTTCGACTCGCTAGTGAACAGCCTCGAACTGGCCCGTTTCACCGATCCAATCGAGGCGCCCTGGCTGCACAATCCCCTCTACTACACCGGCAATATCGGCACCGGCCTCGACGAACTGGTCAGCCGCGAATTTGCCCCAGCCGGGGTGCGCGCCGCGAGCGTCGCCGCCCGTCTTGAGAAGCTGCCCGGTTTCGTGGAGGAAGCGATTGCCAATCTGCGCCGGGGTAAGCCCCTCGCTCCCCACTCGCGCGTGGCGGTGGGCCAACTGGCAGGAACGCTCCTGCTGATTCAAAAAGAGCTTCCGGACAAGCTCAAAAATGCTCCCCCGGCTTTGCGCCGCCGCATTGCCGCCGCCACTCCCGCCGCCGTCACCGCCGTCGAGAAACTGCGATCCGTAGTCCAGAACGAACTGCTACCGGGGGCGAGTGAGAACTGGCGCCTGGGCCGCACCAACTTTGAGCGCAAGCTCCGGCTCACCCTGGAGATGGACCTGGGGGCCGACGAAGTCTATGCCCTCGCCCGGCAAGAGCACGAGCGGGTGCGTGCGCGCATGGCGAGTCTGGCGCGCGAGTTGTTCGTGCCGCTGTTCGGTGCGGCGGAACTGAAGCTCTTCGCAGCCGGGCCGGACGCGGACGAGCGGATTATCCGGCGTGTGCTCGCGCAACTGGCTAGTGACCACGTCCGGGCTGAAGATCTGCGCGCCGCCTGCGAGAGCAACCTCGAACGGCTGAGCGCCTTTGTGCGCGAGCGCAAGCTGGTGCCCCTCGACGAGCAGGCGGTACTCAAAGTAATCTGGACGCCACCCCAGCAACGGGGGGTAGCAATCGCCGGTCTGGCCGCCCCTGCTCCCCTCGACGCCGACAAACCGGGATTGCCGAGTTTTTATCTTGTCCAGCCGGTGCCCGAGGACTGGACACCCGAGCGGCGCGAATCCTTCCTGCGCGAGTACAACAACTTTATGCTCGAAATTCTCTCGATCCACGAGGCGATCCCCGGCCATTTCGTCCAGGGCTACTACGCCAAGCGTGTCCCGTCGAAGGTGCGCAAAGTGAACGCCAACGGCCCCTTTGTCGAAGGCTGGGCAGTCTACACCGAGCATGTGATGGTCGAGGCTGGCTACGGCGGGCCGGACCCCGGCAAAGACAAACCCGCGGGGCTCACAGACGCGCTGTGGCGCATCAAACAAGATCCGGTACTCAGGGCAAAGGCCATCGCCCTGCACGGTCAGAAGTTTTATCTGCGCTCCGTCACCAACGCCATCCTCGATCATGCCATCCACGCCGGGACGATGGGCGAGGAGGAAGCCGTGGCGCTGATGGTCGAGCGTTCCTTCCAGCAGGAGGGCGAAGCACGGGCCAAGTGGGTGCGCGCCCAGGTGAGTTCCACACAGCTGAGCACTTACTTCGTGGGAGCCCAGGCCTGGTTCCGCCTTCGAGAACGGGCAGAAGCGCGAGCCAAAGCCAGATACGAGCTCTTCGATCTGGCGGCTTTTCACGCCCAGGCCCTTGCCCACGGCGCTCCTCCCGTCGGCCGCCTGCCCGAATTGATGGGCTGGAATTAGTCGAGAAAGATTTTTTACTGTGACCTGTGAAGGTCGCAACTTTGTTGAGGCTGAAGCTTACAAAAGTGCTGTCGTGCCGGGTCGTTGAGCTAAGCGCCTCGGTACGATATGTGAGGCGGGACGAATGACCAGTACGGTCTTCTATCGTCTTGGTCTAAGCCCCAGTCCTGGAGTGAATAGTGCGACTGTCAGTTCCCACTCTTAACGACGACCCGCAAGACTTTAAGCGTATGTTCAGCTTGCTGCAGCAAATAGAGGGTCATGGTCTGCAGGTCATCTTCGATTTTACAAATTGCAACTTCCTTCGGCAAAACGCAGTGGCCTTCCTCGGAGGCATTGCCAGGATGGTGAACTTGCGGGGCGGCACCGTAGAGTTTGCCTTGGACACTTTAGGCAACGATATTCGGGCCAATCTGGCTCAAAACGGCTTCCTGGAAGCTTTCGGCTACCCAGAACAGCCATGGACAGGGAACTCCATTCCTTACCGGGAAGACCCATGTGGCTCTGTAAACACTGAAGAGGAGGTTGTTAAGTACCTTGGTTCATATTGGCTTGGCAGAGGCTGGCTGCAAATCAATCCTTCTTTGAGAGACGCCATTGTTGGTAAGGTTTGGGAGATCTACGCAAACGCCTTCGAGCATGGGCGTTCGGACATCGGGATATTCAGCTGTGGCCAGTTCTACCCGAACCTTCGAGTCCTCAAGTTAGCGGCTGTAGACTTTGGAGTGGGTATCCCAGCCAATGTTCGGGAATGTCTCAGCAAACCGGAAATGAGGGACTGCGATGCTCTACGGTGGGCTCTCTGTGCAGGCAACTCCACATGTACAGGGATAGCCCGTGGAATGGGACTCGATCTCCTCAAAAGCTTTCTTAAGGCAAATCAGGGCAGGCTTGAAATATACAGCCACAGAGGCTACACTGTGATAGATATGGACACTGAGTTACATCTGGATCGATGTTCGCGCTTCCAGGGCACTCTGGTAAACATCACTCTCAAGTGTGATGAGTCGTTCTTTGACCTGGCTTCGTAGATAGCGAAGAGAATCTGGAGCACATCATGAGACAGGAAGTGTTCACCCTCATTGGGAAGTATGCAATGACTCCTGACGCAGGTCAGGTTGTCTACGAGAAAATATATCCACAATTGCAGGCCGGACGGCAAGTGGAGCTTGATTTTGACAGGGTGGAAATATTTGCCTCCCCATTTTTCAACTATGCAGTCGGTCAGCTCCTCGGGAGTATTAAACCGGAGGCTCTCGATCGCTTGCTAATCGTTCAAAACCTTGGTGCGGCTGGCAAGACAGCTCTTGCAAGAGTGCTGGAAAATGCCCGGCAATACTACAGTGACGAGCACGTGCGCGAGGCTCATGACCGTGTCTTGAGCGAGCAGGCTGCAACTGTCTGATGCCGCCCAGCTACACTGTATGCGCAGATGTCATTGATATCGGAACAGACGCACCTAGAGCAGATGATATTTTCTTGGTAGATACCAACGTTTGGTACTGGCTAGGCTACACTCGCTCCAGTTTGATTAGGAAGCCTCCCCAGCAGTATCAGACTTCTACTTATCCTGCATATGTTCAAGCAGCAAGTACCGCGGGCTCCTTGCTGACATGGTGTGGTTTGTCGTTGGCAGAGCTGGCCCATATCATTGAAAAAACTGAACACGAAATCTGGAATAGTAGGAATGCTCCTATAAAGCCAAAGGAATTCAGGCATAATCGTCCGCAGGAGCGGATCAATCAGGTAGTTCCAGAAGTTGAGACAGCATGGGCAATTGTACAAAATATTGCTGCGCCCATCGATACTCTTGTTGACGACTCAACCACTACGGCAGCCCTCTGCCGCTTCAAATCACAAGCAGTTGACGGCTATGATCTGTTCCTACTGGAAGCAATGACCAAGGCAGGGATCAAAAAAGTACTTACAGATGATGGCGATTTTGCTACCGTGCCAGGCATCCAAGTATTTACTTGCAATGCAAATGTCATAAGTGCGGCAACGGCACAGGGTCGCTTGATTCAGCGCTGATTCAGAATCCGCAAAGTTGTATACAATAGCTAAATCAAGACGAATGTGCCAGCGACCCATAGGCTGGAACTGATCGAGACACCAGATCTGTCAGTGTCAGTGCGTTAGCAACGATTGGTGGACTGAAGAGACAAGGACGACGGGCGAACACCGCTACTTCACCAGAATCCCACCAAGTCTAAGATTTTATCGAGATGCATAAAAGCATTTGCTTGCGGAGGCAGGAATGCGTGAGTCGTGGGTATATCAAGAGATTTTTGACAAAGGGAAACTGCAAGGTGTGCGCCGCATAATTTTGCGCCAGCTCACCCAGAAACTTGGCAAACTGCCTGCCGACTTCGTGCAGGAGATCGAATCTATTACTGATAGTGAACGCCTGGAACGACTCGGTTTACTCGGCTTGCAAGCTGACGACTTCGATAGTTTGCGTGCCCAGATATAATGGCATCCCCTCGGCCTTGAAGCGTTCTGAGCCTGGTATTCAGTCCACTCAGGTGATATCTCTGTGGAGAACAGTCCGGCCACCAACGATGACCACCAGCAACGGACAACCCCCAGAATTTTCCTTCAGGCTCGATCGCATCGAGGCGATCGTCGCGGCCAACAGCGAACAGATCACTGCCAACACCACCGCCATTACCCGGCTCGAAGCCAATCAGGCAGCGCTGAGCGAACGGGTGAACATTATGGCCGAACGTGTGGACACCGTATCGGAATCCGTGAATCAGGTTTCTCGCATTGCCCTGGCTATCCTGCAGCGCGTCGACTCAACGCAGACCGAAATTCGCGATCTACAGACGGACATGCGCGGCCTGCAACTGGAGAACCGGCGCATCCTCGATATTCTGCAGCAGCGCAGGGGGGATGGGTGAATTGCCCAAATTCAAGCACGCGATCAGGCAGGCGCCGCTGACGCCAAAAAGGGACTCGAAGTGGGAAAATCCGCCGACATCGTCGCGGTGCCCGGCGAGCCGACCGCCAATATCCGGGTCGCCGAGCGGGAGTCTCCAAAGTTGCTCCCGAGGCTAAAGCACAAACCCCGGGAACCGCCCAGATAAGCCTCAGTCCTGGCTGCTCAGCACTGGGGTGCCAGCGGGGGTCAGCCAGTGCATATAGTCGGGCAGACGGCCGTGGATGGCCTGGTCGAAGAGATCTTGAATCGCCCGGGTGATCGGTCCCACGGTGCCGTCGCCGATGGCGCGGTGGTCGATGCGGGTGACCGCCGCCACCTCGGTGGCCGTGCCGCACAGGAACATCTCCTCGGCAACATAGAGTTCAGTACGGTCCACCTGCCGCGATTCGACTGGGATCCCCAGTTCTTTCCGGGCTAGTTCGATGACCGTGGCGCGGGTGATCCCTTCGAGGATGTTGTTGCTCACCGCTGGGGTGACCAGTCGGCCGTCGCGCACCAGGAACAAATTCATCGCACTGCCTTCGGCGACGTGGCCGTCATCCGATAGGGCGATGGCGTCGTCGAAACCGGCCAGAGCGGCGTCGGTCTTGATCAGCGCGGTGTTGACGTAGGCGCCGTTGCACTTGGCGCGCGCCGGGATCATGTTGTCGTCGATGCGGCGCCAGGAGGAGACGCAGACGTGCAGACCTTTGTGCGTATCCAGGTAGGCGCTCATCGGGGCGGTAAACAGACAAAAGTCGTCGACCGTATCGGGAATCTCCAGGATTGGACCGATGCGCCGGTCGGCTTTGTAGACAATCGGGCGCAAGTAAGTGTCCTCGCGGCAGCCGTTGCGCACAACAATCTCCGCACTCAACTCCACCATCCGCCGGATATCCAGGGGTGCCTTGAGGCGAAGGATGCGGCAGCTTTGCACCAGCCTGCGAAAATGCTCCTCGGCGCGAAAGATGAACATCGTCTCGCGCTCGGGCGCCCAGTACGCCTTGATGCCCTCGAAGACGGCGGTGCCGTACAAAAAAGCATGGGTGCGCACGCTCAAAGAAGCCTCGCTGTCCGGGACGAAGCGACCGCGCAGGTAGATGACGGGTTCGGAAGATGGCTGGGTCATGGTGGTCCTTGAGGTATCGATACGAAGCCTGGCCGTTCCAATTGTGCTCCAATTGCAAGGGCGGACCGGACGATGTGTCGCAATTTCGTTACACCGTTTGCAGAATTTACCACAGCCATGAGGGGGGACAGAGCCCTATGCTCCCCAACCGCCACCCCCCGGTGTCTCGACGGTGATCACATCCCCCGCCTTGAGCGCGCGCGAAGTCTTGCCTGGAAGCGGTTCACCGTTAAGCCGGTTGCGGCCCGGTCGGCCCGCCGCGCCGCCCGCCGCCCCCTGGGGAGCGTGAGTGCGGCGATCGCTCAATAGCGAAAGGGAGCAATCTTCGTGCACCTGCACCTCGCGGACGATCCCCCAGCCGCCGCGGTAGAAGCCCGCCCCGCCCGAATCTTCGCGCAGTTCGTAGCGCCGGACGGTGAGCGGAAATTCCAGTTCGAGCGCCTCGATGGGGGTATTAAGGGTGTTGCTCATACCGACGTGCACCCCGTCGAGGCCGTCGCCGCAGGCACTCGCCCCCTGGCCGCCCCCGATCGTCTCGTAGTAGCTGAAGCGGCGGTTGCCCAGGATCAGATTGTTCATCGTGCCCTGCCCCTGGGCAAGGCCGCCCGCGACACTGCCCAGGGCGAGGATGATCGCATCGGCGATGCGCTGGGAAGTCTCGACGTTGCCCGCCACCACCGCCGCCGGCCAGCGCGCCGCCACCAGAGAACCCTCCGGCAGCACCAGTTCTACCGGCGCCATCGCCCCGTCGTTGGCGGGCAGGTGCGGATCGAGCAGGGCGCGCAAGGCAAACGCCACCGCCGAGCGGGTGACCGCGACAGGCGCGTTGAGGTTGGAAAGTACCTGGGACGCGGTGCCCGCAAAATCGATGCGCACCCCATCGCCGGCTATTTCCACCGCCACCTGGATCGCAATCTCCTCGCCCTCGGGGCCTTCGAGGTAGTCGACGGCCCGATAGGTGCCGTCGGGAAGGGCAGCGATGCGCTCGCGCACCCGCCGCTCGGTGTAGACAATGACCGCGTCCAAGGCGCCCGCGAGCCTGTCCGCTCCCAGATCGCTCCCCATCCGGGCGAAGCGCTCCGCCCCCAATTGACCCGCCGCCATCTGGGCGCGCAGATCCCCCCGGCGCTGGGCAGGCTGGCGGACGTTGGCCAGAATCAAACCGAGCACATTTTCGTCGAGCGCCCCCGCCGCACCGACGCGCGTAGGCGGGATCACCAGTCCTTCTTGAAAAATCTCGGTGGAGTCGGCGGGCATCGAACCCGGCCGCATGCCGCCCACATCGCTGTGGTGAGCGCGGGAGACGGCGTAGCCCAATCGCTCCTGCGGCCGATCCAGCCAGGCAATCGCCGTCACCAGGGTCAGATCCGGCAGGTGCGAGCCGCCCGCGAACGGGTCGTTCAACAGCCAGATTTCCCCCGGCTTTGGGTCCATCGCCCGCACCGCCGCCACTGCGTCCCCGAGCGCCCCCAGGTGCACCGGGATCGCCGCCGCCTGCGCCACCAGGCGGCCCCGCCCGTCGAAAAGGGCCGTCGAGCAGTCGCGGCGCTCCTTGATATTCGAAGAGTAAGCGGCGCGCACCAGCCGCGCCATCATCTCCTCAGCAATGCCGGCAAGGGCATGGACCATCACTTCCAGTTCGATCGCATCCATCGGGCCGCTCTTTCGGTTGCCGGGCTATGAACTATACGATAGGTCAGGACTTCGGGGGTAGGCTATGGCGCGCGTGATTTCTCTGTTGGGCAAAGGCGGGGTGGGCAAGAGCACTCTTACCCTGGCGATGGCCCAGGCGGAGGCCCGCCGCGGCAAGCGGGTGCTGGTGCTCAGCCTGGAGACGGTGAGCACGATTGGCCTGTTGCTCGACGCCCGCCTGGAGGGCGAGCCCACCGAAGTCGAACCGCATTTGTGGGCGGTTCACTTCAGCACCACCGCGCTGATGGAGCGCAACTGGAACCGGCTGCGCACCGCCGAAGAAGAATACTCGCGCATTCCTCTTTTTCGCGAGGTCTACGGTCAAGAGTTGGGGGCACTGCCCGGACTCGATCAATTTCTGGCCATGTCGGCGCTGCGCGATTACGACCTGAGCGGCAAGTACGACTATCTATTTTTTGACGGCGTTGCCGGGCAGGAGCAGCTGCGCATGTTCGCTGTACCCGATCAGCTGAGCTGGTACACCCGCCGCCTGGGTGAAGCCTTTCAAAAATCGGCCATCGGCCAGGTGCTCTCGCCGTTTCTCGAACCGATTGCCCGCGCCATTCTCACCGTCAACATCTCCACCGAGAACGTCCGCTCCACCACCGGCCGCTTTACCGACATCCTCGATGAGGGCAAGTCGGTGATGCAGAACCCTAATCGCCTGCTGCTTTTTTTGGTGAGCACCGCCGATCCGCTCGCCCTCACCGTCGCCCGCCAGCTGTGGGGAGCAAGCCAGCTGTTGGGCCTGGGAGTCGGGGGAGCGCTGATACGCGGCGAAGCGGACGGCAAAGAAGCCTTCGCCCCCCTGCCGGTGCGCACCATACCCGAGGCGTCACTCACCGATCTCATCGGCTGCGTCGAAGGGCTCGCGGGTCTTGACCCAGTGGGCTTTCCCAAACCGTTCGTCGTCGATGAACAAGCGCGCACCGTGCGCATCTTTTTGCCGGGCTTCGGCAAAAAGCAGGTCGAACTCAACCAGTACGGCCCCGAACTGACGCTGCGTGCCGCCGACCATCGCCGCAACTTCATCCTGCCCGCGAGCTTCCGGGGGCTCAGGGCGAGCGGGGCCAAATTCCAGGACAATTACCTGATCGTCTCGTTTGGATAAGTTTGTGCCGATCGTGCGCAGGGTGCAAGCGCTAGGTGCGGTCCTTCGGGGATTAGTTGCGAAAAGCAACTGCCTTCAGCTGTCGGCTCGCCTCCCCGGCCCTGCGACGATGTATCTCACCGAAGCGGCGCTACACCGCTTCCTGTGACGACGAAAGCAGCTCCGTCGGCAGTCCGGCTAGCATCTGCGAAACCGATGACCGCACGCGCGACATCCTCAGGTGACGGCGGATCAGCCCTCCTGCGCACAAAATCCGAAGCCGATATACCGAGATAGCGCGAGTAGCCCGCGACGGCCGCATCGCCGACGCCGGTGTCCGGCATGATCCCACCGGGCGCGAGCGCCAGAAACCTCAGCCCGAGCGCGAGCCGATCCGATTCCTTCTGAGTGTAACCGGCGAGAAACATCTGCATCCGCTTCGACCCGGCATAGCCCCCAGAAATCGGCGACCCTCCCAGACCCGCTCCGCTCGAAATCAGGATGACCAATGCGCCCGGTGCCAGCGGCTGGAGCAAGGCAGCTTTGCAAAATAGAAACGACGCTTTCACGTCCGCCTCCCAATTCACCGAGAACTCAATCCAGCTCTGCTCCTGTACGGGCGTGCTTGGCGGTATGGCTCCGGCGCAAACCACCAATACATCAGGCTGGAGGGCCGCGAACACCACCGCAGGAGCGCCCTCTTCGGTTGCGTCGCAAACGAGCGTAGCCGCCTCGGGCACCTCACGCGACAACTGAGCAAGCGCCTCCTGCCCCCGAGCCACCGCGAGCACGCAGGCACCTTCAGCGATCGCCGCTTCGACAATGATCCGGCCCACGCCGCGACTGCCACCAACCACCACGACATTCTTGTCTTTTAACGCGCCCATGGGCTCTACCTCTTGACTTTTAAGTTGCAAGTTAGTGCGCAGCTTAGCAGGAGTAGCTTGTAAAATGCAAGTAACCAAACGACGGCATCGAGCCATGACCCAACCAAGACGCTCTTTCTGCCCTATCTCCTGTACCTTGGATTTGATCGGCGATCGCTGGACGCTCCTTGTTATCCGAGACATGATGTTCCTTGGAAAGCAACGGTTCGAGGAGTTTTTGGAATCTCCTGAAGGAATCTCGACGAATATTTTGGCAAACCGCCTCAGACTGCTTGATGACTTAGGCCTAGCAGAAAAGCAGCCTTACAGTAATCATTCTCGTCGAATGAACTATCAACTGACCGACAAGGGAAAAAGCTTGCGTCCTGTGTTGAAAGCGATCATTGCTTGGGGCTTGAGGCATATTGCCGAAACACAGGTTCCTCAGAGTAATCTGCCGGATGCCGACGACTCCGCCTATCACTTCAAGAGGTAACGGTGACGGCTTGCAACCCAGAAGTGTCAATAAACAGTAATGGTACTTACAGAAAGAAGCCCAAAACCGTGTTGACTTCGGAAACTGCAAAAAGTGAGATTGTAGTAGGCAAACAGCCACTCCGCACCCACTGCGTTCCCCAAATTCAGATTTGGGGCATCGATTATGGTTTTTCCTTCATCAATGGCCGCCGGTGGGCGAGGACTCGAAAACTTACACGTTCATCATGAAAAGAAATTCGTATCTCGAATCTCAAATCCCGACGTCGCGCACGCAAAAACTGTCACCTGCACGGCTTCGCCCGCTCGGCGTTTGAGATATCTTCACGAAAAGTGCGGCGGCCAAATGGCCGACTCGGTGTCAAACTAGTATTGCGAGCGATCAGTCTAACGGACTTTTGGTCTTTCTCCTCTACTTAATACGCTTTTGCCCTGTACCTAGTTCGCAGTGGACCATGGAGAACACTCAACTGAAAGATGCAGATCAACCGGATGTGAGCGGATCTACTTCGCAAAGCAGAAGGTTGCAAAGTCAGCGCCTTGTGCGCCAGTGGCAACGGCTGGCCGTCGAACCCGGCGGCGCCCAAAGCCTCAAAGCCAAGACACTGCTTGCCGGTATCCTCAAACTGTGCGAGCCGCTCGTTCGCCAGTTTTTTCTGCAGATGCTCGCCGAGGACAGCCTGGTCGAGCTGGACGATCTGCTCAACGTCACCCTCTCGCGCGTAGAAAACAAATTGATCACCTACGACAGCTCCAAAAGTGCGTTTGAAAGTTGGGTCAAGTACCAGTGTGTACGGCCCATCTTCAAACAGCACCTGGAGGAAATCGGTTATCGCACCATCAAGCTCGAACCTTACATCGCGGCGCTGCAGTCGCGGCTGGCCGGGACTTTTCCATCTCCGCCCACCAACCTCATCGGTCGGCTGGTGCAGGGGCTCGAAGACTCCCAGGTGCGCCCCGAACTGGCCAAGATGCGCCAGATGCTCGGAGTGGGCCGCAAGGTGATTTTGCGGCGCGATCCGAGGCTGGTGCCGGCCCTGTCGCTGAACTGCCCCATCCGGCCGGGCGAAGGGAACGAGGAGTACTTCGACATCGCCGCCGCGCCCCGGCTGGCGGGTATGGAGGAGGCCTGCCGTCAGGCGCTGCACGAGAGCCTCGTGCACCTGACTGCGGGCGAGCGCCTGGTGGTTTTGGGTTTGTTTTTTGCCAACCGTTCGCGCAAAGAACTGGCCGAAGAGGCCGGCATCAGCACCGCCCGCGTCTCCCAGTTGTTGCAGCAGGCCTACAAGCGCCTGCGCGAAGTTCTCGGTCCCACGTTCTTCCGCGACTGCGTGCCCGACTCTTAAACCTACCCTGGTCTTGTCCTATGTCTACTGCCGACGACGAAAAATTGAACGCCCGCCTCGAGCGCGAGCTGCCCCGACTGCTCGCCAACCAGTCCTACGACTACCGGCAGGAACTGGCCGCTTTTCGCGCCGAAGAAGCGGATCTGGAGGCAGAAATCGACCGGGTCTGGGAAAAAACGCTCAAAAAGCAGGCACCGGCGGCCGCTGCCCCGCGTCGCCTGCCGCAGTGGTGGGGAGCGGCGGCGGCAGTGCTGGTGGCCTCGGCAGGACTGGCCGGCGTGGTCGCTCTCAACCGGATGGGCGCTCCCGCCGATGCCCCCATCAACACGCTGCCCAATCCGAACCGGCCCTTCGCCCAGGTGCTCGCCGCCGAATTGCAAAAGCAATGGCAGCCTGCGGCCGGAGGACTTGGCGAGGCCGGGGGCAATCTGGTGGTTAGCGGTCGGCCGGCGCCGGCCGGTGCGCCGCCGGTGCTTGCGATCGAACAATCTTCCGGCAGCCTCGAGATAGACCGCGCGGCCCTCGAAGCGCTCGCTCGCGCCCTCGAGAGCACCGGGTCCGCCCCGCCGCAACCGTTTACCGTCACCTTCGACCCAGCCGCCCGCCAGGTGAACGTCCGCCAGTGATCCCGCAGACGGCAAGGGCGGCTTGCTAAGTTACGATGAGCGAATGGGACAAACCGGTCCCCGGCGGCGTGGGAGACGCGTGTCTGCACCCGCCGGTTCACCAGCAGCGAGCCACCGCAATGGACACCGTCGAGAGCAAAGCCGGGCGCGACGCCGCCCAGATCAAGCGTCAGGTCGAAGAACTCAGTGCGCGCCTGGGTAAAACCCAGGACTATCTTTGACGTCGCCCAACGCCAAATCCGCATTGCCGCCCTGGAGCAGCAGGCCAGCGCCCCTGATTTTTGGGACGATCAAGCCGCGGCCCAAAAGGCCCTCCAGAACCTCAACAACTTGAAGCAACCCCTGGAGCAGTTCGGCCGCTGGCGCAACCTGCTCTCCGACGCCGAGGTGGTACTCGAACTGGTCCAGGAGACCGGTGACGAGTCGCTGCTGCCGGAGGCGGAAGGCAATATCGAAGCGCTCGTGGGCGAACTCGATCGCTGGGAACTGGAGCAGTTGCTGAGCGGCCCCTACGACGAGCGGGGGGCGATTCTCAGCATCAACGCCGGGGCGGGGGGCACCGACGCCCAGGATTGGGCTGAGATGCTTTTGCGCATGTACACCCGCTGGGCCGAGCGCCAGGGCTACCAGGCGCACCTGTTGGAGCTGTCGGAAGGTGAAGAAGCGGGGGTCAAATCGGCGACCCTTGAGATCGACGGTCGCTACGCCTACGGCTATTTGTCGGCCGAAAAAGGCACCCACCGCCTGGTGCGCATCTCGCCCTTCAACGCCAACGACAAGCGCCAGACCAGCTTCGCAGGGGTTGAGGTGATGCCGGTCCTCGACGACTCGGTGCAGGTGGATATCCGCCCCGACGACATCGAAATCGATACGTTCCGCTCCGGCGGGAAGGGCGGCCAGAACGTCAACAAGGTGGAAACGGGGGTACGCGTCACCCACAAACCCACCGGCATCTCGGTGCGCTGCACCCAGGAGCGCGCCCAGCTGCAAAACCGCAATAAGGCGATGGAGATGCTTAAAGCCCGCCTGCTGGTGCTCGAAGAAGAAAAGCGCCAGCAACATTTGAGCGACATTCGCGGCGAAGCGGTGGATGCGGCCTGGGGTAACCAGATCCGCTCCTATGTCTTTCATCCGTACCAGATGGTCAAAGATCTGCGCACTGAGGAGGAAACCTCCGATGTTACCGGTGTGATGAACGGCAAGATCGAGCCGTTTATCGAGCGCTATTTGCGCCGGCAGCACAAGCTCTGATGCCGGGTACGGTCTATCTGGTGGGGGCGGGACCGGCCGGGGCCGAGTATTTGACCGTCCGCGGCCGGGAGCTGTTGGAGCAGGCCGAGGTCGTTCTCTACGACGATCTGGCAGACCCGCACTTGCTGAAACTCGCTAGTGCGGCCCAACTCATCGATGTCGGCAAGCGGGCCGGCCGGCCGGGAGCCGACCAGGGCGAGATCGGCCGCCTGCTGGTAACCCACTGTCAGGCGGGCCGTAGGGTGGTGCGGCTAAAGGCGGGCGACCCGCTTGTCTTTGGCCGCGCTGCGGCGGAACTAGGAGCGCTGGTGGCGGCCGGGTGCAACTTTGAGATCGTGCCGGGGGTGAGTTCCGCCCTTGCCGCCTGCGCGTTTGCCGGCATCCCGCTCACCGACCGTGCCCTCGGCCGCCACTTTTGCGTGATGAGTGGCCACGATATCGGCACCCTACCCTGGCAGCATCTGGCCCACATCGACACGCTCGTCATCTTGATGGGCACCCGCCACCTCGAGGCGATCGCCGAGCAGCTGATGGACTACGGCCGTCCGGCGGCGATGCCGGTGGCGGTGATCTTCTGGGCAGGGCGGTCCGAGCAGCGCACGGTGGTGGGTACCCTCGAAGACATCGCAAGCCGGGTTGCGCCCTCCGGCGAGCCGGCGGTGATCGTCGTGGGACCGGTGGTCCGCCGCCGCGAGTGCTTCGACTGGTTTGACCGCCGAGCGCTGTTTGGAAAACACATCCTCGTCACCCGCGCGGCCGATCAAGCCGGGGGATTCAGTGCCCAACTGGAGGCACTGGGTGCCTCGGTCCTGGAGATGCCCGCCCTGGTAGTCACTGCGCCCACCAGCTGGGAACCGCTCGATCGGGCCATTGCCCAGCTGGCCGGCTACCGCTGGCTGTTGCTGACCTCCGCCAACGGCGTGGAGGCGTTCTTTGCGCGTCTGACCCACCACAGACGCGACCTGCGCGCCCTGGGCGGGGTGCGCGTCGCCGCCGTCGGACCCAAGACTGCCCAGGCCGCCCGCACCCATGGACTGATCTGCGACTTCGTACCGGGTCAGTACGTCTCCGACGGACTGCTTACCGATTTTCCGGACATCGCCGGGATCTATGGGGAGCGGGTGCTCTTTGTGCGGGTCGAATCCGGAGGCCGCGAGACGATCACCGAGCAGTTTCGCCGCTGGGGCGCTCTTGTCGATGAGGTCGCAGGCTACGCTACCGGCTGCCCGGATAGCGCCGAGCCGGGCTGCGTCGCCGCTCTACGCGCAGGCCGGATCGACTGTGCCACCTTCGCCAGCGCCAAAACCGTGCGCCATTTTGCCCGCCTCCTCCAAGGCGAGGAGCTGGAATCGCTTCTGAGAAAAGTGCGTATTGCTTCGATCGGGCCGCAGACCAGTGCTGCCTGCCGCGAGACACTGGGGCGGGTGGACGTCGAGGCCGAAGTCTTTACCCTCGATGGACTCGCCCAGGCGATTGTCGCCGATCTCGGCACCGGCAGGGCGACCGGGCCGACAGACGAACAATGATATCCTGGGAAAGTGTGCAAACAAACTTTACCGTGGAGCATATGACCGCCCAGAGCCCTGCCACCCAGGCCACGCCTATCTCCTGGGTCTTCGTCGGTTTTATGGCCTTTATTCACCTTGGTGCCCTGGCGGCGCTGTGGCAGTTTTCGTGGTCGGCCCTGGCGCTGGCCATTTTTTTGCACTGGGCGCTCGGCTGCCTGGGGATCACCCTCGGTTTTCACCGTCTGCTCAGCCACCGCAGCTTCACGGTGCCCAAGCCGCTTGAATATTTCCTGGCCTTGCTCGGCACTCTATGCCTGCAAGGTGGTCCCGTCCTCTGGGTGGCGCACCACCGCCTGCACCACGCCCACTCCGACACCGAGGCCGACCCGCACGATTCGAACCGAGGTTTTTGGTGGAGCCACTGGGGCTGGATGTTCTACATGCCCGAGGAGCGGCTCAACTTCGATCACTACTCGCGCTACGCCAAGGATCTGGCCCGCGACCCGGTGCACCGGTTTCTCAACCGCAATATGATCCCTCTCCAGTTGGCCTTTGCAGCGCTTTTGTACCTGTTGGGCGGCTGGCCGTTCGTGCTGTGGGGCATCTTCGTGCGGCTGGTGGTCGTATTCCACTGCACCTGGCTGATCAATTCCGCCTGCCACCAGTGGGGCTACCGCAGCCACCAGACCGACGACCACTCCACCAACCTCTGGTGGGCGGCGATCCTGGCCTACGGTGAAGGCTGGCACAACAACCACCACGCCATGCCGCGCTCTGCCCGCCACGGCCTTGCCTGGTGGGAGATCGACGTCACCTGGAGTGTGATCTGGATACTCAGCAAGCTCGGCCTGGCCCGCAACGTCCAATTGCCGACCTCTTAGTCGTGATGGGTTCGCTCCAGAAGCGAGAAATCCGTGCAAATCAACTTCCATGCGACGCCCCCCGGAGCGTTTGCTGTAGAGGGGGCCAATGTTCTCACCGGGCAATCAAGAGAATTACATCGATCCGCCCGATTGGCGTCCGTGAAACCGCTCCCTATTGCCGGCTACCCTCCTCGTCGCAGTCGCCATGCAAAGCGTGCCTGCGCTAGAAATGCAGACCAATCCCACCCACCGGGTCTCCAACCCACCGAGCCCACAAGTCCGGGGGGTGCCGGGGGGGGTGGCACCCCCCCGGCGCGGGGAGGCTGGAGAGCGCGAGAGGGGAACCCGAAGGGGGTTCCGCCTCTCGCTCCACAAACTATCGGGCTAAGCCAACAGCCGGAGGATCTCAAAATGGGGAGAGCCCGAGCGGTTCAACTGATTGGCGACGGCTCTGAGCGCAGATGGGGTTGGAAGTCAAAGCGGTTGGGCGTAGAGTAATCTTGCGCCCGCAAGTCATCTAAAACGGCAAACATCGTGCAGAGCGCTTCACGGCTGCAAGGCGCTCAAGTATGCTGGATTGGCGTGGATGAACGGGCTGGCGTGGCGCAACGGTAGCGCAACAGTTTTGTAAACTGTCGGTTAGGGGTTCGAATCCCCTCGCCAGCTTGAAAAACAGAAATCGGCCTTACTTATTGGAAGTTGGGCAACCGGGTGCGGCAGCCGCGGTTGATGAGGCCCTCGAAGCCCCAGGCGGCGCATTCGAGCGAGCGAGTGACGTTGGGCTGGCTGGCCACGGTGAAATCGCAGGAAACGTAGCCGTTGTTGTCGGTGTCAAAGGGCTGGCAGCTGGAGCCGCGCAGTTCTTCTTTGAGCACTGAGGCCGCGTAGCCGCGCAGCTCGCCCTCCGCGTAGGCCC
This sequence comes from Gloeobacter violaceus PCC 7421, assembly GCF_000011385.1. Lineage (NCBI taxonomy): Bacteria > Bacillati > Cyanobacteriota > Cyanophyceae > Gloeobacterales > Gloeobacteraceae > Gloeobacter > Gloeobacter violaceus. The sequence goes on from NC_005125.1 coordinate 1,313,994, forward strand.
TGCCGAACAGAAATTGCCCGAGCCCCCGGCCGGCGGTGAGCAGGAAAATGCCCGAGCCAATTACCACCACCACCACACCCACCAGGATCAGCAAAGGAAGAGAACCACGAAGACCGCTCATAAATATCGCATCGAGTAATTTGCAGTCCAAGTGTAGCCGCCGGGTCGCGGGCGTGCCCTCTCACTTGAAGCAGGACCACTCGCGCGCGTAGGCGAGATTGCCGTCGCGGCCGGGGGCGGTGTGAGGATTGCCGGCACTAACAGTAATGCGCACCCAGTTGTTGTTGGGGTTGGTCTCGCTGGTCGATTCTTTCATGCCGAGGGTTTTGTAGTTGGTGGTGATGCTCGCGAAATAATCGTCGTCCTCGTGGGCGACCCCCCGCAACTGAGAAGTGGGTGTCTTCCAGGTGGTGCTGGTCACCCAGGCGGCGGAGACGGTTTGCCGCGAGCCGGAGGCGTCGCTGGAGACCGTCACTGTGTCCACCGGCGAGGAGAGAAAGCACACCCGCTCCGAGGCGTTGTCCCGCGCGATAAAGCCGGCGTGACCGCCCCCCTGGCTGCTCCCCCCCAGGCGCATCTTCGGCCAGTTCACCTTGGTGCCGCTGATCGCGGCGGGCAATAAATAGCTCAGCGAATAATTGCTCTTGAGAAAGCGCGAGAGTGCGCTCAGGCGATTCATGATGCTGTTGGCGGTATTGACGCTCACCGCCGAAGAAGAGGACGTGCCGTAGATGATCTCCTGGCGCGTCGCCCCGTAGCAGGCGTCGTTGTTGCCGCAGAGGATGCCCACCGGGTCAGTGTTGGCGTGGGCCAGTTGGATGACCATGTAGCCCAGGGCAATACCGTTTTCGATAATCTCCAGATTCGAGTAGCGATCGCCGTTCGGATCAAACGGCCGATCGCCCGAGCCCCCCAGGTACATAAATGTGCCCTTGATCTTAGTCGGATCGCTCGGTACGCCGATCACGTGATAACCAAACCCTCTACCGCTCGAGTCGAGATCGGTGACGGCCGAATCGGTGCGGCTCGGCTGGATGGCACAAGCGATGCCTCCCGCCAGATCGCGCTGCTGATAGGTCTGGGACGGACACACGGCACTTTCTCCGGCCAGGACGGCTGATGTAAAGCATAGTGGCAAAACAGTGCAGAAAAGTCCGAAACCCAAGCAAGCCTTCTTCATATATTTCTCCATACACCACCAGTAATTTTCTTTGGACACTTGCACCCGAGAAATTATTATCACAATCCGGCGACCACCAGGGAAATCAGTAGCTAATCTCCCATGAACGGGGGATCTTGCTGGTGCACTTCAGGGGGAAATTTTCAAGCTTTCTTGAGAGATACACCAGGAAATATGCAATGCCGAAGGTCGCCTGATCGATTAGCCTTGAGCATCTTTACTTGGAAACAATAGTATCCCTATAGAGTTGTAGTAGAGGAGATATTCGACATTTGAGCCAGTGAATTAACGGTAATTCAAACAAATTTTATTTATTGCAAATTGTTGAAAGACCTCCGCACGCAAAGAGCATATTGCTTAAAATCATAATTGCATTTTTTAGCGCTGATCTATTACTATGGTTGCACTACCGAGCTTTACGAAACATAGTTGTTATACTATTTTGTTCACGCGCTAAGAGGCTGCTGGGTTTGTCAACTACATTTGTTCCGGCAATTTTTGATGAGAGAGCAATCTATGATTCGTCGTTCAAGAGCTAAATCCTCGGCCCAAGCTTTTGCGCTAGTCATATACGTATCATGAATGGACTTGCTTGAGTTAATTTACTGAGCCTTCGGGCGCCTTGGAGGGAGTCGACATTAGCGTAATTGCTCACCGCCGAAGATATTTCTCTTGAAATCGTCAACCTGGATCCACAAAAATATTATCACAAAATCTCACTAAAGTAGTATTTTCGTTATACTTGCAGATAGTTTTCCTCGCCGACTTTTTTGGGAATTGTACAGTATTGTAACGGTTGAGGATGCTATCTGTTCTTAGGAAATCAACAGCTGTCAAGTCCAGCATGTTCTGACCTGAACCAGGAATACACCTAATCCCTGATTCGCAAGCCTGGCCCGACCCAAATAACAGCAGGCTTCGCATAGAACAAGGTGCTGTGCGAAGGGGAGCGACATGCGCGAAGGGATCTGTGGACTTCTGACTTCCACGCTCTCAACGTGGCAAATGCAGAGCCTTCAAGACGCCTGGGAAGGGAGACAAACTCTTTGGCGCCATCTTCCCGGACCGAGCTGCTGGAACTCAGGAGAGGCGCTTCCGTATATTACACCTTCAGGTCCCCAGCGACAGCGGAATTGGCCGCATTCACGCCGAGTTGATGTGGTACTTTTCCCTATCGTGCTGCGCTATCTACGCACCTGCAGGTGAGCATTTTGCAGTTGTTATCTACGTACTGCAATGCAGTGAGCGAGACGTCTGCATAGACTAGTCGGCACAAACCTAAAGAGGGATAGCAACCCGACCAGGAGAATTTATTGTGGTTGATTTGTATATTGCTTACTGGCCAGGGGAGAGTGTCGGTGATGCTGAGGCCGGATGGTACTGGCACACCGGCGACGGCTCGTCGCCCCAAGGCCCGTACGCCCGCCCCGACGACCTGTTGGCGGACTTGCCCGAGGCTCTGGCCGCTCTGGTTCCCAGCAAAGCTCAACCTGCGAAGCTCGCCTTGTTCCCGCCAGGGGTCCGGGGGGCTGCTAGCGGATAAAACGGTGCCGAAGCCATGGACGCGGAGGGGCTCGAACCCCCGACCTCCACGATGTCAACGTGGCGCTCTAGCCAGCTGAGCTACGCGTCCGTAAGGCAAACACCATGATAGAGCATCCATCCCACTTTGGGACGGGCGGTGGTACGCTTTGGTGTGTTCGCCGCGCTTTGAGGTTTGCTTTGCAAGAACTGGTTCAGCAGCTGGTCAACGGCATCACCCTTGGCAGTGTGTACGCCCTCATCGCCCTGGGCTACACGATGGTTTACGGCATCCTGGAACTGATCAATTTTGCCCACGGCGAAGTGTTCATGGTTGGAGCTTTCGTCGCCCTGGGGGTGTTCGTGGTGCTGGGCGGCGCAGGGTTGCCCTGGTGGTTGCTGCTGCTTGCGGCTCTGCTGTGTGCGATGGCCGTCTGCTCGCTGCTGGGTATGGGGCTTGAACGCCTCGCCTACCGGCCGCTCCTGAGCGAAGCGAAACCGCTCGGGGCGGTGGAACTGGGCGTGATCGCGGCAAGCGGCAGCGGCATCTGGTGGCTGTACCATCAGCTCAAAGGCGGCCTATCCCAGGCGGAGTGGTGGTTGGGGCCGGCGGTGGGTCTGGGGGCCGCCGCCGCGTTTTGGGGGCTTTTTGCTTACCTTGGCCGCAGCGGTCCGGCGCGCAAGACGCCGCGCCTGTCGCTGCTGATCACGGCGCTGGGGGCCTCGATTTTGCTGCAGAACGCCATGCGCCTCATCGTCGGCAGCCGCGATCGGATCCTGCCCGAGGTGCTGCCGGCGTGGAGCTTTACGCTGGCGGGGGTGCAGATTACCGCGCCGCAAATACTGACGGTGGGGGTGAGCGTTACGGCGATGGTCTTGCTCACCTGGCTGGTGCAGAGCACGCGCTTGGGCAAGGCGATGCGCGCCACGGCCCAGGACATCGAGGCGGCCCAGTTGATGGGCATCAACACCCGCCTGATCATCGTCATCGTCTTTGTCCTCGGCTCCAGCCTGGCGGCGGTAGCAGGGGTTCTGTTCGGCATATTCTTTAAATCGATCAATTTTTTCATCGGCTTCCAGGCCGGTCTCAAGGCGTTCACCGCCGCGGTCTTGGGAGGAATCGGCAACATTCCTGGGGCGGTGTTGGGAGGGCTGTTGCTCGGGTTGCTCGAATCACTGGGGTCGGGCTATATTTCGAGTGAATGGAAAGACGTATTTGCGTTTATAGTGCTGGTCGGTGTGCTTTTGCTTCGCCCCTCGGGGCTTCTGGGCGAGAATGTGCCCGAAAAAGTTTGATCGTTCGCGCCACCAAAGTTCTCTGAACATGTCAGGTCGGCTTGCTTGCCCGAAGAAGGCCGAGCGATTGCCTGGTCGGCCTTTTTTTGCTATGACCGTTCGGTGCGGGCAACCTGAGACCGGCTGCCGCGATCACTTGGAAAGGTCGAATGGACGAATTGCTGGTGGACAACGGAACCGACGGGGGGCACCGGCGGGCGCTTGAGCAAAGCGAATTGCGCTACCGGCAGTTGGTCGAACTGTCCCCCGACGCGATTTTCGTGCAGTGCGAGGGCAAAGTCGTCTTCATCAACGGGGCCGGGGGCCGGCTGCTGGGTGCAGAGACGTCCGCACAGATCGTCGGTAAGCCGGTACTCGAACTGATTCATCCGTGCGATCGCGAGGCGGTCAGGCGGCGTATGGAACTGCTGCAGGCCGGTACGGCGGTGCCGCTGCTGGAGGAACGGTTTTTGCGCCTGGACGGCACGGTGGTCGAAGTCGAAGTGCTCGCCTCGGCGATGACCTACCAGGGCAAACCCGCCGCCCATGTCCTGGCCCGCGACATCGGCGAGCGCAAGCGCGCCCAGCACGAACGCGAACAACTGCTGGAGCGGCGGCGGCAGGCCCTTGCCACCGCCGAGCAGAGCGAAGAGCGCTACCGGTTGCTCATCGAGGCGATCCCGCAACTGGTGTGGACGACGACCGCCGACGGCCGGTGCGACTATCTCAGTCAGCAGTGGGTCCATTACACGGGCATCCCGGAGGCCGAACAGTTGGGTATGGGCTGGCTGGCGGCCGTCCATCCCGAGGACCGCCCTCGGGCGAGCGCCTGCTGGCTGGCGGCGGTGGCCGATCGCGCAATTTATGATCTGGAGTACCGTTTGCGGGCGGCGGACGGCTCCTACCGCTGGTTTAAGACCCGGGGCAGGCCGGTCCGCGACGCCGGCGGCCGGATTGTCCGCTGGTTTGGCACCTGCACCGACATGCAGGATCAAAAAACCGCCCAGGAGGAGCGCGAGCGGCTCATCGCGCACCAGCAGCAGTACGCGGCGCGCCTCAAAAAACTCTCAGAAGCGTCGCTCGCCATCAACCTGGCCCTTTCGGTGGAGGAAGTGGTGGAGGTGATCACCTTCCAGGCCAGTGCGATCATCGGCACCCACCAAGCGGTGACAAGCATGACCATCGACGCCGACTGGGGCCGGGCAATCAATGCGGTCTATCTCTCAGAAAAGTACGCCGCCTGGCGCGATTTTCGCGGCCGACCGAACGGAGCGGCCATCTACGCGCGCGTGTGCGACACCAATCGGCCGATGCGCCTGAACCAGGCGCAACTGGATGCACACCCGCACTGGCGGACCTTCGGCAACGCCGATACGGAACACCCGCCGCTGCGCGGTTGGCTTGCGGCCCCCCTGGTGGCCCGGGACGGGCGCAATATCGGGCTTATCCAGCTTTCGGACAAGTGCGAGGAGGAATTTACCGCCGAGGACGAGGCGATCGTGGTGCAGTTGGCTCAGATGGCCTCGGTGGCGATCGAGAACGCCCGGCTATTCGAGGCGGAGCAGACCGCCCGCGCCCTTGCAGAGCAAGCCCGCCGCGAAGCGGAAGCCGCCAACCGCGCCAAAGACGAGTTTCTGGCGGTGCTCAGCCACGAGTTGCGCACTCCCCTCAACCCGATCATCGGTTTTGCTCAGCTTTTGCGCCGCAAAAGCGGTCTGAGTGCGGCAGACTACCGGGCGCTTGAGACTATCGAGCGCAACGGTCGCCTGCAGGCGCAACTCATCGACGATGTGCTCGATGTGTCGCGCATCATCTCGGGCAAGATGCGCGTCGAGTTGCGTGCGGTCGACCTGTTGCCCGTGGTGGCTGCTGCCATCGAAGCGGTGCGCTCCCCGGCCGAGCTCAAGGGCATCTGCCTGTCGGGCCGGCTCGACGATGGGGCGACGGCGGTGGCAGACCCGACCCGGATGCAGCAGGTGGTCTGGAATTTGCTCACCAACGCGATCAAATTTACCCCCGAGGGCGGCCGGGTGGTGATCGATCTGTGCCGCGGCGACCGCACGCTTCTCATCCGCGTGAGCGACTCGGGTATCGGCATCAGCCCCGACTTCTTGCCCTACGTCTTTGAGCGCTTTCGCCAGGCGGACGGCACCAGTACCCGCAAGCACAGCGGCCTGGGGCTGGGTCTCGCCATCGTGCGGCACATCGTGGAATTGCACGGCGGCGCGGTAAGCGCCCAGAGCGACGGCGTCGGTCAGGGCACCACTTTTTGCGTCGAGTTGCCGCTCTATACCTGTGAACCGACAGCTTAACGGCCTACGCTCCGAACAGCCGCCGGTAGAAACCGGCGGAAAAATCGCCGGGAGAGCCTCCTGCGGCGAGCGATTCGGCCAAAAAACCGACCAGTTCAAAAGTCGGCAGTACCATCTCGCGTTTGAACGAGCACGCGCCTTCCCGAAAATCCAACCGGCACTGGGTCGGATCGACCGGTAAACTCCGAACGTCCCAGCGAGCCGACCAGGGCATCGCCGCCGCCCCTTCGATTTGCCGCACCCCCTCGAGGCCGCCGCGCTTGAACAGTGACAGCGCACCCGGCAACGCCGGACGGCGGGCGGCCTGCATATAGGGCAAATACACCGCAAGCTCGATTGGGGCGATGGAGCGGGTCTCGGGACTTTCCATGGTTCCTGCCGGGTGACTTGGTCCAAGAATACCCAGCCGCGCAACCGGATCCGACTACTTGCCGCGCTTTTTGCCCCGCGGTTCGATCACCGTCAGATCCGACGGGACGAAGCGCACGTGCTTGATCCAGGTGGCACCGCCGAAGATCACCCCCACGTAGCCGTCGACGACCTTTTGAATCTGGCCTTCGAAGCCGTAATAAAGATCCCGGGGGTTGATCACTTTGACCGGCATGCCCGGACGCAATTCGGGGGTCACGGCACGTTCCTCTGCTGCGGTTGTTTTTTCAAGCTAGCACTAGAACAGCGCCCGCCACAGCGGCGGCAGCAGGATACAGGCGGCCACCACCAGCGCCGCGCTCGATCCGACCAGCACCGCTCCGGCGGCGCAGTCCTTAGCGATACCCGCCAGACGGTGGTACTGATCGCCCACGATCAGATCCACCGTCGCCTCGACGGCGGTGTTGATGAGTTCAAGGGCCAGCACAAAGGCGACCGTGAGGCCGATGACCGCCATCTCCAACAGTGTGATGCGCAAGCAGGCCCCGAGCATAAAGGCCATCGTGCCCACGATGAGATGAATGCGAAAGTTGCGCTGCGTGGCCGTGGCGTAGAGAATGCCGCTCCCGGCGTAGGTGAAGCTTTTGGAGAGCGTTTCGGCCACCTGCCAGGATTGCCGGCGCCGGATCGTTCTTTTAGCCGACTGGGTAGACGCTTGGCCAGTCATAGACAACGTTCACTCCTTTAAGCAATCGCGCTTGCTGTGTCACCATGGCCCGCCAGCTTTGCTCGTCCGGGTGGTCCCATCCCAACAGATGCAACAGACCATGGACAGCCAACCAGGCCAGTTCCACTTCTAAAGTGTGCCCGAATTCGCGCGCCTGCCTTGTCGCCGTCGGCACAGAGACGACGATATCCCCAAGATACAGGGGCTCCTCCGCAATCAGCGCTTGTGTGTCGTCCGCTTCAAATTCAAAGGAGAGGACGTCCGTGGGGGCATCGACGCCGCGAAAGCGGGCGTTGAGCCTGCGGATCTCAGCGTCGTCGGTCAGGCGCAAGGTCAACTCCACCGCCCCCGCCGATTGCAACTCCAGAAGCCACTGGTCGAACCAAGATTGCCAGCGCGCTTCCCCAACCGGGTCATCGACCGCAGCCTGGATGCACAACTCGACAGCCGTCGGCACAACCGCCATGCTTGGGGTACTCGCAAGATTGATAAGAAATTTAACACACTTGGCCCCAGTTCCCAAATCTTCCCCAAGGCGATAGGCTCTTGCCATGGGTACCTTGGTCTACTGGTGGTTTTGCGGCAGCTTTGTAGTCGCCTTGAGCCTGCACCTGACGGCAAGCCTGCTGATCGGCGTCTGGTGCTTCTGGCGCGAGGAGAACCTGGTGGATTGGCACGGCAACTTGATGCTCGCCGCCCTCCTGTTTGGCATCGGCGGGACGATCGCCGCTTACTTGCTGCCCACGAACAGCTAACGCACCGAGAGGCTCGGATCGGCTCGGGGCCAGGACCGTGCCGCCTTCGGTGCAACAAAACTTATCTTCAGGTGCTGTTGATCTCCACCGATCGATGTGGTTTCTTTGTAACCGAAGATGCCGAAGAGCGACACCGCGATTTACCTAACGCAATGTTTGTTAATATCGCTTGTCTAGGGGCTCTGGTTGGCTTGGCTGGGTGGGGGGTATGTTGAAAGGCCAGGGACGCTGCGGGGTAGGGTTGGGGTCAGTTGTTTTATACGATTGCGCTCTAGGGCTCCCGTGCGGTCGTGGCCGCATGTCTAATGACCCGACGACGGACAGTAGCCGGTCCGCTTTGGGTTGACTGTTACGGGAGTGTCTACATGAGTATTCGGGGAACCAGTGGCAGTACTGTGGCGCGTCCGCGCTTGTTTCGGACGGTGATGACCGAGACGATCAACGGCATCAACGCCGAAGATCGCTATCCCAACTCCGGCGAAGTGTCCCAGCTCGATCAGTTTTTTGGCGACGGCCAGCGCCGCATCGCCATCGTGGCAAAGCTGACCGAGAATGCCGAGATGATTGTCTCGCGCGCCGCCAACCGCATCTTCGTGGGCGGCAGTCCGATGGCCTACTCCGAGCGTCAGAAGGCCAAGGCCAAGAGCCCCTTGGCCAACGACGAATTCGGCAACGAGCCGATTGTCGAGGACCGGGGCGGGTTTTTGGAGTCGCTCAAGTCGATTTTTTCGACCCGCGGCGGCGGTGGCCGGGCGAGCGCCGATTTTGCGGTGCCCCCCGACTTTGAACCGATCAACATCGCCCGCTACGGTCCGGAGCGGATGCAAAAATCGATCCGTGACCTCGACTGGTTCTTGCGCTATACGACCTACGCCATCCTGGCGGGGGATCCGAGCATTCTCGAAGCCAACTGCCTGGGTCTGCGCGAAATCCTCGAAAAGTCCTGCTCGATCAGCGCCACGATCGTCGCTCTGCTGGAGATGCGCAAGAACGCGGCGCGCCTATTTAAAGACGAAGCCGACAGCAAGCTGGTGTCTTCTTACATCAGTGTCGTCATCCGCGCCCTCGACGCCGACCGCTCCGACGCGCCCGCCGATATCGTGCGTCCCAGTTCGGAGGACCGGCCCGGCCTGACGCTGCCCTACATCTACAAGCTCTCGGCCGATTCGCTGACGACGTTCAAGATGACGGCCATCTACGGCGCCGACGGTCGGCCCAAGGTCAACCTTTCCTCCGACGAAAAAGAGCGCGTCGTGCGCGCCGCCTACCGCCAAGTCTTCGAGCGTGACCTCAAAGCTTACGGCCAGTCGGTCTCAGAAGCCGAATCGAAGGTCAAAAACGGTGAAATCTCGGTGCGCGAGTTTGTCCGCCGCCTGGGCAAATCCGAGTTGTACCGGCGGGAGTTCTACCAGCCGTTTATCAATTCGCGCGTGCTCGAGCTGGCCTTCAAGCACTTTTTGGGCCGCGCACCCGAGTCGCGCGCCGAGGTGCAAAAGTACTTTTCGATTATTTCAAGCCCGATCGTGCGCGGCCAGTCGTCGATGCCGAGCGGCGGTCTCTACGCGCTCATCGACGCGCTCATCGACTCCGAAGAGTACACCAGCATTTTCGGTGAAGACACGGTGCCCTACCTGCGGAATCTGGGGGTCGAAGCCCAGCCTTCCTGGAACTGGGGCGCGGCCTACGACCTGTACAACTACGCCGCTCCCCGGCGCAAGGTGCCGCAGTTTATCACCTTGTTCGCCGACTACACCCAGCCGCTGCCGAACCAACACCCCTACGGCGCCGGCAACGACCCGCTGGAGATCCAGTTCGGCGCCATCTTCAAAAATTCGACCATCAACCCCGCAGAGCGGGCTGCGCCCATCGGCAAGGACGTCAAGCGCATCTTGATTCGCAACGGCAGCCCGACTTCCAACGAGCGGGGCAATCCCACAGGCATGAGCGAAGGGGCGACGACGCTCGGACCTAAGATCTTCAAGCTCACCCAGAACGTCGGCTTCCGCTCGAAGGGCATGGTGCAGAATGCCGGGGTGGTGACGGTTGAGGGCAGCGTCCAGGCGCTGATCACCGCTGCCTACCAGCAGATCTTCGGCCGCCAGCTCTACCAGGGGCAGCGCTTGAAGGTGGCCGAGATCAAGCTCGAAAACGGTGAAACCACTGTTAAAGAGTTCGTGCGCGCCCTGGGCCGCTCGGAGATCTTCCGCAAGCTCTACTGGGAACCTTTTTACGTCTGCAAGGCGATCGAGTACATCCACCGGCGGCTTCTGGGCCGTCCGACCTACGACCGCGTCGAGAACAACCGCTACTTCGACATCGCCTCCAAAAAAGGCTTCTACGGTGTCGTCGATGCGATGCTCAACTCGAACGAGTACCAGGAGGTCTTTGGTGAAGATGTGCTCCCCTACGAGCGCTACTTGACCCCCGCCGGTCTGAGCCTGCGCAAAGGCCGCTTCGGTTCTTCCGATGTGCTCACCACCCCCGGTGGGATCACCCCCCGCGGCGACGCAGCGCGGATGATGGACAAGATCCAGGAACTGGGCACCCCCATCAACGAGCGCAGCATCCCTGAGATGTACGTCAACCAGGGGGTACCGGCCCTCAAGCGCCAGCGCAAGGTCTTCAAGCAGTCGCAGGCGACCGACCGCGAATCGTTCGACGCCCTGGTCACCGCCGCCTACGTGCAGGTCTTCGACAAGGACATCGCAAGTTATATCCGCAGCGAGTTCAGTGCCCTCGAAAGCCGCCTGCGCAACCGCGAGACCTCCGTCAAAGAGTTCGTGCGGCTATTGGGCTTCTCGGCTCTCTACCGCAAGCAATTCCACGACCGCTACCCCAACACCAAGGTGGTCGAGTTTGCCTTCAAGCACTTCTTGGGCCGCGCCGTCAAAAACCAGGCGGAGCTTATCAAGTACCACGGCTTGCTTGGCCGCAAGGGCATCAAGGCGCTAATAGGCGCCCTGGTCGACGGCGAGGAGTACGGCCGGCTCTACGGCGAGGACACGGTGCCCTCGTGGCAGTTTCCCACCCTGCCCGCCGCCAACTACCCCAACTCGGTGGAACTGTACAACCGGTTTACCCGCCAGGACGACAGCCTGGTGGTGCCGAGCTTCAAGCCGATTCGCTCCAAGATGGACATCGCCTCGATGCCGCTGGTCCAGGCGGCCCTCAAGGAGCAGCAGGCCACCAAGACCGCCCTCGACATGAGCAGGCCGATGTTCCTCGAACTCGGCCGCTCCTTCAAGGGTGCCGACGGCCAGTCGGTGGAGGTGGGTGTGGGCACCCTGCGCCGCCAACTGGAGCACATCTACCGGATTGCCCCCGACGCGACCCGCAGCGAAAAGGACGTGGCCATCAACGCCATCTATCGCCAGGTGCTCGATGTCTTCGCCGGTATCCCGCCCAGCTATTTGCGCCTGAGCGAAGCGGAGTCCAAGCTCAAGAACAACGAAATTTCGGTGCGCGAATTCGTCCGCCGATTGGGTCGTTCGGAGAACTATCGCAAACGGTTCTTCGAGCCCTATTCGAGCCCCAAAGTCGTCGAACTGCTCACCAAACACTTCCTGGGCCGTGCCCCAATCTCCCAGCAAGAAATCAGCACCTACGTGCAGATTCTCGGCACCAAGGGATTGGCAGCGGCGGTGGATGCCATCGTCGAGTCGCCCGAGTATCTGACGATCTTCAACGAAGATATCGTCCCCTACCGGCGCTACCCGACGCTGCCCGCGGGCAATTACCGTGCCAGCGTGCGCGTCAACGACGAGGAGTTGATCAGCCAGTCCTGGTCGAGCCTATCGCCGACCTACACGGGCTACCAGTACGTGACCCGATGAGCAAGGAGAAAACCGTGTCTACCATGCTGCACCCTGTCATCTGTCACAATTTCAGCTCCAACTGCTCGAACGTATGTCATTCTGGGGATTGACTCAAGTTTTCCGGGTTTACGACTCGGAGATGCATCCGTCTGCCCATCAACTGGGGATGAGTGGAAGGGACAACGAAGGAGAACCCAGTCGCAACTGACCACTAAGGGAGGAAGACCTTAATGAGCGTTCTTACCAAAGCGATTGTCAACGCTGACGCCGAGGCCCGCTACCTCAGCCCCGGCGAACTGGATCGCATCAAGTCCTTTGTCGCTTCTGGTGAACGGCGCCTGCGTATCGCTCAAACGCTGACCGAGGCGCGCGAGCGCATCGTCAAGCAGGCTGGCGACCAGCTGTTCCAGAAGCGTCCCGACGTCGTCAGCCCCGGCGGCAACGCCTACGGCGAAAAGATGACCGCCCTGTGCCTGCGCGACCTTGACTACTACCTGCGACTGGTGACCTATGGGATCGTCGCCGGCGATGTCACCCCGATCGAAGAAATCGGCATCATCGGCGTCAAGGAGATGTACAACTCCCTGCAGACCCCCATCCCGGCCGTGGCTGAGGGTGTGCGCGCGATGAAGAACGTCGCGACCAGCCTGCTGTCGGGCGATGATGCCGCCGAAGCGGGCTTCTACTTCGACTATCTCGTCGGCGCAATGCAGTAACCGGATCCTCAGCGAGCACCCATCAGGAGTACGACAACCATGCAAGACGCTATCACCGCCGTCATCAACAACTACGACGTCCAGGGCAAGTACCTCGACGGCGCCGCCCTCGACAAGCTCAAGGCCTACTTCACCACCGGTGCGGTGCGCGTGCGCGCCGCCGCCGTGATCAGCTCCAACGCGACGACGATCATCAAAGAAGCGGCCGCCAAGGCGCTCATCTACTCCGACCTCACCCGCCCCGGCGGCAACATGTACACCACCCGCCGCTACGCCGCCTGCATCCGCGACATGGATTACTTCCTGCGCTACGCGACCTACGCGATGCTGGCCGGCGACCCGTCGATCCTCGACGAGCGGGTGCTCAACGGCCTCAAGGAGACCTACAACTCCCTGGGCGTGCCGATTGCCGCGACCGTGGGCGGCATCCAGGCGATGAAGGAAGTGGTGGGCGGCCTGGTCGGCCCCGATGCCGCCAAAGAAGCGAGCATCTACTTCGACTACCTCTCCTCCGGTTTGAGCTAGGTTTACCGGCTGAAGCGGGGGGCGGCACCCGCCCCCTTCGCCCCAACCGGTTATCTCAAGGAGAACCACCATGAGTCGCTATTTCAAAGTGACGGCCTGCATCCCCAGCCTCAAGCGGGTGCGCACCGGCCGCGAACTGCAGAACACCTTCTTCACCAAGTTGGTGCCCTACGAAAACTGGTTCACCGAGCAGCAGCGGATCCAGAAAGCCGGGGGCAAAGTCCTGAGCGTCAAGCTCTTCACCGGCGTCCAGGGCGCCAACACCGGCGTCGGCGCCTGAAGCGGCCGAACCAAACTGTTTGACACCAAAAGCTCCGGCCGCCGGGGCTTTTTTGTTGGAGCATGCCTTGACATATGCAATTTGTTGCATCAAACTATGGATATGCAACAAATTGCAGCGGCCGGTGTGAAACGCCGGGTTGCTGTTGTAGGCAGGAGTTTTGGCGATGACTCAGGTGATGGCCGGGCGTTATACCGCCCGGGTAGAAGGGTCTTTTGTCGTTTTTCTGATCGGCATGCGGATCAATCAATTTTGGGCCTTGGGCAAATGGGTACCGACGCTGCGGGCGATGGGGCCGATGCTGCGCAGGCTCTACCGCAACCCGGAGAAGGGCTTTTTGGGGGGTGAGACGTTTCTCTACTGGCGCGGTGTGGCACTGGTGAGTTATTGGCGATCATTCGAGGAGCTCGAAAAATTTGCCAGAAGCCCCGACGAGCCGCACCTGCAAGCGTGGCAGCGCTTCCAGCGCTCGGTAGGTACCGACGGCAGTGTCGGGATCTGGCACGAGACTTACCTGGTCGAGCCGGGCCGCTACGAGGCGATGTACGGCAACATGCCGCGTTTCGGCCTCGCAGGAGCCACCGAGCACATCCCGATCGCCGGGCGAAGGGAAACGGCCCGCGGCCGCCTGAAGGCCGATTGACCCAGGGCTGAGGTGCAGAGAGCCGGCCGACCCCTGAACTTGGAGAAGCGATTGCCATGACTTATTCCAAATTTAATTTCTTGGGTTGAATTGCAGATAACCGCTCCACATCCAATCTTCGCCGACGGGCTCGGCGTGTACCCGCTCCAGACGCATCGCTGCGTGCATCTTGGCGAAGCCCTCACCGGCGACAGGCGTGTAGGCCTGCGCTCCGCCCACCAGGCAGGGAGCGACGAAGCAAATCACCTTCTGCACCGACCCGTCCGTCAGAGCCGACCAGGCGAGGGTGCCGCCGCACTCCCAGAGCACCGACACGCAGGGGTAAGAAGCGAGTTTTTCGAGCACGGCGGCGGGGGTGAGTTCGTCCAACACTTGCACTTCCACACCCAGCCGCTCCAGGTGGGAACGCATCTGGGGGTCGCCCTGCGCTCCGGTGAAGACCAGGGTGGGGGAGGGTGTTTGATCCAGCCACAGCCGCGCCTCGGCCGGCAAGGCCAGGGTGCGAGAGAGAACGACGCGCAACGGGTTGCGGCCCTCAGCCAGGCGGACGGTGAGTTGCGGATCATCCAAACGCACGGTGTTGCCCCCCACGATCACCGCGTCGGCGAAGGCGCGCAGACGGTGGGTACGGGCGCGGGCCGCCTGGCCGCTGATCCAGAAGCTGTGGCCGGTGCGCGTGGCGGTCTTGCCGTCCAGGGTCATGGCGTACTTGAGCACCCCGAAGGGCCGCCCGGTGCGCATGAAGTGCGAAAAAGCCTCGTTGAGCCGCTCGCAGCGATCGGAGAGTACCCCGACGCTCACTTCGATTCCGGCGGTGCGCAGTCGCTCGAGGCCGCGGCCGGAAACGATTGGATTCGGATCGACCATACCGATCACCACGCGCTGCAGGCCCGCTGCGACAATTGCTTCGGTGCAGGGCGGGGTGCGGCCGTGGTGGTTGCAGGGTTCCAGATTGACGTAGAGCGTGGCACCTCGGGCCAAATCCCCGGCGGCCCGCAGGGCAAAGGCCTCCGCGTGGGGTGCACCCGCCTTCGGGTGAAAGCCTTCACCCACGGCCAGCCCATCGTTGACCACCACCGCCCCCACCAGCGGATTGGGCGTCGTACGGCCCCAGGCTTGCTCGGCGAGGGCGAGGCAGCGCTCCATCCAGTCTTCGTCGCTCACGGCTACCATCCGAAACTTTTTTAGATCTACACGCCCCAAACCAAGACGTCACGGTTCTCCGGGCCGATTTTAAGGCTCGTAGTTCCGCCAACCCAGCTCTTCGAGGCGGGCCTGTTTTTTCTCGACCGCCGTGCGCAGCCGCTCGCGATAAGCGACGATTTTTTGCTGCAACACCGGGTCCGCCGTCGCCAGGATCTGCACAGCGAGCAGACCGGCGTTGCGGGCGTTGCCGATCGCCACGGTGGCCACCGGAATGCCTGCGGGCATCTGGACAATCGAATAGAGCGCATCGACGCCCCCCAGGGCGGTGACCGGTACCGGCACTCCAATCACCGGCAGGGGTGTGAGGGCCGCCACCATCCCCGGCAGGTGGGCCGCCCCGCCCGCCCCGGCCACGATCACCTTCAAGCCCCGGGAGTGGGCGGTCGCCGCAAATTCAAACATGCGCTCCGGCGTGCGGTGGGCCGAGACGATCGCCACCGAACAGGGCACCTCGAATTCGGTGCAGACCTCGGCCGCCGCCTTCATCGTGGGCAGATCCGAATCGCTGCCCATGATGATCCCCACCAGCGCAGGATGGGTCATTGATTGCCCCTAGTCCCAACGCCTAACGCACGGCACCTCATATCCCCAGCGCCTCGCGGGCGGCGAGGGCACGCTCGTAGGCCACCGCCGGGTCGCGGGCGACGGCGGTGATGTGGCCGAGCTTGCGGCCGGGCCGGGCGCCGCGCTTGCCGTACCAATGCACTTTGACCCCAGCGAAGGCGAGGGCCGCCGCCAGATCGGGTTCGGCCTCAGGCGCGTCGCCTTCGGCCAGAATGTTCACCATCACCGCCGCCGGACTGTGCATGGATGGGTCCGCCAGCGGCCAACCGAGCACGGCGCGCAGGTGCTGCTCGAACTGGCTGGTGGTGCAGGCGTCGAGGGTGTAATGGCCGGAGTTGTGGGGGCGGGGGGCCAGTTCATTGATGCTCACCTCCCCGCGGGCGTCCACAAACAGCTCGACACCGAAGATGCCCACTCCCTCGACCGCCTCGACGGCGGCGCGGGCAACCGCTCCGGCGCGCTCGCGGATCACTTCGTCCACTGGAGCCGGGGCGATCACAGTGTGGCAGACGTGCCGACGCTGGCGCGTCTCGACCACCGGATAGGAGCGCACCTCGCCGGTTGAGGAGCGGGCCACCATCACCGCCAGTTCCCGTTCAAAAGTCACGAACGCTTCGACCATAAGCGGTTGACCTGCGAGGGCCTCCCAGGCGTCCTCCAGGTGCGCGGGGTTCTCGACGATGCGCACGCCGTGACCGTCGTAGCCCTGAAGGCGGGTCTTGAGCACCAGCGGCCGGCTTCCTCCCCACGCCCGCACCGCCTCCAGACTCGGGGCGGCGGCGAAGCGCGGCACCGGCAATCCGGCCGCAGCCAGATGGGTGCGCTGGTGCAACTTGTCCTGGATGCGCGCGAGGGTCCGGCTGGCGGGCCAGACCCGGCAGCCATCCGCCTCCAGCTGGGCGACCAGCAGCGGCTCCACCCACTCGTTTTCGAACGTGACGATGTCGGTGATCCTGGCCAGGGAGCGCAGGCTCTCGATGTCGTCGAACGCCCCCTCCAGTGAGACGGGCACCACCTGGGAGGCGGGGCTGGCCGGATCGGGGTCGAGCACCACCAGCCGCAATCCCAGGGCATGGCCCGCCAGGGCCATCATCCGGCCAAGCTGGCCGCCCCCGACAATACCGACCGTCGGCAGGCCCGTCCGCCCTGCTGCCGGTCGCACAAGCTCCGCTTCCAGTGCCCCACTTCCCATCATCACGTTGCGCAGATCAAAGATCTTTATCTTAATCGCAATCGGACACAGACCCTGGCGGTGGCGGACAGGACG